>JANTGM010000051.1 GCA_024762925.1 Kofleriaceae bacterium | reverse complement strand
ATGGCAAAAGAAAAATTCAACCGCAACAAGCCCCACGTGAACATCGGCACAATCGGCCACGTGGATCACGGCAAAACGACTCTTACTGCTGCCATCACCAAGACTCAGGCATCGAAAGGTCTTGCAGAAGTCATGGCTTTCGATTCGATCGATAAGGCTCCCGAGGAGAAAGCTCGTGGCATCACGATTTCTACCGCTCACGTGGAGTACGAGTCAGAGAAGCGCCACTACGCTCACGTGGACTGCCCCGGTCACGCCGATTACATCAAGAACATGATTACGGGTGCAGCGCAGATGGACGGCGGGATTCTTGTGGTTTCCGCTCCTGACGGCGCAATGCCTCAGACCCGCGAGCACGTTCTTCTTGCCCGCCAGGTCAACGTTCCGGCTCTTGTCATCTACATGAACAAAGTCGACCTCATCGACAAAGGCGACGAGGAGCTTCTCGAGCTTGTGGACATGGAGCTTCGCGAGCTTCTGAACGCTTACGAGTTCCCTGGAGACGACACTCCCATCATCCAAGGTTCCGCTCTTGCCGCTCTTGCCGGCGAAGATACGGAGGCTGGAACCCAGTCCATTGGGCGCCTGATGGAAGCCTGCGACACCTTCATTCCCGAGCCTGAGCGCGACACGGCGAAGCCATTCCTCATGCCAGTTGAGGACGTGTTCACGATCACCGGTCGCGGCACGGTTGTTACGGGCAAGATCGAGCGTGGCATCATCAAGGTTGGCGAAGAGATCGAGATTGTCGGGATTGTGGAGACTCGCAAGACTACGGTGACGGGTATCGAGATGTTCCGCAAGCTGCTCGACGAGGGCCAAGCAGGCGACAACGCCGGTTGCCTTCTGCGTGGCATCAAGCGCGAAGAGATTCAGCGCGGGATGGTTCTGGCTCACCCTGGCAGCATCCAGCCCCACACGAAGTTCAAGGCCGAGGTGTACATCCTCAAGAAGGAAGAGGGCGGACGCCACACCCCTTTCTTCAACGGCTACCGTCCCCAGTTCTACTTCCGTACGACCGACGTTACGGGTGTTGCCAGCCTTCCAGAGGGAACGGAGATGGTGATGCCTGGCGACAACGTGAACATGGACGTAGAGCTCATCGCTCCAATCGCTTGCGAAGAAGGCCTTCGCTTCGCCATCCGCGAGGGTGGCCGCACAGTCGGCGCTGGCGTCGTTACCTCGATCACCGAATAATTCTGAGTACCAGGAAATCTTAAGACTATGAATGCTCCCAAAATTCGCATCCGGCTCAAGGCCTACGACCACAAGCTGCTCGATCAGTCGACCAGCGAAATCGTCGAGACCTGCAAGCGCACGGGTGCACGTGTTGTTGGCCCAATTCCGCTTCCAACCAAAATCAACAAGTACTGCGTGCTTCGCTCTCCTCACGGTGACAAAAAGTCTCGTGAGCAGTTCGAGATTCGTACCCACAAGCGTTTGCTCGACATTGTTGAGCCAACTCAGCAGACTCTCGACGCTCTCATGAAGCTGGACCTTTCGGCCGGCGTCAACGTCGAAATCCGCACCAACTAAGGATCGACTGATGGCTAGTGTCGAAATGAAAGACGTCTCAGGTAAGGCTGTCGGCTCTCTCGAGCTTGACGACAGCATCTTTGCCGAGAAGATGAATGAGCACCTCCTGTGGGAGGTTGTGAAGTGGCAGCGCGCCAAGAAGCGCAGCGGAAATGCCTCAACCAAGACCCGTGGTGAAATCCGCGCAACCAACCAGAAGCCTTGGAAGCAGAAGGGCACAGGCCGTGCTCGTTCTGGCGATGCCAAGTCTCCCATCTGGCGCGGTGGCGGAACCACCTTTGGTCCCAAGCCTCGCAGCTATGCGTACTCGATGCCTCGTAAGGCACGGCGCAAAGCTCTGCGTTCGGCACTCAGTTTGCGTCTAGCAGAGGACAAATTGGTCGTTCTCGACCAGTTCACCGCAGACGGAAAAACCAAGAATGTAGCGAACACCCTTGCCGCTCTGGGATGTGCCCAGCCGGACAACAAGGCCCTCATCGTCGACGTCGTTGACAATGAGCTGCTCATCCGCGGCGCACGCAACTTGGCTCGTTCCAAGTGGCTCGCACCCGAGGGCTTGAATGTGTACGACGTTCTCAATCACCCAACCTTGGTCATGACCAAGGAGAGCGTGGCTAAAGTCACCGAGGCCCTGCGCTCTTAAGGAAAGACGATGATCCCCGCACAGACTATTATCAAGCGACCGTTGCTCACCGAGAAGAGCACAACTCTCCGCGAGACTGGAGGCACCGGTATTGCCTTCGGCGAAGAGTCAAACTTCGGCCAGAAGGTGGTTTTCGAAGTCGCAAAAGACGCCAACAAGATCCAGATTCGCAACGCCGTTCAGGAGTTGTGGAAAGTGAAGGTCACCGACGTTCACACCATGATCGTTCGCGGCAGAACCAAGCGAGTCGGTCGTAGCACCGGTTGGCGCCCAGGCTTCAAAAAAGCCATCGTCACGCTCAAGGCTGGCGACAACATCGAATTCTACGAGGGAGTCTAGAACCGATGGCTATTAAACGATACAAGCCGACCTCCAATGGTCGTCGTGGCATGACCAGCCAAGACTTCTCCACCGTGACCAAGGGCAAGCCCGAGAAGTCACTTCTAGAGAAGAAGACCTCTACTGGCGGCCGAAACAACAACGGGCGTATCACCTCGCGTTTCCGCGGTGGTGGACACAAGCAGCGTTACCGCAAGATCGATTTCAAGCGCAACAAGACCGGCGTTCCCGCCAAGGTCGTTGCCATCGAATACGATCCGAACCGCTCCGCTCGTATTGCTCTTCTTCACTACGCAGACGGCGAAAAGTCGTACATCCTGGCTCCAGCCAACCTAGAGGTTGGTGCAGAGGTCATCTCGGCAAAATCCGCCGACCTCAAGCCCGGAAACGCTCTTCCACTGCGTTTCATCCCGACTGGTACGCAAATCCACGCTGTGGAGCTCCAGGTCGGTGGCGGCGCCAAAATTGGCCGCTCCGCAGGCATCTCCATCACCCTGATGGCAAAAGAGGGTAAGTGGGCGACGCTCCGCATGCCTTCCGGCGAGATGCGCAAAGTCCAACTCGACTGTCGCGCGACGGTTGGTGTCGTTGGCAACTCTGAGCACAAGAACATCGTTTGGGGCAAAGCTGGCCGCACCCGTTGGAAGGGACGCCGTCCTCACAACCGCGGTGTGACCATGAACCCCGTGGATCACCCAATGGGTGGTGGCGAGGGTCGTTCGGCCGGTGGTCGTCATCCTTGTACTCCTTGGGGCAAGCCAACCAAGGGTTACCGAACCCGTCAAAACAAGCGCACTGACAAGTACATCGTTCGCCGTCGCGGCAAGAAATAGCGGCTGGGACTTAAGGAATAGAGAATGCCTCGTTCAATTAAAAAAGGTCCATTCGTGGACTCGCACCTCGAAAAGAAGGTCACCGCTGCTCAAGCTGGTGATGGTCCATCCAAGAAGGTCATCAAGACCTGGTCCAGGCGATCTACGGTGACGCCTGACATGATCGGCCTCACCTTCGCAATCCACAACGGCAAGAAGTTCATTCCTGTCTACATTACTGAAAACATGGTTGGTCACAAGATGGGCGAGTTCTCCCCAACACGTACCTACCGAGCGCCGGGCGGCGATAAAAAGAAGAAGAGGTAGTCGCCCGCCGCAATTTCTGATAGACAGCGCCTCCCAAACTAAATCGGTCCAATTGGGTCGGTTGGTTGGCGCAGTCATTCATACGCGAGATAGACAGCATGGAAGCCAAAGCAATAATTCGCCAAATCAGCATGTCCCCACGCAAAATGCGTGTGGTTGCCAATCAGGTGCGTGGTCAGCAAGTAGGGGAGGCCCTTACTCAGCTCGGATTCATGCCGAAGAAAGCAGCCGGCATCATCGCCAAGGCCGTGACCTCGGCAGCAGCCAACGCAGAGGACAAATCTGGTGGCACCGCAGACCTCGACACTCTTGTCATCAAGACCATCATGGTTGATGGCGGACGCATGACGAAACGATTCATGCCTCGAGCAATGGGTCGCGCCAACCGAATCAACCACCGCTCAAGCCACCTCACTGTGGTCGTTAGCGACGGAGAATAAGTAATGGGTCAAAAAACACATCCAATCGGATTTAGACTCGGTGTCATCAAGACTTGGTCATCTAAGTGGTACGAGGAGAAGAACTACTCCAAGTGGCTCCACGAGGACATTAAGCTTAAGAGGTACATCAAGAAGAAGCTCCAGCACGCAGGCGTTAGCTACATCGACGTAGAGCGCGCTGCTACCAAGTGCAAGATCAACATCTACACCGCTCGTCCTGGTATCGTCATCGGCAAGCGTGGTGCTGGTGTTGAGCAGCTCAAGGCAGACATTCAAAAGCTCACCACGAGCGAAGTCTTCTTGAACATCGTTGAGGTCCGCAAGGCCGAGACCAATGCACAGCTCGTTGCTGAGAATATTGCAACACAGCTTGAGCGACGAATTGCGTTCCGACGCGCGATGAAGAAGGCTGTCCAAACTGCCATGAAGTTTGGTGCCAAAGGCATCCGCGTCAATTGTGGCGGCCGACTTGGCGGAGCTGAGATGGGTCGTCGCGAGTGGTATCGAGAGGGACGTGTTCCTCTTCACACTCTCCGCGCTGATATCGACTACGGCTTCACCGAGGCATCTACTACTCACGGCGTCATCGGCGTGAAGTGCTGGATCTTCCACGGCGAGGTTCTTCCTCAGCGCAACTCTCAACGAGGGCAGCAGGCCTAAGGCCCGCTAAGGACTAAAAGACGATGTTACAGCCTAAGCGTACGAAATTTCGCAAGATGCAGAAGGGCCGCATGCGCGGCGAAGCCAAGGGGGGCAGTGATGTTTCCTTCGGCGACTTCGGTCTTCAAGCAACCCAACCTGGGTACCTAACCTCTCGGCAAATCGAGGCAGCTCGTATTGCCATCACTCGTACGGTTCGTCGTATGGGAAAACTCTACATCCGAGTCTTTCCAGACAAACCGATTACGAAGAAGCCTGCCGAGACTCGCATGGGTAAAGGTAAGGGTGGCAACGAGGGCTACGTGGCCGTCGTCAAGCCAGGCCGCGTGATGTTCGAGCTCGAGGGTGTCGATGAGGCCCTGGCTCGCAAAGCGTTCACCAACGCTCACCACAAACTGCCCCTGAACACTCAGGTCATTTCTCGGGAGTCAGCACTCTAATGTCTAAAAAATCAGAAGCTATCGCTGCCCTCCGCGACCTGCCAGACGACGAACTAAACGAGGCTCTTGGTCGTGCTCGAGATGAGTACTTCCGGATGCGTCTTGGCAACTACACCAACCAACTTGAGAACCCACTAGTCTTGCGTGCTAAGCGCCGCGAGGTTGCCCGCATCATGACGGTGATGCATGCACGCAAGCTAGATACGGCTGGTACCGCCAGCCAGGAAGCATAGGAACGTGACGACGACAGAAGAAAATCAGGCCAAAGGGGCCGAAGACTCTCGCGGCAACCGCCGCGTCATTCAGGGGGTGGTGACATCCGCTGCAATGGACAAGACGGTGGTGGTTACGGTGATTCGCCGTATCCGTGACAAGCACTTCCACAAGTTCGTGAACCGCAAGGTCAAGTACCGCGCACACGACGAGAACAACAACTGCAACAACGGTGACGTTGTCGAGCTTATCGCCTCTCGGCCATACTCGAAGACCAAGCGTTGGCGCGTAGTTCGCACCATCGAGAAGGCGAGGGAACAGCTATGATCCAGACCTGTTCAGTACTCGACGTAGCCGACAACTCGGGCGCTAAGAAGCTCTTTTGCATCAAGGTTCTCGGTGGTTCTAAGCGCCGCTACGCGTCTGTAGGCGACATTATCGTCTGCTCAGTTCGCGAGGCTATGCCGGGCGGCAAAGTCAAGAAGGGCGATATTGCCCAGGCTGTTATCGTGCGCACCAAGAAAGAGATTTCGCGCATCGATGGCAGCTACATCCGATTTGACGGCAACTCTGCTGTTCTCATCAATAAAGAGCGTGAGCCTGTTGGCACTCGTATCTTTGGACCGGTTGCTCGTGAACTTCGCGCTAAGCGTTTCATGAAAATCGTGTCATTGGCTCCGGAGGTCCTCTAATGGCTCACATCAAACGAGGCGACAATGTCGTCGTGACCAAGGGGCGCGAAAAGGGCAAGCAAGGCAAGGTCAAGCGCGTTCTTCTCAAGAAGAATCGCGTGGAGATCGAGAAGGTCATGATGATCAAGAAGCACGTCAAGGCGTCCCAAAAGGACCCTCAAGGTGGCATCAAAGACATCGAAGGAACCATCGCCATGTCCAATGTCTCACTATGGTGTGAGTCCTGCTCCCGCGCTGTTCGCAGCAAAGTAAATGTCGACGACGCCGGCAACAAACAACGAGTATGCGTCAAGTGTGACACCACGTTCCCCAACCCGGGAATGTGATCACGCTGAAAGAGAAGCCCAATGTCTGAAACTACAGAAACGCGCCCAGCCCCGCGGCTCAAGCGCATGTACAACGAGTCTGTGAAGGCCAAGCTCCAAGACGAATTCAAGTATGGAAACGTCATGGAGGTGCCCAAGCTCGTAAAAATCACACTGAACATGGGGCTTGGCCGCGCCGCCGGTGAGCCCAAGCTCATGGTTAGCGCTGTCGACGAGCTTCGCGCCATCACAGGCCGCGCGCCTGTCGTTACTCGCGCCAAGAAGGACATCGCAACCTTCAAACTTCGCAAGGGCCAAAAGATTGGCTGCATGGTTACTCTTCGCCGAGATGCCATGTGGGAATTCTTGGAGCGCTTCGTGAGCGTTGCTCTTCCGCGCGTTCGAGACTTTCGTGGTGTTTCTGACAAGGCTTTTGATGGTCGTGGAAACTACTCCGTTGGTGTTAAAGAGCAGATTATTTTCCCAGAGGTTGACTACGACAAGGTCGATAGTATCAAGGGCCTCAACATCGCCATGGTGACCAGCGCCAACACAGACGCAGAAGCTCGGTCACTTCTCAAGCACCTGGGCATGCCATTCCGCAACATGGGACCAGTAGCCGCTCAAGGAGAGCAAGCATGAGTCGCTTAGTCAAAATGCTTCCAAAGAAGCACAAGTTCAAGGTCCGCGAGAAGAATCGCTGTCCTCTCTGTGGCCGACCTCGCGCTTACATGCGCAAGTTTCACATGTGCCGCCTTTGTTTCCGTAGCCTGGCTCTCAAGGGAGACCTTCCAGGCGTCATTAAGTCGAGCTGGTAGGAGCGAATATTATGTCAATGACCGATCCTATTGCTGATTTCCTTACTCGCATTCGCAACGGCATCATGGCCCGCAAGGTTGCTGTGGAGTGTCCGCGCTCCAACGTCAAACTTCGCCTCGCTGAGATTCTCAAGGACGAGGGCTTCCTCGACGCTGTTTCGAATAGCAATGATTCTGTGCAGGGCAGCATTTCTGTCACCCTGCGCTACGACAATCGTCACAACAACGCGATCACTGGCATCAAGCGTATCTCGAAGCCAGGACAACGTCGCTACGTTGGGGCAGCCGAGTTGCCCAAGGTCCGCAATGGTCTTGGTGTAGCGATTCTCTCAACCTCCAAAGGTCTCATGACTGACCGCAAAGCTCGCGAGCTCGGCGTCGGTGGTGAGGTCCTCTGCGAAGTCTGGTAGGCCAACACTATGTCTCGTATTGGAAATGCCCCAGTCAACGTCCCTAAGGGCGTTGATGTAACGCTTGGGCACGTAATCACTGTTAAGGGGCCCAAAGGTTCCCTTGAACTCAAAAGCAATCCGTTTGTGAACATCAAGGATGACGAAGGAAAAATCGTCTTTGAGCGAGCTCACAACAGCCGTCCCGCACGTGCGGCTCACGGCCTTATGCGGGCTCTCGTTGCCAACATGGTGCACGGTGTCAGCCAAGGCTTTGAGCGTCGTCTCGAAATCAATGGTGTTGGTTACCGTGCTGAGGTGTCTGGTCAGAAAATGACCCTGCAACTCGGCTACTCGCATCCAGTCGTTTACGACCTTCCAGCTGGTATCTCAGCGAAGGTCGACAAGAACATCATCATTCTCACTGGCATCGACAAGCAGCTTCTAGGGGCTTCCGCTGCCAAAATCCGCAGTTTCAGGCCGCCAGAACCCTACAAGGGCAAAGGCGTCAAATACCTTGAGGAACGCATTATCCGCAAGGCTGGCAAGGCGGCAGGTTAGACCCATGGCACACACCAAGATTCGTAATCCTAAGGCGCGCACTCGCCAACGTCGTAAGTACACACAGCGCAAGCGCATCAGCGGTACACCAGAGCGGCCTCGCCTCTCTGTCTACCGCTCGAACGCACACATCTACGCACAGGCGATTGATGATGTGAACCAAGTAACTCTGGCAGCTGCCTCAGACCTCGACGCTGGCCTCAGGGGCGGCACTGAGGGCAAGGACAAGTCTGAAGTCGCCAAGATGGTTGGCGAGATTGTCGCTAAGAAGCTTCAGGAGAAGCAGGTCAAAGCAGTCGTGTTCGACCGCAACGGGTTTATCTACCACGGTCGCGTCAAAGCGGTCGCCGAAGGCGCTCGCGAAGGCGGGCTGGAGTTCTAAATGGCTATTGATTCAAAAGAAGTTGGCGAGCTCGTCGACCGCGTTGTCTACATCAACCGCGTTGCAAAAGTTGTTAAGGGCGGCCGTCGCTTTTCCTTCTCAGCACTTGTTGTTGTTGGCGACCTAAACGGACACGTTGGCGCTGCTCTCGGCAAAGCCAAAGAAGTTCCAGAGGCAATCCGCAAAGGCAACGAGCGCGCCAAGAACAACCTGTTCAAGGTTCCTCTTGTCAACGGAACGATTCCTCACGAGGTAATCGGTGTCTTTGGTGCAGCACGCGTTCTTCTCCGTCCAGCAGCTCCTGGTACTGGTGTGATTGCGGGTGGGGCTGTTCGTCCCGTGCTTGAGGTTGCTGGTGTTACAGACATCCTTACTAAGTCGCTTGGTACCTCCAACCAGCACAATGTCATCCATGGCACCATCGCGGCACTTCGCATGCTGACGTCGGCTGCTGAGGTCGCAAAGAAGCGCGGCCGTTCCATCGAGGAGCTCGGCCTCCAAGGCTAGGACAAATCATGGCTCTCAAAATCAAAGTAACTCAAGTACGCAGCGGCATTGGTCGCCCAAAGCCCCAGCGCCTTCTTCTGAAGGGGCTCGGTCTGCGCGGCATCAACAAGTCCTCTACGCTGCAAGACACTCCTGCGATTCGTGGAATGATTCGCAAAGTTAGCCACCTCGTTACCGCAGAAGCGGTCGAGTAAAGAGAATCGTAATGGGCACTACTCTACACAGTCTGTCTCCGAATCCCGGAGCCACCAAGAAACCCAAGCGCGTTGGTCGCGGTCGCGGTAGCGGAACTGGCAAGACCTCCGGTCGCGGAATGAAGGGCCAGAAGGCTCGTTCCGGTCACCACATGGCTGCCCCCGGATTCGAGGGTGGTCAGATGCCACTCATCAAGCGTCTTCCAAAGCGTGGCTTCAAAAACCCGTTTCGCACGGAAGCTCATCCAATCAACGTGAACCTGCTCTCTGAGCGCTTTGAAGGCAACGTTGACGTGGACATGCTTCGCCAAGCTGGCCTGGTCCCCAAGAACGCAAAGATCGTCAAGGTTCTCGGTCACGGTGATGTCACCAAGGCTCTCAACGTAACAGCACATCGCTTCTCGAAGAGCGCTGTTGCCAAGATTGAGGCGGCTGGTGGAAGCGTCACAGTTGTGCCGTGGAAACCTGGCAAGGCCGAAGCTGCTGCCGAATAGCTTCGGCTCTTCGACAGACGCGTCCAAAAGACGGGGTTGAGTATGCCGGGATCCTCTTTATGAGGGACTCCTGGGGTGCCAACCCCGCTTCTTTATGCTAAGTCCCCCTCGCTAGCCCGATCTTCAACTCCTTTGAAGCTGTGAGCTAGTACTTCTCTTACCTTCTCAAGGTTCTACGTGGCAGGTATATCCAACATCGGAAAAGTCCCCGAACTCCGAAAGCGCATCTTCTTTACGCTCTCGTTGCTCGCGGTATATCGCGTGGGTATTTTCATCTCTGTTCCCGGTGTCAACCGGGTCGAGATGCAAAACCTCATCTCGACAGGTGGCTCAGGCTCCTTCCTAGGCATGTTCAACATGTTCTCAGGTGGCGCGCTCGAGCAGTTGTCGATTTTCGCGTTGGGCATCATGCCCTACATTAGTGCATCCATCATTATTCAGTTGATGACGGTGGTTGTGCCTAAGCTCGATCAACTCAACAAAGAAGGCGAATCTGGTCGCCGCAAAATCAACCAATACACCCGCTACGGAACGATTGGTCTCTCGCTTGTTCAGTCGTTCTTTATTGCATCATGGCTCGAGGGTCTTGGACGCGGTGGTGGCGGGGGATTCTCCGGTGCTGAAGTTGTGGCTGACCCAGGTTGGTCCTTCCGCTTGCTCACCATGCTCACGCTCACAACGGGCACCGCATTCATCATGTGGCTTGGCGAGCAAATCACCGAGCGCGGCATTGGCAACGGAATTTCTCTGATCATCTTTGCCGGCATTGTTGCTGGTCTTCCCGACGCAATTTCCCAGGTCGTCACGCTCAGCTCCATGGGCGAGTTTGACCTTCTCAGCCTCATCCTCATGCTGCTCTCTGTGGGCGGCACCATTGCCGCTGTATGCTTCTTTGAACGCGCACACAGGCGAATCCCTGTGCAGTACACAAAGCGGATGGTGGGGCGAAAGATGTATGGCGGCACCCAGAGTCACTTGCCTCTCAAGATCAACGTCTCTGGCGTTATCCCACCCATCTTTGCTTCTTCGATTCTCATGTTCCCTGCGCAAATGGCGAACATGATCGACACTCCTTGGATGCAGCAGTTCTCCGCGGCAATGCAACCAACCGACTGGCGGTACAACGTTGTCTATGTCGGTATGATCGTTTTCTTCACCTTTTTCTACACGGCCGTGACGTTCAACCCCGTTGATGTTGCAGAGAACCTCAAGAAGGGTGGAGGCTTTGTTCCAGGCATCAGACCAGGTAAGAAAACTGCTGAGTACATCGACCGCGTCCTCAGCCGCATAACTTGTGGTGGCGCTGCCTATTTGTCCGCTGTGTGCATTATGCCTGTTCTTCTTCAGAAGGGCTTCGGAGTGCCAGTTTCGTTCACCGGCATCTTTGGTGGAACCGCGCTTCTCATCATCGTGGGTGTTGCTCTTGACACCGTGCAACAAGTTGAATCCCATCTGATCACACGAAACTACGATGGCTTCACGGGTCCCAAAGGGCCTCGCATCCGCGGTCGCAGCACCTCTCGTAAGGGCTAACCGAGTCCGATGTTATCCTGTGCTGCAATCGTCTTGAGCTCTGCTGAGCTGAACTAGTGGTGCTCGGACGAACCATGCGCATCAAGTACAAGTCGCGGGACGAGATTCTCAAACTCCGTGCGGCGGGGCTTGCCGTGTCCGAGATCCTCGATGATGTCTGTGCTGCTGCAGTGCCAGGCGCAACAACCGCGGACCTTGACCGCGTGGCCGCCGATGGCATTGGCCGCCTCAAGGTCAAGAGTGCCTTCCTTGGCTACCAGGGGTATCCGGCAGTTCTCTGCACCTCGGTAAATGAGGTCATCGTTCACGGGATTCCTCGCGAAGATGAGGTGCTTGCAGAAGGTGACATTATTGGTATCGACTTTGGCTCGTATCTCGATGGCTATTGTGGGGACTCGGCCAGGACCATTGTGGTTGGTGGCAAGACCACCCCGGAAAAGCAGAAACTCGTGGACACCACGCGTGAGTCTCTCGAGAAGGCCATCGAAATGTGCTATCCGGGCAACCGCCTTGGAGACATTGGTGCGGCGGTCCAAAACTGGGCAGAAGCGCAGGGATACTCGGTGGTTAAGGACTTTGTCGGGCATGGGGTTGGACGCCAGATGCACGAGGATCCACCGGTCCCAAACTACGGGCGATCGGGGCATGGAAAACGCATAAAAAGCGGCCTTGTGATCGCGATAGAACCTATGGTAAACGCCGGAGCCCAACACGTCGAAGTGCTAGACGATGAGTGGACGGCACTTACCAAAGACCGCAGTATGTCTGCGCATTTCGAACACACCATAGCAATTACCGACAACGGGCCCTGGGTCCTAACGCAAGCAGCACCTTCGCCAGGCTCTCCTTAGCAACTAGTCCCCTAGTATTTCGTTGTCACCAACCCGTCTTCAAAGAAGACAAAGCCACAGACCACCTCAAGAGATCGTTATGAAAGTTAGAGCCTCAGTCAAAAAGATTTGCCCCAAGTGCAAAGTGATTAAGCGCAGTGGAGTTATTCGCGTGATCTGCGAGGTCGCTCGTCACAAGCAGCGTCAAGGATAGTCCTCGGACTACGGAGAACATTTATGGCACGAATCGCAGGAATCGACCTTCCCCGCAATAAGCGGATGGAAATCGCACTAACTTACATTTACGGAATCGGTCGCAAGACATCGAACGACATCCTCACCAAGGCTGATGTCTCTGGTGACAAGAAGTCTGATGACATCGACGAGAACGAAGTTCGTCGCATTCGAGATGTACTTGAAAATGAGTACACGGTTGAGGGTGACCTTCGCCGCGAAGTCAACATGAACAAGAAGCGTCTTATGGACCTTGGTTGCTACCGAGGCCTTCGGCATCGCAAAGGCCTTCCTGTCCGAGGGCAACGAACTCACACCAACGCTCGTACTCGCAAGGGTCCAAAGCGCATGGCAGTCAAGAAGGGCGGCAAATAGCCTTTAGGCTAATTGCGAGGAAAAGCGCATGGCGAATCCAAAGAAGCAGACCAAGAAAAAGGTCAAAAAGAACATTCAAACGGGGATTGCTCACATTGCAGCAACCTTCAACAACACCATCGTCACCATCACCGATGTCTCGGGAAACGTTATCTCCTGGGGCTCTGCTGGTGGCTGCGGTTTCAAGGGCTCACGCAAGTCGACGCCTTTTGCCGCACAGCTCGCGGCTGAGACTGCTGCCCGCAAGGCGCAAGAGCACGGCATGCGTACCGTTCAGGTGTACATCAAGGGGCCAGGTTCGGGACGAGAGTCCGCGATTCGTGCTCTGCAAAGCGCTGGTTTCAAGGTGAGCTTGATCCGCGACGTAACCCCAATCCCCCACAATGGATGTCGGCCTCCTAAGCGCCGTCGCGTCTGATTCGAGAGAGACTTATGGCTAGATACATCGGACCCGTCTGTCGCCTTTGCCGCCGTGAGGACATGAAATTGTTCCTCAAAGGTGAGCGTTGCTACACTGATAAATGCGGCTATGAGCGCCGCTCTTACCCACCCGGACAACACGGCCAGGCTCGCCGCCGACGTCGCTCCGACTATGGTGAGCAGCTTCGCGAGAAGCAAAAGGTAAAGCGAATCTATGGCGTAGCTGAGAAGCAATTCCGTGGCTACTACTACAAAGCATCCCGCATGAAGGGTGTCACTGGTGACAACCTCATTCAGCTTCTCGAGCGCCGCCTCGACAACGTTGTGTACCGGATGGGCTTTGTGAGCGACCACGCAGAAGCACGTCAGCTCGTTCGTCACGGTCACTTCACCGTCAATGGCCGCAAGGTCAACATCCCTTCCTACCTGATTCGCGCCAATGACGTGGTTGAGGTTCGTGAGAAGTCTCGCAAGATCACTCGCATCATCGAGGCACTTGGTGTCGTCGAGCGACGTGGTGTCCCTGGTTGGATTAGCCTCGAGGCAGATGCTTTCAAAGCAACCGTCAAGGCTCTTCCTGCTCGCGATGACGTGACGATGCCGATTCGAGAGCATCTCATCATCGAACTCTACTCGAAGTAGTCTACTACTTCTTCTTAACTCAATTTACACGCTCGCGAAGTCATCGGAGAAACTATGGAAACCACCATTCCACCACAGCCGCCTGTCAATCCAGAGTCTGCAGCCCCTGCACAGCCACCAGTCGATCCAGCGGCGGGCACGGAAGACATCAACATGGCTAGCGAGTTTATGGCTCGCAACTGGCGGGGGCTCATTCGCCCACGCACCCTCGACATTGTCGAGCGGGCTGAGACCTACGGTAAATTCAGCTGCGAACCGCTTGAGCGTGGCTACGGAACGACACTTGGCAACTGCCTTCGTCGCATCTTGCTCTCGTCCCTTCAGGGCGCAGCCATCACACACGTCAAGCTCAATGGCGCTCTTCACGAGTTCACGTCTCTTCCCGATGTTTCTGAGGATGTCACCGACATCATCTTGAACCTCAAAGAGGTGCTGCTTCGCGTTGACGAGGCCAAAGAGTACACGGTCCGCATCGTCAAAGAGGGCAACGGCCCTGTGACAGCTGCCGACATTCAAACCGTTGCTGGCGTTGAAGTTCTCAACCCCGAGCAGCACATCGCAATGCTCTCTGGTGGCAAGCTCGACTGTGAGCTTCTCATTGGCACAGGTCGTGGCTACGTACCTTCTGAGGCGCACCCACGCTCCAACCTAGACGTTTCGATGATTCCCATCGATTCGCTCTTCTCTCCAATCACCAAAGTGAACTTCGCGGTAACGGATGCTCGCGTTGGCCAGCAGACCGACTACGACAAGCTTGCACTCGAAGTCTGGACCAACGGTTCGGTGACACCTGAGGACGCAGTCGCATTCTCAGCGAAGATCCTCAAAGAGCAGCTCAATATCTTCATCAACTTTGAGGAGACTGCAGAGCCTGCCGAACCTCAAGTCAACGAAGAGCAAGAGAAGCTCAACGAGAACCTTTGGCGCACAGTCGACGAGCTCGAGCTTTCCGTTCGATCTGCAAACTGCCTTCAGAACGCCAACATCAAGTACATTGGTGAGTTGGTTCTCAAGACCGAGCAAGAGATGCTCAAGACCAAGAACTTCGGCCGTAAGTCGCTCAAAGAGATCAAAGAGATTCTCGCAGAGATGGGGCTTAGCCTCGGCATGAAGCTCGACAACTGGCCCGGCACGACTCCTCTCAAGAAGTAGTCTCGCCGCCACCGCTAACGACAATTAGGATTAAAGAATATGCGCCATCGCAAATCAGGACGGAAGCTCAACCGTAACTCGTCACATCGCAAAGCGATGTTTTCGAACATGGTTTCCTCTCTCGTCACACACGGTCGAATCGAAACTACCGAAGCCAAGGCTAAGGAGCTTCGCGGCATCGCCGAAAAGACCATCAACTGGAGCGTCAAAGTAAACGAGCTCTGTGCCAAGGACGCAGAGAGCCTTAGCCGGGACGAGCGCCTTGAAGTCATGCATGCAAAGCGCATGGCGGGTCGTGTCCTCAAGGATCATGACGCGCTTCGCCACCTGTTCCACGAGGTTGCTCCGACTATGGCCGGTCGACCTGGCGGCTACACACGCGTCATCAAGACGCGAACCCGCAAGGGTGACGCTGCGCCGATGGCTATGATCGAGCTTGTTGGTCCATCAGCGTAAGGTTCGTTGTTTTCACGAGTGCTTGTCGTGACCCAAGTGTCGTGACGATGAGCACAGGTGGTAGCGATCTTTCCTGAACTCGTTTTTCGACGCTTGTAAGCACTCGAAATCTAGTCCAGGCATCAAGGCCCGCCAATTGGCGGGCTTTTGTCGTTTGCACGAGTTCTGAGATGTCTCGCTTTTCTACTGTCATTCCGCGCGTTCCTAAGTAAGGTGCGCCCACAATTCCTACTAACCCCCAAAAGGTCTTATCTGCATGCTTAACCGATTTGTACTCACCGCTGTTCTTGGTCTTTCTCTTACGAGCCTTTCAACCGCTTGCCGCGACGATGGCGGCGATGATGGAAACGGAGCTGCTGACAGTGGTCCAGGACCGGTTTTTGATGCCGCGCCTGGTGCGTCAACCTCCATCTACGACGTGCAAAACGATGACACCCCAGTGGGTAGCTCAGTATCTCTTCGCAACGTCATTGTGACGGGGATTGATACCTTTGGTGGCCGCACGGGAAGTGTCTACGTTCAAGAAGAAGCGGGTGGGCCATTCTCTGGCGTGCTTGTCTTTGTACCAGCAGCCACGTCGTCTTCACTCTCAGTGGGCGACATCGTGAATGTTGATGGTGGCGTGAAGGATGAATTCGCACTCAATTCCGATACCTCAGGCCGGACGCTCACCGAAGTCGCTCCAGCCGATGGGGGAACGATCAGCATCACCAAGGTTGGTGATGGCACCGTACCCGCACCTGAGGTTGTCAGTGCATTTGATCTTGCCGCAGACGACGCAGAGGCTGAGAAGTGGGAGGGGGTTCTCATTACCCTTGAGGGAGTTCGCGCTCTTGGTGACGCGTTTGGGGTTAGCACCAGCGATGACACGCTCAAGGAGATGAACATCACTGGGCCATACCGCGTCGGTGGTTCTCTTACCGACCTCACAGGTGTTGAAGGCGATTGCTACGCGAGCATCACCGGTATCAACGACTACTTCTTCAACTACAAAGTTCTGCCACGGCAGGCATCGGATATTGTGCTTGATGCATCGGGAGACTCCTGTCTGCCGCCAGAGGACACCGCAGAGTTGTGCATGGACGATTTGGACAACGATCAAAACGGCTTCACCGATTGCGCAGACTTCAGCTGCCAAGAAGCAGTCCCGGCATGCACCATCGACACAACGGTGGTTGAGGCGCAGAACGGCACCATCGAGGAGAACACTCGTATTCGTCTCACGGATGTCGTCGTAACCGCTGTTTCTCAAGACAACCGCAAGTTCTGGATTCAGGACGCAGGCGGCGCGGCAGCGCTCAATGGGCTCTATGTCTTCCGCCCAGGCTCGGGAGATGCACTTCCGGCCAGCATCGTTGTTGGACGGACGGTCACTGTCGTTGGCAACCTCGATGAGTTCAATGGCACTCTCACCGAGCTCACCAACGTCGAGATCGAAGACGACACAGGGGCTGTGGTCACGCCAACAATACTTGATGGTATTGCAATCGCCGACTTGGCTTCGGACGCACAGTACGAGGGAGTTCTTGTGAGTATCGCTGCGGCCACGGTGGCTGCGGGCAACACGCCAGCGTGTGCCGAGGCCTTCAGCGCGTTCACTCTGGTCAATGGAGCAACTCCACTTCAGGCCAACGAAGACATTGCATGTCACACGGTGACGGCTGGACAGTGCTACGGAACCTTTACGGGTGTCATGCACTACGACTTCTTCGACGCAACTGATGATGGCGTGGACAACCCTCCTGGAATCGTTGTTCTACCAACCGATGGTGGACTGACTCTGGGTGGTGGTGCCTGCCCATAGCTTGTGACGAAGGCGGTAAAAAAAGCGGTGATTCCGGCTGCGGGTCTGGGAACTCGATTCCTGCCCGCGAGCAAGGCTGTCCCCAAAGAGATGCTGCCCATCGTCGATGTACCAACAATTCAGTTGGTCATTGAGGAGGCAGTACGCGGGGGAATCGAGCAGGTTGTGCTCGTCAATGGACGCCACAAGAGCGCCATTGAGGAGCACTTTGACCATGCTTACGAGCTTGAGCACACACTTGCAGAGCGGGGCAAGACCGACGAGCTGGTGGTGCTCAGCAAGGTGGCAGAGCTGGCTCAGATCCTCTCCGTGCGACAGAAGCAACCCTTGGGCCTTGGCCATGCTGTCCTCTGTGCGAAAGATGCGGTTGGCGAGGAGCCAGTCGCGGTGCTTCTCGCCGATGACCTCTTTGATGGCGGAGAGAATCCCGGCATCGCGCAACTCACAAAGGCATACGCCGATTGTGGAGGTGCTGGTGTTGTCGCGGTCATGGAAGTAGAAGAGGGCCAAGAGCACAAGTACGGCATTGTTGCGGGGGAGCTCGATGAGCGGGGCTTCATACGCGTCACCGAGATGGTTGAGAAGCCGCCACCTGGAACCGCTCCATCACGTATGGCGATTATCGGCCGCTATGTATTGCCACCAGAAATCTGGCCGGCCCTTGAGTCAACCGAGCGTGGTCACGGTGGAGAGATTCAGCTCACTGATGCAATGCGGGCGCTTGTAACCGATGGGCCAGGACTCTTCGCAATTCCGATCGAGGGCCAGCGCTATGACGCCGGTGACAAGCTTGGCTTTTTGCATGCAAACTTGGCTTTTGCCCTCAAACGCAACGAGCTTCGCAAACCGCTCCTTGCACTCATGCAGGCACTTATTGATGCGAATCTCGAAGAGTCGCAGGTCTGATTTTTGATCACATGATCACGGGCAAATGCCAGTGCTGAGTCCTGTTGGCGCTTTTCGTCAGGGCCTTTCGGTACACTGGCCCGCGAATGCCTCGATTTGCCGATGTTGCGGTCCAGCTTCCGGTGCCGGGGACTTACAGCTATGCGGTGCCAGAGCGGCTGGCCGACAGGAAGCTGATTGGAGCACGAGTGCTGGTTCCCTTTGGCAATCGAGGCGTCACAGGCGTGGTTGTGGGGGAGATGGATGCGCCGCCATCAGGGGTGACGCGCATAAAGGAGCTCTATGCACTGCTCGATCCTCAGCCGATGATCGTGCCTGCGGTTTTGGAGTTGTGTCAGTGGATTGCGGCCTACTACGAATCACCGCCAGGAGAGGCGCTTCGAGCCGCTCTACCGCCAGGAACCTCGATCACCGCCGACCAGCAGGTTGAGCTAACCGAAGCGGGGAGGGCGGCATTTGCGGGCCAGGGAGGCGCCCTCCCGCGGCCACAGTTGGCGCTTCTTAGCGCCTTGGCCTCCTCGGAAGGACCGGTTGCCCAACGCACGCTCATGAAGGGCCGCACACGGGCCACTGACATCGCCCAGCTGGTGGAAGCAGGCCTTGCCACCTACTCACTCGTCTCTGGCAAGGCACGCATCAAGGATAAGCGAGTGCGAGTCGCGACGCTTGTGCGGGACATCACGAGCGAAGACCTGGCTGGGCTCGCCCGCTCAAAAGCGCGGCTTGCGGTGCTCAATGCGCTTGTGGCGAGCGGAGGAACGGCCGATGTCGAAGCTCTCAAGGCTGTCAATGCTCGCGCCTCCACGCACTTGCGCGCACTCAAAAACGCTGGACTCGTCGAACTCGGTGACCGGGTTGTGCGAAGCGATGCTTGGGAAAAGTCTGAGAGTCGTACTGAGGGCATGGTCGCCCCAGTCACCGCGCTTGAACTCAACGCGTCACAGGAAACCGCCGTATCAGATATCACCGAGCAGATGCGGACTGGGACGTATGCGGGCTTTCTGCTCTACGGCATCACGGGCAGTGGCAAGACCGAAGTGTACCTGCAGAGCATTGCCGAGTGTTTGCGCGCAGGCAAGAACGCGATTGTTCTGGTGCCAGAAATTTCCCTAACGCCACAACTCGCGGCGCGATTTCGGGCGCGATTTGGGCCCGAGGTGGCGGTGTTGCACAGCGCTCTTACCATTCGCGAGCGCTACGATGAATGGCATCGTTTGCGGGAGGGCAAGGCTCGAATTGCGCTTGGAGCCCGCTCCGCCATCTTTGCTCCGATTGAGAATGTCGGCATGATTGTGGTTGACGAGGAGCACGACTCTTCCTTCAAGCAGGAAGAAGGCGTGCGCTACCACGCGAGAGACGTTGCCCTGGTGCGTGCCAAGAAAGCCGGCGCCGTTTGTGTGTTGGGTTCGGCGACTCCCTCGCTCGAGTCGTTCCGTGGCACCGAAGTGGGGCGGCTTGAGCTGCTCGCTCTTCCCAAGCGAGCCACAGGTCGGCCCTTGCCGGCCGTTGAGCTCGTGGACCTGCGTCGCAACAAGCCCGACAAAGACTCGATGTTGACGGCACCGTTGGCGACTGCAATCGAAGAGGCGCTCCACGAGGGCGACCAGGTCATTCTCTTTCTCAATCGACGCGGCTTTGACACCTTCGTGATGTGCACTGCCTGTGGCCACGCATTTCGCTGTCGAAGCTGCTCCGTCTCGCTCACCTATCATCGGTTTCGCGAACGACTCATGTGTCACTACTGTGCACACGAAGAAGCGCTGCCTCATACTTGTCCCGAGTGCGAAGCTCCAGATGCCATATCTCGCCGGGGGTTTGGAACTGAGAAAATTACTGAGGCAGTGGCATCGCGCTTTCCGAATGCCACGGTGGACCGCCTCGATCGCGATGTGGCCAGTGGGGCCGCCATTCAAACCGTACTTGGGCGAGTCGCTCGGCGGGAGGTGGACATCTTGGTGGGCACGCAGATGGTTACCAAGGGGCACGATTTTCCCGGAGTCACGCTTGTCGGTGTGCTCTGCGCAGACACAGGTCTCTCTCTCCCCGATTTCCGCGCCAGCGAAAAGACGTTTCAGCTTCTCACACAGGTTGCGGGCCGGGCAGGGCGAGGCGAGAAGAATGGCCGCGTTCTGATTCAGAGCTATCGCTGTGATGCCTTGGCGATTCGAACCGCCGCCCAGCACGACTTTGATGCCTTTTATGCAGGTGAGGTTCGAGACCGCGCCGATCTTGGCTACCCCCCCCATGGCTACCTGGTGGCCATCCGACTCGATGGGGCCAATGCCAGCGCGGTGATTCGCCAGGCTCGGCGGCTCTCCGACGCGGCACGCAAAGCCGGGATTGCGCATGGGGTCTCGGTGCTTGGTCCTGCTGAGGCGCCGCTGGCAAAACTCAAGGGGAAGACGCGCTGGCATCTTTGGCTGCAAGCGCCGGAGCGCAACACCCTGCGGGCCACGGTACGAGCACTCTTGGCGAGCAATGACCCACCCGTCGGTGTGCGCGTTGCCATCGACGTGGATCCAGTCTCCGCGCTGTAGTAATTTTGGGAAGGTATTGGGGAGTGGAACACCAAGACTGCTGCTGGTTAGTCACGCCGACAACGCCGATGAAGTCGTTCGGGCACTTGAGGAGCACGGACTTCCCAAGCCGCTCGTGGGAGCCGGCGGTGATGACACTCTGGATGTCTTCGAAGAGGCCGCGCCAGATGTCGTAATCATGGTTGCTGGCTTGGCTGAGGGCGATGTTCCCTCGCTGGCTGCCGCCATTCGTTCAGGGCACTACGGCAGGCCAGCTCCTGTCGTCCTAATACTTGGCGAGGCTGAGAGTATCGCTGCTACCGAAGCTGCCAAGAACCCCCACTTCGAGCGTGTCTTGCGCAAGCCCTTCTTGTCATCGGATTTGGCGGCCGCTGTGCGCCACTGTGGAGCGAAAGCCACTGGTGCGCGGATGAGCGCAGCGATGGACCAAGCCATCGAGAGCTTTGTTCTCGATGCGATGGACAGCCTGGGGAGTGACGAATTCGCAACCGCACCAACCTCCGTTGCATCAGCCGCCGACATGGCCAGGGTGACAAAGCCTGTAGAGAATGGGACTGGAGAAACCGCTTCCGAAGACGCTCGAGCAGGTCTGGATGGGCCCCAACCCCAAGATGCATCTCGAGTATCGTCTGGAGAGACTCAAGCATCTGGGCTGCGGGACGAGGCCCAAAATGCTCACGCAGCCGACCAGACGGCCATTCTTCGCCCAATGCGGGAGCCCACGGCAGTTTTGGGAGAGGAACACGATGGGCCTGGGCCACTCAGCGCGGCATCGAAGGCGCTGCTTGATGAAGTGCTTCCCGGCGAAACACTCGATGTGGACCTAGATGAGCTCGATTCTGTAGATAAGACTTCTTCTGAAGACGCGGGTGAGCCGGAGCCGCCAGGCGGTGGTGACTTTGCTCGGCAGTTGCGTATGAAAATGTCGGCAATGGCGGAGCGGCTTTTTCCTGGGCAAGGCGATGAGGAGCGCACTGCCTCCATCTCACCCGTCAATGCAATGCACACCGAAATCGACTTGGGGGAAATCGCAGCAGCGGGGACTCCTGAGCCCATTGACGACGGTAGCCATCCCGGTACGGGAACCGGGACGAGCGATTCGGACATCACCATGGCCCGTGAGCCGGGGTCGGGCTCTTCGTACACCAAGCCCCACCCGGGCAACCGTGCTGGGGGGCAGGCTCTCGTTGGCAATCTCGGCACAGGCGCAGATGACATTGCTGCTTTGCTCGCACGCCTGTGGCGACGGGGGTTTTCCGGAGCACTCGTACTTGTTCGCGATCAAGAAGAGAAACGGCTGCAGTTTGACGTTGGGCGCATTGTCTTTGCATCGTCGACCGAAGAGGCGGATCGCATGGGGGAACTCCTGCTTCGGCAAGGCAAGATCAACAGCCAGCAACTCGCGGACTGTCGTGAACACGTAAAAGCGTCCGGGCGAAGACTCGGTGAAGTGCTGGTGGATCAGGGGCACCTAAAGCCGCGCGAACTCTTGCCCGCCGTACGGCAACACCTTGAGGACATCGTCTACTCGGTTTTTGCTTGGACCGATGGGAACTACGACGCACTACCAGAGCACACCATCAACGAGCGAATCCGCCTCTCAAGCCACCCTGCAGCGCTGATCGTCGAGGGCATTCGCCGCAAGTACGATCGACAGCGCCTTGAGGCGTGTCTCGGTGGGATGGGGCAAGTTCTGATCAATACAAAAGTCGACGAGCAGCTCAGTACCATTGCGGCGGCTGACCTCTCGGGCCCCGAGTCCGAAGCGCAGCGGCTTTTTGATGGCGAGCACACCCTGCACGATGTGCGTGCAGAGAGCGAGCTTCAAGGGCTGCGGGTTGCGCAGTTGGCTTATGCATGGGTGTGTCTTGGAGTCGCCGAGCTGGTGGATCGCTCTAGTGAGTTGCGCGACGAGCGCTCTTCGGCTGCCGGCTACCTGGTCGGAGAAACCGACCTTGCCATCGATAGGCAGCGCGTTCGCGCCAAGCATCTTCTGGTTCAGGATGCGGACTACTTTCAGCTGCTGGGAGTACGTCCCGATGCCAGTGGGTTCGAGATTCGGCGCGCCTACGAGTCGGCCTTGCGACACTTTAGCTTTGAGAGTTTTCCTGCAGCGCTGCAAGACGAGCTTCGGGCGCAGCTCGAAGAAATCGGTGCAGTCATCGAAGAGGCATACCTTGTCTTGAGTGATGATCAGATTCGAAGTAAGTACAGGGCCAACCTTCGATAGGGATTCATGCGCATCGTTTTCATGGGGACACCGGATTTTGCCCTGCCGGCACTTGAGGCACTGATTGCTTCCCACGACGTTTGCCTTGTCGTCACGCAACCAGACAAACCATCGGGGCGAAAGAAGAAACTCCGTCCTCCGCCCGTTAAGGTGATGGCCGATGCGGCAGGGATTGAGGTGTTGCAATCCAAGTCGGCGCGCACCCCAGAGTTTCTGGCAAAGATTCAAGCAGCAAGAGCCGATGTGGCGGTGGTTGTTGCCTACGGAAAAATTCTGCCACTCTCTGTGCTCGAAGCGTTTCCTCACGGATGCATCAATATCCACGGGTCTCTACTGCCCAAGTACCGCGGTGCTGCTCCGATTCAATGGGCTGTCATCGACGGAGAAACCCAAACCGGTATCTCCATTATGCAGCTTGATGAGGGCATGGACACTGGGCCCGTGCTTTTGCGTCGCACAGAGCCGATCCTGGAAGACGATACGGCGGGGAGTCTCTTTGCGCGTCTCGCTCCACTTGGAGCCAGCGCAATTCTCGAAGCGTTGCAAGGAATAGAAGCGGGCGCACTCGTCCCAAAGGCGCAATCGGAGCATGGTGCCAGCCACGCCCCCATGCTCAAGAAGCAGGATGGCCTCGTCGACTGGACCCTTGATGCCGAGTCGTTGGCCTGCCGCATGCGTGGGCTCGATCCATGGCCTGGAGCCTTCACTCCCATCGCAGGAGGCAACCTGAAGCTCTTCGGTGCGAAAGCCTGTGATGGTGAGGGCGCGCCTGGCACCGTTCTCTCCTACGATGACAAGGGCATGGTCATCGCGTGCAAGACCGGCGCGATCTTGGTTGCCGAGGTGCAAGCCCCGGGGAAAACTCGAATGGCCGCCGCGGCATTTGCTCGAGGTAGGCGTCTTGAGCCCGGTAGCTCGTTGTCGCCGAAAGACCCCGCATGAGCGCGCAAGGACCTTCGGCGCGAGTGGTTGCACGGAGAGTACTTGCCCGCGTTGAGGCCGGGTCGTACGCAACGCTCGCACTCTCCGCGGAGATGCAGCGCTCCCGTCTGGGGGAAAAGGACCGTCGCCTGGCTACGGAAATTACCTATGGAGTTCTCCGACATCGGAGTCGGCTCGATCGGGCGCTCGCTTCATACGCTCACAAAGGGCTCAGCAAGCTGCCACCTGCCGCGCTGCTGGCATTGCGTGTTGCCGCCTATCAGCTGCTCTTCCTCGAGCGAATTCCAGACCACGCCGCTGTGGATGATGCCGTTACCGAGGTGCGGCGAGTCGGAGGGCCGAAGCTTGGAGGTTTCGCCAACGGACTGTTGCGCAAGCTTGGCCGAGAAGGCGAACCGGAGCTTTCCCAAGGCTCAGACAAGGCGAGTGTCATGGAGCGAAACTCCCTTCCCGAGTGGCTCGCGGATTTGCTGCTCGATCGGGTTGGCGAGGACCAGTTCCCAGACGTTGCTGCCGGCATGCAGGAGGTTGCGCCGCTGAGCTTGCGCGTGAACCGCCGGCGCACCACGGTAGAGGATTTGATCGAACGTCTTGAGCAAGGCGAGGGCGCCCGCTGTTCCTTGTCTAGCGTATACCCCTGGGCAATCGACGTTGCCGGTCTCGGTTCTCCAGAGCACTCTCAGAGTTTTTCTGAAGGCCTTTGGACTGTACAAGATCAGGCAGCGCAGCTCATTGGTGCTATGGCAGAAGCTGAGCAAGGTTGGCGCGTTCTCGACGCTTGTGCAGGCGTTGGCGGCAAGACCACGCACCTCGCCGAGTTGCCCCTCTCGCTACATATCGATGCTGTGGACTTGAGCAAGAGAAAGATTGGCCTGTTGCACGACTCGGTGAAGCGCCTCGGGCTCGAAGGCGTTTCGCCACTGGTTGCCGACGCCACGCGCGAAGATGCCAAGCTCGCCCCGGATTACGATTTGGTCATGCTCGACGCTCCATGCAGCGGATTGGGTGTGTTGCGGCGACATCCTGAAGCCAAGTGGGGGCCCGACAAGCGCCCACAGATTGTTGAGATCGTGGCGCTGCAATCGCGTCTCCTCGACGCTGTGGCTCGCTGCCTAAAACCCGGAGGCATCTTGCTCTACAGCGTTTGCACCTTTACGAGTGCCGAAGGTCCAGAGCAGATTGCCGACTTTCTCGCTCGCCACCCCGAGTTTGAGATGGCGCCACCAACGTCCAAGTCCGAAAGCGATCCTGACTGGTCTTCGCTTCTATCCGAGGATGGGACCTTCTCCTCATGGCCCCACAAGAGCTCTCAGGACGCCTTTTACGCTGCTCGAATGCGCCGACGCTAGGAACCTCGGAGCCATGTGGCCATGCTAGCGTCGGCTCCGTGACGTCTTCGATTCAGATTGCTCCTTCGATTCTATCTGCCGACTTTGGCCGACTGGCCGCGGACATTGAAGCCATGTCCAATGCTGGCGCGGACCTCTTGCATGTCGATGTGATGGATGGACACTTTGTTCCCAATCTCACCATCGGGCCGATGATTGTGAAAGCCGCCAAGGCCGCGAGCAGGATTCCCCTCGATGTGCATCTCATGATTCGCAATGCAGAACTTTACCTAGAGGACTACATTGTGGCGGGCGCCGACATCGTGAGCGTGCATGCCGAAGCTGTGACTCACCTCCACGGCACAATCCAGAAGATAAAAACGCAGGGTGCACGTGCTTCCGTGGCACTCAACCCTGCCACTAGCATTGATGCAGTGGACTGTGTCCTTGAAGACTTGGACATGGTGCTCATCATGACCGTGAATCCAGGGTTCGGCGGCCAGAGCTTCATCGAGTTGTGCCTGCCAAAGATCGAGCGACTGCGAGAGCGAGCAGTATCGAGGGGCTTGGAGCTAGATATCGAGGTGGATGGCGGTATCAAAGTCGACAACGTTCATCGTGTTGCGAGCGCAGGCGCCAACGTCATTGTCTCTGGCAGTGGAATCTTCAAGAGCGATGACTGGTCCAAGACCATTGCAACCATGCGTGAACGAGCCGAACAGGCTGCGCGTCCCTAGTAGCTTCCGAATAGTTCTGTGATGCTCACATCTAGGGCGGTCGATACCTTGAACAGCGATGAAACCGACGCAGACGATTCAGCTCGCTCGATCTGCGAGAGTAGCGATACACTGAGATCCGTGCGGCGCGACATTTGTTTGAGCGTGAGGCTACGCTCTTTTCGCAGTTCGCGAATCGTGCGACCAATCGTGGAGTGCAGCTCTTCCTCTCGTGAGAGATGCAGCCCTTTCTTCTTTGCAATCCGCTCAATTGCTTCGCGGAACTCCTGAGGCGCGAATGGCTTGCGAATGTAGGCGGAAACCTCCAACTCAATCGAAGTGGTCGCGGTCTCGAGACTTGGATGCCCCGTGAGAATGATGATTGCGACGTCATCGTCTATCTGTCGGATCTGCGCCAAGAGATCGATCCCAGAGAGCTTGGGCATCATGAGATCAAGGATGACAAGGTGATACTGGTTCGCTTTCAACGATGTGACAGCTTCCGTTGGGTCGCTCAAAAGCGAGACGGCATACCCTTCTCCCTCAAGAAAGTCCTTAAGGAATTCACGAACTTCTTGGTCATCGTCGACGACGAGAATACTTAGTTGTGGCATTGCTCCCCCTTCATGGTCCGCCTCTCACCGGCAAATGCGAAAGGCAAATACTAGCACTCTGCACAAGGGGGTGCAGCTGGCGATGACTCGGTGCTATTTTTTGCAACATGCCGGCTCTTGGGCACTAGAAGTTGGCAACTGAGAAGGGGATACGCAGGCCAATCGAGAACTCGGCCTTGTTGGAAGCACCCAAGCCCCACATGCGCGAGGCCGAGACATAGGGGGCAATGCCCGCGTGCAACCAGGCTGTTGCTTGTGCCCCAAAGATCGATCGCCGATTTGGATGGAGATCGATCACGGGAGCCAATGCCACCCCAACCGTGAGATCTGCGGTGACTTTGAGCCCAACGTATGAGTCGAGGTAGAGGCGAATTGTCTCATCGCTAGCAAACGTGAGTGCTCCAAATGCCTCGCCGATCGCAGCAAGTCGATCTGAGGGGTTGAGACGAACGAGATGCAATTCGCCACCTACCTGGGTATCCCAGCCTTCACTGCGCGCAATTCCGGCCATCACAGGGCCAATCGCCAAATGAACCTCACTTTGGGGTGGCGCCACGAAAGAGTTTGTTTCTTTGGCATTTGCCATATTTCCAAATCCCAACAGCGGAACAAGGGTGGGCAAGAGGAGGTGGGGCCAAATTCGCTTCACGATGGTCTCAGAACGGATTCGTTGATTGCGCCTAGAAACCGGCTTAACATCTTGAAAGCAAGAGTAATTCGGCCGAAACTGTCGCCGAGCGTACGACGTGCTCGCAGCATACCGCACCATGCGTTGGTGCAGCCAGGCGCAAGCCGTCAGCAGATACTCTCAGCGGTCTCAAAACTTGATGAATCAACCCCAGGGCAATCCAGGCGAGAACTCGCCAGAGACACAGCAGGCCTATCGTGATCTGCGGCAGATGCCCGTCTTCGACGGAATTCCGAACGAGTCCCTTTGGCGGGCGGTGGTTCTTGGGGGCGTGACTCGGCAAGTCTTTGATCGCGATGTCTTTGTCGCCGACCCCCAGGACGTTGCCACGCCGCAAATCGGTCCGCGAATCATGATGGTTGCCTCGGGACAGGTCGCGGTCGCTGTGTTCGATCCGAACAAGATTGCCGAGCGCAAGCAGGCGCAAATCGAGTTTGAGCAGATGACGGAGAAGGAGCGCAATGACCTCTCTGCCTTGCAGCCGCCGCCACTCTCTCGCGTTGCCCGCAAGAACCTCGCAACCTTCATGCGTGGTGACCTCTTCAACTCTGCCTCTCTCGCTCAAGGGACTCAGGGGGATGTTGCCTTTTTCGCCGTCGAGCCGACCGTGGTCATTTCCATGTCTCATGAAATGTCTGCAGAGTTGGCAGTGCAGTTTCCGTTCTTTGAAGATCGCTTGCGGCTTGCCATTGAGGTGGGGCGTGAACGCCTACACAACATCCTGGGCGTCAAGCAGGAGATTCTGGATTTCTTCATTCGCCATGGCATTAGCGTCTCTGGTGAAATGGTTCGGGTCCGGCAGCTCGATACCTGCATCGACTGCAAGCAGTGTGAGCAGGCCTGCGAAGAGCGTTACGGGGCACGCCGGCTCACCCTTGGTGGCTATCAGCTGGGCATGCTTGACTTCGTCTTCTCGTGCCGAACCTGCACCGATCAGCGTTGCATCACACCTTGTGATTACGACTCCATTCGATTTGATCCCGAGATTCGCGAAGTCGTCATCAACGAATCGACATGCGTAGGCTGCACGCTTTGTGCACAGAGTTGCCCATTTGAATCGATTGAGATGGTCGACGTCTCGGATTCGAGCAACCCAACCTATCGTGAGGATTTCAAACTCCGCCTCGACGAGGATGGCTCACTGAATTTTGGTCCCGGCAAGGGCAGGGTGGCACGGGCTCGTCGCATCGCGAA
Organism: Kofleriaceae bacterium; assembly: GCA_024762925.1. Taxonomy (GTDB): domain Bacteria; phylum Myxococcota_A; class Polyangia; order Haliangiales; family Haliangiaceae; genus NORP324. The sequence continues at coordinate 11,230 of JANTGM010000051.1, read as the reverse complement.
CAAGTGCGATCACTGCTACAGCTACTCCACGCAAGCTTGCGTCTCGGCGTGTCCTACAGGCTCGCTCATCGAGGTGAGTGCCTACGAATTATTCCAAGAGCGCTCGCCTGCGGCTCAGGCCGCTGCTGGGATGGTTCAGGACATGGATTCGAATTTCGATCATCGCGAGATTCTTCCCATCGAGCCCTTTACCGAGGGGATTGGGGTGCGCGATGCAGGCATGGCAAAGACCAAGCGCAACCGGCTTGCTCCTGTGCTCATGTGGGGCATATCCCTCACAGCCTTCTTCCTTGCCATGGCCGAAATCATGCTTCGCATGTACAGGCCAACAAGCTCGCTTCAATACGTGCTGCTGCGCGCAGAAGGTCTTGAACCAGTCATCGCCGAGATGAAGGTGGGCTTCCGCGCAGGCACAGACCTCGCGGTCAATTGTGGCTATGTCGGAACCGGGCTCATGCTCTTGGCCATCCTCTACGTGCCGCTTCGGCGCATGAAGAGTTTCCGCAAGATCGCCAGCAATACCATGTGGTTCGACTTTCACTTGATGTCGGGAACGATGGGGCCTGCCTTCATTGTCTTGCACACTGGCTTTAAGCTCGACAACTGGGTCTCTGCGGCCTTTTGGAGCATGATCATCGTCTTCATCTCTGGTGTGATTGGCCGCTATCTCTACACGCAGGTTCCCGATCTTCTCAATGGACGCGAACTCGAAGAACTCGATCACCAGCGCGCAATGCGAAGCCTGCGAGCACAGTTTCCCCACGCGGTCGCCGAGAGCGATGCCATCTTGAATCCGCACAGAGAGCTTGCCGAGCACATTGCTGCCAATGCGGGAATGCTTCGCTCATTTGTTTGGGTGATTCTCGAAGACCTCCGACGACCAGGGCGGTGGATGCACCGCAAACGGGTGTTCTCAGGCGGTGGCATCTCTAAAGAGGCCTGCTCTGAGCTTGCACGGCGCACAGGGCGAATGATGCTTATTAATCGCCGCAAAGTGCTTGCGTCGCGCGCCCAGCTGCTATTGCACTCGTGGAAAAAGGTGCATGTGCCCTTCAGCGTCATTATGGCGGCAATCTCTGCGGTTCATATTTACCTGGCCTTTGCAAAGTCGTTGTAAAATTTGCTTGTTGTTATGACTCGTTTTGGCACTCGATTTACCGTTGCTCGTTTCGCGGTTGCCCAAGCTTGGTTGCTTGCCTTGCTTCTGTGCTTTGTCGGAGAGCGTTCGGCACAGGCCCAGAGTAACTTCTTTTCTTCCAGCCCCGGCGCGCTGGCCAAAGAGCACGCTGCTCTCGATAACCAAGATAGCTGCAACGATTGCCACGTCAACGACAGCAAGAGCATCGACAGCAACAAGTGCCTCGACTGTCACGACCACAACGATCTGAAAAAGCGAATTCGATCCGGCAAGGGCTACCACGCCTCCTCCAAAGTGAGGGGGAAGAACTGCGAGGACTGCCACCTCGATCACAAGGGCCGAAGCTTCGACATGATGGGTTGGCGAACGGTCAAGGGCCAGGAAAAGGGCTTCGATCACAAACTGGCAGGCTGGCCTCTTCGCGACAAACACAAGGTCCTTGAGTGCAAGGATTGCCACAAGAAGAAGAACAAGGCAGGTCGTCGCCTCTACCTTGGCGAAGACAAGCTCTGTGGAAGCTGCCACAAGCGCGATCAGCCCCACGGCTTTGATCGCAAGACGCTTATGCAGTGCGAGCGCTGCCATACGGAGGTTTCCTGGAAGCCTCCTAAGTCGCGACTCGACTTCGACCACAACAAGAAGAGCCACGCGGAGTTTCCCCAAGAGGGCGCCCACATTGATGTGGCCTGCGCAAAGTGTCACCCCAAGGCCCGCTTTAACCTCAAGCGCGCAAAGCCGGGTAACTGTGGCAACTCGGGATGTCACGCCTCGCCCCACAAAGACATGCTCTTTGATCGCAAGAGTTGTGATTGGTGTCACTCACCCAAAGACCGCTCTCTTAAGAAGTACAAGTTCGACCACAAGGCTCGAACCAAGTTCGATCTGAGCGGGGCCCATAGCAAAGTCAATTGCTACAAATGCCACACCAAGAAGCTTGGTTCGAAAGCGCCCGATCGTGCATGTGCCACCTGCCATGCCAGCGACAACCCCCACAAAGAACGATTCAAGGAGTTTGGGCGCCCACCCGCTTGCCAGTACTGCCACCCTGAATCTTCTTGGAAGCCCAACCGCTTCAAGCACGACAAGCGCACCAAGTTTGCGCTTCGAGGAAAACACGCCAGTGCAACTTGCCGCAAGTGCCACCTTGGCAAGCGCCCAGATAAGTTCTTAGACGTTAGTAAGTCGACGAACAATGGCAAGCTGTGCATGGGCTGTCATGAACACAAGAACGTTCACAACAACGACTTCACCGACAAGCCGAAGAGCGTGAAGGTCATGCGAGATGGCAAGCGGGTACAGACCTGTTTGGAATGCCACAAGACCGAGGGTTCCAAGCGCGTGGGAGCGGAGGGCGTCAAAGGCATCCATGGCTTTCGCGGAACATGGCCGCTGGACAAGGGCCACCTCAAAGTGGATTGTGTCAAGTGCCACGTAAACGACGAATACGATGGCACGCCAAAGCAGTGTGGCGTGCGCTGCCATGACGACTCGCTTCACCTCGGCAGACTCGGCGATGAGTGCGATAAATGCCACCAACCGGGCATCTGGCAGGCCGTACGCTTTGACCATACCGACGACACCGACTGGCCACTACTCGGCCTGCACAACCGAGTTCCGGAATGCGTGCAGTGTCACCCCAATCGCAAGTTTGCGAAGACGCCGACCAACTGCTCTGCCGTTGGCTGTCACGCAAAGGACGATGTGCACAAGAAACGCCTGGGCACTAAGTGCGAGAACTGTCACCTCGAGACCGGCGAGAACATCTTCGATCACAACTCGCAAAGTGACTACAAGCTCACCGGCAAACACCTAACAGTTCGCTGTGCGGACTGTCATCCAAGCGTCACGTTCAAGCCTAGGCCAAAGGACTGCTTTGGAGGTGGCGCGTGTCACCCCGAACCCCGTGTGCACAAAGGCCAGTTTGGAACAAACTGCGCGACCTGTCACACCACTCAGAGTTTCTCGGACATCATCGCGCTGCATGATGTTGGCGATTTCAATCTGAAAGGGGCGCACGATCAGCAGAGTTGCGATCGCTGCCACGTGAACAACCAACGGCTTGCGGGCTCTGGCAACTTGTGCATCAACTGCCACCGACAAGACGATATCCACGGAAACTCGCTCTCACCTCGGTGCGGCACTTGCCACAACCAGTGGTCGTTTGCTCCAGCTCGTTTCAATCACTCCAAGGTTGGTTGCAATCTCACCGGACTGCATCGCACCTTGCCATGCGCCGACTGCCACCAAGAGGGCAACTACGGCGGCCTCTCGGCGACCTGCTACGGGTGTCACAAGGCCGAGGCTGCAGGGAAAGATGCTGCCCACCAAGCGTACTCAAGTTGCTCTCAGTGCCACAATCCCAACTCTTGGGCGCCGAATGCAGTGGGAACCAATCGGGAGTCGATATGTCGCTAATGCGGGGCACACTGGCCGTTTGCGCCCTAGGCCTGCTCGTCTGCCCATCGATCGCAGAAGCGCAAGACGACAGCTCTAAGCCACCATTCTACGAGGCAGATCGGGAGAGCAAAGCCGATAAGAAAAAGACTGGCTTGTCGGGAAGCCTCACGTCATCGAGTTTCTTCTTCAGCGAATCTGGTAGCAACGATGGTGCGGCCATACCGATTGAGAGTGCTAGCCCCACCGATCGAGTGTTCACCGACTTGCGTTTGCAACTCGCCGCGAAGCACATCAGCGGTGGCAAGTTCGATTTCAAACTCGACTTCCGAGGGCGCAAGCAAATCGAGCGCTGCAAGGGCCGGATTCGCAGTGATGCGCTGCCGATCGGCACGTGCGAAGCTGCTCAGTCTGGCACCTTTGGCGGGGACGAGCTGCACCTACGAGAGGCTCATCTTCGCTATCGCATGCGCGACTACGACGTGAAGGTGGGGCGACAGGTGGTGCCCCAAGTGGCTTCCGTGCGTTTTGACGGTGTCCAAGTCGAGCAACACAAGGGCAAGACCTGGAAGTACATGGGCTTCGCGGGCCTCTACCCAAGACGCGGGTCGCGCGACCTTCGCACAGATTACAACGTGCAGAATAAGGTCATGGACCCCACCGCTCCGAAGCGGCTGTTGCCTGTGGTCGCCGGTGCCAGCGGTAGCTATCGAAGGGAGCGAATCTACGGTTCGATTGGTGTAGCCGGCATCTTGCCTCGCGGTGATGAAATCGCTACTGGGCTGGCGGAGCGCAATCGAATCTTTCTCACGAGCAACGGCTATTGGCAGCAATCCGACAAGACCGATATTTATCACTTCATCGTCTTTGATGTAGCCGGCAATCAGGACGCTGCTGTTTCCAATCTTTCCATCGGCGCAAGCCACCGACCAACCACAGCGACGCGCCTCTTTGCGAGAATCAATCGAGTCGACACCGAGACGCTGAATGTGCACGCACAACAACGCTTGGACCCTCTCGACCCAATGGCTTCCGCCCTGGTGCAAAACAACTGGTACGTATCTAGGGTTGCTCAGGAAAGCGGCGAACTTGGCGGCACAGCCAGCTTCAAGCAAAATCGATTTGCGCTAAGTGCTTCGGGAACGCTGCGTCGTCGACCAGAGATTGCCCTGGTGCAAACCGACGAGACGATCCTTCTTTTGCCACTGGCACAAGCGCTGGACATTCAGCTCCAGCTCGTTGATCGCGAATCGTACAAAGACTTTCGCATTGGTGCTTCTGTCACGCGCAGTGCAGGCTTTGGCGATGAGCTCGTCATGGGAGAGGACTCCAAGAATCTCGATCGCTCAAAGTCCACGCTTGGGAGTCTGGAACTGAGCCGCGACTTGGCTGACAACAAAGGCGAGTTCGAAGTAAACCTGAGCTACCTAAAATCCAACGACCAAAGGCAACAACTCAATTGCGGTCCCGGGCAAGCCAATTTCTTGGAGTGCTTTGGCACCTCGGAAGCCACAAGCATTAGCGCAGGGGGCGTCATCTTCTATCGGCCAAAGCGCAACTGGTTCGCAATGGGCATGTTGAATGTCGCAAGTCAGAAGCTCGTGACGGCGGATGCTGCGGGCACTCAGCTTCCCCAGCCCTCGGTTCTCATGCTCACCGCCTTTGCCAGGCTTGGCTACCGCTTCTAGGTCGCTGCCGCAGCCACCATTCGATCCCGTCTGTAGGTAAGAGAGGCATTCTCGTAAAGCTTCTTGGCAATTCGCCGATGGTGTCCCTGTGAGTGGTGCAATGGAAGCGTCGAGCCGCGGGCCTGAGGGGGCCCTGGAAAGGTCCCCAAATGCTGTCGACGTAGTTGATATCATTGTGTATTCGTTGGCAACGCAACGTGCCACCACGGTCTGGTTTGAGCCGTCTGGAGAGGAGCTGGAGCTCGGCTCTCACACCGTGACCATGGAGAAGAACCGCAAGGCAATCGTTGCGACCCAGTTTGAAGAGGGGCTTGGCGATGCAGTGCTTGCCCGCTTTGCCCTCTTGGCCCGGCTCGATTTGCTGGCGCCAGGAACGCAAAACGGCAGGCTCAATGCACGAGTCGGGGACACGGACCTCGAACTGCTTGTCACCATTCGACTCACGGATAGCGGTCTGGCTGGCGAGTTGCGAGTACTCGACGATGTCGGAGAAGACCTCGACAGCAGCGTTGCCCAGCAGCCAGGCGGGCAAGACTACCCGGAGATTCTCGCGCCGGGAACCAGCGTGGGCCCGTACTGTGTTGAGCGAACCTTGGGACGTGGCGGCATGGGCATGGTCTACCTAGTCGAACACACCTTACTCCGCAAGAAGTTTGCTATGAAAGTGCTATTGGGAGGCGTACTCCGCGAAGATCCCGATGCCGCTAAGCGTTTTGTTCGAGAAGCGCGCGCAGCCGCTCGGGTCCAGCATGATGGCATTGTCGACGTTAGCGACTTTGGGAGTTTTTCTGATGGGCGTCACTATCTTGTCATGGAGCTTCTCGGCGGCCGCAGCCTCGACGACATCATGGACATGCAGGGCGCAATCGAACCCACTAGAGCACTCGTTCTCATGCGCGATGTAGCGGCCGCGTTGGGAGCCGCTCACTCTGCTGGCATTGTGCATCGAGACGTTTCTCCTTCGAATGTATTCGTCGAGAAATCACCCAAAGGAGAGCGAATCAAGGTTGTGGACTTTGGTGCAGCATCCGTTCCCGATATTGATCAGAGTGACGTTCCCGATGGTCCCCCTGGCATGGTTGTAGGCACGCCGTATTACATGGCGCCAGAGCAAGCCCAAGCACTGCCAACCGATTCGCGCTCGGATATGTATTCGTTTGGAGTTGTACTCTACGAATTGGTCAGTGGACGTGTGCCCTTTGAGGGCGAAACCGCACGTGACATCGTGATGAAACACATTCTTGAGCCCCCCCCACCACTCTTCACAGCTTCGAGCGAAGAGATCCCAGAAGAACTGTGGCTGGTTCTCGAGCGGCTGCTGGCAAAGAAACCAGAAGACCGGTATCCAACCACAGACGCCGTCATTGCGGAGCTTGACCGAGTGCTTGCACTCCTGCAGCGCAAGGGATGGCGCAGGTGGTTGCCAGCATGAGCAAGGCTTCCCAGACACCAAAGATCCTCATTGTCGATGACAACCGAGATGTCTTAGCAAGCCTGCGTCGAACGTTGCGCCGTTGCGCCTTTGACGTAACCTGCATTGATCAACCTGAACTCGCCGTCGAAGCGTTGGAGCGTGAGAAGTACGACCTCATGCTCTGCGACATTGACATGCCCGTGCTCAATGGGCACGAGGTCATGGCAAAAGCCCACGAGCTTCAGCCGGCAATGATTCGCGTATTTGTCACTGGCGCGGGCAACATGGATGCAGCGGTCCGAGCCATTAACGAGGGCGAAGTTCATCGCTTTGTGCGAAAGCCCTTCGACGCAAACAACTTGCGCAACATGGTTCGCGAGGCCCTCGAGCGCAAAGAAGAACTCGAAATTGTCTCCGAGGCAAGCGCTCGGGCCCGCCGTCGAAGGCAACTCTACGAGAGCCTGGAAGCAGAACACCCTGGCATCACCGATGTTTCGTTTGACCCAAATGGAGTTCATGTCGTTGATGCCACGAGGGTCGGCGAGGTTGCTAGGACGCTCGGATTGGAAATGTTCTTAGCCTCGTCCTCGTGAGAGTTCGAGGCGGAGTGAGAGCCTCAAAGCATCTATGGCGAAATCGGGCCTGCACGAATCGCCACGTTGCACTCGTAGGGGTGTCCATGTTCCGAGGCTGCCGCGTAGACGGCCAACTGCCCAGACTCAGGGCATAGAAAGCCGCTTGCTAGAGGACAGGCACTGCCGCATCGATTGTCGTTGGAACCCAGGGCGTTGCCACTTGTGCAATTGACCGAGGCCGCGTCACAAACGCGAATCATGGCGTTGCCTTCACAGCTGCCAACGCCACAGGATTGCGAGCAGCCAGCACCAGTCTGCGTTCCTGGGATGCAATCGAAGTTGCCTACAAAGTCCCAGTCGCATTCCCGCTGAATGCGATCGAGATAGCGAGGCGCAACGCTTGGGCATGCTTCGGTGGGAGTCTCGAGATGAGGATCGCCGATGCGAATTGCAATGCTGCCCAGATTGTTCGTGGGGTCGTGCTCGCCAAGCAAGCCATCTGGATTGACAGCGACTTCAAGCGTGTACTCGCCGTCTGCGATGTCTGTGATGTCCAGAAACTGGCAGGGAAGGTCTGCCGCATAGACATCCGCCCAGCCAGCTGAGAGCCCCTGGTTTTGGCAGCTGTAGGTTCGTTCTGTGGCTGCCTCATCTGTGTAGGGTTCCGAGTCAACCAAGCAAAATGCCTGCTTCCTGCCAACCAAGACTTCTGTTCCCGATTCTCCAAGAAGGCGATAGCTCGCGTAGCCACGGAAATGAAAGTGACCGTGACATTGGGAAAACTCGTAGTTGGGGTTGTCGCCAGGTGGGCCAAGCGAGATGTCGGCGTCTCCCAAATTGATCGTCTCGACGGAAAATCGCAAGACACTGCGCTCACCAGCAGCACCAACGCACTGCTCGCTCGGATCAAGTTCGCATGAGTCAACAGCAAACATCTCAGTACCAATGCTCAGGTCAATCTGCGACCGCCCCATATCAATACTGAAGTCGGCGCTGCCATCAGGCTTGATCGGCATGCTATCTGCGATGGGCCCAGCGTCTTGGACGGCAGCATCGTGAGGCGCGCTGGTTGTCGTGGGGGGACCGGAGCACGCAGCATAGGCCAGGGCTGTGATGACGATGCTATTCCTCAGGAACGTCATCGTCATGCATATAGCTTGCGAGGTCTTCATCCGAGTTCGGATCCTCGGGATTTGGCCCTCTGTCGGCGAAGCGAATGCCGCCTCCTTGCCGAATCGCCGAGCGCCTTGGCATCCGTGATGGGCGCGCGGGGCCGCTCGTCTTGGCTGAGACGTCTTCATCGACAGGAGCAGAGGGCTCAGAGGGCTCCTCGTCCACATCGACAATCGCCTCGTCATCCGGTAGCACTGGACGCCACACTCGGTACTCGCCAGCCCCGGGCTCATCGCCACGATCGGTCTGAAAGCGCGCGGCATACTCAGCGCTGCTCACGGCTTCGGGGCCGGAACTCACTGGGGGAATGTCGTCCCCAAAGCTGTCATCATCGAGCCGCTCCAATTCGCCAATTCGCAGGCCTATCTCGGGATCGAGGAGCAGTTCGCCCAATTCGCCTCGCCGCGCCATGCGGTAGACCTGCTCGCCCAGTCTTGCGAATGCTGCCGTGCGTTTGCGTTGGGTTAGCGCCTGATCGAGAATGCCACCGCGGGATCGAGTTTGCTGCTCGACGACCTCTCGAACCGCCGAGGCTTGGTCAAGGGTGGTTCGCAGGAGCGAACCCAGGGTACTCTTTAGGTCAGGTGGGCCACCTCGTCTACCGCTTGCCATGGCACCATTACATCACAAAGCACGAGTCTGGAACAGAAGAGCATGGTGGGTGAGTCCGCTCCTTGGGCTCTGCCTCTTGGCTTGCGAAAAGCCCGAGGTTGTCGCGCCCAAACCAAAGGCACGAGTTCGAGTCCAGGCGTTTACCGAAGCGCAACCGGTGCGGGCGATTGCTGCCACGCCAAACTACCTCTTCGTAACGAGCGGCGATGGTCTTGACCGCTGGGACTTGAAAACGGAGGAGCGTTTGCCTCTCACCCATGAGCACGGCCTGCCGGGGACCGAGGTCTTTGCCATGGCCTACGACCAAGATCGGGATTGGCTTTGGGTCGCCACAGATGCTGGGATCAGCCGCTACGAAGCGGGTACCTCGACCTTTTCTGAGTTGCCACCCGCCCCAGGCGTTTTCGGAATCGCCACGTTGGCCCATGCCGTGCTCGCTCCCGCCCGCGATGGTGGCTTGTGGATTGGTGCTCAAGAGGGGCTGTTTTACCTGCAGCCCGGAAGTGGCTGGACGAAGACAGGCATCGAGAGCAGTGTGAATTCCCTGTACCAAGATCGCCTTGGCGCTCTTTGGATTGCCGGCGAGACCGGCCTTATGCGTGTCGATCAAGACGGCGTAGCGCGACCGATGGAAGCTGCCCAGTCCTGCGAGTATTCCTCTGTATCGTCAGTGGCGCGCTTCGATGACACCCACGTTGTGGTCTTGGCAACATCGGAGAAAGGAACGCAAGTGTTGGCACTCGCCAGTGCCGCCGGCTGCGCGAGTTTTGAAGACCGAGATGGAGTCGCGGATTCGGGGCGCTGGTTGGGAGTTGCGAGCGACGCTGAGAACACCTTTGTGCTCGCAAAAGACAAGCTCTACCAGCTACGTCTTCGCGTCGAACCCAAGACAGCCCCACTGGAAAGCAAGACGCAGACTCGGCTTCGACAGGTGGCCAAGGCATCAAAGATGCGGTTTTCTGGCTCTCCCGTTCTTGAGGCATTGAGCACTCGGATACCGCCCGATGTTCGCATCGTCTCAACCAATGAGCGTTCTCTTTTCTTGGCCGCGGGTCGCTTGGGCACAATGGAGTGGACAGCTGCACAGGGGGATAGGCCAGGTCGTTGGTTTCGGCGCAGCGAGATTTCTGCTGGCGCCGATGTTCTCTCGGTGGCGTGCCAATCGCGCGACCTTTGCTATCTCTCGACAGCAGCTCGTGGTGAAGCAAATGCGCTGTGGCGCTGGGATGGTGAAGCATTTTCCCGAGTGGATGATAGCGCCCGAGTGTTTGGGGTCTTGGCTCTAGAAGGTGGAAGAGTTCTTAGTCTCGCCGCAGTGGACGCCTCAGACCTTGTTGTCGAACCACAGAACGGTGAACGACTCGACGACGAGGAGCCTCCAGTGGATGCAGGTGCTGCGCTGGCACTTCGCATCCATGAGGATGGAGTTTGGAAAGAAGTTCCCGGCATGCACATCCGCACGCCTGGTAAACAAGTGCGCGTTAAGGCGATGCGGCAAGCGCCTGACGGTCAGATATGGGTTTCGCTAGGCGCGATTGATGATCGTGGGGAAGAGACTCCATACGGGGTAGCAGTGCTGGATCTAAGCCTGGGCTATGTTGTGTATCACCGTGCCAGCTTTGAAGAGGGCGCCGAAAAACGCGGGCTGCTACCTGTGCCCGTCGACATCACAGGCATTGGCTTTATCGGTGAGAACGAGGTTTGGCTCGCCTCATCGCAGGGAGCCACTCGCGTAGTTGGCAAGGATCTCAAGACGTACATCGAAGCCGATGGCCTGCGCTCGGAGCTCCTTGAGGGGGTGGTTTGCTCAAGTGGCGGCATGGTTTACACCGCCTCAAGTCGTGGTGTTGGGGAGTGGAATGGCGAGCGTTGGACCTTCCCACAAGCCATGCGCACCTCTATCAATGACCTTGTGATTGGCCAAGATGGCAAACTGTGGCTCGCGACCGACAAGGGGCTAGGAGTCTACGACGGTGCGAAGGTGCGGCGTCTTGACACCAAGAGAGGCCTTATAGAGAACCGCATTCTTGATGTCGAGAGTGACCGCTATGGCCGAATATGGGCGCTCAGTGCTCAGGGACTCGTCTTGGTCTCGCCCTAGTGCGGGATCCATGGACATTGGTTCGTGATCGCGAAGTGAGCTCGTTTTCTGGCGAGGCGGGAAGAGGGAGTTTGCTGGGGCAAGCGACCGAGGAACAACGAAGAAGACTGGCAGAGCCAGTCTGTCCAGCGGGCG
>JANTGM010000050.1 GCA_024762925.1 Kofleriaceae bacterium | reverse complement strand
TAATCTCTTCGACTTCCTCCCTGGCTTCTTCGACGCCTGCAACGTCTTTGAACGTGATCTTTCCCTGATTCTCGGTGAGAAGACGTGCCTTTGACTTGCCGAAGTTCATGGCCTTGCCACCGCCGCCTTGCAGCTGCTTCATGAAAAAGAAAAAGATGAAGACCAAGAAAATCATTGGAAGCCACGAGATAATCAGCGACTCCCAAAACGTGCTCTTCTCTTTCGGCTCAACGGTCCACGGTACGCCATTCACATTGAGCGCCTTCGTGATCTCGTTGCCTGCGCCATTGTAGGGCCCAAGAACAACCGTCTTTGCGCTGCCACTTTGGTAGTGAACAACGTACTTGGCGCTGTCGTTTGCCCGTGGCTGGACAACGACTTTCTTGATGGTCTTGGCGGTCTCGGGGCTCGCGACGAGAGCTTGCAGGTCTTTGACGCTCTTCTCTTCGTCTTGGCTGCCATCGCCAGTGAAGAGTCGATAGACGCTCACGAACATGAGGATCAATAGGACCCAGAGAAGGATCGTTTTATGGGATTGTTTCAAAGCGAATCTACCTAGTTGTTAGTGCGGGGAAAGGCCGCCACGGAAGTGTAGTGGTTTGGCAGGTAAGTGCCAGCGCGCTACCTTCATTCCTTCGCGCCCCGCTGGCAAGGGATTTGCGCCGCTTATTCAGGGACTTGCTCCTCAGAGCGGGTGAGCCTTACCGGAATGCTCCAGCCGTGTGCATGACCAATGTGCTGCGCCCAGATGATTTCCCCCTCCTCTGAGGTCACAACCCAGGCGTTTGGGCGCTCTGCGGCAGGTATCTTAGCGTCGGCAAACAAATCACTTAGCTTGCGCGACCGTCCCTTGAGCCGGGCTGGGCGCATGCGATCGCCAAACTGCCAGCGACGAGTTGCAAAGCCAGGCGGAACCGCGATCTTTGTCGCGGCGGCCGTCCCAGCCCAACGAAGCTCGTCATACACGCGAATTGCCTCTCCACCGGGAAGGCTCAGCTGCCGGGATCCACCTGTGGGCGATCGGCAGAGTTTGAGCAATGCCTCCACATGGGCGCGCTCCAGGGGCCGAGAGGTCCCACGCTCAGTGTACAGAGCCACCACTCGGGCTGCCAACGAGTCGGGAAGCTCGGAAAAGCTCGCGCCAAGCTGCAAACCGGTTTCCGTCTCGAGCGAGCGAAGTGCTGTCTCTGCCGCCCAGTCGAGTACGTCTCGGTGATCGCGGGCCGAATCCGCCAAGCCACAGAGAGCGTCTTGAATTCGCGGATTTTCCTCTCGCAATTGAGGAAGCCATCGATGTCGAATTCGCACCCGAGTGAAGCGCAGATCTCGATTCATCGGATCGTGGGTGTATTGTAGGTTGTGCTGTTTGCAATACGCCTCGGTGTCCTCTCGGGTGACGCCGAGAAGCGGTCGCGCGTACTTGCCGCGGGTCGGCGACATTCCCGAGAGCCCGACAAGACCGGTGCCGCGCACGATGCGCATGAACACGGTCTCGGCCTGATCCGATAGGGTGTGCGCAAAGAGAACCCAATTCGCCCCAACTTCGGCCGCACAGTCGTCCAACGCTCGATATCGTGCCTCGCGTGCTCGCGCCTCAAGCGATGCGCCCTTGGAATCCAAGCGCACCTCACGCACGATGCACACCGCTCCAAGGGTGCTGGCGAAGGCTCGAACTGCGGCGGCCTCAGCACTGGCCTCTGCTCGCAAGCCATGGTTGATATGGGCAATCACGGGAAGGGGCCGGCTCTGCTCGGTTGCAGCGCGAACGGCCAGGTGTGCTAGTGCTAGGGAATCGGCTCCGCCGGAGCAAGCCACCAAGAGTTGCCCTGCAAAGGGATCCAAGAGCCGAGCGTCCACCTACGCATTGTCAGGGCGCAGCGCGCCAGAAGCAAGCCTCCCCTTTGCGGGGTCGCATTGTTGCTGTATATGTCCGCATCCTGTGGCAACAGCCTGGGAGCGACCAGCCATGAGCACACCTAGCAAGACAAGCCTGCCCCTCGACCGCTTTCGCACCGCACTTGCCAGCCCTCGGGCCGACAAGCGCATGGATGCGCTGATTTCTGGCGACGATGCCGAAGACAAGGTGCAAGCTCTCGCCGTTACCGACCTCTACCATCTAATCGCCGAAGTGGGTCTTGGGGACTCAGTAGAACTCTTATCACTCTGCAGCCCGGAGCAGATTCAGGGTTGTGTGGACATGGAAATCTGGGATCGAGATTTGCCTTCCATCGAAGCGTTCTTGCCCTGGCTCGCCGCCCTGCAGGAGAACGGATTCGAATTCTTTGGCAAGGTGTGGAACGGCATGGATCCAGAGCTCACCGCGCTAACCCTCGCCCGGCTCTGCATCATCTACGACAAGAGCCTCGGCGAAGAGGTTCCGGACAACGAGGATCGAGATGTCTTCGAGACACCTGATACGTTCTTTCAGATCGTCATCACCGCCCAGGACGAAGTTCAGGTGAAGCTCATCTATTCGATCATTGAGGACCTCTACCGCTACGATCTAACGGAAGCGCGCATGACCCTCATGGCGGCGCGAGCAGAACCCAAAGCGCACCTTGAGGAGATGAGCTACCGCTGGCGCTCTGGCCGTATGGCGGACTTGGGGTATGTCGACTTCTACGAGGCCCTGGAGGTCTTCCGGCCCCTGGACCCAGCACAGGTCAGCATCGGTGAAGGCACGGCAGAGTTTCTCGGTGCGGCCAAGATTCCTAGCGAACTGCCGATTGCCAGCGATCTGCCGGCCCCGATGATCGAACCCATCATGGGCCGAGGATTCTTCGCCAAGACGCTCGACGCCCTGCAAGATGGCGAGGAAATCGAAGCGATGCAGGGTGCCCTGCTCTACCTTGTCAATCGCGTGCTTTCGGCAGGCAGCTTGAGCCCGGGCAACTCGGAAGCGCTCGAATTGGCCACGTTGCATGCGACGGCAACGGCCGCTCTCGGACTTGAGTATGTCAGCGGTGGTGACGAGCACAGAGCCATCGAAGCTCTTCGCAGCATCTCGCTCACGCGACTGCACCGGGTGGGCTACACGCTTTGCCTCCGCCTTGCCCGCTTCGCACGCATGATTGCTCCACGGGCCATCTGCGCCGATGCCGATACGCTTCTCATTCTGGAAGCAGTTCTATCCAAGCGGCCGTTTTATCCTGAGTGCCTCGACGAGCCAGGGTCTACGCAGATGCGACCTATTGAGTCGCGCGATGACCTTGCCAAACTCGCCGATGCCCTCAAGGCCCTCGCCTTACGCGTTGCCATTGCGGATGCTCTCGGTGTGGATCTTAACGCGCTTGCCGCCCATCCCGAACCTCGGCCAGAGCTCGACGACTTCGCTCGCACTGCCCTTTTGCGGGCAGCATCGGGCAAGGTTCCAAGTGCCGCACCGCTTCAGCGCAGCGAGCTCAATGCGTTTCGCGATATGGTCTCCGGAGCAGGCCTGCAGTCAGACAAGAGGAATGCTGCCGCAGCAAAACTGGTAGAACTCTTAGACGAGGCTGGTGTCGTCGAAGCTCGAGACTCTCTTGCATCGCTAACCGCGGCATGGCTTGGCGAACTCTCCGACTTGTTCAAGGACCTGGCGACGGATGTCCCGGTCGAAGCGAAGTTCCTGAGCGGACTGGTCTTCGCAACGGACATGGCGTAGCTGCTACGAAGAGAGTTCTTCCATGGCCAAGGCGGCCGCGGCCTGCTCTGCGGCCTTTTTACTGCGCCCGCTCGCGCGCGCTCGCTCGGAGCCATCGACAATAACAGCGACCTCAAACACTTTTTCGTGGTCAGGGCCATCTTCCCCGACAAGTTCGTAGACAGGGGCTGACTTGTGAACCCGTTGCACAAGTTCCTGCAGCTTTGTCTTGTAGTCAGTTCGCTGGCCCGGAGTTGCCGGAGTGAGTGGCGCGAAATGCGAGAGAATCAATGCCTTGGCGGCCTCGAAGCCAGCATCCTGGTAAACCGCTGCAATTACGGCTTCCAGGGCATCCGCCAATAGCGAGGACTTCTCTCGCCCCCCTGTGCGCTCCTCGCCACGACCAAGGCGCAGCCATGAACCCAAGTCGAGCGGTCTGGCAACTTGGCAAAGTCCCTGCTCACTAACCATCTGCGCACGAGTCATCGACAGGTCGCCCTCGCCCAACTTGGGGAAACGCTCCATCAAGTGCTCGCCGATTACCAAATCGAGCACGGCATCACCGAGAAACTCCAGCGTCTCATTCGTTTTGCAGCCCTCAGCGCTGTGCTCATTGGCATAGGAGCGGTGGGTCAAAGCCGTCTGCAGCAGCTTCGGATTGGAAAAGCGGTGGCCCAAAGCTGCCTCAAGCGCGCCTCGGTCCACAGTTTCACTTCCGCCACTTGCTTTGTCTCGCGCGCTTGCCACCCGAGCACTATATACTCGCGACTGTGGCGATGGCTCCCGAGCGGCTCGGCAAATATCACATCCTTGGCATGATTGCCCAAGGAGGTATGGCCGAGGTCTACATGGCCAAGACAGTCGGCATCGCAGGCTTCGAAAAGGTTCTCGCTCTAAAGCGCATCAAACCTCAGTTTGCCAGCGAGGCGCGTTTCATTCGCAACTTCATTGATGAAGCGCGAATCGCCGTGACGCTCAACCACCGCAACATCGTACAGGTCTTCGACTTTGGCAAAGCCGATGGCGAACTCTACCTTGCAATGGAGCTTCTTGAAGGCGTCGACTTGCGTACGGCTCTCCAGGCCCTAGGCCCGGGCGAGAGGCTCCCACCAGCCGTCGCAGCCTACCTACTATCCGAAGTCGCCTCTGGCCTCGACTACGCCCATCGCAAAGCGGATCGTCAGGGCGTTCCCCTTGGCATCGTGCACTGCGATGTCTCGCCGCACAACGTCCTTCTGAGCCGCGAAGGCTTTGTGAAGATCCTCGACTTCGGGGTGGCACGCGCTCGGTTTGTTGCGGCGCCATCATCAAAGCGCCTCCGTGGCAAGCCGCGCTATATGTCTCCAGAGCAAACCCGCGGAGACTCGCCCACGGCTGCTTCGGACGTCTTTGTTGTTGGCATTCTCGCCTGGGAACTTCTCGCAGGGCGTAAGCTTTTTACTGGGCGAGATCTAAGAGCAATCCTTAAATCTGTTCGTGACTTCGAGATACCCCATCTCGCGAGCATTCGCCCCGATCTGCCAGCGATGCTCTGCAATGCCATCATGCGCGCACTGCAGCGTGATCCCGAGCAACGCGGAACTGCCCGTGAGATATCGAGCGTGCTTGCCCAATCGGGGCGAGAACTCTCCGAAGAATCCAATGCTCAAGCGCTCTCCACCTGGCTTCGCGACCACTGCGCACCGGAGCCTGACGAGCAAACGCAAACCGACCTTGCGCCTGCGCCAGCATTCTTCCCGTCGGCAATCACAGAAGCGAACAAGATTCCCGAGGCGCTCATTGGCGAGAAAACCCAAACAAGTCTGCGACTGGCCCTCACCGACTCTGGCGAGAGCGACTCGGATCTCGAAGATCACAGTGGCAGCATCGAGCAGCCGCCGCTCTCCCTAGCCAGTCTTATTGACAAGCGCCGTGTTGTGATCGCGATCTTGCGATTGGATGGGGGCGATGAGTCCCGACGTCTGCAGGTGAGCCGCACGCTCTGCGACCTTGCGTACAAGCACGGTGCCGTGGTTCACGAGCACAGTGACGAAGAGGTGGTGGCCATCTTTGGGCTTGAGCTTGCCGGCGAAGACAACATTGCAAGCTCAATGCACTACGCTCTCGATGCGGGAGAACTCACGCGAGCGGCCGATGCCCAAGGTCTTCCGATTCGCCTGCGCTCAGCGGCGCGCTCGGGTGTGGTAGCCCAGCGGCGCGCTGACACCTATCAGCTTCGCGGCGATGCGCTAAACGAGGCCCGTGAGTTGGCGCGTGGCGCCGAGCCCTATCGTCCCCTGCTCAGTGGCGGCGCTGGGCGCGTAGCTTCGGCCCAGTTTCAATTCCGGGAATTGGCGGCGCGGCGCTATCGAAGTCGACGACTGCGGGTCTTGGAACTCACTGGGCCCAGCGGCCACGATGATCGCAGACGTGCACTCCGCGACAGAGGCGGACGGTTTGTTGGTCGAACCGAGGAGCTCGAACAACTCTGGCAAAGTTTCCAGGAAGCCGCTCTGCACAGCTCGCCCACAGGAGTGCTCATCCAAGGTGACAGTGGGATTGGCAAGAGTCGGTTGATTGCGGAGTTTGTTGCCCGCCTCGAAGAGACATCCATCGAGACACTGCTCATCGCAATTTCTGCGACCACACAGTCATCGGGTGCGCCCCTCAGCCTGGCGATTGAGCACATGCAGGCCGCGCTCAATCTGCCACCTGGGCGCGGTGAGCATGCTCGGGCCCAGCTTGCCCACGGCCTGGCCTCCTGTCTTCGCCAGTCCGTGAGTGAAGAAGAGCTTATCGATGCCACGCAGAGCTTCGAGCTGGCTATGGAGCTGCGAGATGGCGCTTTGGGCATCAACGAAGATGCTGCTGCCGCCCTTCGTGAACGTTGCGCAGAGACCATCGCTCTTGTGCATCGGACACTGGCAGGAGAGCGCCCCAGCGTCGTCGTGCTTGAGAACGTGCACCTTGCTGATGACGCCAGCATTGGTGTTGTTAGATATCTACTCGATCGTCAAACTCGCGACTTCCCCTGTATCTTCGTTCTGAGCGCGCGGCACGACCTTGAAGGTGCCCAGGCGCTGGAGACGGTCGCGGTTATCCGACTAGAAGAACTCTTACAACCCGAACGAGGCGTCTTGATCGAAGACCGTCTTGGCGAGTCGTTCGAGGACGCTGGCGCAACGGAAGTCGCTCGCCGCGCTGGTGGCAATCCGCTGTACATAGAAGAGCTGTGCCGGACGATTCGGGAAGTTGGCTGGGATGCAACTCCTGCCACCATTCGAGACAGCGTGGTGGCTCGAATCGACCGGTTACGGCGACGCACCCGGGCTGTCTTGCAGCGAGCTGCCGTGATTGGAGAGACATTTCGCTCCAGCATTCTCGAAGAACTCGTCGGCTCTGCAGTTGGGCCTCACTTGCAAGAGCTCGTTGAAGAGGGGCTGCTGGTCCAGAGCAACCAAGCAGATGTTCAAAGCCAGGGCGGTGAGTTTGCGTTTCGACATGGGCTCATTCAAGAGGTCGTCTACTCTTCTCTCTCTGCCAGCCCCCGGCGCACAACGCATGCGAACCTCGGCAAGCTGCTCGCGCTCCGTGCCGACTCTGGTCTCGATGAGCCACCAGCAATCGTCGCAAGGCATCTCGAACTCGGCGGAGAAGTCATCGCCTCTGCGACGCAGTGGCTGCGCGCTGGCCGGGTCGCCCTCGCCGCCTTTGAGACCGCCAGTGCGCGTGACGCGTACACCACAGCCATTGCAGTACTCGGTGACTGCAATGGCCAGAAAGCCCATTGCGAGGACTTGCTTCGCGAAGCCTACTTTGGGCGTGCACGGGCCTATCGCGACCTTGGAGAACCAGAGCATCAAGGAGCCGATCTGGTTTCACTTGAGCCTTTGTGTGCGTCTGGCAGCGCCGAAGAAGCGGAGCTGGTCGTGCACTCGGCCGAACGACTCTTGCGCCTAGGCGTGCTTGACCAAGCAATCGAAGGAGCCCAAAGAGCCCACGACATCGCCACGGCCGCTGCTGTTCCTCTGATGCAGGGGGAGGCTCTTCGAGTCATGGGAGAGGCTCTTGAGCGAACGGGAAACTTCGAAGCTGGACAGCAGCGCGCAGAAGAGGCACTCGGAATCTTTGAGTCACTCGGTGTGCGAAGCTATGAGACGCGAGCCCGTATCAGCCTTGCCAGAAATTTTCTGGTCCGTGCCCGATACGCCGACGCCAAGCAGATCTACGAACCAATCATCGCCGAGGTCCAGCGCAACCGGGATCCGGGGCTCGAACGCATTGCAAGCAATCACTTGGCTGTCATTCACATGTGCTTGGGTGAGTTCGAAGACGCGATCCGTTGCGCTCAGCGAAGTGTGAGTCTCTGCGAGGCCGATGGCGACCAAGCGCGGGCCGGCGACAACCTTTCGGTCTGCGGAATTATTCTCAACGAAGTGGGCCAGTACACGGTCGCCAGGACCTATTTTGAGCGCGCGCTGGGTCTTCATCGAGAAACCAAGTCGAGGTGGAGTGAAGCAGACTCGCTCATCTACGCGGGACTCAACGCCGTCATGCTAGGTGACATCGAGCTTGGATTGGAGCGCCTTACCCTCGCCTATCAGTACGCCAGCGAAATCAAATCCCCCTACGTTCTCATCAACGCTGGCATTGGCATGGCGGAAGCTCTGCTCAAACGAGCCGACACCGGCGATGCGGAGAAGGCGATTGAGTACGCGGCCACAGCGGCCCAGCAAGCGGCCACAGCCTCACTATCGGGCGCGCGCGCGATGGCCCTCTCGAGACAGGCGCAGGCCGAACACCGGCTGGGCAACATGGCGCCAGCCATCGATCTTTCGACCAAGGCGATGGAGATCCTCGACACCCAGACCTATGTCGAGGGCTCCGAAGAAGAGATTGTCTACGCCCACTACCTTCTTCTTGAGGCAACAGCTTCGCCCGATTCAGAGGCGACCCTCGCCAGGGCAGTCGCAGGCTTTGAGCGCAAACTCGCTGCGCTGAGCAACCCACTTTGGCGAGAGAGTTTCTCGAGCGAAGTGGTCACCAATCGAGCGCTGGTCCTACTCAGCGAGAAGACCACCGAATAGCTTGGCTCAGCGAATCCAACCGCCGCCCTGCACGGTGTCTCCATCGTAGAAGACAGCGGCTTGGCCAGGCGCCGCGATCGCATCGTCTCGCAGCTGAACCGTCGCCGTATCTCCGGTCGCGAACACCGTTGCGGCGACAGGAGTGCCGCGGTGCCGAAGCTGGACCATTGTTTCAAGCTCGCCACCCGGCTCCTCGATAAACCAGCGAACTCCTTCGATGGTGAAGCGCGGCGCTGGAGCTTCCCCGGCTGAACCCACGATCAGTCGGTTGCCAGCTACATCGAGGCGAGTCACATAGGCGGGGCCACCCCCGGCCAGCTTGACATCGCCAATGCCTCGTCGTTGCCCGATTGTGTAGCGATGGACCCCTTTGTGGCGCCCTACGACCGTTCCGTCTTCGGTCACGATATCACCGGCGATTGGCAAGCTAAGGCCGCGCTTTGTGGCAGCCTTTTCGACAAAGCCAGCATAGTCACCATCCGGCACAAAGCAAATTTCCTGAGAATCCTTCTTAGTCGCATTGGGGAGGCCAAAGCGCTCCGCCATCTTGCGCGTCTGGTCTTTGTCGTAAAGGCCAAGAGGGAACCGAATCGAAGCCAACTCGGAGGTCGGCATTGAGAAGAGAAAATAGCTTTGGTCCTTTTGGCGATCGACCCCACGACGCAAGAGCAAGCGCTCGCCTTCGGTCTCAATGCGAGCGTAGTGGCCTGTCACGAGTGTCTCTGCCCCCAGCTGTCGAGCGCGTCGCAGCAGCGGAGTAAACTTGATGCTTTGATTGCAGCGAATGCAAGGGTTTGGAGTGTGCCCTCGCAAGTAGGTGTCGACAAAGTCGTCGACGACCGCCTCCTGAAACTCATCAGCGAAGTCGACAACGTAGAACGGAATGTCGAGAACGTCGCACACCTTCCGCGCATCGGTGATGTCCCGCGGCCCGCAGCATCTTCCACTTGCAGCCGTGGTTCCCTGCGCATCGTAGAGCCGCATTGTGATGCCAATGACGTGATGCCCTTGTTCCACCAGCAGCGCTGCCGCCACAGCACTGTCCACGCCACCGGAAAGACCGACAACGATTGGCGCATCTGTGCTCGATTGAGTCATTTGAGCCGGCTTGGTATACGCTGCCTGTAAGCCTGTCAACATGTCGAAACAACGCCACCACGTGACTGCCCATGGTCTGTCTCCAGACGGCTTTGGTGTGGCGTCTGCGTCCTCACGTATGGACGGCTCAGAAGAGAGCCCATCAATGGAGTTTCTGGTCTCGGATCTCTTACCCGGCGAGAGCGCGTGGGTCGAAATCGAGCATCAAAGCCCACACAAGCCACGTGCTTGGGCGCGAATTACCGAACGGACATCCGATGTCTCTGCCTCGCGCACACTCCCACCTTGCGCAGCATTTGGCACCTGCGGTGGTTGCGCTTGGCAACATCTCAACGCCGAAGGACAACGAGCGCAGAAGTGCCGCTTGGTGCAAGCCGCTCTTGACGCACGACTCTCTGGCGCTCCCCGTGTGCAGCCACCAGAGCCCGGACCCGCTACGCACTACCGAAACAAGGGCAAGTACGTGATCGCGAAGCGCGGAGAGGAGATTCTTCTGGGCGCTTACAAGCCGCGGAGCCACCAAGTTGTCAGCACGCTCGAGTGCCAAGTCGTCGAGCCTGCCATTGCCAAGGTGGCCCGAGCGATTGCCAGGCACGCGAATGCCCTTGGCTCCAGAGTCTACGAGGAGGGCGCGCAAGGCAGCGAGGGTTTGCGCTATGCCACGATTCGCTGTGGCGCTTCCGGCGACGTCTCAGTGCTTCTCATCTGCACCAGCGGGATGCCCCAAAATGACGTGCTCGCCCTGGCAGAGCGCATCTACTCTGAGCCCGAAGTCACGGGCGTCTCAAGATGCAACAACGATCAAACCACCGGAGTTCTTCTTACCGACGCCATTACCACAGTTCTCGGCTCATCAACCATTGAGGAAGATGCATCTGGCGTTGCTATCCATCTTGGCCCCGGTGCGTTCTGGCAACTCAATCGCCACCAATCCGCCAAGGCCTTCGCAGACCTGGCAGAGGGGCTGGCGCTACCCGCGGGCACGAGAGTGGTCGAGCTCTACTGCGGAGTTGGCGCGATTTCATTCGCCCTGGCCGCCCGCGGCTATAGTGTGCTCGGAGTTGAGAGTAATTCTGAGGCGATCGCAACGGCGAGAGCTGCGGCGACCGAGGCAGGATTGCAGTCCCAGTTGGAGTTTCTGAGGGCCGATGCCACGAACCTTCCTCTGGACATGCTCACGAGTGCCGATGCGGTGGTCGTCGATCCTCCGCGCAAAGGCCTTGGCAAGAGCGGCCGAGAGCTACTGATTCGGGCAAATCCCAAGGTCATCGCCTACCTCAGCTGTGGGCCCGCAAGCCTCGCCAAGGACCTAGCTGCCCTAAAGGAAGCGGGCTACACAGTCGAGAGCGTGCGCCTATATGACTTTATGCCTGGCACATCACAGGTGGAGTCGCTTGCGATTCTTCGACAAAGCGCCTAGCTCGACTGGCGCAGATAGCGATCGAGATAGACCGAAAGTGCTTCGCCGTCCACCAGGGTGATTTCGCGCTCAAACGGAAAGGTTCCCGAGCCAGTTCGTATTGTTCCCTCCAACACGTAGGTCCCCGTCGAAATGACCAATGGCCAACGAGCCGGCGCGCCTGGGGTTCCATCGTAGAACTTGCTGAAGGTGCCGATGGGCTCCGTCGCATCGCCCCGCTCAAATAGGCGAACCTGCAATTCCATGAGACCGCCAGGAGCCGCCTCTTTAAATCGAAACACCAATTCACAATCGGCCGATTCCACCTGGCAGGTTCGGGCGCCAAAGAAGACCATCGCAGCCACAAAGGCGATCGAGAGCACGCGTTTTGCGGCTGGAGGAAGCGAGACCATGGGTCTAAGCTACGCCTGCAGAGTGCTCGTGACTAGGCATTTGCGCGCACACCTGGCTGTGGTATCTAGGTGCCGAATCGGGGCAGTGGCGAAATGGTATACGCGGGAGACTTAAAATCTCCTATCCGTAAGGATGTGCGGGTTCGAGTCCCGCCTGCCCCACCAGCGATATCGAAGTGCGTACGCGCGTTTTTCCGCCCGCCTTTCTCTACCTCTCTCTATGAAGGGTGGCAATTCGCAAGCGTCGACGGATGGACGCATCGAGTCGACACGACATCGCGCTACACTTGCTCCGTGTTTCGCCAAGTCGTACTCGTCGCACTCGCGCTGTCTGCCTCCGCTGCATGTCGTGATGATGTAAGAACCGTAGCCGATGCGGGCGGAGGAGCTGGGGCTGATGCCACGGTGCCGCCTGAGCACGCCTCGCCAACAGCAGCCGGCGTGGCGTACTTTGCCGATATCGGAAGCGGCCTTACAGGGCCCGAACTCGTGGGAGCTCTTCACCGCAAACTTGCGGCCGATCACGTTTCCCTCTCTTTTGATGCCCTCTACGATGCCTATCAAGCGCTGGACCAAGGCCGTGAGGGCTGCACTGGCATCTACGATTTTTACTCAAGCAAGTGTTGGCAGCCGGAGCAAGCCTGTGGCAACTACACTCGCGAGGGGGATTGCTTCAATCGAGAACACAGTTGGCCAAAATCATGGTGGGGCGGCGCCACGGCACCTAACCAGCATCAAGACCTCGTCGCGGTCATTCCCGCCGACGGCTTTGTGAACAATACCCGCTCACAGCTTCCCCTGGGCCCGGTCATCAGCGCAACCTACACAAGCTCAAATGGCAGTAAGCGAGGTCTGTGCAACGTCGCAGGCACCGAACCTGGAAGCGCCTGCTTTGAGCCACCCGATGCGCTCAAGGGCGATTTTGCGCGCATCTACTTCTACATGGCCGTGCGTTACGAAGGTGAATTCTCATGCTGCGCAGAAACCGCCGTCAACAGAGCCGATCTCGTTCCGTGGCAGGAAACCATGCTTCGGGATTGGCATGCGATCGACCCAGTCGATATTGCCGAGCGAAACCGCAACGAAGACATCTTTGGCATTCAGCGAAACCGCAACCCCTTTGTCGACTACCCCACGTTCGTCGACAGAATCGACGACTTCTGAGCAGAGTTCCCCCCACTGAGCAAGCCAGAATTTTACTGAGTTGGCACAGAGGTCGGCCACCTCGCATCGACGATTTTCCAGACGAAGCCCGCCCGAAAGATACTCTTGCTCAGCATGACTAGGATTTGCTCGTCGGAGACGATTCCCTTGAGTCGTTTAAATGCCACATCTGAAGCAAGACGAGTCTTGAATCCCACGGGGCCAAGACGACTCGGCTCTAGCCCGCTCTGAGGCCCTATAGGGGAAGTACTTGGGCCCACTCTGCCTCCGAAAGCAGAGCCTCACCGCGCAGAACCATGACCATGGTGCCATTGATGTCAGCGATCGCATCGACGGCCTGCGATCCCGCCGTGTTGGTATTCACGGGCGCAGAGCGCAGGCTGGCAGCTTCGATCCACTGGACCTCTCCGACGCTATCTACAAGTAACGCAATTTCGCGCTGAAGGCAGGTGAGAACCAGTAGACGGCAGTCCTTTGAAGGCACATCAGCGCCAAAACGGCCCCGCAGGTCGATGAGGGGCACGTATTCGCCACGCAACTCCACCAGCCCTTCGACAAAGGCCGGCTGCCCTACCACCGGCTGCGGATCCTTGGGCACCACGACCTCCTTCACCACCATCACATCCAGTGCGTAGTGGCGTTCGCCTACAACAAATCGCACGACCTGCAGACGGCTCATGCGTCCTGGCCTACGAGCAAGTCACCCATTTCTTTGTAGGCCCCTTCAGAATCGATTAACGTGACCCGCTCCTCGATTGCATCTCTTTGCTCAAGCCACAGCTCTGCAGCCCGTTTCGCCGCAATGAGGCCCGTTGCACGCCCTGGCGGCTGCACAGAATAGTTCTTAGAGCCCGCCAGCCGCAACGCAGCGCGAATCGTGGTGACGTAGCTTGAGTATTCAGCATCCTTCATGCGTTTGCCGTCGCCAAGACCAAAGAGGAAGATGCGTTCAAAGGGCAGGCGCGGACCTGCTGGCATCATGAGACTCTCTCCACGGCCACCAGCGCAATGCCCCGCGGTAATGAGACGAGAGAGCTGTCCATACAAGCGCCAATCGGCAAGCCCTGCAGCCCCATGCAGTGGGCGCTCGTTTGAGAAAAAGCTCAGCACCAAGTCGCCTGGTCCCACTTCTGGTGAACACTCTGGAGCCTTCAATTCATCCCAATGCGACAACGTCGCTGGCATGAAGCGAAGCTTCACCCTACTTCTGCTCCCGCACCTTGGCGGCCACTCTGTCAAGAATGCCGTTTACAAAGGCTGGCGACTCGGTGGCTCCAAAGCGCTTCGCAAGTTCGATGGCTTCATTGATCACAACCTTGGTGGGCACGTTTGGATCAAACATCAGCTCTGCTGTCGCGAGTCGCAGGATGTTGCGGTCAACCGTACTCATGCGATCGAGACGCCAGTTCTTTGAGGCACCCTGGAGCTCTTCATCAATCTGCGCCAGATGCTCCCTGGCGTTGTCCACGATGCCTTCTGCAAAGGCATTGCCCTCGGCCTCCACTCCAATATCAAAGCTCTCGCGAGTCGCAACAACAGATGGATCGGGCTCGGCTCCACCGCTCACATCAAGCGCGTAGAGCATTTGCAGAGCCTGACCTCGGGCGCGCGTTCGGATACCTGCCACCGGTTCTGCTCCTAGCCGTCAATCTGGCGAAAGAGATCCAGCATCTCGATGGCCGCCATGGCTGCCTCGAACCCCTTGTTGCCCGCCTTGGTACCCGAGCGCTCGATCGCTTGCTCGATGGTGTCAGTTGTGAGAACGCCAAAGGCGACAGGGATGTTCGAATCGCATGCGATATCGGCCATGCCACGGGCGACAGTCGACGCCACGTAGTCAAAGTGCGGAGTTGCACCGCGAATGACCGCACCCAGCGAAATGACAGCATCAAACTTTCCCGCAGACAGAACTTTTCTGGTGAGCTGCGGAATTTCAAATGCACCTGGCGCCCAGAACACGGTGACATCATCACTACTGCCACCAAGCCGCGTGATTGCATCCTGTGCACCACCAACGAGCGCGTCTACGACGAAGTGATTAAAGCGCCCCGCTACGATCGCGAATTTGCCATCCTTGGCTGAGAGCTGCCCGTTCTTTACAGTTGCCATATTTCTCTACTCCTGCTCGCCACTCGGTACGGGTACGCGCTCGACAATCTCGATGCCGTACCCCTCAATGCCAACGATCTTGCGATCGCTATTGCTCATTAGTCGAATCTTTCGGCAGCCAACTTCTGCGAGGACTTGCGCACCCAAGCCAAAATCGCGAAGCACTTCGGAGAGCCCACCGGTAGCGGGCGCCCTGGAACTCTCTTTGAGAACCGACCGCTCAAAATCCCGCCCAAGATCGACGCGCTCTTTGTTGTAGACGTAGAGAAAGACGCCCGCCTCGGCTTCATCCATGGCCGAGAGACAACTTCGAATGTCGGGCCTCAGTCCAAAGGCATCGCTCATTGGGCTCATGCTCTGAACGCGAACCAGAACTGCCTCATCCGCCTCCGCGAGTGCCTTGATGTCGCCACGGGTCACAACCAGATACTCAGTTTCTTCGACCGCTGTGCGGTAGAGCATCACGTCAAAGTCTGGCCCATCGCCGAGAAAGTCGGGGCGAATCTGCCCCTGCTTCTCACAGGTCACGATGCGCTCTCGCTGCAAGCGGTACGCAATCAGGTCTGCGACGGTAATGATGCGCAGGTTCTGTTCTTTACCGAAGACCTCCAAATCGCCCATGCGAGCCATTTCGCCGTCTTCCTTCATAATCTCGCAGATGACGCCAGCAGGCTTTAGGCCTGCCAACCGCGCCAAGTCGACTGAGCCTTCGGTTTGCCCGGTTCGCACCAAGACACCACCGGGTCGCGCTCGCAGCGGGAAGACGTGACCTGGAGAAACCAGGTCGGCAGGCTTTGCATTATCGGCGACTGCGGCCTGAATCGTGACCGCACGATCGGCAGCGGAAATCCCCGTTGTCACGCCCTCTCTCGCCTCGATGCTAACGGTGAATGCAGTGCCGAGCGAAGCGGTGTTTTCACGCACCATCATCGGAAGATTGAGCGAATCGATCGCCTCTCCGGTAAGGGTAAGGCAAATCAAACCACGGCCATGGCACGCCATGAAATTGACGGCATCCGGCGTGACCTTCTCGGCGGCCATCACGAGGTCGCCCTCGTTCTCGCGATCTTCGTCGTCGACAAGAATCACCATCTTGCCCTCGCGAATGTCGGCCAGCGCTGCCTCTACTTTTTCGATGGTGCTCGGCTCACTCATTTGGGTCTCGCTCACTGCGGGAGTTGTCATATCGATCTCAGGGCTTTGGGATTCGTTCTTTTGTGTCTCAGGTCCTAGCAAGGTGTCCTCCAAGCAGGCTCTCAACGTACTTGCCAATCATGTCCACTTCGATATTCACTGGCTGGCCAACGCTCTTTGTTGCCAAGCTCGTCTTTGCAACCGTGTGCGGAATCAGCGCAACTCCGAAGCAAGTACCCTCCAATCGATTCACGGTCAAGCTTACTCCGTCGATCGCAATCGAGCCCTTGGCAATGATGTATCGCAAGAGTGCAGCGGGCGGCTCAAAGGTAAACTCGACGTTTGCACCGAGGTCGCGCTTGCTCTTCATGGTGGCAATGCCATCGACGTGCCCCTGCATGATGTGCCCTCCCAGCCGTGCGCCGACGCAGAGAGCGCGCTCGAGGTTGACCTTGCCGCCGGGACGAAGCTTGCCTAGCGTTGTTAGGCGCAACGTCTCCGCTCCTGCCAGTACTTGAAAGTGGCCCTTGCGAAAGTCTGTAACCGTGAGGCAAACGCCGTCCACTGCCACCGAATCGCCGAGGCTCAAGGTGCTATCAGCGATCACCTCAGACGCAACCGAGAACACGATGGCATCGCTTCGCCGCTCGCAGCGCTCGAGCCTTCCAACGTCCTCTACAAGACCGGTAAACATGGGAGGCCCTTGTATCACCCAGGAGCGGATTTTTTGCGCTGAAGTGTGATCAAAGCAGCCAAGTCGCGGCCAGACCCGACCAGCACTACCGGGGACGAGCGATTAGGAGCAAGTCATCGCCAAGACGCTTAGGTTCCGCGTGCCATCGGAGGCGAAATGCGTCCTGCAGCTTCCCAATTCCCTGTCCCCCGAGCCAGCCGTGCCCAGGCCCGCCCAAGGCCTTTGGAGCCATATACAGCCGCAATTCATCGCACAGACCAGCTTCGAGGAAGGAACCGTGCACCTGAGCGCCACCTTCGACCAGGGCGGAAGCAATACCACGGGCAGCCAGGGCTTCGGAGAAGGCGTGCAGGCAGGGGTAGCCGGCATCATTGCGAGGAAGGCGCATCACTTCCGCGCCCGCTGCCACCAGACGCTTCTCGCGCGACTTTGGAGCATTCTCTGTGGATGCGATGATGACGCCTGCGCGAGAGCGGGTATTGGCGGGCAGCAGCTGGGACGCGAGCGGGGTGCGCAACCGACTATCGAGCACAACTCGGACCGGATCACGCATGCCCTTTCCGCGTGCGGTAAGCCTAGGGTCGTCTGCAATGGCGGTTTCAACGCCGACGATTATGGCATCGAGCCGAGCCCGCAAGCCGCGGCCATCCGCTCGCGCTGCGGTTCCTGTGATCCACTTTGATTCGCCTGTCCTGGTGGCAATTTTTCCGTCGAGCGATGCGGCCACTTTTAGCACGTACAGTGGGCGTCCCTTTCGGGCCCACATCATGAAAGCCCGGTTGGCTTCCTTGCACTCCGCCTCAAGCACACCCCGAGTCACCGATACACCGCGACTCGCCAACCAAGACGCGCCGCCGCCATGTGCGCGAATCGGATCGGCCTGCCCTACCACCAATCGCGCAATTCCGGCCTCAAGGACCGCCGGGGCGCAGGGCGAGGTGCGCCGATTCTTGACGTGCTTGCAGGGCTCGAGATTGGTGTAGAGCGTGCCACCCTTGGCCCGTTTTCCGGCCTGTGCCAGTGCGAGTTTTTCTGCGTGCGCCTTGCCTGCGCGTTCGTGAAATCCTTCGCCTACGAGTTTTCCCTTCCTATCGAGAACAACGGCACCAACAATGGGGTTTGGCGACGTCTTGCCTTCGGCCTGTCGCGCCAGATCGAGACAATGTCGCATCCAGCGCTCGTCGCTCATCTCGTGCGCGCCTTGATCACATCCGACAACTCCGAGACGAACTCATCAATGTCACGAAAATCACGGTAGATGGAAGCGTAGCGGACGTAACTCACCTCATCGAGTTCGCGCAGCTTGGGGAGAATGCGCTCGCCAATATCCTTTGTTCGCAGCTCTCGAACCCCCGTTTCCACAAGTTCTCGCTCAACAGCCTCGGCAAGCTCAGCAATCTTCTGAATCGGAACGGGACGCTTGCCAATGGCACGTTGCAGGCCCTTGGCGATCTTGTTGCGGTCAAAGGGTTCGCGACGCTCGTCGGCCTTCACGACAACCGGCAGCGCTTCCTCGATGCGCTCGTAGGTCGTGAAGCGCCGAGCACACTCAGTACACTCGCGCCGGCGACGAATTTCCGAACCGTCCTTCGAAGTTCGAGAGTCGATTACCTTATCTTCCGCGGTTGCACAAAATGGGCAGCGCATCGCCTAGCCTTCCAGTGCCATCAATTTGTCGACACGACGCTTGTGGCGTCCCCCCTCGAATTCCGCCTCTGAGAAGGCGATGAGGGCGTCACTTGCAACCCCTTTTCCGACAACACGGCCACCAAAGACGAGAATATTGGCATCGTTATGACGGCGGGCCATCCGGGCCGTAAAACTCTCAGTCGCGAGAGCTGCGCGCGCCCCATGCACTTTGTTGGCTGACATTGCGATGCCGTTGCCGGTTCCACAGACCAAGAGCCCCAGGGCGCCGTCTGCAACCACGCGCTCAGCGACGGCCTTGCCATAGTCTGGGTAGTCGACGGATGCACCGTCTTTGGTGCCCAAGTCCTCCACCTCGTATCCGCGATCGCGCAGAACAGCAATGAGCTCGTTCTTTAGTTCGAGTCCCGCATGGTCGGAGCCGGCGTACCACTTCATATCGCTTCTCAATCGCCCTTGTAGCGACGCATGATGAGTGATCCATTGGTACCACCAAAGCCAAAGGAGTTGCTCATTACCGCGTCGACACTCAGCTCGCGTGCCACGTTGGGAATGTAGTCCAAATCGCACTCCGGATCCGGTGTCTGGTAGTTGATGGTTGGCGGCAAGACACCTCGGTCGATGGCAAGACACGAAAACGCTGCTTCCACAGCTCCTGCTGCGCCCAGCATATGGCCGGTCATCGACTTGGTGGAGGAAACCGCGGTTTTGTAAGCGTAGTCCCCGAAGGTCGCCTTGATTGCAGCAGTTTCGTTCTTGTCGTTGAAGTGGGTGGAGGTCCCGTGCGCGTTCACATAGCCGATGTCGGTCGGATCCATCTTTGCGTCTTTCAGAACTTTCCGGATACAGCGCTGGGCACCTTCGCCCTCAGGTGCGGGCTGGGTGACGTGGAAAGCGTCCGAGTTTGCACCGTACCCGGCGACTTCGCAGTAGATGCGGGCGCCGCGCTTCTTGGCGTGTTCGAGGTCTTCGAGAATCACCACACCGGCCCCCTCGGACATGACGAATCCATCCCGGTCCTTGTCAAAGGGGCGCGATGCCGTTGTCGGATCATCGTTTCGAGTAGAGAGGGCTCGCATCGCGTTGAAGCCACCGATGCTAAGACTGGTGAGCGTCGCTTCGGTGCCACCTGCGATCATGACGTTGGCATCGCCCCAACGAATCGCGCGTGCTGCCTCGCCAATGGAGTGCGTGCCGGTTGCGCAAGCGCTCACGTGTGCGAAGTTTGGTCCCTGTGCACCGGTCTTGATTGAAAGGAGGCCCGGCGCCATGTTGATAATAATGTCGGTCACGAAGTACGGAGAGAAGCCATAGCGCGGGCCCTTCTCTGCGGTCTTGGCCTGGGTGTCTTCGATGGTCTTGATGCCGCCGAGGCCTGAGCCCATGTAGACGCCCCAATCCTCTTCTTCGCCTTCGGGTACCCGACGATTCTCGTACCCTGCGTCGTCCATGGCCTGCATACCCGCGGCAACGGCAAACTGCAAAAACCGATCAAGGTGCTTGGCCTCCCGCTTATCGATGTACGGGCTCCAATCGAAGTCTTTGACCTCGCACCCAAAGTGCGTTTTGTACTTTTCACAGTCAAATTGCGTTAGAGGGCCAGCGCCACTCTTTCCTTCGAGCAAGCTCGACCAAGTGCTCTCAGTAGTCAGCCCCAAAGGGGTGACCAAACCAATGCCTGTAACAACGACGCGACGCATATGCTGACCTTAATTTCGTGTGTAGCAAAACGCCCCGGCAGCATTCAGCAGAAAGCAACCGGGGCAAAAATCGCGGGATTTCCCTTTGTGGATGGCTCTCTGGCACAGAGCACCAGAAGCTACCGCCCAAAGGCTTGAAACACCGCTTGGCAGAGCCAAGTGCGTCGAAACGAGTTCAAACACACTTGGTGTCGGCTTCTTAAACGTGTGACTTGATGTAGTCTACGGCGTTCTTCACGGTCTTGATTTGCTCGGTATCCTCATCCGGGATTTCCAAGTCAAACTCTTGCTCGAGTGCGAGGACAAGCTCAACAACAGCAAGCGAGTCGGCTTTCAGGTCGTCGACGAACGATGACTCTGGCTTGAGTTGGTCTTCTGATACTTCGAGCTGCTGACAAATGAGCTCTTTGACTTTGGTTTCGATCTCTTCGGGAGTCATACGTTTGTTCTTTCTTGTTTTGGGTGCCTGACATTGCAGGCTGCAAGCAGACCCGGAACGATTGCCCAGGTCGGAAGTTCTTTGGGTTGGTTTCTAGGCGCAGCGGACCTTACATCAAGAGCCCGCCATTCACGCGCAATACGTGCCCTGTGATGTACGAAGCTTCGGGCCCTGCGAGGAATGCGACCGCATCCGCAACCGCTTCTGGCTCGCCGATTCGGGCCAAAGGAATCGAGGAAACTAGGGCTTCTCGCTGCTCTTCGGGCAAATGCTCGTCCGTCATATCCGTGGCGATGAAGCCAGGCGTAATTGCATTCACGGTGATCCCCCGAGATGCGAATTCTTTTGCCATGCTCTTTGTCATACCGAGGATGCCCGCTTTGGCAGCCGAGTATGCGGCCTGCCCAGGGTTCCCAGACTCGCCGACCACCGAGCTTAGGTTGATGATGCGGCCCTTTTCCTTGGCCTTCAAGATGTGGCGAATCGCGGCCTTGCTGCAGGTGAACGAGCCTGTGAGATTCACGCCAATCACTTGCTCCCAGTCTGCAGGTTTAACGCGCATGATCAAACCGTTGATGGCGATGCCCGCGTTGTTGACCAGGATGTGCAGACCGTGCTCTTTGCCAACCGCTGCAACACCCGCCGTTGCCGCCTCCGCGTCCCCAATGTCAAACCCTGCCAGAACCGCGGTTCCGCCGGCTTTCGCAACAAGCTCAGCAGTCTGTTGGGCGGCGTCTTCCCGAGAGCGATAGTTAATGGCGACCTTTGCACCTCGTGCTGCCAGGGCAACACAGATAGCGCGCCCAATGCCTCGTGATCCTCCCGTTACCAGAGCGGTACAACCATCGAGTGCCTTGTCTTGAATTGCCATGTGCTAAAGCTCCACTGCCTTGATGTCGTCGGGCTGTCCGACTTGCTGAACGACCATCTCTTTTGCGATGCGTCGCACGAGACCTTTAATCACAGCTCCGTGCCCAAATTCAATGCTCTGCGTGACCCCTTCACGTGCCAGGAGTTCCACACTCTCCTGCCAGCGGACGGCACCCGTCACCTGCCGCACCAGGAGGTCCTTCACCCGGCTCGCATCTTGGTTTGCCGTCGCTTCCACGTTCGAGACCACTGGCACTCGCATCTCGCCAATCGTCACAGCCTCAAGAGCAGTGGCGACCTTCTCAGCGGCTGGCGCCATTAGGGCGCAGTGAAATGGCGCACTTACCTTGAGCGGAATCGCTCGAGACTTTTGGGCTTTGGCCAGTGCCATCGCTCGCTCCACGGCAGCTTTGTGCCCAGAAATCACAATCTGGTTGCCACCATTGAAATTCGCAGGAGAACACACTTGGCCCTCGGCAGCTTCCACGCAAAGCGCTGCCAGCGCATCGGCTTCCATCCCCATGATCGCCGCCATGCCACCTTGGCCAACGGGCACGGCCTCCTGCATTGCCTGGCCTCGAAGATGGACCAATCGCAGCGCATCTGCGAAGTCCAACGCGCCAACAGCGACAAGTGCCGACCATTCCCCTAGCGAGTGCCCAGCAGCGAGGTCGAACTTCAAAGGCCCGCGTTCTGCCTCCAAGACACGCAGTGCAGCGATTGAGGTCGCCAGGATCGCGGGCTGGCTGTTGAATGTCAGATTGAGCTCGTCTGCCGGCCCTCCAAAGCAGAGCTGTGAAATCGAAAACCCCAAAGCTTCATCTGCCTCGGCGAACGTCTGCTTGGCGACATCAAATGCTTCGGCAAGGTCCTTGCCCATACCGGGTTTTTGCGACCCTTGGCCGGGGAATAGAAAGGCTGTCTTCGTTGTCGTCATGCGGTTTCCTCAGCTTTGGTGGTCTTCCACAGCTCTTGGTGCCGATCGATATCCTGGCTCAGCTGTGCAAGCAAGTGCTTCTCAGCAAAGCGTTCGGTCATCAAGATTGCGTTGCAGATCGCCCGAGCATCCGAGCGCCCATGAGAGATGGTGGCGATGCCATTGATGCCAAGCAGCATGGCGCCGCCGTACTCCGAATAGTGTATGGATTTCTTGAATTCTTGTAGTGCCGGTTTGGCGAGCAGGGCCCCAACTTTGGCTCGTGCTGAGCTTGTGAGCGCCGTCTTGATCATGCGCATCAACGCCTCTGATACACCCTCTGCGGTTTTTAATACAACGTTGCCAGTGAAGCCATCTGTCGCAACCACGTCAACAAGGCCATCGAAAAGGCCGGACCCTTCGACATAGCCAAGGAACTCGAATTCTGCCTCTGGATCTTGAGCAGCCCGCGCCAGGATTTGGGAGGCGGCGCGGGTGAGTTCGGTCCCCTTACTGTCCTCAGTACCATTGGACAAGACCCCGATTCGAGGCTTCTTGGTCCCGTTGAGAACGCGCTCATATGCCGCGCCAAAGATGCCAAATTGGGCCAGCATTATTGGGGTAACCGCAATATTCGCTCCAAGGTCACACATCGCGACTGTGCCCGTTGGCGTGGGAAAGACTTGCACAATGCCAGGGCGCTCAACCCCTGCAATGCGTTTCATGAGAAAGAGGCAGTGGCCCAGCACAGCGCCCGAGTTGCCTGCCGAGACCAACCCTGCACAACTGCCATCAACCACAAGATCGGTGGCCACGCGCATCGAGGAGTCGGGCTTTTTCCGAAACACCTTGGAGGGGTTGTCCTTCATGGACACCACCTCAGATGCATGACGCAGCGTTAGGCGCTTGCCTTCACTCGCGTTCGATGCAGCAAGCTCTCGCTGCAAACGCTCTTTGTCGCCGACCAGAACAACTCGCAGCCCAGGGGATTCGCGCAGAGCAGCGAGCGCACCCGCCACTTCAATGGACGGGGCGTTGTCTCCGCCCATGGCATCTACTGCGATAGCAACCATTTAGGAACCGTCCAAACCCACAGGGGCCTGGAGGAAAGAAAAGCCTACTCTTGAGCGTCGTCGCTCACAGCAGCAACAACCTGACGACCATTGTACTGGCCGCAGCTCATGCACATGCGGTGTGGGGCCTTAGGCTCCTCACAGTTTGGGCATTTTTGGATGCTGGGGTGGTTTGCTGCATCGCGCATCCATGAGGAGCGGCGGTGATGAATGCGAGTTCTACCAAGTCGTCGTTTTTGAAGTGCCATTGGGGTTTCCTAAGTAGTTGTTTCTAGGCTGTAGTTGTTTCTAGGCCGTAGCGGTTCCTGAGCTGCGGGCTTATACCTTAATGTCTTTGAGCGCGGCTAGTCTTGGATCGAGAACTTTTCGATCGCATCCACACTCGGAATCGTTTCGATTGGCGCCGCACTTACTACACAGGCCTAGGCAATCAGGCTTGCACAGCGGTGCATAGGGCACAGATAGAAGAACGCGCTCCCGAAGCAGCGGTTCCACATCGATCTCCTCCCCCTCATAGCCATAGGTGTCTACCGCATCCCCCTCATCGGTGTCTTCCTCGTCGGCCTCTAGGCCATCCTCGTTGGGCACCTGGCCACCGGGAAGATAGGTCACCATGAGTTCCTCTTGAATGGAATGCCGGAGGTTTCCCAGACAGCGGCTGCAGGCAAGCTCCACCCAGGCATCCAGTGAGCCACGGGCAAAGACATTGTCGCCTTCCATGTAGAATTCGAGCTCGGCGGTCCCCTCTCCAGCCTGTGAAGCTTCAGATCCAAGCGCTTTTCGCATGGGCAAGCCCGCAACAAGTCCATCGACAAAGTCAGCGGAGAGCGCAAATGACCGCTTGAGCGGCAGTTCTCGGAGAGGCACCTTCATGGGAGCAGCGGACTATAGGGAGCGAGCCTCCTAAGTCAAGAGAAGTCTGCTGGCCCTTTTGGCACCGCTCGGGTGATTCAAAGAGATTGAGCGTGCTCACTCGTCTTCTCGCCGCCGTACGCGTTGACGAGCCAGCGCTCATCGTTGCTGGATCATGCGCTAGTTGGTGGCGCCGGCGAGAGCCGATCCACCCACAGTCAAGAGGGCGGCCAAATCCTGGTCATTGAATCGCAGCATGGCCCCAAAGAAGACATCGCGACCAATCGGAATCTCTTCAAAGAGTTCGGGGGTCGTGGGGTCGCTAAAGGGACCGGGCACGATCTCCTCAAAGGAGTTAAGCGCGTCATCAATACCGGCCAAGATATAGAGCCCACCAAAGAACTCATAGGCTGCCGCAAGCTTGAGGCGAGGATTTTCGTCAAAGCCAAAGTTGAAGAGGTCGGCACTCACCTTCAGACGATTGTCAAACCAAGAACCATCGATACCGACGCCACCAGACGAGTCCTTGAGTCCATAGCGAATTGTCAGCCAGTCGTACCGCTTTGCAAACTGAAACGTGAAGCGCACGGCGTCTTCGATTTTGATCGTTCGCTGCCATGAGTCGGAGACCGAGTCGTAGTTGAGAGCGATTTCTGGATAGTTGCCTCGCGGACCTTTGCTAAGCTCGATGTAGTAGAACTTATCGGGCCGGGTCTGAAGATCGATGCTGACATAGTGACGTGCCAGACCGGAGTAGACACTCACTTCGGAGCGCAGCCCAACGTAGGTTTGCATGCCGAAGAGCGTGCCCAAGAAGTTGTTGGCATCATCGGTGATGTCCTCGAGATTATCGGCGATGGTCGAGTCGTTGACGAGTTTGCCAAGCGTACCCTCCTCTTCGTCGATCTTCCGCATTACCGATGCGGTTGGGTCCACCACTTCATCAATGGAGTCGATGCGTTCTCGCAGGGCATCACCCGTTTGCTCTACTTCGAGTTTCGCGACCTCAAGCAAGTCACGCGCCTCGCCTGAGGCCTTGTCCAGGTTGTCGAGAATGCCCTTTACGCGCACGTTTGCATCCGACGTCACACCGCGAATGTCACGTGTGATGTCTTCAATGCGAGCGAGGGTTCGATCGGTACGCTCCAATATGTTCGAGACAGTGGCCGCCTCATCCTGTACCAGGTTGTCAACGCGGCTCATCACCGAGGCGAGCGGCCCGTTCACCACACCGCGAACATCCTCACTCAGGTCGCGGACACTCAGCAGCACAGCATCGACTTTGGGCAGGCTCTCATCAAGTCGGCGCAAAAGCATATCGACCGACGTTGCCTCGACAACACGAACGATTTCACTGCCCGATGGCATGCGTTTGCTTGGTGTTGCCTCACCCAAAGCGCTAATAGATTCGGCACTGCCCGGATCAATTTCCAGATAGAAGTTGCCAAGGAGACTGGAACTCTTCTTAAAGAGCACCGCATTGTCCCACAGCACAACATCATCTCTCACGCGAATGGTTACGCGGGCAAAGCGTCCATCAATGCGAAGATTGCTAACCTGGCCAACCGGAAGACCTGCAACCACCACCTGGGAGCCTTCTGGAAGCCCCGCAGCATCGTCTAGACGCGCCCAGACCTCAAAGTCCGACTCACCACTGGGCTTATCGCTAAGGGTGCGAAACACTCCGTAGGACCCCACGACCATCGCCACAAAGAGAATGCCGACTTTGACCGCTGCCGAGACGCCCTTCATCCGAGCGCCCTCCGACAGCCGAAAAACGCCCCTTTACGAGCACATTTCGTGCGCTCATGGGGCGTAGGTGGACAAGGCAAAATCATGAAAATCTGTCTAGGTTCCGACCGGGAAGATAACGAGGAAAATCTCGGTAATGAAATAATCGAGCACGAGAACTGACACAGAACTCACAACCACCGCCTTGGTTGTAGCGATCCCGACACCACGGCCGCCACCAGAGGCGCCAAAGCCGTAGAAGCAGCCAATGAGCGTGATGGTGAACCCAAAAATGGCCCCTTTGAGCAAGCCCTTAGCGACCTCCTCAAAACTTACCATCAACTCGAAGTTGAGCTGGAAGTGGCCAGCATCGCCACCGAGGTTGACCACCGCAACAAAGTACGCCCCAAGCATCGCGATGATGAAGAAGAGCAGCACCAGGATGGGTGTCATGAGCGTGCCGGCGACAATTCGCGGAAGCACGAGGAATTGAATCGGATTGACGGCCATGGACTCAAGCGCATCGATCTGCTCGGTAATTCGCATGGTGCCAAGCTCGGTCGCGATGCCGGCGCCCACGCGCCCTGCCAGCATGAGGGAGGTGAGCACAGGGCCAAGCTCTGCTGCGATCGAAACACCAGTGGTCCCGCCAACGATGTGCTCAAAGCCAAAAATGCGAAAGACATGCACACTCTGAAGCGCTGTGACCATGCCGGTGAAGAGCCCGACAAGAAGAACAATGGCCAGTGAGCCAAACCCAACATACTCCATTGCGTCGACATGATTTCTCAGCCGATAGGGCCTGCGCGGAAGCCAAGAGAGTGCCTTTGCGGCCAAGATGACATGGCCACCGATCGTCTCGATCAGCCTAGTGGCAGGCGAGAAGGCATCGCGTACACCCTGCCCGACCGCTTGGCCAATAGTGACCTCTGGCTCTTGTTCGTTAGCCATTGCCACCCACATATTGTCTTGGAACGCGCTTCGAAATTCCGCAGCTCACTTCGTATTCGCTAATTCCACAGAGTCCGGCCATCTCCGACACTGAGATGCATTCGCTGCCCTGCCGGCCCAACACTACCACCTCCTCGCCGACCCGGACCTGTGGAGATTCGGTGATGTCAACGACGACCATGTCCATCGAGATTGTCCCCAAAATAGGACAGCGCTTGCCGCCAATAAGCGCACGCCCTCGGCCCTCAAGGTTGAGTCTTCGCGGCAGGCCATCGGCATACCCCACGGGAACGATGGCAGCCGTTGTGTCGCGAGCAGCCGTCCAGCGAGCTCCATACGAGACACTCTCCCCTGCAGGAACTCGCCGCACTTGACTCACTTCCGACACAAGGCGGATTGCTTGGGCCAATCGATCTCCCTGGCCCCCGCCATTTCCGTAGAGTGCGATCCCAGGGCGGGCCAGGTCGAATCGAGATTGTGGAAACCGAAGCACAGCAGCACTGTTTGCAACGTGAAACTGCACCTTGGGCCCAAGCGATTCTCGGTGCGCAGCAACCAGCTGCCCAAAGAGCCGCAACTGCTCGGCA
The DNA here is from genome assembly GCA_024762925.1 of Kofleriaceae bacterium. Lineage (GTDB taxonomy): Bacteria > Myxococcota_A > Polyangia > Haliangiales > Haliangiaceae > NORP324. The sequence continues at coordinate 12,247 of JANTGM010000050.1, read as the reverse complement.
CTCATGGAGCGCGGATCATTCGGATCGTCGCTGTCAGCGCAGGCGAGATGTGAGGCGATGCCTCGCAGCTGAAGCGCAGGATGAGATGTGGCTTCCTCAATCGCTGAGGCCAGCGCTTTCGGCCGAATGCCCAGCCGGCCCATGCCGGTGTCGACTTTCAGGTGCAGGTCTAAGATTTGTTCTGAGCTCTGCGCGGCGTCTGCAAGGGGTTTCAGATGACGAACGTCCGAGACCATTGGCATGAGCCCGTGCTCCACCACGCACGAGTGCGCATCCATGAGCGAAGGGCCCATGACCAAGATTGGTCGCCGCACACCTGCCTCCCGAAGCTCAATCCCCTCCTCGAGGAGACTTACGGCGAAGCCCTTGAGCACGCTTGGATCGGAGCACGCCGATTGAAGCGCCAGACTAACGGCAGTTGCCCCATGCCCGTAGGCATCGGCCTTGACCACCGCAAACAACGCACAGCCCGCCAATCTCGCCAGACGCCTGGTATTCGCGATAATGGCGTCCAAATCCACCACGGCACGGGTTGGACGTATTTGCGGGCCCCATTCCACCGAAAGGATTAACCTCCAGAGGGGAAAGCCCTGTCAATGCGAAGTATTCCTGGTTGTGTAACGATTTGTGTCACGGCTAAGTACACACACAAACCACAAGAAGCCCGCCAAGGTGGCGAGCTTCTCGATGTGCGTCTGCGATATGCTTTGCTAGGCAGCGGCGACTTTGCCAACTTGTGCCATCAGCGCTTCGGTCACCACAAGACTCCTACCTTTGGCGATAATCAGTCCCTCGCGGGCAAGCTGGTTAAACGCTCGGGAAATCGTCTCACGGCAAGAACCGATCATGTTAGCCAGCTCCTGCTGGGTTGGTCGACGGCGAACAAGAATGCCCTCTTCGGCTGCTGTGCCCTCTTCCTCGGCCAGATGTACAAGCCGATGAATGAGGCGCTCGTTGACATCGCACAAGGCGAGTTGGGCAATGCTCTCATCAGCTCTGCGCAGGCGGCCCGCCATATCTCCAAGCAGGTTCAGGGCGGTTGCGGGGTAGCGAGCGATATGCTGCAGGAGGTCTTGTCGATGTAGTACCGCCAAGGTTGTGGGCTCGGTTGCGATGCAGTTCGCAGACCGCTCCTTCCCATCAAAGAGTGACATCTCGCCGAAACACTGCCCTTGCCGAAGCACCGACAATGTCACTTCACGGCCGTTTTCTCCGAAGATGCCAACTTTCACGCGGCCAGAGATAATTAGGAACATCGACTCGCCAGCTTCGTCCTGGCTCACGATCGTGCTTCGTGCGGCGACACGCTTGATGGATGCGCGCCTGGCCAAGTCGTCAACGGCCTCCGGAGAGAGGCTGCTAAAAAGGGAGGCTTGAACAATGGAAGCACCGATACGGGCTTTCTCTTCCTCAGCGGCGGTGGTGAATGTAGGGCGGGCAAAGCTAAATGACATAAGATGCTCCTATTGTGAAAATGCAGGACGAAAAACGGCCTTGTGAGCACTTCCTTAAGCAAGGGCTATTCCGAAACGTTCCGGTGAGGCATCTTCCTGTGCGTTCGGACACTTAACCGGACTTCGCCGGATTCTCGGTGTGATGAACCGTTCACAGGCCTTAGGAACCTGTGACGTGCCTGTCGCAGTTGTCACAATTTCTGTGTGTTCGGCCAAAAATCCACAGTGAGATCACTAATTTGGGTGGTTCCCCCTGTAGGACTTGCGAATTTCCTCAAGTTGCTTGAGAATCCCCGCGCTTCGAGACATTCGCTCGGACAAGCCGATATAGCTCAGTTGGTAGAGCAACGCATTCGTAATGCGTAGGTCAGCAGTTCAAGTCTGCTTATCGGCTCCACGGCCATGGAGCGTTTCTTCACGCTGCCGCTAGAAGAAGAGGTCGGGCTTGCGCGTCCACAGGAGGGCCAGCGCCCCCGAGATGATCGCGATCGCGCCAAAGAGTACCTCGAATGGCATGAGCTTGCGCTGAAGCTCCTCTGCCCGCTCTTCGGGTTCCGTATCCCCGGGAATCCACTTGGCGACGAGTCCAAAGCCCATCGTGAAGCCCAGGAGAAACTGAACAGCCAACACGGTTAGGATGAGCACGCCGAATCGAACAGAGAAATCGAAGCCGGCGAAGGGGTTGAACTGCGCATCGTAGAGATTCACAGCAAAGCTTCCGAGCAAGCCCACACCCGCGAGTGCTTTGTATGGCAGAAGCTTGTTGAGCAGCCGCCTCGAGGCAGAGGAATTCTTGAAGGTAAAACTCGCACACGCCAGCAGGCCGCCGAGTATCGGCATAAAAACGTAGAGTGCGTACCAGCGTTCCATCTCGTCTGAGCGCACATGGCACCCAATGGAAGTCTAGCCAGGCTTGTGGTGGATAGCGAGGCTTGCGGTCGCGAGAGCGCCCCGCGCTAGACGCCAAACATGAGCCGCTGGGGATTCTCCATTCGCTGTTTGACAGCAACAAGAAACTGCACAGCCTCTTTGCCATCAACCACCCGATGGTCATACGTGAGGGCCAGGTACATCATGGGGCGCACTTCGACATGATCACCGACGACCATCGCGCGCTTGACGATGTTGTGAAGCCCAAGAATGCCTGTCTGGGGAAAGTTCAACAGTGGCGTTGACATCATCGATCCGTAGATGCCGCCATTGGTGATCGTGAAGGTGCCGCCGACGAGGTCATCGAGCACCAATTTGTTGGTTCGCGCCTTGGTCGCCATGCTGATGATGCCCTGCTCCACATCGGCAAATCCACGCCTATCACAATCACGCAAGACCGGAACGACCAAGCCCTTCTCGGTACCCACAGCAATTCCGAGATCATAGTTTTTCTTATAGACGATTGCAGCATCGCGAACCTCGGCGTTGAGCCCGGGAAAGAGCTTGAGGCCCTCGACTGCAGCCTTTACCGCGAACGACATGAAGCCCAGTTTGACCCCATGGGTCTCGAGGAAGTCTTCTTTGTAGAGCTTGCGCATCTCGATGATGGCACTCATGTCGACCTCATTAAACGTTGTTAGCGAAGCGGAACTCTGCTGTGCTTGAACCAGTCGCTCGGCGATTCTTCGACGCAGCGGCGACATGGGAACGACTTCCTCGACAGTGGGTTCATGAGCGCGAGGTGCGGCCACAGCGACAGAAACGGCTGGCAGCTTGGCTTTCCCTCCTCGTATGTCCTTGCGCTGGGACGGAGATAGGATCCGTCCCGTGGCGTCTCGCTCGGGAAGTACGGGTGCGGCTATTGCGGGTGCGGTTGCTGCGGCAACTGGCTCGCTAGCAGGCTCGGCGGCAGGGGCTGGCTTGGCCGCCGACGTGGAACTTACAGCGGACGCCTTCGGTTCAGCCCCTTTGGCGTTTTCGTCCACCTGGCCAATGATGTCCCCAACACGCACGGTGTCTCCTACAGAATACTTCTGCTCGAGCAATGCACCAGAAACTGGTGAGGGCATCTGCACCGTAATCTTGTCTGTTTCCAGATCTACGACAGGTTCGTCGGCATCGACACGGCCACCAACTTCGACGAGCCACTTGCCGATAACAGCTTCCGTAATCGATTCTCCAAGCGATGGAACAACGAGATCTTTCATCGTCCGGAATCGTAATACACGGCCGAGACGCTAGCTTCCTTTTGCCCGAGTTTCTGCCGTAGCATTCTCACGTTGACGGATCCGCTGCGGCCCAAGCACGTCACCGAGAGCGGGCCCTGAAACCACGCCACCTGGCCCATTTGCCTCAAGCCCACTGAGATCCACTCGTTCGAGCTTCCGGTTTCGCTCGATGTACAGTGCGCCAAAGGACCGCAGTTTGTGCAGGGAACAGGTCGCCATGCTGCTGTTGTCTCGAATCTCCACGGCGCCAGCCACCTGTGTGAGGCTTCCAAGAAAGAGCCCCTGTAAACGCCAGTTGCCCTCCACCCGCAAATCACCCGTGATTCTCACCACTGAGCCAAGCGATGAGAGGTTCGAGAGCTTGTAGCTCGGCCCTATGATAAGGCTGCCCTGCACCGACCCTAGCGCTTCGAAGTCGGTCGCTTCGTCGAGTGCCCCGCCAAGGTGCAGGTCGCCTGTCACACTCTCACAGCCCCGAAGTCGAGCGGCATCCTCGCGATGCCAGATCTTGCCACCCCGACAGTCCTGCTTCGGTGCAGGACCCACAGGCGCACCGCACCCCACAAGGATGGCTGCTCCTAGCCCTAGCAGGTAATAGGCGCGTCTACCGTCTCGCCAGCACATACTTTGAGATACCGACTGATGGTTTCTTCAAGCCCCAAATAGAGAGCGTCCGCAAGCAGGGCATGGCCAATGCTCACCTCTAGCATTTCCGGGATGCCAGTACCGATGCGCGGCATGTTGCGGAGATCGAGATCATGGCCGGCATTCACGCCAAGCCCCTGCGCTGCGGCTTCTTTGCAACACGCTTGCAGCCGCAGAAACTCGCGCTCCTCATCGGCGGTTCCAAAGGCATCGGCATACGGCTCGGTGTAGATCTCGACCCGCTGTGTCCCGGTCGCAGCCGCGAGCTTCATGGTTTCGGCATCGGCATCCATGAAAATTGCACTGCGAATCCCCGCAGCGTTGATGCGTTCCATAATTGGAGCAACAACTTCGTGTTGTTTGGGCAAGTCCCAGCCGTGGTCGCTTGTGACTTCTCCGGGAGTCACGGGCACCAAGGTGAACTGCGTTGGCCGAATTTCCAGAGCCAACGAGATGAGTTCTTCTCGTTGATCGCCCTCAAGGTTGAACTCCACACCGCGCTCTTTTGCCAACGCACAAAGCTCATGAACGTCATCGACCCGCGTGTGTCGATTGTCCTCTCGCCAATGTAACGTTAGTCCCTGGACACCGGCTTCGATGCAAGCCTCAGCGGCCACTCGTGGTGAGGGGTTGGTCGCGCCCCGCGAGTTTCGCAAGAGAGCTACCTTGTTGAGATTGATCGAGAGGTTGATCGCCATGCGCACAGACATACCGCCCGATGAGCCTCTTCGGCAAGCGCCAGACTACCGCTACAGATCCGTAGCGATGTTGCGGCGCAGGTAGCTCACTGTTTCGACCAGCGTGAGCGCTGGATCACGACTCTCGAAGCCAAGCTCCCTAGATGCCTTGCTCGAATCGATCCACCAAAAGTGCTGACTCATATCGACAGAAATCTTGTCGACGGGGGAGTCTTTGCCAGCTGCTCGATAGACCTCTTCCATGAGTCCCGCTCCCCAACGCTGCCACTTGGAAGGCAACCTCAGCCTGGGAGCGTCGACCTTTGCGGCCCGCTCCAGCCGCCCAAAGAACTCCTGAAACGTCCAATTGGGTCCACCGAGAAGATACCGTTCTCCGTCGCCGCCCTTTGTGAGAGCCGCGATTGTGGCGGCCGCAGCATCGCGCACATCGACAAAGTTCACGCCACCATGAGGTACAACGGGTATTTCGCGCCGCAGAAATTTGAGCACGTCTTCTGTAGATGAGAGCCGGCGATCGCCAGGACCAAGAAGCAGGCTTGGGTTGATAACCACAACCTCCAAACCGAGCTCTTTGCCAAGTTGGAGTGCGAGTTTCTCTTGATAGATCTTGGAAGCATAGTACGGCCAGCCTGCCGCAACATCTGTCGCATAGCCGCTGCGCTCATCGTGGATTCGCTCGGTCGCGGAAACTGCAATGGTTCCGGAGCTCGATGCAACAACCACCCGCCGGACGCCCGCCCGTGCGGCTGCTTCGAGAAGACGCCTTGTGCCATCGACATGGGTTCGCATCATTCGCTGGCCATCATCAGGATCACGAGACACCACACCAGCCAAATGAAAAACCCCTTCACAGCCTGCTAGGCACTCTTCAAGTTCGGGGCCCTCTGAGACGCTGCCGCGAACCTGGGTGACTCCGAGCGACTTGAGAATGGGCGAGTTTGAACGTGCGAGCACAACGGGTTGGTGCTCACCATCTTCAAGTAACTGACGAACAAGATGCTCACCGAGAAAGCCGGTGCCACCGGTGACTAAGACTTTCATACGCCTGCTTCTTTCTGTGTCACGACCGCGTCTGCCGCTGGCATGCGACCGCTTTCGCCTAGCGTCCACTCGTATCGCGATGGAGCCATGTCGCGAACCATCGCTTCCACTTGATAGGCAATGTGTCGATACGACTCGGAGCGCTTCATGTTCTCGGTCATTTTCTTAAGGGTCTCGTAGCTCTGGAACGGGCCAACATTAGAAACAACCTCTTGGCGTTTTGGCAGGTAGGCCCCCTTTGGCATCGCGTCATGAGTGCCACCGAGATACATCGGCAAAATGCCGCAACCGGCTGTCATGGCGAGGTAGCCAATCGAGGGCTTGAAATCGGTCATGATTCCCGTCGTGCTGCGTGTGCCCTCCGGAAAGATGAGCAAGATGTAGCCTTCACGCAGAACCTCTCCCGCCAAGCGCAGCGACTCCCGCAGCGACCCATGCCGCTCCATGGGAAGCAAATTGGTAAAGTTCTCAAAGTAGGCTTTGCGAACCGGGTCTTCAAAGAAATAGTCTTTCGCAGCCAGCGCAACAAGCTTGTCACCGTGCTCGCCCAGTGTGTGCTTCACGAGCCCCATGTCGAGATGCGAGCTGTGGTTTGCTGCCACAATAAAGCCCCCAAATGGTGGGATGAAGGATTTCCCGCGAACCTTGGTATCGAGGTACCGGCTGTAGAGCATGCCCTGCCCGGTCCCGAGTGCAGCGCGACCAGCGTTGGCTAGTGCGCCCGGAATCTTGATGTCCTCGTCCAACGTGTGCTCGCTCGACGCAACGATCGCTTTTGCCGCTTTGTCGCGCGCCATCGAGAGCCCCTGTTGTGCCGCCAACGTCTCTAGGTCGCCGACAGTCTCAAGCTCGTTGATGACGTTTGGATCCGGTAGTCGCAAGCCCGCCGCCTCAAGCGCCACGGTGAGTTCGGTTAGCATCAGCGAGTCGAAGCCCAACGACTCCATTCGGCTATCGGGGCGCACATCGCTCGGCTTGCGCTGAGAAACCTGCGCCACAACATCGCGCACCCAGCGCGTATCGCCCGCATCGCCATCACTCGCGTCGTCGGCAGCCTTACGAGCATTCGAAGCACTGCTTGCGACCTTCTCGAGCTTTTCAAGTTCCTCGACAATCTCGCGTCGCTTCACCTTTCGCGTCGAGGTCTTTGGCAAGTCGTGATCCCAGAGGTGCCAAAGCTTGACGCGTTTGTAGATTGGCAGCTTCTTCGAAACGTCTTTCACATGCTCGCGCACCAAGTCGCGAACCGCTTCTCGGGACAGTTCCTCGTCATGCTCGTAGTCGGGCACCACCAGAGCCGCAACGGTTTCTCCGGTGCCTGTGGATGGCAGCCCCACAACGGAAAGCTCTTTGACAAAATCGCTGTCGCCGTAAAGCTCCTCAAGTTCGTCCGGATACACGTTCTCACCCGAGGCGCCGAGAATCATCTCTTTCTTGCGACCAACGATGAAGACGTTGCCGTCCTCGTCGATCCGGCCAAGATCCCCGGTGTGCAACCAGCCATCGCGAATGACCTCGCCGGTGGCTTCCTCGTTCTCGTAATAGCCCTTCATCACGTTTGGGCCTTTGCCGATGAGTTCGCCGATACCATCTTCATTTGGCTCGAAGACTTGCACTGCAATCCCGGGAAGTGCCCGCCCAACGCTGCCTTCCTTGACTGGATCACCAGGACGCTGCACTGCCAACACAGGCGATGCCTCTGTCATGCCGTAACCTTCAAAGAGGCGAAAGCCCATTCCGCGGAATGACTTCATGACCTCGGGGGACAGTGCCGACCCCCCGCTGATCATGAGGCGGATGCGACCACCGAGCTCGCGGTGCACCGGGAAGAACACCAGGCGACCAAGGTCCACTTCAAGTGGTGTCTTCTCGCGAATCGCGCGATTGACATCCACGATCGCGTCAAAGGCGCGCTCTACCAGGGGACCGCGCTCACTCACACGCTTTCGCACATTTCGGTGCAGCAGTTGCCAGAGCGCAGGCACGCCCACCATCCCGGTGATGTGGCCGCACTTAAAACCGGCGCTAAGAGCGTCTGCGTTCAGTTCATCGAGGTAGGTAATCGACGCTCCATGCATCAGCGGCATGAGCAGACCTGCAGAAAACTCGAAGGTGTGGTGCATCGGAAGCACCGACAGCAACCCATCGTGTTTGTAGAGCCTGAATGTCGAAGACAGCTTGGCCGCCATCGAGGTGAGGTTCTTGTGGGTTAGCATGACGCCCTTAGGCTGCCCGGTGGTGCCTGACGTGAAGATCAGTGAAGCGACACGATCGCCCTTTCGAGGCGGCAGAGCGACAGGGGTGTCGTTCTCTGGCGGGTCCAGAATGTCGTCGTATCCAACGACTTTCGCCTCGCACCCGAGTCCTCGCAATGCAGCGACCACGGCTGCCCGCGCAAGCCCCTCTTCGGCTTCCACGTCGCCATCCTCCGCAAGTCGTTCACAGACTTTTTCTGAGACTATAAAGGCTTTGGCCGAAGACGCTTTGAGGAGATTGGCAATCTCCGCCAAAGACAGCTGCGAGTCCATCGGCACAGCCGTGGCCCCAGATTTGAGGATTCCAAAGTAGCCAATGCTCCACTCGGGCCGCCCTTCGCCCATGATCGCCACACGGTCTTCGCTAACCACTCCCCAATCACGAAGGTTCGATGCGGTACGAGATGCGAGAACACCCAGTCGCTCGTAGGTGTAGACAACGGGCGGCGTATCCGGCGCTTCGGTCTCTAGGAAACGCAGTGCGACTCGGTGCTTGTTGAGCTTGACCGAAGAGTCGAACAGCTCAAGCATGTCCTTGTAGGTGTATACCGAGCGTGGTTTGACGCCAAACTCATCATCGAGCACAGGGAAGACCCACTCGATGAGCCCGGGAAAGTGACTCTCGATCCAGTACTTTCGCCAATCGATTTCGGCTGGCGTCCACATCATTCGGTCTTTGTCGCGGTCTGGGAGTCGGTCCCAAAGGGCTGTCAGATTGTCAGAGCGAAAAGCGATGTCATGGTCGTGGATGAATGGTTCAAACAGATCCATTAGATCCATGATCTGCTCGCTCATCACTGAGACTTTTTCTAATTCCTCTTGCGCCCGCTCGGCGAAGGCAGCAAGACGAGGCGCCCCCCATCGAGGTAGGCGTTCATCAATCTCTTTCGAGATGCGATCGACAAAGCGTTTTACTTGAGGCGTGCCGAGGCGATGAAAGGTCTCTCGACTGACAGGATGGGCCTCACGGCGTGCCCGCATTCGGTTCTTCCACTTGTCAACGCCATCATCAGCCTGCTCTTTGTAGTAGCCGCGCACAGCGAGCCCCGAGAGCTCACAGAGCCTCTCCGAGGAGACCGGATTCACCCCACTAGAGCCCGCTTGGTACACCGCTTTGTGCTCGTTGCGCATGACCGCAGCCGTCGCCATGACAATGGCCGTGCACACCATATCGACAGGAATGATGTCGAGGTTGGTGTTGTCTCCCGTTACGATAAGCCGCTGCCCCTTGAGCATGGCGTACACAAGCGGTGCCGTCGTGTTGAAGCCCTCATTCCAACCCACTTTGGGAAACGAAACCGACGACTCGACAATGGCCGGACGCACAATGCACGAGCGCACCGACGTGTCCTTGAGAACGACCTGCTCGCCAAGCGACTTGGAATAGGTGTAGGTGTTACTCCAACCCCAATGCTCTGCGCGCTTCATGCCGACATCGGTGAGTTTCTCGTGAACCCAGAGTTTGCGTTCGCGCGCAACCGAGAGCTTTAGCGTGGACTTGTCATCTGGATCTCGCCGCTGGGTACGCAGAGTGTTCTGCGCCCTCTCTCGAAACATCGAGATGTGTCGTCGGTCTTTCGCCAAGGCGCGCACCTGCTCAATGACGCGCTCACAATCCGCAATTTCCGCGTCGGCATCAAAGTCATCGTCAACGAGTTCATTGCGCCGTGGGAAGTATCCGACGACCTCCTCGTCTTCCATGACATCACCATCACGACGACCGGCGACATAGCACGTCGAGATGTGTACCAGTGAGGCATCGAGCCTGCGAGCCAAGTCCAGGCAGTTGCGCGCGCCCTTTGCGTTGATTCGAATCGCACTTTCGAGCGATGGAGTGAACGAGACCAGGCCCGCCGAGTTGATGATGGCATCGATTCCGCCCAGTTCCTCGAAGACCGCAAAGTCGTCGTCGCCAAAATTGCAAAGCGGACGCCCGATATCGCCGCCAACCGGCAAGACCTTGTCACGCAGATAGGCATCGAAGCCCTTGCCGTAGCGATCGCGAACCGGGTCAAATGCTGGCGAGGTTGCGACTTTCTTGAAGAAGCGATCTTCGGCGGTATTGCCCATGCCTGGGCGCACCAAAGCTACGATCTTGCCAATCTCAGGGTATCGATCAAGCAGCATGCTGATCGCGACCTTGCCGACAAACCCTGTGCTGCCAATCAGCATGATGTTCTTGCCCTGCAGGGTCTCTGCAATATCCAATGGTGGCATCGTCGTCTCGGTGCTCATCAGAATTCTCCCTAGATGACGTCGGTCAAGAGGAACGGAGGCTGGTGCAGCATGCTGATCTGTGCAGACTGCCCCATCGAAGAGCGACCCATCGCAATTGCCTCGGCCATCGAACCGGCGGTTTCCCATCCAAGCATCGCAGGAACGGTTTCGTTGTCAGCTCCAACCACAATCACTCGACCGACCTTTTCGCGACCGCGCTGCCCCCAGTAATACATGTAGAAGGGATGAGCGCCGTGGTACGCGTTCCCGCGCCTGTACATCTCGACGTACGTGGGGTTGTAGGCAAACTCGTCCTGATACTTTTTCTCAAGCTCGTAGGCGTCTTTGGTTTCGGGCAATAGACGGTTGAAGAACTCGATGTACGAGGGGTGATGAACCGGGTCCCACTTGTCGCTGCAAGGGTGTGTGATGATGAGAACGCCGCCCTCTTTGAGGAGCGATTTCTTGCGGTACATATGATAGAGGTAGCCGAGCGCCAGCACCTGTACCAAGAGCGGGTTGAGCGCCTTTGAGTTGACGTTGTAGGGAGAGAGATACGGGATGCCGGTAATCATGATATCGGCCTGTCCCTCGACTTCTACGCAGTATTGTTCCCAGCTCTTCTCGAGCGTTTTTGCGTGGCACGGGTCGCACGCGCCGGCATAGACACCGATGAGCTCGAAGGCCGCGGGCACACGGTGAAACAGCTCGCGCCTTGCCGCAAATGGCATCCGATCGAGCGCCCACTTCATGCCTTGAAACTTGAGCCTATCGCCCTCGGTGAAGTCGTCTTCCTTCTTCATAAGGAAGTCCATGGGACCGTCGAACATGCGGTTGTTGAGCACCGTCTCGATGTGGAAAACCTTGATCTCTTTTTCAACGACACGACCAATGCGATTGATGGAGTGCGAGATGGCTGAGTTTTCTGGATCCATGTAGGAATCCGAATCGACAATGGCCTTTGGAGTGTGGTGCGCCTTGAGGCTTTCGTAGCCGCACAAGCCAACACCCATCGACTTTTGCCCACCGTTCATGGGAACCAAGTTGAGGTTCACATAGATGCAAAGGTCCGAGTCGGCAGCGCGCTTGTTGGTCTCGACAAGCTCACCATGGCGAGTCTTGCCCAGAACCACCATGCCATCAGGATCGCATGCATCGTGGTTGTAGAGCCTATCTGGCCAATAGTCGCGCCAGACTTTGGGGCCGACCATTCGCTTGATTTCGTGGTCGTGCATGCGCCTGTGAAGCGCCAACGCAATGATGATTTCCACATCATCGACTCCATGGTCAGCCAACATCTCGCACACGATTTCGAGCACAGTTTGCCGAATGTCTGGTGTGCGCATCATTGGCAGCGGCATCGAGATATCGTCGACCGCGATGGTCACTTTCATGCCCGGCTTGAGCATCGAGTGTAGCGGATCCATGCCCTCTGGATGGTTGAGCGCATATCGAATGGCGGCGACCCGGTTGTCGATGCCTGCAAGAGGCGCTTTGGGATAGATGCAACGTGTGCCTACAGGAAGATCCTCGACAACGAAATTCTCGCCAGAGAACATAATCCGCGGTGCGGAATCGGTATCGATGGTGACGATGTGCTCACGGGCTGCGGAGCGTGTACGGGGTCGGCTGGCTGGCATGGATTGGTCCTGGATTAGCGTAGTTCTACGACTGGCCAGTCATAGGATGTAGCCACCGCGCGAAGGCGGCGATCGGGGTTACAGGCGGTGGGCCGGCCAACAACGGCCAGCATGGGAAAATCTGAGTAACTGTCGGAG
>JANTGM010000049.1 GCA_024762925.1 Kofleriaceae bacterium | reverse complement strand
CGAACGAACTTGGCCTCCAAGCGTGGCCTGTCAAGGCCATGAGCCACGAACGCGCTGGCCTCCAAGCGTGGCCTGTCAAGGCCATGAGCGGCGAACGCGCCGGCTGCCAAGCTGGGCTCGGAATCTATTCAGGAAGGCCCAACAGCGGGTTGTCTGTGCTGTCTGGGTCGTTGAGCTTCGCGGGCTCAACCGCGCCCTTCGCGCCCTTCGCGCCCTTCGCGCCCTTCGCGCCCTTCTGAGCCATTCGAAATCGAAGAGGGTAGTTGGCAACACTCACGACTTCGGCTGCTTGCCCTTGGCGCACGATCGGCACTGGCATCGCATACATCGCATCTTCAAGGCATCGCCGAATCGGCTCCAAGCTCGATGGCAAGTAGGAAGCGTCTGCATGCAACACCTCGCCTCTGGCCATTTCTATGTGAAGAGTGATCGCGCCCGCTGCGGTCTGATCTCTTCGAAGTAGCGTCTCGTAACAACGGCGGGCCACAGGAATGACATGCGCCTTTACACGTCGGGCGATCATCTTCTCGTCGATGTAGCCAGTACGTCCCCGATCCAGGGCCTTTCTGCGCGGTCGCAATCGAAAGCGCTTGAATGATTTCTTCGCGGCTCGTTCTGCTGGTGGAGCGACCCGGAGATAGGTTTGCATGCCCCATTTTTGGGCCATGCGAATTCGGTCGGCGGCATAGCCATCGGTTGCGGACACTGCGATGGCAGCGCTCACCTGTGTCACGACTCCAAGCTTTGCCGCAGCCTGTCGCAGAGACTCTTGCGATTGCTCAGCCGAGGTATCAACTCCAGGCATTCCAAACGGCCTCGCGTTGGCAACCGCGATGGCAGCAAGAGCATGGTTTGCCCGCAGCTTGGTCGCCGTAAGTGTCTCGGGGACTCCTCCTCGCAGGCCGCGCACGGTCACTTTCTTGGGCGCCTTGCCCTGATAGAAGCCCAACGCTGTGATGCTCGATCCCGGTCGTAGTTGGCCCTCCAGGTTCGCCCCAACCCAATCGCCTGAGGAGAGTTCGACCTCCAAGGTACCAAGCGCCAAGGGCTGGCTCAGCTCGCCTAGCAGCGACATGCTGGCTGTTTTCGCCTCCGCGTGCCGCAATGCCACGATTCGGCCCCGGCCGCGCATCATCATCTCGCCCAGCGCACTGCGGTGGACGTTGGGCACGGGGGCGTTGGGGGGAACGAGCACAGCGGTGAGAAGCGAGGCCTTCTCCAACACCTCTTGCCCGAGTAGGTCGGCGGCTCGATCTCCCGTGAGCGTTGTTGGAATCATCCCATCGCTGAGGACTACGATAAGAGTTTTCCCTATATCCGAAGTAGGATCTGACTCCAAGAGTTTCCGGGTACGTGCGAGCGCTGACCCAAGATTGCTGCCGTTGCCACCGTTGGCTTCGCGTATGCTCTGCAAGACCTTGCTGCGCACCTCACGAGTCGCCTCCTGAAACCCCCCAAGAACGGCCTTTGTCTCGCGTTCATAGAGCAGCGCCTCGATGCGAGTACCTCCGCCCAATCCTCCCAAGAGGCCGTCAATGAGTTTTGCTGCCGCTTGCATACCTGCGCCACCCATCGAAGAAGACGTGTCGACAATCAGAACTGCCCGGTCGATTGTGGGTATGGGAGTTCGCGAGGCGTCGGGTAAGAGAACTCGAATGGCAGCAACGCCACTGTTCGCGGATAGCGGAAAGAGGGCGACCTCCGCTCTTGGACCAGAGCCCCGATCGCTAGTTTTCCCTTGAATCACCAAATCACCGTTGGCCGGGGCAAAGAAACGGTGTTTCTGTCCTCCGCGACTTCTTGCGGCAAGCTGCGTTTCTCCCCCGTAGAGCTGCCTCATGGCGATTCCGGTTGTCAGAACAATCTCGGTGCGGGCCAACCTCGGCGCCTGTCCGCGACTTGGCAGCCGAATCGTAGAATTGCCAGCCACCAGTCGCATCGCACCATGCCATTTGATCTTGACTGTAGTCGTTCGATCTGCCGGGATCGGAAAAACTCGTAGTTCATACTGTGTGAGGTCGCTAGGTCCGCTTCCTTCCATCGCGGTCATTCGCACGAGACCCATATCAGCAGCGTGGTCCGCCGCTGGATCTTCGACGAATCTCGTGGCGGCTTTTGCCCCAACGACCGCATAGTTGCTATGTTCGCCATCCGCTGTCCGAATCGAGAGGTCGACGATGGCGGCGCGGGCAGGCAGCTCAAATGTGTAGATCGCCTCTGCGTCCGAACCTTTGCTCTGGTTTGCAAACACAAGAGTTTCTTCGACGTCGTAGACTTGTGCACCTAGCCGAATATCGAGACGGTGCGACAGTTCGGCGACTTTGCCTTGACCCAGCGCGCGAAGGTTACTTTCCGCATGGGCGCTGCATGGAAAGCATGCGATGAACACGCCCAAGAGAAAGAGGCTTGTGAGTCGGGCTTTGGCGATTGTGGGCATGGATTCAACAACGTAGACGGGGTGAAGCCAGAATGTTGCACCCAAATGCGTTAATCTTAGACCGTGCAAGTGGGCTCATCCAATGCATTGGTTCTCGCAGGTGGTGGTGCCCGAGGTGCATATGAGGTTGGAGTCCTGCAGTTTATTCGCGAAGAACTGCCCAAGAGGCTCGGGAGACACCTGCATTTCGATGTAATTACGGGGACAAGCGTGGGGGCTCTGAATGGCTCATTCTTGGCAGCCACGGCGACAGACGAAGATCACCAAGCTGAGCGGCTCGCCAAGGCATGGCGCGATTTGCATCTGGAACAGCTTATCGCGCTGCAGCCCCGCGACATTTTCAAAGCGGGGCGCCTGCTCTTGGGCAAGAGCCCTCCGCCGCCAGAGCCTGGCACCTATCGCTATGGAGGTGTGCTCAACACCGCGGGCCTCGAGGAGTTTGTCTTTCGGTTTGTGCCATGGCGTGGCATTCGTCGAAGTATTCGAAGTGGTGCGCTCAAGAGCTTGGCAATCACAGCGACTCACGTGGGCACAGGGCACACTGTCGTCTTTCTCGACAGCTCAGAGCGAATTCCCACTTGGTCACAGAATCCCTTTATCCGCTCGATTCCCGCTGCCATCAGTCCGCGTCACGCCCTTGCCTCCGCGGCGATTCCCATGCTCTTTCCGGCGGTGAAAGTGGGGCGTGCGTTCTACGTCGATGGCGGTCTTCGCAACAACACTCCAATGTCGCCGGCAATTCGACTTGGCGCAGATCGCATGCTTGTGGTCTCTTTGCGCCACAAAGCTACACAAGTGGAAGAAAACGCCAAGGCGGTTATGCATGAAGCCGACTATCCAAAACCGCTATTTCTCCTAGGTAAAGCTCTTAACTCTCTAATGCTCGATCCGACCGAATATGATCTGGAGCGAATGGAAAAGACCAATGCAATTCTGCGTGCTGGCGAAACTGCGTATGGCAGCGAGTTTGCAAAAGTGATTTCGTCAAGAGACCGCCAGCATGATCCGCTGCGGCAGTTGCAAGCAGTGCACATTCAACCATCGGAAGACATCGGTGCGATTGCGGCCGACCTTTTGGCGCGCGGCGGCCCCAAGCTCTCCAGTCGGGTTGCGCGAAAGCTCTTGCAGCGCCTAGCGGGCAACGAGGCAGCGGGAGAAGCAGACATGCTCTCGTATCTGCTGTTCGATGGAGAGTTTGCCAGTGAGTTGCTTGAACTCGGGTATCGGGATGCGAAGGCTCAGGAGGATGAGCTTTTGCGGGTCTTTGGCTAGTGCCCTGGCTGGTGCGCGATTCGCGAATATAGAACGCGCCCACTCGTCTTCTCGCCCGCTGGACAGACTGGCTCAGCCAGTCTTCTTCCTCGCTTGCCCCAGCAAACTCCCTCTTCCCGTCTCGCCAGCAAACGAGCTAACTTCGCGATCACGAGTCAATGTCCATGGATCGCAGTGCATTGACATTGGTCATCTGAAGAAGAGAGTTCGCCGCTTTCTTGCCCTCTGGACGCGCTGGCATGGCCAGTGCTCGTTGCTCAGCTCCGTTCGCGCTTTCCAGAGAACAAGTCTGCTTCGTGAGAGGAAATCTATGCCCCTAACCTTGGCACCAGAGCGTATCTCACCAACTCTTCGGTCGTCTGAGTCCAGCTAGGGCCTCATGCTGTTACGAGATACGCTCTCTTCAAGGTGTTCCGTTATGGAGCAGTTGGTGAATGACTTTTCACGAATTACCGTGAGATTGTGAAACCGCTCTTGTGACGCATGCTACGGCTGACATAGCTTCCCGCCAGCCTATGTCAGACGAACAACACTCTGCTCGCGACATGATTCTGTCAGCAGCCGTGCGAGTACTACAAGATGAAGGACCAACCAAGCTCACACAGACTCGCGTTGCAAAGGTAGCAGGTCTGCGGCAAGGCCACCTAACGTACTACTTTCCACGCAAGTCGGACCTGTGGATTGCAACCGCTGAACGCGCCCATGATGAGATGGAGGCACAGTTTGCAACCCTACTTTCCACATCAGGACTTGAAGGCTCTAAGACGGATCTTCGACCCAAGCTTATTGCTCTTCTTACTGAACTTGTGAGCAACCAGCAGCGCTCACGCGTCTTGCTCTCGCTGATGTTGCAAGCCCAAGAGGAAGAGGAACTGATGGAGCTGTGTCGCATGAATGCGAGCCGCTCTAGGGAGTTTCTTGTGGCGGTCTTGGGAGCCCACTACGCGCCCTCGATTGTCGAGGTTGCGCTCACGGCACTGTGGGGTATGGGAATGCGCGAGCTCATTGCCGGTGTGAGTGAGCAACACGGCTCGACACACCAGCTTGTCGGCGAGTTGTTTAACCTCTTAGATTCCGCCAGCTGACTGTTTGAGGAGGGATAAGAGATGTTCTTAGCTTCTCCGATCGGCGATCTCAAGCGCCCCAATCTCGCTAGTGCGCGATCCATGGACATTGATTCGTGATCGGCTAGCCGCTACAAACGCTGCGACAGAACCCACCAGCTTCGCCCGCCTCGCAGCGAGGGACGACGATGAGCGAGTCTTTGGCAATGAGCTCTTCATCTTCGTTGCGAAGCTCAAAAGAGAACTCCACTTCGACGTCGAAGGCCTGGATGCCAACAGGAGCCGGGCACATAAAGCTTGGGATTGCCTGTTGCTCCCGCCACCAGCTGTCCAACGCCTCTTCGGGAACGTCGATCACAAGCCTAGATGCCCGAAGCATCAAGGCGCCGTCAGAGACTCGGCGAGCCTCTCGGTCCATGTACAGCGTTCCCATGGCTCCACGAATCCGCGGAGCCGTCCAAACGTGGAAGCCGCCTTGGGCACCAGATGCGAGTTGCACATCCATGCCATCGACGGCTTCCACAAAGCCCTCACTACCATCCACACTCAAACCGATTTGCATATTGGCGATGAGCGGAAGCTCATCTTCTTCGTCACCTGGAGTTCCGGTGCAGGCAAATAGCGTAGCTGCAGTGATTGCAAGGGCGATGCGCATTGTTCTTAGTCTTCCCGTCGACGGCGAAGGCCAAGGAGCGCAAGGCCGAGAAGGGCAAGGCTTCCAACTCCAGTACCAGAGCCGCTCACCGAGCAGCCGCCATTGTCAGCTTGGCGCGCTTCGCTTAGTGCAAGTCGAATCTCGTCCGTGTTGTCGACAACCACCTCAGGCTCACCTTCTTCGCGAAGCACCTCTTGGTAGTGGCTTCGTGGCATTGAGATGCCTTCGTAAGGATTCACTGCATCTGCGTCGCCAGTCCCGTTTGAGTAGACAAGCTTGAAGCCTTGCTCGGTGATGAGCACAGCTGGAGTCGTTTCAAGGGTCGGTTCTGCAAGGAGATGGCAGTAGTAGGTGATTTCCCCAGAGTGCACGTTGGAGACGTCTGGAAGGTCCGGGTTGAAACTGAAGACTGGGTCCTTTGTCATCTCGTTTGGTGAGAGCGTGGTGAAGAGTCGTGAGAGGTAGTCATGGTCGCGGAACATCTTGCCAGCGGCAAGAGTTGGGTCAACGACGCGCTCTTGAAGCTCTTGTGCAACAACCACAGGATCAAAGTCGATGTCGAGGTCGAGGAAGTCTCCAGGGTTTTGCTCGCGGTAGTCACCAAGGTAGTAGTAGATGTTCCAGTAGTAGTCTGCAGGAGTGATGTCCTGCTCGAGCAGCTTGCTTGGGACTGGAAGGTGGCTCTGCAGGATGTTGAGAATCTGCGAAGCATAGGTTGGAGAGAATCCGTTTGGCCCGTTGTTGTTAAAGAGCGGGTAGCCGGTGTTGTTCATGTAGCCAACAAAGTCGACTGCGGTCGTTTGTGCGGCGAGCTCTGCCATGTTGCCAAAGCGCCCTTGGTAGTCGAGCACGTCAAGCATGACGTTGCTGCTGCCGGCGTACTCGGTAACAAAGGAGTGATGTCCGTCGATCTCATCAACAGCATCGGTGACGACGTCGACATAGTTTGCGCCAGCCTTGTTCCAGTCGATGGCTGCATCATTGATCTTGGTGTGGTGGTAGTTGCGAGGGATCGCGCGGTCTTCACCAGCAACCCAAACCTGAACTCCCATGTTGGGGTCGGCAGCGACGCTTGTGAGGATGATCGGAATCATCGGCAAGTCGCTTTCATACTCAAGAACCACAGGCTGCAGGTCACCAACGTCGTTTCCGCTGAGCAGCTTGAGAGCGAGGAAGTAGCCGCCGGGTTGAATGTAGGCGTCTACGACATCTTCTGTTCCGCTTGGCACGAAGAAGCCTTCTTGATCGAGCCAGTCGAGCATAGGCTGCTTGGCATCGGCGCGAAGTACAGCAAAGTCGTAGGGACCAATGCTGTCGCGAAGAACGAGTGGAGTTCCGTTGACGTCACCACCTTCAGCTCCACCAGCTGAGTCGTTTGAGGGAAACGCGCCACCACCACCTTGGCCGCGGTTTGGATCGAAGGGGCAATCGCCCTTGTAGGTGCGGTCCAAACGATACGTAGGCTGGGTTTGGGCAATGAGTTGTGCGAACAGCTCATCGGTGCCAAGAGTCATCTCAGGAACCGAAGGCATTGGCAAAAGCCAGCCGAATTCTTCGGCGGCACCAGAGTACTGCACTTGAATGTGCGCAGTGACGAGACCATTTTGCTGGCCAAAGAGAATCCGCTCGCCTGCCTGGACGATTGGTACCGTGGGATCAGGTGGGACAAAGCAACCGCAGGCTTCAGCTTCTGGAGCATCGGCGGCATAGAGGCCAGCGCAAAGGGCGGTGGCGAGAGAGGCGGCAAAAAGCGCCTTCTTGGACAGGTTCAGCATTGAATGGGTTCCTTGCGTGAAAGTCAGAGTGCCCACAACAAGGGAGTCGCGAGCGACCTACGGCAAAAGCAAGGGTGGGGCCGTGACCATGCCACTTCTAACCTACTGGAATTAGAAGCCGCGACAGTTGATGAGCCTCAGATTTCCGATGCAATCGAGAACCAAGCCTCCAGAAATACCTGGCCGACCCAAGAACAACGAAAATGAAGGCTCTCGGGAAACCGCTCCTGCGAAACACCGCAGGGCTCCTTCAAGATTTAGCCTGGTAACCCTCAAAAAAATAGCCGGCTGACCTTGGGGGGAAGGGTCAGCCGGCTTTGAGAGGGGGCGCTCAGCCCACATGCCGCTCAAGCACTAGGGGGGATGGTGTGCAAGCAGCGTGTTGGCGAGCGAGGTAAAACTAGGGGAGGGTTTCCTTGGTGCTAGGGGGATGATTACAGTCTGGGGGACCGAGTTGCTTTCGTGGTCACAAGGTAAAGCAACCTGCGTGCCACACATACCTACTCACGTATACCTCTAGAATTACATTGGCTAGGTGTGCACAAGAATGCTGCTGTCAACTCTAGTAGCCACCTAGGTGGTGACAACCATGCCCCTGGCCACAGGAGTCGCCAGCTACTGATAGCCCTTGGCCTGAATCTCAAAGAGCCGGGCATAGTCACCTTTTGCGGCGATGAGTTCCGTGTGACTGCCATGCTCCATAATCCGCCCCTTGTCGAGCACGATGATCTCGTCCGCCATCCGGACAGTCGAAAATCGGTGACTTATAACGATTGCCATCTGATCCTGGGTGATTTCCCGAAAGTGCTCGAAAATCTGTGCCTCTGCTGCTGCATCCATGGAGGCAGTGGGCTCATCGAGCACAACCACATCGGCGGTCTTGCGAATGAAGGCTCTTGAGAGAGCGATCTTTTGCCACTGACCAAGACTCAACTCCCGTCCGCCCTTAAACCACCGACCTAGTTGGGTCTGGTACTGATCTGGAAGCTCCTCAATGAATGGCGCAGCCATCCCTTCCTTTGCCGCTTCGCGCCATGCCTCCTCGTTAGCAAATGCCGCATCATCACCGACGCCAATGTTCTCACCTACCTTGAACTGGTAGCGCACAAAGTCCTGAAAGATGACACCAAGTCGGTCGCGAAGGGTCTGGTCATCCCACTGTTGCAGGTCAAGTCCATCTAGGGTGATGGTGCCCTCACTCGGCCGATACAGTCGCGTAAGAAGTTTTATGATCGTTGTTTTGCCGGAGCCATTTTCTCCCACAAGGGCCAGCTTGGTACCCGGGTGCAGATGGAAGCTGATGTGCTCGACCGCGTTCGTTTCGCTGCCTGGGTACGCGAAGCTAACGTCGATAAAACGGAGCCCATCACCGGGCTCTGGGCCAACGATGGCACCTCCCGCGGAAACTGGCACTTCTTGCTCCAAGTACTCATAGAGATTGCTGAGGTAGAGGTTGTCTTCATACATGCCGCCGATCGCACTCAGTGCAGCAGCCATCGCCGATTGCCCTTGTTTAAAGACCATCACGAACATCGTCATTTCGCCGATTGAGATGTCGCCATCGATCGCCGATATTACGATCCAAGCGTAGCTGCCGTAGAACGCCGCTGTGCTTAGTAATCCTAAGAGATATCCCCATACGCCTCGTCGCATCGTGAGGCTGCGATCTTCTTTGTAGAGCTTGTCAAAAATACTCTGATATCGGTCAAGCAACGTGCGGCCAAGTCCAAAGAGCTTGACCTCCTTTGCGTAGTCCTCGCGAGCAATCACGGTTTCCAAGTACATCTGCTCTCGTGCCTCAGGAGTGCGCCATCGAAAGAGTCGAAACGCTTCACCGGAGAACTTGGTCTCGACGATAAATGTCGGCAACGCCGCAAAGGCGAGAATCGCTACAGCGATGGGAGAGAAGCTGATAAGCAACGCGCCATAGGTTGCGAGCGATATGGCATTTTGGATGAGTCCAAAGGTTCGCATCACGAGACTGAGCGGGCGGGAAGAGGCCTGCCTTCGCGCACGAGTCATCTTGTCGTAGAACTCTGAGTCTTCGAAAAGAGTGAGATCGAGGCTCAGCGCCTTGTCCAAGATCATCACATTCACTCGGTTGCCAAGGAGCGCCCGGAGTAGCGATTGGCACACCGAGAGCCCGCGCTGGGTGGCGGCAAGCAGCGCAACAAGCCCGGCTTCCATGATCACATAGCGAATGGCCTCGGCTCGGTGCACAGGATCGTTGGTCTGCGCACTGAGTACCACCGCATCGACAAGCCACTTTCCAATGTAGGCGATTGCCGCTGGTAGAAGACCTGCGATGAGGCTCAAGACAACGAGAGCAATCGTGAGCCTTGGGCTTGTTTCCCAAACGAGCTTCACGGCCTGGCCGCTGTAGCGAAAGACGCCAAGGAAGGACTTCGAGTTGAAGTTGGGCTCGGCTCGGCTGTGGGGTCCCGCCATATGAGCGCACTCTAGAGCATTTCACGCCGCTGGTTGCACATTCCTGTGCAGCATCAATGCTCTAGCTCTCGGCGCGCGATAGACTCGCAAACCGGATGGCCCGCAAACGCAGCCATAAGATGGAAAAGCTTGCTCGGATCTACGATGCCGAGATCTTGCCCGTTTGGTCACATCGATTTGGCCGCATGCTGCTTCGCGGTTTGCAAGTAGAGCCTGGTTCGCAAGTGCTCGATGTCGCCTGCGGTACGGGCTATCCATCAACGGAGATCGTTCGCCGAATGCCAGAAGACAGTCGCCTAATCGCGATTGATGGATCGGCTGCCATGCTCGATGTGGCGCGGACCAAGATCGAGGAGATGGGTGCAAAGAATGTCTTCTTCCGAAGTGAGAGCGCCGTTCCAAAGCTGAGTTTTGCGGATGATGTCTACGACCTTGTCGTCTGCAACCTTGGGCTCTCTGACTTTGACAACCCCCAAGGTGCATTGCTCGATTTTGCGCGCGTCGCGAGACCTGGTGGAGAGGTGCGTTGCACGTTGCCACTAGCAGGCACCTTTCAAGAGTTTCTCGACATCTATCAAGAAGTCCTAACTAAGCATGACAAGCACGAAACGTTGGCGGCGTTGCAAGAGCATGCGTCGCTCACGTTGCCAACGGTCGACAGATGCTATGAGTGGATGGAAGTTGCGGGCCTTGAGGATGTCTCTGTCGAGTTTGACGAATTCACCATGCTCTTCAAGAGTTCTAGAGAATTCTTCTTTGCTCCTGTTATTGAGTTTGGGCCAATTTCGGATTGGAAGCGCATCGCAGGCAAGGGGCAGGAGATGCAAGACATCTTCTGGTACATCAAAGAAGCCATTGACGCGTATTACTCAGGACGAGCCTTTGAAGTGACCGTGCGAGCAGGGCTCATCAAGGGTACGGTGCCCCTAGAAGCGCCTAAGCGCGCCGACACAGAAGAACTCTCAGTTGACGAGATTATTCGCCAAGACAGTTCAGAGTCTGTGCGACCAGTTTTAAAGATTGACGATGATGCGGAACTCGATGCATTCATCGAAGGTAGTGAACGACCCGAGCACCTAGAGTAGGAATATTGCCATGCTGCAAACGCGCGAAGAGTATCTACGTCTGGCTGATGAGCTAACGGAACACAGCCGCCGCTATTACGTTGATGCCAATCCGACAATCAGCGATGTTGAGTACGACAAACTCTTAAAGAAGCTGGAGAAGTGCGAAGAAGACAATCCGTCGTGGATGGTGGATTGGTCGCCAAGTAAGCGCGTCGGCCACGCCCCGATTTCCTCGTTCAACAAAGTCACGCGAGACACTCCGATGTTGTCTCTCGACAATACCTACGATGCAGATGAACTTCGTGCCTTTCACGACCGCGTCATTGGTGGGCTTGGCGATGAGCCACTTGAGTATGTCGTGGAGCCAAAGATCGATGGCTTGGGCATCGAGCTCACGTACACCGATGGCATCTTTGTGCTTGGTTCTACCCGCGGCGATGGTCTAACTGGCGAAGATGTGAGCATCAACTTGCGGACGGTGCATGGTGTTGCCCTCAAGTTGCGCGAACCGGCAAGTCTCGTGGTGCGCGGCGAGGTCTTCATGACACGTGAGGCGTTTGCTCGAGTCAACGAGAAACGACTGGCCGATGGTGATGCGCTTTTCAAGAACGCTCGCAACACAGCTGCGGGCACACTCAAACTGCAAGACAGCAGTGAGGCCGCCAAGCGCCCACTCATGGTCACGCTCTACGAATTGGTCGGAGCAGAACAAGAGGGCGCTACCGAACATCAAGACACCCACTTTCAAACGTTGGAGCGATTGAAGGAACTTGGGATTCCCGTCTCCGATCACAACACGGTGGCAACCAACTGGGATGAACTCATCGCTGCAGTCGAAAGCTGGCGCGACAGGCGTCATGCACTGCCATTTGAAGCAGACGGGCTTGTCATCAAGGTGAACAGCTATGCTCAGCGAGCGAAGCTTGGAAGCACCTCCAAATATCCGCGTTGGGCAATCGCCTATAAGTTTCCTGCCGAGCAAGTGACCACTACGGTCCTTGGGCTCTCGCACAACGTTGGCCGCACAGGAGCTGTTACTCCGGTCGCCGATCTGGAACCGGTGGAACTCGCAGGGACAACGGTAAAGCGCGCTTCTTTGCACAACTGGGATCAGGTCGAACGGCTTGGCATCGGCAAAGGCGATCGAGTTCTGATTCACAAGGCGGGTGAGATTATTCCCCAGGTACTTTCCGTAACCGAGAAGGCTGGCAATGATGTATTCCGCGAGCCCACGAACTGTCCAAGTTGCGACAGTGTGCTCGTCCGCGAAGAAGGGAAAGTTGCGCTGCTTTGCGTTGCAAGCATGACCTGTGGTGGTCAACTGCAAGAGTCGGTTGAGTTCTTTGCAGGTCGCAAGCAAATGAATATCGATGGGATGGGCGAGAAACTCTGTGGCTTGCTCATCGATGCTGATTTGATTTCCAGCGTTGCGGATATCTTCACGCTCAAGGCCGAGGACATCGCAAAACTCGATCGCCTGGGAGAAGTGAGCGCCAACAATCTCATCTCGGCCATCGAAACTGCCAAGCGTGATGCGAGCTTCTCACGCCTTCTAACCGCATTGGGAATTCGTCACCTTGGTGGTTCGGCGGCCAAAGCGATTGCGCAAAAGTACAATCGAATGGCCGCTCTCTTTGAACTTGCTGACATCGATGATGGTGGTGAGTCCTTTCTTGAAGGAGTTTGCGCGATTGATGGGATTGGTGCCGTAATCGCCCAATCGCTCTACGACTTTGTGCACGATCCAACCAATCGTGCGGTTCTTGAGCGGCTCATCGAACTCGGCGTTGATCCTGTGGAGAAGGTGGTTGCCAAGGTTGAAGGTGGGCTCTCAGGAAAGACATTTGTCATTACCGGAACACTCTCCGCGCCGCGTGGAGAGTTTAAGGCGCGCATTGAAGCGGTTGGTGGCAAGGTCACTGGCTCTGTGAGCAAGTCAACGAACTACCTTGTTGCGGGCGAAAAGACCGGTAAGTCAAAGCTCAGTGCGGCAGAAAAACACGGTGTTGAAGTGTTGGATGAAGCGGCGCTAGAAGCGCTGATTGCCGGCTAGCGTTGTTTCACAGTGTGTTGACGTGCCTGTGCGAAGTGATTGAGTAGAGTGCGCGTTTTGTCTGTCTGAGTAGCCGTAGGTCGAGCTACTCAGATACGCTGCCAATCGCTTGTGCCACTGAGTTAACGACCTGCTCGACACTTTTGTCTGCAGTGTCAACGACGAAGTTGGAGCTTGCATAGAGCCGCTCTCGTGCTGCTAGCAGTGCTTTCAGTTCGGAGAACGCGTGCGGATTCTCCGCCATTGGTCGCTCATCACCCTGCTCAATGACTCGATTCCAGTGGTCTTGTGGGCGCGCTCGAAGCCACACCGTACACGTCGAATCTTGGAGCAAGGCAAAGTTCTCCTGGTGATTGACGATAGAGCCACCGGTCGCGATAACCGCAGGTCTGCTTTCACTAAGAATAGTACCTAGAACCTCTCGCTCGAGATTTCGATAGTAGCTCTCACCGTGCAGTTCGAATATTTCTGAGAGTGAGAGTCCTGCCGCCTTTTCGATCAGCCCATCGATCTCCACAAAGTCGACAGATCGACGTCGGGCGAGACTGGCTCCAACCGAAGACTTTCCCGCCCCTCGAACTCCAAGCAGGGCGATGATCTCATGTTTGCCAATGGTACTTGCTCCGTTGAGGATGGCGCCTGGGGTCGTGCCAAGGGCATCGCAGACATCGGCGAGGCGACTGAGCGAGATATTGCCCTGTCCACCTTCCAGTTGAGCGAGAAACCTCTCCGAGACACCCGATAAACGTGAGAGTTCTCGGCGGGATAGCGATTTTTCGTCCCTACGTGCCCGAACCCGGGCTCCTACCGTCTGCAGCATGGCTCGATGACGCATGGCATGCAAGATAGTGCAGCACTCAGAAGAATGTCCAGCATTAAAATGCTTGATTCAGCCGCCAAGCCCGTGTACTTAGTTCCCATATGGATCCTGTCCGGTTTGAGACTCACCCCTCCCGCTACAAGCATTGGAAACTCGAAGTCGAGGGCGACCGTGCCCGCCTAGTCATGCAGGTCGACCCCGAGCACCCAATGTTCGCCGGCTATGAGCTCAAGCTCAACTCGTACGACCTCAGCGTTGACATCGAACTTGCCGATGCAACCCAGCGTATTCGATTTGAACACCCGGAGGTTCGTGTCGTCACGATTACCTCTGAGGTCGACAAGTGCTTCTGCTCAGGGGCCAACATCTACATGCTCGGTCTCTCCAGCCATAGCTTCAAGGTGAACTTCTGCAAGTTCACAAACGAGACACGACTCTTTATTGAGGACGCATCAAAGAATAGTGGCTTGCGATTCTTGGCGGCATGCAATGGTGCGACTGCTGGCGGTGGCTATGAGCTTGCGCTCGCCTGCGATGACATCGTGCTGGTTGAGGACGGAAACTCAACCGTGTCGTTTCCAGAGACGCCGCTGCTTGCCGTGCTTCCAGGAACTGGTGGGCTCACTCGCCTGGTCGACAAGCGCCACGTGCGCCGCGACCGAGCGGATGTCTTTTGCACACTCGCTGAGGGCATGAAGGGAAAGCGGTCTGTGGAGTGGGGGCTCATTGATGCCACATTCCCAAAGAGCAAATTCGCCGAAGGCATCAAAGCTCGAGCAGATAAACTCGCAGAACAAGTTGCAGACGTTGTTCGCGGACCTGCTGTGGAGCTCACTCCGCTAAATCCCACAATCGAAGAGAACGAGTACAAGTACAAATACGTGACGCTCAATCTCGATCGCAACGCACGCACGGCGCAACTCACCGTAGCAGCGCCAAGCGAAGCGCCACCTGTCGATGCAGCTGAAATGGTTGCCCAGGGAAGTGAGCTTTGGTCGCTTCGCTGTTTCCGCGAACTCCATGACGCGCTTCTCAACTTGCGCTTCAACGAACCCGAAGTTGGAATGATCACAGTTCGTACCGTTGGCAAGGCCGAGCATGTGCTTGCCGCTGACAAGGCATTGCTGGCAAACCAAGACAATGGCTTCCTTCGCGAAGTTAAGCTGCTCCAAGCTCGTGTTCTTCGCTGTTACGATCTTACCGCTCGCTCGTTCTTCGCCGTCGCTGAAGAGGGCAGCTGCTTTGCCGGAATTCTTCTGGAGCTGGCAATCGGCGCCGATCGCTTCTACATGCTTGAAGACGACGATGAGAAGGTCGGCATTTGGACATCGGACGCAAACGCAGGCGCCTACCTAACCTCCAACGGGCTCAGTCGCATGCGGCTGCATTTCTTCCACACCCCAGAGATGATCGACAAGGCATTGGCTCGCGGTACCGAAGGCATGATTCCTTCGGTGGAGGCCGATACCTTCGGCATACCCACCATCGTTGCCGATGACATCGACTTCGAAGACGAGTTGCGTATTGCTGTCGAAGAGCGCGCCTCGCTGTCACCCGATGCTCTCACAGGGATGGAGGCTTCGCTTCGCTTTCCTGGGCCGGAGACCATGGAGACAAAGATCTTCGCGCGCCTCTCTGCCTGGCAGAACTGGATCTTCACGCGCCCGAATGCCACCGGTGGCCAAGGTGCACTCACCCTCTACGGCAAGCCAGAGCGCCCGAACTTCGATTGGAAGCGCACCTAGCTCTCGCGGAGTCGACCCCTAGCTTCTTTCATGCAAATCAGCGACCTCGCAACATCAGGAGAACTCTATGTCTATTGAGCTCAATGAGAAAATTCCCAATAACGTCGATCTAAGCACCGACAAACGCCTTCAGCGCGCGCTGGAAAAATGGCAGCCAAACTACATCGACTGGTGGAAAGAGATGGGACCTGCTGGTCACCAGGCTGACAATGTCTACCTTCGAACGGCAATCTCTGTTGAGACTGGCGGATGGGCTAACTTTGACCACGTCAAGATGCCTGACTATAGATGGGGAATTTTCTTAGAGCCAAAGACTGAAGGCAAGACCATTGGCCAGGGTGACCATGTTGGCAAGCCGGTCTGGGACGAGGTTCCTGGCGAGCATCGCAATGCACTTCGCCGCCTCATCGTTACGCAAGGTGATACTGAGCCTGCCTCTGTCGAGCAGCAGCGCTTGCTTGGCGACACCGCCCCGTCGCTCTACGACATGCGCAACCTCTTTCAGGTCAACGTCGAGGAAGGCCGTCACCTTTGGGCAATGGTCTACTTGCTTCACCGATACTTCGGTCGCGATGGTCGTGAGGAGGCAGAAGATCTCTTAGCTCGTCGTTCTGGTGACGAAGACAAACCACGCATACTTGGAGCCTTCAACGAGCCCACGAACCACTGGCTGAGCTTCTTCTTGTTCACCATGTTCACCGATCGTGATGGCAAGTACCAGCTCGCAGCTCTCGCAGAGAGTGGCTTTGATCCTCTTGCTCGAACTTGTAGCTTCATGCTTACCGAAGAGGCGCATCACCTCTTTGTTGGTGAGACCGGAGTTGGCCGTATTGTGGAACGCACCTGCGAGCTCATGAAGAAGGACCCCAATGATGACGCCCGCGCACAAGGCGGAATCGACCTACCGACACTTCAGAAGTACATCAATCAGTGGTACTCGGTGTGTCTCGATCTCTTTGGTGGCGAGTCTTCTTCGAACGCTGCTGACGCCTTCGCCTCGGGACTCAAAGGTCGCTACAAAGAGCAAAGCCGCTTCGAGGATCACGTTTGCCTTGAGGGTGGTCGTGAGATCGATTTTGTCGAAGGTGGCAAGGTTGTTAGTCGTGAAGTCTCCATGCGCAACGCCATGAATGAGTATCTTCGTGATGACTACATTGTTGACTGCCAGCGCGCAGTCGACCGGTGGAACAAGACGATCGAGAAAGCGGGAATCAATTATGTGCTCAAGCTTCCAAGCTCGCGGTTTAATCGCAGTATCGGAAACTTCGCCGAGCACAACTTTGATCCCGATGGCAACATGCTAACTCCAGAGGAGTGGGAGCTTAAGAAATCTACCTACGTCTCAAGTGCCGAAGATGAGATCTATCTTGCTAGCATCATGAAACCATGTCTTGAGCCTGGAAAAATTGCAAACTGGATTGCCGCACCACGCCGCGGCATTAACGGACAGCCTTTCGAATACGAATACGTACGCATGGCCTAGAGACGGGAGATTGTTCGCTGGCGCGCGAAGGGAGCTTGCTGAGGTGACCCATCAAGCAACGATGAGCGTTGGCTCGTCAACGCGTCCAGCGGACGAGAAGACGAGTGAGCACGCTCAACATCTTTGAATCACACACGAGCCATCTTTCGAGACAAAGCGCTGCCTTGGGGCGGCGCTTTTGCATTTCGGCGCTTCCCCACCATCGCCCTCGCTACAAATCCAAGCTCAACGAGACGCTCTGGGTCATGACGTGCTCGAGAGCGCCGTCTGAGAAAAACACGGGTCGATAGTCTGCTGTCAGCTCAAGGCTTAGCGATGTGTGGAACTTCCAATTGAGCGTTGCTGACGCTTCGCCCGCGATAGGAATTCCATACTCTTGTTCGGGTCGTGGCTCAACTCCCTCGGGAACGAACCGAGAGAACGCGCCAAGCGAGATGCCCACTCCAGCCATCGCGTAGAAGCTCTCTGCGATGCGCCAGCGCTGAAGGATGGTAGGGGTTACCGTGAGCTCGGAGTGGCCAGCATCGTTGTTGAGGCTCAGCCTTTGGTGCCGCCCTGTGACACGCCAAGCTCGGTCGGTACTTCGGTCGTATCGCAAAGAGAGTCTGGGGTGAAGTTGCACGGGAATCGATTCTCCCGCGAAGGCCTGTGTCATGCCAAGGCCCGCCTGTAGATGGAAGCCCCGGCCCGGTTGTTCTTGCTCTTGGGCGTTGGCGATTCCTCCAGTGAGCAGCACAATAGTGACGGGCAGAAGTATTCGCATCGGCATACTTCGGAACGGCATTGCGGGCATTAGAACCCACCGTGAACCGAAACGAAAAGCGCCCAGGAGAAAGTCTCCCAGGCGCCGTGATTCGCGATCGAAACGCTACAGGTTTGCAGCGCCCGGTGTGGGCGTGCTCACAAACGCCCAGTCGACACTGGCATCGTCGGTGTCGATGCCGTTGGGGCTACGACATAGCGAGCCTGTGTCCACGTTGCTGTCTTCAGCGATGCTTGCAGTGCCTTCGACAAAGTTGAAGGTCCCGGTTGCGCTGCCGTTGATTGTTCCTGCAGTCACGCTGCCTTCGTAGGAAAGCGCATCAAGCAGCTCGTCGGTGTTGCTATTGTAGAGACCCACAGCGTCGGGAGCGCCGTTTTGCACGTTGTTGGTTGCTTGCGCGAACGCAATGGTGAGCTCGGTGCCCGGCACGTTGCCAAGGACCGAGTTGCTACCCACCACAAGGTATTGTCCAGCCGCCAGCGTTCCAGCACTACTGAGGTCGATGCTGCTGTACTCCGCACCGTTGCTTCCATTGATGAAAACCAGGCTCAGTCCGGAGAGGCCAATGTCCGCCGAGCTACCGTTGTAGATCTCGACAAACTCGGCATCGTCGGATCCCGGTTGGTCGTAGTCGACTTCGTTGATGACCAGGCCACCAGCAATGACCTCAATGTCGGCAGTTGCATCCGCGCCGTTGAGCGAAGCTGTGATGGTTTCGGTTCCAGCGTCCGCTCCAAGCGTTACATCAAAGGTCGCTTCGACTTCACCCTGGAGAACCGTGACGCTCGCAGGAACGCTCGCGGTGATTCCTGGGCTTGCGGAAAGGCCGACAACGTCATCACCGGCCCCAGCAGGAATGTCCAAACTCACCGTAAGAGTGATGGTTCCATTCGGGCTGCCAGTTGCCGTTGCAGGCGATAGTGCCACTACTTGAGGAATCTCCGCTGCTCCAACAACTCGCACATCGGCGGTTTGATTGTTTCCATCAAGCGTTGCGGTGAGAGTCACGAGCGCAGCTTGCTGAAGGCCGTCCAGAAGAACGGGTGCGCGCTGGGTACCCGCTGTGATGGTGACTCCACCACCAACAACCGCAAGGCTCGTTGGATCCGAAGACACAACAGCAACAAAGGTGTCGACCGTTACATCATGGCTAAGAACCACTTCCACATCGTCTGGCCCCGTCGTCACGCCCGTGTCTCCGACATTCACAAAGGAGAGGGCAGGGTCGAGGTCTACGAGAACTGGATCACCAAGAGTGACATCCGCAGCATCGCGAGGAAGTAGCACTTGGAATCCATTGCGGAACGACAAGATGCCGCGAATGGAGGGGAAGTTCGATCCCAAAGACGGGAACGGCGAGGTTAGGAACATGACATCATCTACGCGAAGCGCGGAGTCAACCTCGAATTGGTTATTCGGTGTCGAGTCGCCCGGGCCAGGTGTTGGCGCGATGTCGGTAACAACAACGTTCTGAACCTCGGTGAGCACTGCTTCGTAGTCGTTGGGAGCTGTTCCTCCGGCCTGCGCGGCCGTGAGCAGAACCGGTGCTGGCATTGCGTTGCCTGAACTTAGGACGGTGACTGTTGCATTGGAGAGTTGAACCTGCCCAAAGAACTCACCAACGGTGGCCGAAGGTTTAATGTCCACTCGGTCGCCAACGCTAAGGTTTACGCCACAGCTGGTCTCGGGATGAAATGTGAAGACACCAGAGTTTTCCGCAGCAACAAAGCCTGGGTCTCCGTCAACGGTTTGCATGAAGAATCCGACGGTATCGACACAACCTGTGACCAGGGTGTCGGAGAGAGAAACCGTGGTTGGAGCGGTGCCCGTCTTGATCTCGTAGATCGTTGCCTCGCATGCCAAGAGACCAGGGTTTGCAAAGTCAGGACACTCGTCACAGACGTCACCGATATTGTCGGAGTCGCCATCTTCTTGCAATTCGTTGGCAATGTTCGGGCAGTTGTCCTCGGTGTTGGGAATGCCATCACCATCTGGATCGGTTGGATCAAAGAGGCTGCAATCGGTTGTGTCGGCATCGAGAGGACATGGGTCGCAGCTATCGCCGACTTCATCGCCATCGGCATCGGCTTGCTCACCATGGTCAAGTACACGAATTGGATTGAACGCGTTTGGACAAAAATCGTCGGCATCGGGGATACCATCGCCATCCGAGTCGTCTGCTGAAGGAATACCCGAGTAGATTGATGAAGACTCGACACTCATTGGACGAGAAGGAATGCAGCTAGGCTCGCTAGTTGGCTCTCCACAGAAAAAGTCTGGGTAGGCGCCTGTGTTGCTTTGCTTCAGGGTTGCGTAGCTTTGGCCAATGTCGTTCTCGGCACACAGGCGTCGGTTGGAACCACAAACGTCGATGAGATCGCAGTTGCCGGTTCCGAGTGCATTGGTGATGGCTTCTTCACCATAGAGAACTTCACCACCGCGCATGACCATCACGGAGTCTTGTGCTCGTGCGTCGATCACAGCGCGGTAGTCGGGGTTCGCGGAGCCATCAAAGATGGCGATGTCAGCAACCTTGCCAGCCGCTAGCGTTCCGATAACGTCATCCATTGCCGAAACGATGGCGCCGTTTTCCGTTACCATTCGCCAAAGGTCGGCATCGGTGAAGTAGCTACCAAGGTTGTCGCGGTTGAAGCCATCGGCACAGGCGAGTTCGCGTTGCATGTTCATTGACCCTGTCGGCATCCAGTCGGTGCCGAGAGCGATCGTCACACCGAGGCGGTCGGCAAGAGCGACGCGAGCGGTGTCGCCGTAGAGCGTGATGTTGGAGCGTGGGGACCAAATGAGCTTGGTCTGCGCATCGGCCATGTTCTGAAAGTCGACCGCTTTAAGTCCAACACCGTGGATGTATGCGCTTTGCGATTCAAGAAGATCTTCGCCGCCACCCTCGGTGGAGCTTGTGCAAAGGAACTCGTTGCGAGCTTCGTCATCCACGCCCTCCGAGATGTGTGGGACGTATGCGTCTTCGTTTGCGATGTTCGTGTTGATGTTGGGGTAGCCACAACCTTGGTCGAGTAGCGTGCCATTGGAATCGCCGAGCGGGAAGGTGGCGTATTCAACCGGAGGCTGGCCCAAGCCCTCTTGAGCGTTGCGGTCGAGGTTTCGCAAGAAACCATCGGTGCTTCCCGAACCAATGGTTGAAGTCGCGCCACCAATGAGAAAGCGAAGCTCGGCCCATTTCATCTGATCGCCACTTGCGCTGCCAGCGGCGTTAATTTCGGTGTGACCGCGTAGGCCACGTCGCCAATCGTGTCGGTGCTCGTAACGCTCACCAGTGTCGGTGTAGGGATCGTTCTGAGAGAAGGTGATGTGGTCGTGAGAGTTGATGAGGCCTGGAGAGATTACGCCCTCGGGGCAGGTGACAACCGTTGCGCCGGCAGGATCACAATCGCAACCCACACAGGTAATGGTGCCCGATGTATCGACCAAGACGGTGCCGCCGCGGTAAATGCCTTCGGGAGAGAGAACATCACCAACAAGCGCGGTGTTTGCATCACCAGCGGCAACTTCGCAGGTACCACTAGCCAGAGGTTCGAGCTCTTGGCAGACGATTTCGACCAGCTCTTCTTCGCAGGTGGCCGAGCAACCGTCACCGCTCATTGTGTTGCCGTCATCGCATTGCTCACCAATGCCTTGGGTACCGTCTCCACATTCGCCCTGCGTTTCGATCTCACAGGTTGCAGAACAGCCATCGCCCGGTGTGGTGTTGCCATCATCGCAATCCTCGCCGGTATCGAGAACGCTATCGCCGCAGGTGGCATCGCTGTTGTTGTCGTCATCGCCACAGGCGGCGAGCGCACAGCTGAGAAAAAGAATGAGCCTAAAACTTGCCTTCATCGTGGCGGAGAATAGCCCTAGAGACCGGCTTTACCTACGGTCTTTTCTTGGTTTTGGGGCTGTGAAATCGGCACAGATTGCGCCTGGGTGCGGTTGTGCGCCGCACTACGGATCGATGCGGAATAGGCAGCAGCGATTATCGAGCTTCGAGAGTGTCCCCGAGAGCATTGACGGATTCGGTCGAAGTGCAGTAACTCCCGCCGAAGCGTTTCAAGAAGCTCTAGCGGGCGTTGGTCGCACCTATCAGCATTCCAAGTTGCTAGCCGTTATGACGATGCTGGTCCGCGGTAGATGCAGCCTGAGGTGCAGGTTTCGCGAACCATGATGCAGCTCAGTTCGGGCAATCGGGGCTTGAGGTTGTCCCAAATCCACCGTGCGAGATTTTCTGAGGTGGGATTCTCGAGCCCCTCAATATCGTTGAGGTAGTGATGGTCGAGCTGCTCGTAAAATGGCTTGAAGGCTTTGTCGATGTCGGAGAAGTCCATTAGCCAACCGCTTCGCTCGCCAACGTCACCTTCGACGTGAATCTGCACCATGAAGGAGTGACCGTGAAGCCGCGCGCACTTGTGGCCTTTGGGAACATTGGGAAGGCGATGCGCCGCCTCAAAGCGTACTTCTTTGAATATCTCCATCACGAAATCCCGATGAACTTATGACTTTGCAGGCCGAGGCGCCACTGTGGATGCTCCAGACAGTAGGCAAGGGCGAGCCTGAGCGCTTTTGCCGCATCTGGGCCATCTTTGGGTTGCAAGAAGCGATGCGCAAATTCCATGGTCTCAAAATCCGCTGGATCGAAGCCCTCTTGGGGAACGACGAGTTTGAGTTCGTGCCCAGAGGTCACAACCAGATCCGCGCCTTGCTTCGGACTCACACAAACCCAATCGACGCCCTTGGGCACAGCTATGGTCCCGTTGGTTTCAATGGCGACTTCAAAGCCGACCACCTGAAATGCTTCAACCAACTCGTCGTCGAGTTGCAATAGCGGCTCGCCACCGGTGCAGACGATGAGCGGTCGGTGATTGGCGTGCACACTGTGCCCCCAGATTGTCCACGCAGCATCGGCAAGGGCCTTGGCGCTGGCGAACTTGTTGCCACCCTCGCCATCGATGCCGACAAAGTCAGTGTCGCACCACATAGAGCATCCACCAGCTCCGCTCGCCCGATCTTGCTCGCGCCCCGACCAGAGGTTGCAGCCCGCAAAGCGACAAAACACCGCAACGCGCCCCGTATTTGCCCCTTCGCCCTGCAGGGTCCGAAAGAGTTCTTTTACCGCATAGCCCACAGCCGGCGTGTAGCTTGGCTGCTCTGAGAGATCCACTGGAATCGGGAGAATCCGCGTTTTGCTTGTTTTGCGGTAGAGGTGCGATACGAAGCTGCTGGGCTGTGCGTGGTATATTCAGTTCAGCCAGTGTCTGACGAGACCTTCTATCGCGAACTCCCCGCGTTTGAGACGTTTGCCAATGTTTGCGATGCCGGGCACTACCACGATGTTCCGGAGAGCTGGGATCTCGTGATTACCGACGTCAAGGGCTCTACCAAAGCAATCGAGGCGGGTCGCTACAAAGATGTGAATGCCGCCGGCGTGGCATCCATCGTTGTTGTGCGCAACTGCATGAAGGACGTCGACATTCCGTTTGTCTTTGGCGGCGATGGAGCAACGCTCATGACTCCATCATCACGACGAGATTCGCTATTCGCCGCATTGCGAGGACTCCGCACTCGTTGCCGAGATGCCTATGATCTATCGATGCGCGTTGGTGTGGTGCCAATAGCAAGGCTCAAGAGCGCGGGGCACGATGTTGCTATTGCGCGATTTGCCGCCAGTCCCAATGTGAGTTTCGCCATGCTGCGAGGTGAGGGCATCGATATCGCCGAGGACTGGGTGAAAGACGATTCCCAAGCCGCAGAGTTTCACGTCAGCGAAGAGGGCGAGAGCTACGGCATTTTTGAGGGCTTTGAATGCCGTTGGAAGCCCATTCCTAGTCAGCACGGCCTTGTGGCGAGCATCATTGTAAAGGCCCTAAGCGAGTCGGCATCTGAGCGAAACGCCGTCTACAGCCGAGTGGTGAATGAGATTAGTGGCATTGCCTTGCTACCTGATGAGGGGCGACCGATTGCAAAGAAGACTCTCAAGATGCTTCCCGGCAAGACCAACTTTGACGCCGAGGCGATACTAAAGACTGGCAGTGTTGACTCGGAAGACGCCGTTGCCGTGAAGACCAAGATTCGCAAGCAACTGCGCATCGGCAAGGTTCTCTTTGCCACCGGCATCACTGTAGGTGGCTTCAACCCAAAGCAGTACAAGACTGAAATGGTCGCCAACACCGACTTTCGCAAGTTTGACAACGTGCTTCGCATGCATCTCGATTTGCGTCGCGGTCAACTCGATAGGCTCAAGCATGTCCTGCAGCAGGCCGAGGATATGGGCCAGCTGGTCTATGGCATTCACACCGCATCCGAGACGCTGATGACGTGTGTTGTCGATTCGTTTCAGGGGAGCCACGCCCACTTTGTTGATGGGGCAGCAGGCGGATATGCCCTGGCTGCCAAGCGTATTAAGTCGCTTCTCAAAGGCCGTTAGACACCCGTTCATCCGGGATTTTGATGGCAGATTGGTGCGCTCGACATACTAATGTTTATTCTGTGCAACAGAAGTATCAAGAGGTAAACAGATCCAAGGGTCGCTACTCTAATGATTTCAGTGCTATGCGACATGTAGGACCGTGGCACACCCCTTGCTCTAGTCATGGCCAACACCTCAATAGGACACGAACCATGAACGACCCCCGCAAATCAATTCTCGCTATCTTTGTTCTCGCACTCAGCATGCTTGCCAGTGCTTGTGCACCTGAGCAAATCGGTGCTTCCGCAAACGGAGTCAGCGGCCGACCTTCTTTCGAACTCTTCGAGGGACAAGACGGCCAGTACTACTTCAACCTCGCGGCAACCAACCATGAGATCGTGCTTTCCTCCGAAGGGTACACAAGCCGTACCGGCGCTCTCTCGGGAATCCTCTCTGTGCTCGACAACGCTGGCGACGAAGCCAACTACGAGCTTCGCGAGGCCACCAATGGGCAAGCATACTTCGTGCTCCACGCTCAGAACGGTCAGACGATTGGCATGAGCGAGCTGTACAGCACCAAGGGCAACGCTACCCGGGGCATCCGCACCGTAGTTGACGTCTCCGACAGCTACCTCGCATTCGTTGCAACTCGCACGGGCGCCCGCTTCACAACGCTTGAAGGACAGAACGGCCTCTACTACTTCAACCTCAAAGCTTCCAATGGCGAGATTGTCCTTCAGTCACAGGCCTACAGCAGCGAAGCGGCCGCTCTCAACGCCACCTTTGCGGTGGCCGAAGCTGGTCTCGAGAAGGGCAACTACGACGTCAAAAAGTCCGCAGACGGTGGAGCGTACTTCAACCTCAAAGCTGCAAACGGGGAAATCATCGCAACGAGCGAAGTGTACTACTCAACCTCGAATGCAAAGCGCGCCGTTAACTCGGTCATCAAGCTTCTGCCAAACGTCAACATTCTCTAAGAGAATTACCTACGATATCGGTTTTCCGATTCGGACGCGGCTTACTCTGGGGGAGTATGTCGCGTCTTTTTCGTTTTGGCGCGGCTAGGGCGCGTCGTGGCAGATGTCGTCAAGGTAGAACTGCCAGTTGGCAGTGCTGTCAACAACCACAGTTGAAGACGCCACCATCCAATTGGTTGGAACGAAGACACTGCGCGTCACCTCATCAACATGCACGACAACGGGAGCATTGGCTGGATTGTCGGGATCAGAGATCGTCACGGTTGCATCAAAACCAGACCATGTGACCCGCAAGCTGCGCAGGATTCGAGCATCATCATCCTCGAACCAGAACTCTCCCGAACGACGGTTGTTGCTAAATGTGATTGATGCCGACGCTGCGTTGTACTGTCCTACAGCATACGCGGTCCAGGCGTCGTCGAAGTCGAGTCCGGAATAGACCCCGACATCAGGAAAGAACCCGAGATCGAGACCTTGCTCAAAGTCTACAAGAGTGCCAACGCAATC
Source organism: Kofleriaceae bacterium (assembly GCA_024762925.1). Lineage (GTDB taxonomy): Bacteria > Myxococcota_A > Polyangia > Haliangiales > Haliangiaceae > NORP324. The sequence continues at coordinate 15,288 of JANTGM010000049.1, read as the reverse complement.
CTCGGAGATTTGTGCGTCGGATTGAGCGTCCAGAGCAACCTCTGTGCGCGCGTCAACAACGCTCCCATCAATGAGAGGGGTCTGTCCGTTGGGTACTTCGCCATCACCGCTTACTTGATTGTTTGTGTCGAAGGTACATGCCGCCAACAGCAACATGACAAGGCTAGCGAACCGAGACATCGCGGATAGGATAGCCCAAAAACCACAGCTTGGTGGTTTCTTTCGCAACCCAGCAGGCTAGGGCGCGATCCATGGACATTGATTCGTGATCGCGAAGTCAGCTCGTTTTCTGGCGAGGCGGGAAGAGGGAGTTTGCTGGGGCAAGCGACGGATGAACCACGAAGAAGAGTGGCAGAGCCCGTCTGTCCAGCGGGCGAGAAGACCAGTGAGCGCGTTCTATCTTCATGAATCGCGCACTAGACCGGGAGCGAAAAATTTGATCGCCTCTGCTTGTTCTCGGTGACAACCTCTTCGGCCGTCTGAGTCTCGATCTGCGGCGTCGCGAAACCTTTCCGTAGCAACTATCTAGTCAATATCGCGCACTTGGCGTCCAACGCTCAAGCCGCGCTTTTTTAGCAATCGGTAGAGTGTGACGTGATTAATGCCCGCGATGGCCGCAGCCTTTCGCACATTGCCCTCACAGGCCTCTAGAAGATTGCTGAGATAGCGCTTCTCCAAAGGGGCTAGCCACTGTTCGCGCAGCTCCTGCAGATTTTGGTTTGGCGCGGCATTGCCACTCTCAGCAAGTGAGTCCGCGTGCATGACAAAACGATTTGGTAAGTCCTTGGCCTCGATTTCATCACCAGCCATGATTACCGCATGTTCGATCGCGTTCTTTAGCTCACGGACGTTGCCTGGATACTGATAGTTCTCCAATACGCTCAAAGCGCTGGTCGAGATCTTGGGGGGCGGGATGTTGTGTTTCTGCGCGGCCTGCTGCAGAAAGACGTTGGCTAGAACTTCAAGGTTGCCTTCCTTGTACGAGCGAAGCGGCGGCAGTTCCATGCTCATCACGCTCAGACGATAGTAGAGGTCGGCGCGAAAGGTGCCTTCGGCAGCCATGCGTTCGAGGTCGCGATTTGTTGCGCACACAAGCCGCACATCAACATGCTCAGAAGCCGAGTTGCTACCGAGTGCTTGCACTTCTCCTTGTTCAACAGCTCGCAAGACCTTGGCTTGTAACAGCAGCGGCAACTCGCCAACTTCGTCGAGAAAGAGCGTTCCACCATCGGCCTTGGTAAATTCACCGATCTTGTTGAAGCTCGCACCAGTAAACGCCCCTTTAACGTGTCCAAAGAGAATGCTCTCAAGCATGTTCTCAGGAATGGCAGCGCAGTTTACCGTGACTAAGGGTTTTTCTGAGCGCGCACTGTTGAAATGAATCGCTGAGGCGACCAAATCTTTTCCGGTGCCACTCTCTCCGTGAATTAGAACGGGCGCGTTCGTGGGTGAGGCCATCTCAATGCGCCGTTCTACCTCAAGCCACTGCTTAGAGAGTCCCTTGATCAAATACGGGCGGCCAGTTCGCTCAATGCTGGCTCGCTCAAGTTGCGCCCTTCGCACAAACTTGGCGGCGGAGCTCGCGATTTCGGCCAGCGACTCCAAGTCCCCCTTGTGGAACGCGTCGGGACGGCTCGATGACACGCTGATAACGCCGATGGGCCTTCGCTGATAGCAAATGGGTACCGCTGCAATGGACCGCACATCTTGGAGATAGCGTGTGTAGTTGGGATCGTTGCGAGTGTCGGGGCAGAGGTACGCCTGGTTGTGATCGTAGACCCAAAGCGCGATTCCGGGCTTGTCTCGGCGGATCACCGTGTGTGGAAGAGTGACGGTGAGGCCCTTTACGACATGATGAGCAATGGTGAGGCCGTCGGCCTCTGGATCCCAAAGAAAGAGCGCACCGTTGCGTGCGCCCGTACTCGCTTGGGCGATTTGCATGATCTTCTTGTCGAGCGCTTCAAAATTTTGCGCGTCGTGCAGTTCTTTATCAATGCTGCCTTGGTCCATGGATCCGACGCCTCGCTCTTGGAACTCGACACAGAGAGTATAGCGGGCTGAGGGCAATGGCCCCGGAGTCCCCGCCAACTATGCGCATCTCCTACTTTGCGCCGCTCGAAATCTCCGAGCGGATCTTCTCCGCGAGCATCTTGCAAGCCGCTTCAAATTGGTCCGCAGGTAGCTTCATGGACATGACAAATTGCTTGCCTTCGCCACCGGTCTTCGCCGCAGCCAGCGCTGCCATGAGCCCAGCTTCCATACCCTCACCTTCCTTGGGTACCTGGCCGAGAAGCAGCTTTGCCATCCCCGCAAGTTCGTTGGCGGTCGCTTCGTCGACGGTGCCGATCTTGACGGTGAGCGTTGTCTTGTCAATGTCTACACCAACGGTCGTGGCTCCATCGATCTTCTCAGCAAATTGCTGAAAGGGGCTGCCAGGCATGCCAAGGCCCATGGTGACGGTTTTGGCAGGAATCACGATTGATAGATCGCTCTTGCCAAGAGCGTCGAAGTCAGACGCAAAGGCATTCGGCTTGCCGATCGCGGCAGTGATTAGGGCTTTGTCATTGCCCCCCGAAAGCGAGCCATCGGCCATCTGCGTGAAGACGGCGCCATCGTCATCCACGGCCTTCTGGCCTTTGATGTCGATGATGGTGTCCTTCTTGAGATCACCCGAACTCTTCACGAGTTCATCAAAGACGTTGCTGCCGATCTTGCCACCAACCGTCATGACTCCCCTAGGGTCTTGGCCGTTCAAGGGAATCTCGCCAAGACATCCAGATACCTCATGGAAGTTGGTGAAGGGATCGAGGCCCGTCACATCCAAGAAGCTCGCAAATTCCTTACTCGAATCCGTCCCTTTCTTTAGCCCCTCGCGCAGAGCGGGAAGAAGATGCGCGGAGACAGCCGCGTTTGCCAAAATGGAACGCAAGTCTGCGTGCATTGCGATAGCGCATTCGGCAGGCAAATACGCCAAGGCACCACTGGTGGCTGATTTGAGCGCGACAGGTGCATCACCCGCACTCTTTGCTGGCACTGTTTCGGCGGCCATTGCCTTTGGAGACTCTGGCTGCTCCTTGTCCTTCTTCTTGTCTTTCGAGCAGCCCGCAAGGCACAGGGAGAGAAGGCATGCAGCCAAGAGAGATTGCTTACGTGTAGAAGAGGTCAACATGTACTGGATCCTAGTTGGAGATGGCGAGCGCGGACATGGTGACAACAAACATTCTTGCGATGTTGTGGCTCAAGGAATGTGGCGAACGCGTCGATTGGGGTTCTGACATGTATCGGGTCCTTTTCGTCGATGATGAGCCAGAGGTGCTCAATGCCATTGGGCGTGTAATTCGTCGTCGCGAACCCGAGTGGTCCTGTGAGTTTGTCAATTCGGGACAGGAAGGTCTGGTCGCCCTTTCGAAGGCCACCGAGGATGGCGAGCCCTTTGACGTTGTGGTCGCCGACATGCGCATGCCCGAGATGGATGGACCGACATTTCTCACGGAGGTCCGGCAGAGCCACCCGCAAATGATTCGAGTGGTTCTTTCGGGAGCTGCCGACCTTGAGGCCAATCTGCGCGTCATTCCAATCGCCCACCAATTTCTCAAGAAGCCGCTAGAACTGCCAAGACTGCGCGAAGCGGTTGTGCGTTCCTGCAATCTTCGCGATCTCCTTTGCAACGAGCATCTCAAAGCGATCGTCGGCGAGATTGATGCATTGCCAATGAGGCCCGGTATCTACGAAGAACTCACACAAGCGCTGGCCGACCCGCGAACCTCAATGCAGACTGTGGGAGCAATCGTTGAACAAGACCCTGCGATGTCCGCAAAGGTTCTGCAGATGGTTAACTCAGCGTTTTTCGGAACCACGGTTTCTGTGACCAATGTCCAGCAAGCCGTCACCTTTTTGGGTCTCCCACAGATACGCCAGCTTCTTCTCGTGCTCGAAGTCTTTGAAGCGTTCGAAGAACCCAAAGACAAGAAGCTGCGCTACTACTCAATGGAGTACGAGCGAGAGCATGCGCTTCTAACGGCGAAGATCGCGCGCGAGTTGGTTTCGCCAGACTTTGTTGATCACGCCTTCACTGCCGGCGTTTTGCACGACATCGGCAAGCTCGTCTTGGCATCACACATGACCGAGCGGTTTGCTGAGTGCTTTCACCGCTGCCTACTTGAAGATCGGCCGATCGAAGAAATTGAACGCGAAGAACTTGGGACAACCCACGCAGAGATCGGGGCCTACCTATTGGCGCTTTGGGGCTTACCCGATCCCGTGGTAGAAGCCGTCGCGTTTCATCATGAACCGGATCGTGTGCAGCACGATGCCTTCGACGTCATCTCCGCGGTTCACGTCGCCAACTACCTTGCCGATCCACGGCCGCTCAAACCGCTCTATCTAAGAGCCATCGATACCCCGTATCTAGAGCGTCTTGGGGTAGCTGACAAGCTTGAAGAGTGGGGACGTCGCGCCACTGAAATTCAGCGGGCTGACGTTAGTGACGACGACGCTGCTTGAACACACTGGGCGTGATCTAGCCTGCTCGGGAGGAGCGGATGACGATGAGCCAACGCCAGGTGCTGCCGATTCACGCCCAGCTGTCGATGCGATGCCCCAGCCTTTGCCCGATGCAATGTCAGGTGGGGCAGCTCTTGGCGAACTCTGTGGTCGTGACGCTCACGGACAGACCTGCGGCCCGAACCTCGCGTGTTGTTATCCATGGTGGAACTCCAGGTTGTGAATTCACATGTACTCAGGCGTGCAATTGAAGGCTCCCCGGGTTGCTTCTCCGGCTGCATCGCCGCTCCATAGCGCTTGCCAACCTCACATTAGAAAAAGTCTCAATTTCCTCTCTGCACCTTGTGGATCTCGTGATATATTGGGTCTCAACAAAGCGAAACATCATGTTCCACTCCAATCCAACCTCAACCCCCTGCCGCATAAGTGCCAAAGCATTACTCCTGCGTACACAGGATGAGGCGTTTATTGGTAGCGATAGAACAGAACTCCCATACCAGGGTGGTATGCAGTGAGGCAAAAGACTCAATGATAGAGAGTCTTTAAGACCTCGTCAGACTGCAAACGCCGCCCTGTGAGTCACTTGGCGGCGTTTTCGCGTTTGCTCTCCCGGTTTCTTTCTCTCTCAACCCAAATCACGTATTGCCCTCTAGAGCGCGCCTCTAGCGTCTAGGGGCCCTTTCCCGCTCGCAGATTGCGAACGGCTCAAGACATCTGCGCCTTCTTGCCACCGTCGCGTGTGCTGGTTTGCGCTTCAAACTCGTGCGCACGCTGGCACAAGGCCTTGATTGGCAGACGTGGGCGGCACACCGGTGGGTTCTAGCTCTTTGACAATCGAAATTGCGTATCTGCAAGCACTTCATCGAGAAGCGACGAACGTCGCTCCCTCGTGGCCGTCATACGAGAGTCGGCATGTGACCCGGCACATACGCCTGTCCCCACGCCGGGCTACTGGGGGATAAGGCACACGTGGATACGCAATATCGCCATTTGCGCGACTAGAATAACTCTTACGCTCGAGATCCGTCTTGAAGGTATAGTATTTGGCTACAGGCTGGTTCGAATCCGGCGCGCGCAACCGATCTATGGCAACCCATGGGATCGCAACGCCGCGTCTTGCAAACCTCAGAAACGAAGGTCTTTGCTCTGCGTACGGAGGTTGGTTTTAGTCCCTTGTGCGCGGTTGAATGTGAAATTCTCATGCACGACGTCCGTAGACCGACCACCCTTGTTAATCTAGCGGTCAGAGGTTCAAATCCTCTTGAGGGCAACGCCTTCATAGTTCAGCTTGGTAGAACACTAGACTTGGTCTGAAACACCAAATGATTCACACGGAAACGTGGTCCTTACGGAGTGGCGAATTTGTGAAGACATCGCCGCACCCATAGCTGCTCGTCAGTTTGGGTGTAGCGGGGTTCCCAAGCCCCCGATGCAAAGCGACTGGGGATCATGCAAGCAGCCACCGCTCGAGCGGCCGCCGTTTGCACCACCCTTGGTTCCGATGCATTGGCGCTAAGGAACATTTCTGAGTCACAAGCAAGACGGGAGCGGAGCGACCTTACTCGAAGGACGGTCGTGACCCGCCTCGCCCCTTGTGTCCGTCGGCGCCGATTCGTCCCTCCAACTTTTACCCCGCTTCGGCCGAGTGCCGAGGCTTCACGACAAATCAACAACGCCCAAAATGCGTCCGCAAGCCGGCGGTTCCGGCAAGAGTGTCTAGCATCTCCAAACGAGCATCTAGCCACGAAAGAGGCCTTTGGCCACTCACAGAGCTCTTTAAGAAGAAAGAGAACCCATGTTTCAAAAAGTGAAAGTTAAACTAAACGAACGTGTCGTCATCTTCCGAGATGGCCTGCCTTTGCGAGCGCTAGCTCCCGGCGTCTATCGCCTGTGGGGACGCAAGTGCACAGAGCAGCGCTTCTGCACCGATTTTCTGCATTTTGATGCTCAGCCGGAAGTTCGCGAAGTCGTACCTGACTCTTGGTTCTCCGAGATCACGCTGCGCAGTCGCGAGCGAGCGGTCTTGAGCAAAGATGGCGTGCCACAGGAATTCTTGCGACCTGGAACACACCGATACTGGACTCTCGACGACTCAGTAGAACTCGCAGTCTTCTCGGTTGATGAACCCATGCCTGAACTTACTGACGAAATGCTATCCATCATTCCCAATAAGGAATATGTATTGGCTGAAGTCGATGAACACCAACGTGGCCTCGAGTTTGTCCAAGGGCAGTTCACACAGGTTCTTGCGCCTGGGCGCTACGCGTACTGGGTGCACTCCGAATCTCGGGTTCGGGTGCAGCTTGTAGACATGCGTCGTGAGCAGCTCGCGATCCCAGGGCAGGAAGTGCTTACGCGCGACAAAGTCAGCTTGCGTCTCACGCTCAGCGCTGAATTCGCTGTTGTCGATCCGGTCTTGGCGTCGAAGGTCATAGGGGCTGTGCGCGACTCGGTGTACCTAATGGTGCAGCTTGCCGCTCGCGACTACTTGGCCGGAAAGCGTTTGGACGAGTTGCTCGAAGGTCGAAACGAGATGTCTGAGTTCATGCAGGCGCAGGTGGCGAAGGAAGCCGCTTCGCTGGGTGTGCATGTCGAACGCGTTGGCATCAAAGATATTGTACTTCCGGGTGAGATGCGAACTCTTCTGAACCGAGTCATCGAGGCGGAAAAGGAAGCCGCAGCAAACGTGATTCTCCGACGAGAAGAAACCGCTGCTACACGCTCCCTCGCAAATACGGCGCGAGTCATGGCGGATCACCCGGTCCTCCTGCGCCTAAAAGAGCTAGAAGCAATGAAGGATATCGCCGAGCGAATCGAAACCGTTCGCGTTGTCGTGGGCGCCGATGGCATTGGCAAGTTGCTCCCCGGAGAGCTTCTCGCCGACCAACTCAGCTAACTTCATGGCTGTACGGCAAGGTCTTGCGACGCCGAGATGCGCCGCAGATCGGACTCAAACGACCGAAGAGGTTGTGAGATTCGCTCTAGCTAGTTTTCGTCCCGCTAGGGACAAAAACTAGCTAACGCTTGCGAGCAAGCGTGGTGTTTCGCGCCTTCGGCGCTGTGGTCTGGTGTTTCACACCAGAAATCAGCTAGTTCGCGTCCAACTGGGACGCGAACTAGCTAGCTCTGCTGGCTCGTTGACAACAACGGGTACAGGATAAAGCCGCGGTGTGCCCGTCTCCGAAAGGTCGCGCGCACATCCGCGGCGTTTGCGTTTTCGGCGCGCCTTAAGCAAGTGCACAGCTTGCAACTTGCGAACGGAGACCCTCGAATCGCTCCGAGACGAAAGTTTGGGCCTTCGCTCATTGCACCATCGCTCCCAGCCCGTCAAGCCTCGATGAGGATCGCGCCGTACTCTTCGCGTAGCTTGCGCTTGAGAACTTTACCGGTTGCCCCGAGAGGCAATGCCCCGAGAGGCAATGCCTCGACGACAATGCCTCGATCGGGAATCTGCCAAGTGGGAACTTTGTCCTTGAAGAAGGCTACGAGTTCTTCTTCCGTCGGGGCTTGATCTGAGGCTGCTGCAACAATAAGGACTGGTCGCTCATCCCACTTGGCGTGCCGCGCACAAATCACTGCAGCATTGGCGGCGGAAGGGTGGGCAATGGCAATGTTTTCCAGTGCGACCGACGAGATTCACTCTCCACCAGACTTGATGAAATCACGGATCCCTCAATGGCCTTAGACGCCTGTGTTCTTGGACTCGATGATCTGGGTGGTGGCGGCTCCTTGCCACCATTTCCTCAGCCCTAGGGCTCGCGAATCGTGACTTCGGCATCCATCGCAGCAGAGCCAATCTGTGTGTGTAGAGTCGCGGTCTGGCCATCGAAGGGGCCAATGCCATAGAGCGTTAGCTGTAGCGGCCTGCTGGTCCTCGACATGCCGGATTGATCCTCATAGAAGTTCACAGCAACTTCGGTGTTGGCCATGGTTTCGCCCTCATCGCTTGTCAGGCGCAATTGAACTGTCATGCAGGTTGGCATTTGAGTTCCAAACGCGCGAACTTTGAAGAAGAGCATTGCGCCTCCCTGCGCTCCGTACTGAACCTCAGTGAATGACTCTGGGCCCAAAGGCATAAAGCCCTCGTACGCATCGCCAACTTCGATCCTTGAGACCTGAGCCTCTCCAACAGCAGAACAGAGGTCTTGTTGGGGCAGTTGCTCGGGACAACCGCTGGCGAGACAAAGCATGGCAGCAAGGGCGAGGGACGTGCGAAGCATGTGGAGTTGTTCAGCAAGCGACGTGCCAGGCAGTCTTTCCGGAGCCTCCATAGAGTCCAAAGGCAGCGAGTGCGACACCCATGTCGCGAAATCCCGCAAGTCCTTAAACCCTGCCGCAAGCCGGTCCTACACCATCGTGTTTTCCAACCCCACAGCTCTCGGCCATCTGCTAGTTCCTGTAGGCTAGCCCCATCGTGCGAGCAGTTCGAGTCACTCTCCTTGGCCTTCTTGTTCACAGCCTGGCTTTGTTGGTGATGGCGCGTCCCGCCTACGGCCAATGAGGTGGCTGATCAAACCCAAACCTTCCGGTCGGAGGGTCTGCATTTGACTTGGATGATGGCGCACTGGGAAAAGCGCTAACGGGAATTACCCAAATCGCCTTTGGCATCCGCCAGAGCGCGTTCTATGGGCAGCACGAGGGCTCAACTTCTATCAATGGTGGTGGCGAGGTGGATAGCTCAATCGCCGATGTTCGTCTTCGGCACTACTTTACCGACCGCCTGAGTGCGGGCTTCTCTTTGCCTGCGGGCTTCTTGCGTTTTGATCCTGGTGGCACGGCGTCAGTTCAGCGCGCTTCGGGCTTTGGCGATATTGAACTGCAGGGCCGGTACCTGCTCAAGCGTGGTGTGGGCTATGGGCTCAACGTTGACTTGGAAGCGGCGCTCGCACTTCCCACTGGCGAGAGCTCTCTGAGCATGGCCCAGGCCGGAGCAACGGCGCCGCCCAATATCTTGAGCTTGGGACGCGGTGCATTTGGCGTTCGCACACGACTTGGACTAAGCAAATTTCTTACGCGCGAGCTTTCCCTTCGCGGATGGCTCGGTGGGGGCTCTCCACTGTCGGCCAACGCCAACAACATCACGTTCGGGAGCGTTGTAACTGGCGGAGTTGGTGTCTCTTATTTGGTCAACGGAAGTTGGACCTTAGCTCCGCAAGTCTCTGGCTCCTTCATGACTCACTCGCGATCGACCCAAAACGGTGAGCTCATTAACTCTGGCGGCACTTGGATTAATGGCGAACTCATCGCATCCTGGAGAGCCACAGACAAGTTCTCTGTTTCGGCAACGGCGCGAATTCCTGCCTACCGAAATGTGAATGGGCAGCAGATCACAGAAAGTCTCACAGGACTTGTGCAACTGGCCTATCGCTTTGGTGGTGAAGACGAGGAGGAACACGAGCATGGGGACGAGGAGGAACACCACCATGGCGATGAACACGACCATGGAGATCAGCACGACCATGGGGGTGAATACGACCATGGTGATGAGCGTGAGCATGACCATGGCGATGAGCACGAGCATGACGAACACGACCATCAGCATGTGAAAGCCGATGGACAAGACGCAGCCCGCGATGAGCACGAGCATGACGAACACGACCATCAGCATGTGAAAGCCGATGGACAAGACGCAGCCCGCGATGGCGCGACATTCGATGCAGTTGGTATCGCTGTTCTTGGCAAAGTTACTGTTGTCGATTTTTGGGCAGATTGGTGCGGCCCCTGCAAACCACTTACACACGGTCTAGAAACACTCGCCGCAGCCAACCCAGGCATTGCTCTTCGCAAGGTCGAGGTTCCTAGCTTCGATACCCCCGTTGCCAAGCAGCACCTCAAAAATGCCAAGGGCCTTCCCTTGGTCTGGATCTACGACACCCGCGGCAAGCGCGTGAAGGTGCTCGTTCAAGAGAAGATCGATGTTGTGCGCAAAGCAATCGAAGCCGAACTTTCACGCGCTACGGGAGACGCACACTAGCTAGTTTCCGTCCCGCTAGGGACAAAAACTAGCTAGAGCGTATCTCATAACCTCTTCGGTCGTCTGAGTCCCGATCTGCGGCGCATCTCGGCGTCCCGAAACCTTGCCCCAGCAAGCACTTCCCCCTTCGCCAGCAAACGAGCCGACTTCGCGATCACGAATCAATGTCCATGAATATAGAACGCGCTCACTCGTCTTCTCGCCCGCTGGACAGACGGGCTCTGCCGGTCTTCTTCGTTTTTCATCGGTCGCTTGCCCAAGCAAACTCCCTCTTCCCGTCTTGCCAGCAAACGAGCTGACTTCGCGATCCCATCTCAGTCTCTCTGGATCGCGCACTAGCGCCGGATTTAGAAGCACGCGATACTTGGCCTATGAGCGCCTATCGCGAAAACTCAAGAGAGAGCATCTCCGACCTAGATGATGGTGAAAAAGCTGCCCTCGCCAAACTTATTCGATTGGTCGCCCGAGCCGATGGCGACCTTAGCCCCCAAGAGCGCGCGAAGATCGACAGCATCGCAATCGACGCCGGTGGCGATTCGTTCTGGGCCCTCTTGGACGCGGCAGCGGCGTCTGAAGATGACCAAGCTACCATCCTTGCGCAGGTCGCAGCCGTGGGCACAAGCGATGCTCACGAGATTATGTACGGCGCGCTGTATGAACTCAGCATCGCCGACTCAAGTGGGGAAGGCGAGAATGAGTTGCTCGATCAGATTGCGGCTGGCTGGAAGCTCGCCATCGGCGACGACCCAGTCGAGAGCTAAGAGTTTCTCGTATCTTTCCCGACCCACCAGGCTCCCGCAATAAAGAGAGCCTGGAACGGCAGCCGCATCCACATCGCCCAAACCGGCATCGTGTCGCCAGGCTGCAACTGAATCTCGTTGATCGCCATGTTGATATTGGCGGGAAAGACCGCAACGAAGAGCGCGACAAGCCCCCACGAGGCCAAGCGACGAGTGTGGGGCCAAAGGAGCCCAAGCCCACCGGCGATCTCAAACGCACCACTGATAAAGACCAGCATTCTCGGAGCGGGCAGAATGCTTGGCACGATGCGGACAAAGGGCTCCGGATTGACGAAGTGCGCCACTCCAACCGCAATCATCGCCACCGCAATGGCGGCACGGAGGACGGGCTTAAACAGTTTCATGTATCGTTCAGCGTAGTGCTGAGACTTTGCCGCTGCAAGTGAGACACTGGGGCGCACACCGACAAATCGCGTACTTCTGAGATACGTGAAGAAAGTTGGGAGCAAAATCCCCCAAACGGCAACTCCACATATGACGGCGTTCAAAGCGCAATGACAATCCCCAACCCCGCGAGGAAAAGATGAGTAAAACAAAGCCTGAAACTGTTGATGCAAACGCGTGGTGGTCCGCCTCAGACAACGAGTGGGTCCTTGGTCCAAAAGACGACAACGACAAATTTCACGGTTTGGTTACCTACTGGCGCCCGGATGGCACCTTGGTGAATCACTGCAACTACGAGCATGGCACACCGCACGGAGTCTACAAACGCTACCACGAGTGCGGCGAGATTTCGCGACAGGGAACATTTGTGCAAGGCAAGCTTCAGGGCACTGATGTCTTCCTGCGGACGGAGACCGAGACAACTGAGAACTTTCCCCATGGGCTGAGCGCCGACGTTTGGCGCGCAGAGATGGACATGGTGAACGGCTCAATGGTGGCAGGCCGGCTCTACAACAAAGAGGGCCAGCAGGTTGGGGAAGATGGCGTTCCGTGCCCAGATAGGCCGAGTGAGGTTCCCGAGGAAGCGGTGTACAGCAGCACTTCGGGGCGATGGGTCTTGGGCAGCACAAACGATAGCTATGAGCGTGAGGGAACCTGGACGTTTTTCACACAAGATGGCTGGATTCAACAACAGATCGAATACTCGGCGGGGGAGATTCAGAGCGACACGAGATACTACAACCGCTATGCCTCTACCGCAGCACTGCGTCTTCGCGATGCAGATTTTGCTGGGTGCATGGATGCGATTGACGCAGGCATGGCCGAGCTTGAAGACGATGTAGAACAACTCTGTCTTCTCGCGCTGCGGGTGGAATGCCAAGCCGAAGAAGGCGATGCAGCGGGAGCGGTAAAAACCGCAAGCGAAGCTCTTGAGTCATTTCCCATCGGTCTTCACTGGGGCCGGTTTATGACGCAGGGTCAGCGCGGTTACAACGCCACAGCGGAGCTGGAGGCGCATCTTGCTCTTCATTATCTCGGCGAAGACCGTGGTGAGGAGGCACTGCGGAAAATTCGCGACGCGATTGACCACACAACCAGAGCACAGGCTCGCTACTACGCAATCAAGGCCGATGCGCTTGCGATGCTGGGACGCACAGATGAGCAACTCGCTAGCATCAAGGCTGCTCTGAGTATCGATGCAGACGCCCCTGAGGTTGCTCAGTACAAAGATGATCCGAACTTCTCTGAGTGGCTCAAAGCCATCGACCCAGACTCGATGACAGTGGAAGGCGCATGGGCGATCCTTGGGGATGCTGGCACGAGGCTTGAGCAGTACCAAGGGGTCTTGGTGGATGATGAGGACGAGGACGACGAGGACGACGAGGATGCCGACGAGGACGACGAGGATGCCGACGAGGACGACGAACGAGCACGCCAGGTATTCGACCCAGAGACGATGGATATCTGCTTAGATCATCCCTTTGACCTGGGCTCGCTTCCAAGCTGCAGCGCCGAGCTTCAGCGCTTTAGCCAACTGGCAAGCACAATTGACCTGCATGACTATCGGGGGGAGAACGCTAGTGGCTGTGAGTCCACGCTCACAGCAGCTGTAGAGACCATTGATGGCAACTGGCTTGCGCGCATCCAGAGCATCTTTTTGCCAGCGTCGATTGTGAACATTGATGACGAATCAATGCAGCTCGCTTCGTGGCACCCAACGGCACACCAAACCAGTCGCATCTACTCGATTCACCAGGATGAAGCAGAGTTCTATCATCGAGGGGAGTCCCTCTCCGCGATGATAGCGGGCAACCTTGAGCTTGATGACGAGGATACCGAGACAACGATATCCGAGCGCACCAAGAATCAGTGGCTTGCTGCAGCTGAAGCAACGAGCACTTATGAGGCGTTTCCCGCTCCCTTTGAATTGTTGCTTCTGGAGCCACGCACCCACTGGATTGTGAATCTTCTAGTGGGGAAGAACCCCGACATCATAAGCGAAATCTTCTTAGGTAAAGGTATAGCTACGGCCGCCACAAACGAAGACTGGGAGGCCGAGCGTGAGCATCTGCAGTGGCCGCACCTTCAGGCATACTGGCTCTTCCACCACGCTGTCTTCGGAAACCACACGTTGCTAGCCGAAGTGCTGGAACATGCCAATCTTCGATACCCAGCCGTTTCTGAACTCTCGATCTTTGCAAAGCAACTCTTGGCAGGGGAAGACATTGAGGAAGAGTTCTGGAATCTCGATCGCGTTCAGGAATACCGGATGCAAGCACTCGAAGAGAGACCCGACTTGCTTAGCGACGATGCCAAGGCGCAACTGATGAGCGACAACCAGGCCGTCTTTGAAGCGGATGCTACCATTGGTGCAGCACTAGAAGAACTCGGAGAGGACCCGGAGAACGAAGGCCTCGTTGGATTCTTGGGGGTATTGAGGGAGTGTGCAGGTACTCTGGATGGTTCACAAGAATCGCTATCTCGCCACCTTGAGAAACCTATGGACTACTTCATGTCGATGAAGAAGGGCCGGGTGACACCGTTTGAAGACCTCTACCGAAGGCTGGACATCTTGCCTCAGCGCATTACCGAGAAGCCAGAGCGCGAAAAGCCGCTTCGCAAGCTCTTTGAAGCGGCAATTGCCCGAAGCGCAGAGAGCCCCGACGACCATTCCAATACGATGCCAGGCGCACTCTATGGCCTCGGCATTCTCACCATTGAGGATGCTGCAGGGTTCGATGCGTTTCTGAAGCGGGTCGAGGGTTTCGGTTTCTATCCAGAAAAATTCGGACGGTTCCGTCGGCTTGAGCTGGCAATGCTGGCAACTCCACACTTTGAAACTTCACAAGCCGCGCAAACATTCTTGCGGACCGAAGCCGCTCGCTTTGCTGAGCAATCGGAAGGCTGGAAGACTGACACCTTTGACTATGCAGATCGCATGCTTGCCGAGTTGGGAGACGAAGCACAATTGGTCGCGATCAACGAACGATTCTGTGGTGCCAGCTTCTCAGGCTCCAATTGGACTGAGTCGATTGATATTGCAAGACGCTTTCTCGAGAAGCCTTCCCCACTCATGAAGGAGGGGCTAAAGGCTGCTGTCGAAAAGGGACTTGGGCGCCATGACGATGGCGAGCGAGCGATCGTGGTGAGGGCCTATGCCAAGTGCGCAGGGCCCGAGGCTCGCGCTGAGATTCTTGGCTGGCTTGGTTCCATAGAGGACGTCCGCACAGAGTGTGAGACCGCAGCACTGCTTGCAGGTCTCATTGAACTTGATGTCGGCAGCGATGCAATTGCTGAGACCACAGAGCGGGCCCGAGCAGTGCTTGCCACACTCACCAAGGGCAGCATGAAAGTGGGCGCGGCAATTTCACTGTTGCAAACGATCCATGCACACGGCATCTCGGGATTCGCTGCGGAGGCGAAGAGCTTGGCCAAGAGTGCGGAGGCCGAGAAGTACACGGAGGATGCACTCAAGGAGTGGATGGCTGAGCATGTAGAGAGTTTCGCAAGCTAGTGCGCGATTCATGAACATAGAACGCGCTCACTGGTCTTCTCGCCCGCTGGACAGACTGGCTCAGCCCGTCTTCTTCGTTGTTCCTCGGTCGCTTGCCCCAGCAAACTCCCTCT
>JANTGM010000048.1 GCA_024762925.1 Kofleriaceae bacterium | reverse complement strand
CGCGAAGTCAGCTCGTTTGCTGGCGAGGCGGGAAGAGGGAGTTTGCTGGGGCAAGCGACCGAGGAACAACGAAGAAGACTGGCAGAGCCAGTCTCTCGAGCGGGCGAGAAGACGAGTGAGCACGTTCTATATTCATGAATCGCGCACTAGCATGCCACTGACAGGATGCTAGCCTTAGCCATGCGCTTGCTCATTCGATTTGCGGTGGTCTTTGCCCTGGTTGGCGTTGCATCGATGGTTGCGATGCAAACCTTTGGTGTCGAGTTTGGAACAACAAACTACTGGGATGCGCATGGCGTCGGCCTTCTCATCGGGCTTGCCCTGCTGCCGCGTCTCACCTTGCTACTCTCCTCCATTGCAACTGGAGGGCTCCTTTGGTGGCTCGGATGGCTCGTAGCACCTCGGATGCTTGTGGCAGTACTCGCCACCATTTCATATTTTGATTCCAACCCCGCACTTGCTGTCATCGCGTGGCTTGTCGCCCTTGGCGGTGAATCAACCGAGAAGTGTTGGATGCGCCGCAGAACAACGGCTACCCTGCCTCAGGCTCGCGTGCACAAGAGTGACACACAACGATAAGCACGTCGCCAAGAGGCTGGGCGCTGATGGCGCAACCGAGGGCCTTGCAATGCAGCCCATGACTGAAACGGCCTACGTTAGCCAGTAGTGGGCCGCTTTGCCGATCGAATAGACGCCAAAGCCAAGCAGGAAGAGCCCGATGATGCGATTGAGCAGCGTCGCCTTCGCCTGCAAGAAGCGTCTGCCGCGATTGGCCAGGATCGCGACGAAGCCGAACCACACAAAGGACCCCACTCCAATTCCGACCGCCGCCGCAATCCCGTCCATTCGGTGAACATCTGCCATCCACGTTCCAAAGAAAACCACCCACGCCAAGAGCGTGCTCGGATTGAAGATGATGAGTGCGAAGCCCAAGGCCAGCCCACTCCAAAAGTAGGCTTTGTTTCCCGACTCATCATCCTCCGATCGTGGACCAACCGGGCGAGACCTGAGAATGAGGATGCCGTAGACGATGAGAGCAACACCACTAAAGGCATAGAGAATGGGCGGAATGTGTGGCCGTGTTTTAACGAGAGGGCCGAACCACAAGATACCGATCAATGCGTAGAGCATGTCGGCAAGAGCCCCACCAAGAGCGACAGCAATTGCTCGCTTGAGGTGATGTCGGTACGCCGTGTCGATTACCGCAATATTCACCGGCCCAATTGGGACGCCCGTGATGGCACCACCAGCGCAGCCGATGGCAAAGAATTTCAGCATGCATGCCCCAGGGTTGTGGCGGCATCATGCCAAGCAGCACTTGTGTGACGTGCTATACAACGAGAATGAGCGATTCGGTTGGAACAGCCCCGAGCAGTTCGGAGACGGGTGCGAGTTCGCTCGCCAATCCACACATCGTGTGGTTGGGACACGCAAGTGCCCTTGTGGCGTTTGGTGAAGACCGAATATTGATCGACCCTCTCGGGCGCAGACGGGCATTGAGCGCGAGTCCGTACAACACGATTCTGATTACACACTCCCACGTCGATCATCTCAACCGGTGGACACTCTCCAAACTCGATAAGTCCGTCAAGTTGATCGTGCCAAAGGGCGCCAAGCCCATTGTTGACAACATGGGATTCTCCGAGGTCTTGGAGGCCGAGCCCGGGGACCATTTTGCCTGTGGAGGCATCGATGTCATCGCCGTTGAGACGCGACACGACAACGGCCGCTGGAAGAAAGCGGACAAGCCCATCTGTGTTGGCTACATCTTGCAGAAGGATGGCATTGTGGTTCACCACGCCGGCGATGTCGACATGTCGACGTACGATGTGTTCGACACCATCGGTAAAGACTTTGATATCGACGCCACGATGCTGCCAATTGGCGGCATGCTTCCCCCCTGGTACTACGCCGCCAAACAGGCCAAGCTCGACAAAGGCGTCCATATTTGTCCCGAAACAGCCCTGCACATCGCCGAGCGGCTGGGGGCGACACGTCTGGTGCCTGTCCACTGGGGGACCTTGAACCTGCGCCTCTTTCACAGCGGTGCGGCGCCTCGCAACAAGATTGAAGAACTCGCGGCAAACCTTGGCGTGAGCGAACTTCTGCGCGTACTCAGCCATGGCGAAGCGCTCGAACTCACAGCGCCTGGTGGTGCAGAATCACGCCCGTGACTCCAATGATCATGATAACGATGCCCATCAGGGCGCCAAAAAACTCGTCGTGATTCTCTCTGCGCGTGCTCCAAAGCCGGCGAATGAGATTGCCGTCCCAAAGAGTCCACACAACGGCGAGCCCGAGAACCATGAAGGTGCAGAACCAGAGAAAGACCGTGTTGGAAACAATCATGCTGGCACCGGATCAATGAGCATGCGCTTGAGATCATGCCCCAAGATGAAGAGCATGAGCCCAGCTCCGGCCCAGGCGTAGAAAACTGGCGAAATGCCCGCGGTGCCAAAGCCCACGAGGTAGGCCAGGTAACCAACGACCCGCTCCATGGCCCATGAACGGTAGTTCGTTGCCTTGCCAATGCGCTTGGCATAGAGAACCCGAGCAACGCTATTGATCGCACCAAGCCCGCAAATGAGTGCAATGGGTTCCCAGGGCAGATGCCCGGACCAAGCCAGGTAGCCCAGCATGAAGCCGTAGCAGATCGCATCAGAGGCGGCGTCGAAGAACTCACCAAAGGCTGAGCTGCAATCGAACTTCCGCGCTGCCATGCCATCAAAGAGATCCATAAAACCACACAAGAGTGCCATGAGCAGCGCCATTTGCGGTTTGCCCTGCTCCATGTACATGACAAATGGAGGTAGCGTGAAGAAGCGCGAAAAGGTAATCGCGTTTGCCGGATTTACAATATCGCCGCCCACAGATTAACTCTCTGCCACCTGTTGCTCAATTGCGCCAGGATCAACGTGACGATATCGCTGCCACGCAAAGATGATTCGTTGAAACAGCGAGAGGTGCGACATGATTGCAACCGCCCAAACACCCGCGAGAAGTGGCCGAAGGTCGCCAAGAATTGCGGTCCAAAGAACACCCATCCCAAAATAGATGATGAACTCAGCAGAGCCAAAGAGGCCTACGACATCAATTGGATGACCGATCTTGCCCTGCTCGCGGAAGAGATCCTGCTGAGACTCGGCGTAGATGCTGAGTTTCGCAATGACGTTGGAGAGCGAGCCTGTGATTCCGAAGCCCAAGACGATGAGCACGTGGGGATAGTCAAAGCTGAGTTTCAAACAGGCGCCGGCATAGATGATTCCGAGAACCCAACGGTCGGTGACGTCATCCATAACAGCGCCAAAGGTCGATCGCTGGTTGAAGTTGCGAGCTTTGTAGCCATCAATGTGATCGATCAAGCCGCGCCCCAGCAAGAGCGCAAGCCCTGGCCACCACATGCCGTAGAGAAAGAAGATTGAACAAGCAAGGCCGACAAATGCCCCGAGCAACGTCCAGTGATTGGCATGCAGAGGCAACTTGGCAATGTTGGAAACAAGCGGGAGCAAGATCTTGTCGAGCTGCTTGCGAAGCGCAAAGAGATTCATACCGCGTTCCTAGGCCTGGCCGCGAACGCTGTCAAGCGCCTTCTTTAACGAAGCTACGAACGAGTCGAGCTGCGTGGAGGTTATGCAGAGCGATGGCTGGAGTCTAAGAACATTTCCATGCAACCCACTAACGGTAATAAGCATGCCATCCTCATACAGAGTATCTTTCACTTTGACAACCAGCTCTTTGGGAAGAACAGCCTTCGTCTCGCGGTCTGAAACAAGCTCTACGCCACCAAGAAGGCCTTTGAATCGAATGTCGCCGACCCACGGATCCTTCAGTGCTGCAACGGCCTCCGTGAAGTACACGCCCATGTTGGCCGCATTTTCAATCATCTTCTCTTCCTGCAGAACTCCAATGAGAGCAAGCCCAGCCGCAGCAGATACAGCGTTGCCTGCAGAGGTTGGCGTGGTACCGCCATAAAACCCTTCAACGAGTTCGTCAGAAGCGAGGACACCAGCAAGAGAACCAACGCCGCCCGAGAGGCCTTTGCCAATCGTCATGATGTCTGGCTCAAGCCCGTAGTGGTCCGCGGCAAACATGGCACCTGTACGGCCAATGCCAGTTTGAATCTCATCGAGAATAAGAAAAACCCCGTATTTATCACACAGAGCTGCCATTCCATCCCAGTATTGCTGCGACGGAATGATTCCACCAACCGCTTGTATCGGCTCGGCAATCACTGCGGCTATATTGGAGTTCTTCTGAAACTCCTTCTCGGCGGCTTCCAGACAGAATGTCGTGCAGTCTGAGTCGCCAGCATGTCGGTAGGCGTAAGGCGTTGGCACGCGAACGAAGTTGTCCTGCAACTCGATGCCTGCGGTCTTGCGGTACTTTTCCGAAGCACATCCGCCAAGCACACCAAGAGAAAGGCCGTGATAGGCATTCTCTAGGCTCATGATGTCGCCCTTGCCAGACTTTTGCCGCACCATCTTAAGCGCGAACTCATTGGACTCGGAGCCCCCGGTTGTGAAGAAGACTTTCGTGAGAGACTTCGGCGACAACTCGACGAGTTGTTCGGCCAAGTTCACGAGGGGAATCGTTGTGTGACGCCCCGACACCTGGGTTATCTGCGAGAGCTGGGCGGTTGCTGCAGCCACAACGGTTGGATGACAGTGGCCAGCCTGGTTTACGAAATACCCCGATGTGAAATCGAGGAATTCTTTGCCGTACGCATCCTTAATGACACAGCCTCTTCCTTCGACAACGGGAACGGGCTCGCCGGTGCCTGTCCATGGGCGAATGACGTACTTCTCGTCTCTCGCTAGCAGCTCATCGGCGTCTTTCTTCTTGGTGTCTTGTGTACTCATGATCTTCGGTTCCACTTTGGCAAAGGGGCATGTTCCAGGAGGCGCTATGAAACAAGTCGTTTCTTAGGGTCGTTGTGCCCACTCGCGAACTGCCCCGCCTTGCAGGGCAGGCAGTCTACAGAATGCAGCCACGGGTTTCGAGCACTTATGCGGTCGCAGAAGCTGCGGGCGCAACCGTCTCTTCTTGCACAAACGACTTGCGGCCAGGGTCCCAGAGCCGAAGCTCCTCCCCCAACACGGTTGGCCGCCGGCCAGATTCGCAAGTATCAGAAATTTCGTAGATTCTGTAGCGGGCGCGCTTGTGAGCCGCCCCATCCCCAGCATCGTAAGTGCCTGATTGTATGCCTCGAACCGGGACATCACCGGTCTTACCTGGCAGGCTGGCCGTCAAATCGAGGTGCTCATGGCCATGCAAAATGAGCTCTGCGCCCACCTCTTCAAGAAGCGAATAGAGCTTGGCGCGATCTCGTAGGCCCCGCACTCGCGAGCGTGCTCTGGGCTCAGCGGGCGAGTGATGAATCGCAACAAGCCTGAGGGTGTCTGCGAGCTCTGGCGCCATGAGTGCGGTGCGCAATCGGTCGAGTTGCTCATCTCCAATCACGCCATACGCTGTGAACCAAGGTGTCTGCAGACTCGTTGAGAGACCGAGAATCGATACGGGGCCACGTCGACGGACACACGGCCAGGTCTCTCCATTGGTGCGTCCTTCGTCGCTTACGAAAAACTCTTGGAAGTGGGTCTTGAAGTGTTTTGCGCCCTTTTGCACGTATGCATCGTGGTTTCCCGGAAGAACCGTAATTTTGTCGGGACCAAGATCAAATCGGTCGAAGAGGCTCTTGGCAAATCGAAACTCTTCATCGAGTGCCAAGTTCGTTACGTCACCAGTCACGAGGATGTGATCTACCTCTTGACGGTTGAGGTCTTCAATCATCGCTTCGAAAATGGATGACTGATGATGGCGACCACGGTTCGTGAGCAAGTTGAGCCCACCAATCCAACGTTTGTTGGCGAAGTCCAGAACGCCTGCACCTTCTAGGCTTAGAAGATGTAGGTCAGAGCAATGCGCAAGTCTCATGGTGGTAGTCTAGTGGCCAACAAGGCCGCTAGAGCGAGAAACTCTCGACAAAGAGCGGCAACTCCCCATCAACCTGGCTTCTGCGGATCTGCAAGCGCGCATCCGAGGTGAACACCGTTTCTTGGCAGCGCTCGCTGGTGAGTGCTTCGAGCACCACATCCTGTTCTTCAGAACGAATTGCATCGCGATGTGCACCGAGAACTTGGAACGAGTCCGAGAGTTCGATGCGAAGGGCCTGAGAGGCATCGCGGCCAATGGCATGCACTTCGAAGTTGGTGCCATCGCTGTGGAGAGAAAGCAACGCCAACTCATCGGCAATCTGGGCGATACCACGAGGCTCTTGCACAAGAGCGCCCGTGCTTGAAACACGTGCATGCATCAGTTGTAGACGATCGTCATCCGCAGGGTAGCCAGCCCAGACAACTGAGACGTTGCCGCTTGGCTCAAGGCCCGCAGCGAGAGGACACAAGACAACAGAGTCTTCGTTGGAAATGCGAAGGGCGGAAGAGCCGACATCAAGCTCTCGATCGTCTTCGCCATCCAACTCAAATCGCACACAAGACACGAGCAGTGTTGAGATCGCCAAGACGGCGCCGACTTTTCGCAAACGTCCCATTCGTGGACTGATTCTAGACGCCACACAGCAAAACGCAAGTAGGCCTAAAGACGACATTTGGGCAGCCGATCCAAGTGTGGCCATGTCCAACTGCCCAAAATCACAAATTCACCACGCACGAACGGCTCGTTGGGGCTATGCGGGACTTGGATTGCTGTCCACTGCGCTTGGGGTGATTGGGGCATTTTTGCCTGTCATGCCAACCACTTGCTTCCTGCTCATCAGTTTGTGGGCGTTCTCGAAAAGTTCGCCTCAACTGCATCAGTGGCTCTGGAATCACCCCACCTTTGGTGGCCCGCTACAACGCTGGCAGCGTGATCGATGTATCCCCTTGGCCGCGAAAGCTGCGGCCCTCGTTTCGATGGCGGGCAGCATGACCTTCGTCTTGCTCTTCGCTGACCTCGGATGGATTGCGCTTTCCGCCACTGCTGGGTTCCTCGGGCTAGGAGCCTTCTTCGTTCTTCGAGCTCCCTCCTTCTCCCAAAGCGCAACGAGCGAAGGTACGTCGTACTTGCCAGGTGAAACCACAAAGGCCTAGGCGGTTTGAGAGAAACACCTAGGAGCTAAAAGGCAATAATGTCGTTCTCACTGACAAACTTCTATTGAACTTCAGTTGATCGAGCTGCGTATCGCTTGAGAAAGCGCCCCGGCTGCGAAAGCACAGAAGTGCGCACTTCCGCGCACCCCAAATTCTCCCAGGAAATCACTTGTGAAAGCCTCAAGAGCACACTTCAGCACGAGATCCGTTGTTGAAACCTCGTACAATACCGTGTGCGCTCTCTTTACCTTTCACTAAGCCTCTTGTTGATAGCGTGCTCGTTCGATGGCTCGGTGCCGATTGGCGAGTTGAATCCAGATGGCAGCGTGCCCTCGAGCGATGGCACCTCTTTGAGTGATAGCGGCACTTCATCTGATGTGGATGCGATGACGAGCGACACCGATATGGACGGTGACACGATCCTCGATGCAGTCGACAACTGTCCGACCGTCGCGAATCCCAACCAGTTCAATGAAGACGGCGATAGCTTGGGAAATCTCTGCGACAATTGCCCAGCAGAGGACAACGAGCAACAAGCGAATGCCGATCTGGATGAAGTGGGTGATGCCTGCGATCCGCAACCTGGACAAGCCAACCAGCTGATCCACTTTGAGGGCTTCGACCAGTTGCCAGCCGGCGATTGGGATGGCCTGAGTTCGTGGCAGGTGAACAGCGGTTCTCTTGTCCAAAATGACAACAGCCAGCGTTACTACCTTCGCTATGAGGCGGCTGGCGGCTCCAACAAGATCCGGGTGGTTTCGAAGATTCAATTTTCAAACCCGCTTGGCCCCAATGGCATCGCCTTTCGGTATGGCGGCGTCTTCGTTGAAGCCAATGACGAACCAGACAACAACGGTTGCTGGGTGCTCCGATCGCTTAGCCAGCCCGTGGAAGGCTACTCGGGTGTCTCCGTTAGTAACGGCTCGCCTACTGGCAGCACCCCCATTGGCCCCAAGGTACGTGACAACAGCGACTATGTGATCGCAAACAGCGTTGATGGCTCGACTCGCTCTTGCGTGTTTGAGTTCCCGGGCAACGATACTGTGTCGTTCAACTATTCAGGTTCGAACTTCAACGGAGAAGGCATTGGTATTGTCACTTCATACACACAAGCAAGAGTGGCTTATGTGTACGCTGTTCGCTTGCAGTAGGTACTCTCTTAGGACACGCGTCGACAGCGGTAGACGTGCAGTGACCGTGAGCAGACCGGTATCTCTCCTGGGTTTTCGAGCGCGGGCCCGGTGCCCACGTGACCACTTTCTGTGTCGAGTACACACTCCCAGGTGCGACACTCCATTTCTTCGGGCATTGAGAAGCTAAGGGGTTCACTGCCAGCATTGAAAATTATGTAGAAGCTATCGTCCACCACGCGGCAACCTCGCCCATCGGTCGAAGCGATTTCTTCTCCATTAAGAAAAACCCCTAATGCCTTCGCATACGAGGCGCGCCAGTCCTCATCATTCATGCGCGCGCCACTGGGCCGAAACCAGCCGATATCTCGGTGTCCTTCGTGACCGCGGATTGATCGGCCCTCAAACCACCGGCGCCTTCGAAAGACAGGGTGCTCCAATCGCAGCTTGGTTAGCCCACGTACGAAGGCGTGCAAATCAGCATCACTCTTCGACCAGTCAATCCAGGAGATTTCATTGTCCTGACAATAGGGATTATTGTTGCCCCCCTGGCTCCGTCCTAGCTCATCTCCAGCCAAAATCATTGGCACGCCTTGAGAGAGAAGGAGCGTTGCAAGGAAGTTACGCTGCTGTCGGCCGCGTAGAGCGAGAATTTCGGCGTCGTCGGTCTCGCCCTCGATGCCACAATTCCATGAGCGATTGTGCCAGTCACCATCGCGCCCTTGCTCTCCATTCGCTTGGTTGTGTTTTTCGTTATAGGAAACAAGGTCACGCAACGTGAAACCATCATGACAGGTAACAAAGTTGATGCTTGCGTGTGGCCTGCGGCTTGAACTCTCGTAGAGATCCGAACTGCCGGTGAAGCGGTACGCAAATTCCGCAAGGGTGCGGTCCGTGCCTCGCCAAAAGTCACGCGTAGTATCGCGGTACTTTCCATTCCACTCCGACCACCCAGGCGGAAAGTTCCCCACCTGGTACCCGCCCTCCCCAATGTCCCACGGCTCAGCAATGAGTTTCACTCGCTGCAAAACGGGATCTTGCTGAATGAGGTTGAAGAAAACCGACAGCCTGTCGACATCGTGAAGCTCGCGAGCGAGCGCCGAGGCAAGATCGAAACGAAACCCATCGACATGCATCTCTTCGACCCAGTAGCGCAAGGAGTCCATGATGAGTTGCAGTACAAACGGCTGCCGCATGTTCATCGTGTTGCCGCAGCCGGTGTAGTCGACGTAGCGCAGCTTATCGTGCTCCGCCAGGCGATAGTAGGTCTCGTTGTCGAGACCGCGAAAGCTCAAGGTTGGGCCTCCTCGGCCACCCTCCGCAGTGTGGTTGTAGACAACATCCAGGATCACCTCGATGCCCGCTTGGTGCATCGCTCGGACCATCTCCTTGAAGCACTGTACCTGCGACCCAGGCGCCCCTTTGCGTGAGTACTCATCGTGCGGAGCAAAGTAGCCAATCGAGTTGTAGCCCCAGTAGTTTCTGAGCCCCAGATCGGCAAGTCGCTCGTCGTGCACGAAATGATGCACGGGCATGAGTTCAATCGCCGTCACACCAAGTTGCTTGAGGTAGGACGTTGATGCCGGGTGAGCCAAGCCAGAGTATGTGCCTCGAAGCTTCTCGGGAATATTCTCATTGAGAATCGAGAAGCCTTTGGGATGTACCTCGTAGATCACCGTCTCATGCCAAGGCGTATTCGGTCCGCGATCGTTGTCCCAGTTGAAAAATGGGTTCACAACAACGCTGCGCGGCATGTGTGGAGCGCTATCGACGGGATTCGGCGCGTCAATCTGCCCTTGGTGCTCATCGTAGAGAGATGGGTCCCAGTTGAAGCGCCCTTCGATCGCAAGCGCGTAGGGGTCGAGAAGAAGCTTGTTTGGATTGCATCGCGCACCACCACTTGGCTCGAAGGGACCGTGAACACGATATCCATAGTGCTGTCCTGGCTGCACCCCTGGAAGGTAGCCGTGCCATACGTTTCCAGTGACTTCTGGGAGCACGATGCGTTTCTCAACACCCGCTGTGTCGAAGAGGCACAGCTCAACGCGATCTGCTACTTCAGAAACGATAGAGAAGTTGGTGCCGCTTCCGTCAAAATGCGCGCCAAGAGGGAAGGCCTTTCCGGGCCACAGTTCCATGTCGTGTGATTCCATGACAGATTCGCCGCCACCTTAACAGAGCTTGCCGCTCCGAATGTGAAACCAGACCCATGAGCTACATCTCAAGCGACCTTCTACACTTCTTCAACGAGGGAACCGCCCTTCACATCTACAAGCGTCTCGGCGCACATCCGGGCGAGAAAGACGGCACTCGAGGAACGCACTTTGCGGTGTGGGCCCCAGGAGCGAAACACGTGCAAGTCATTGGCGACTTCTGTGCCTGGACCAACTCAGGCGTGCCCATGCAGCCTGTGCACCAGAGTGGCATTTGGTACGCGTTCGCGCCTGGTATTGAGGCTGGCAGTCTCTACAAATACCGCGTTCAAGCACAGGACGGCCACTGTGTCGACAAGGCCGACCCTGTCGGATTTGCGCATGAGGAGCCGCCGAAGACAGCATCGGTAGTCACCTCCCTCGACTACGAGTGGCAGGACGCGCAGTGGATGGCGAATCGAAAGCAGAAGATTGCTCTCGATGCGCCTGTAAGCATCTACGAGTTACACCTAGGCTCGTGGCAGCGTGATGAACATGGAGATATACTCAGCTATCGCGAACTGGCGCCGAACCTCATCGAGCACTGCAAGACCCTCGGGTTCACTCACGTCGAGCTGATGCCTGTCACTGAGCACCCATTTTACGGTTCCTGGGGCTATCAAGTAACAGGATACTTTGCCGCCACAGCGCGCTATGGCTCTCCACAGGATCTCATGTTCCTAATCGACAGCCTCCACCGGGCCGGTCTCGGTGTTGTTCTGGATTGGGTTCCGGCACACTTTCCCACCGACGAACACGGCTTGGGTGATTTCGACGGCACACATCTCTACGAGCACTCCGATCCGAAAAAGGGATTTCACCCCGATTGGAACACATACATATTTAACTACGGTCGACATGAGGTTCGAAGCTTCTTGCTGTCGAGCGCCATCTTTTGGCTTGAGCGCTATCACGTGGATGCCCTGCGAATCGATGGCGTTGCTTCCATGCTCTACCTCGACTACTCGCGAGATGAGGGCGAGTGGATCCCAAACAAAGATGGTGGCCGCGAGAATCTCGAAGCCATCTCGCTGCTCCAAGAGCTAAACACAGCTGTGTATCGAGAGTTTCCTGACGTGCAGACCATCGCAGAGGAGAGCACCGCCTTCCCAATGGTGTCGCGGCCGGTGTCGATGGGTGGCCTGGGATTTGGAATGAAGTGGGACATGGGGTGGATGCACGACACCTTAGAGTATTTCTCACGAGAGCCTGTTCACAGAAGCCACCACCAAGATGATCTCACTCGTCGTGGCCTGTGGGCATTCTCAGAGAATTACTGTCTACCGCTCTCACACGATGAAGTCGTTCACGGCAAGGGCTCTCTTCTCTCGCGCATGCCGGGTGATGCCTGGCAGCGATTCGCCAACCTACGCCTGCTTTTCGGAACGATGTTTGGAACGCCTGGCAAGAAGCTGATCTTCATGGGAATGGAGTTTGGTCAATGGCATGAATGGAATCACGACCAGTCCATCGACTGGAATGCGCTGCAAGGCGAACGCGAGCAAGGCGTTCAAACCCTTGTGGCTGCGCTAAATCGGCTCTACACCGAGTACAGCCCCATGCACGCCCTCGATTGCAGCCCAGAAGGCTTTGAATGGCTCCACACGGGGGATCGCGATCAGTGTGTGATGGCTTGGCGACGCCACGATTCAAAGCACGCAACTGTGCTTGTGGTTGCGAACTTCACACCGGTTCCAAGGGCGGACTATCGGCTGGGGATTCCCGTAGGGGGGACCTATCGACGAATCTTGGACACCGATTCGACAGAGTTTGGTGGCAGCGGATACAGCGAGATTCGTTCGGTGCAAAGTGACAAGGTGCCATGGCACAACCAAGAGCAGAGTCTTGTCCTCTCCATTGGCCCGCTCGCAATTACCTTTTGGGTGCCCGAGTAGCACGAATGATCGCCCGGTTGCGAAGCGCGAGCAATGCTCCGAGAAGCAAGAGCGTCGCTCCAAACCCAGTGGCTCCTCCTGAAGAGCAACCTCCCGAAGCTGGCTGCACTGCGCCACCACCACCAGCATCGGAATTGCCTCCACCAGCTCCTGCATCCGGACCGCTGCCACCTCCAGCACGCAGCGAAATGTCTGAACACTGAAAGTAAAAGCTATTGTAGGGAATATTCGTAGTCATGATCTGGATTAGCTGCAAGGTGCAGTTCTCGCACTCCACATCGGGAAACGTGATTTCCTGGCTGTAGGTGCGATCGGCTCCATTGACATTGCGATCCGGAATCTGATCGACCAGAGTCACATCGAAGTTATCATCGGGATTGTTCGGAAGAGGAAAGTCTTCCCCATCGACGTCAAATGCGATTCGATAGTGACCTGGATGCTCGACCGTCTCGTTCCAGGTGACCGTGATCGTCTCTCCTGGTTCGAAGACTTGCTCGGGCCCGCGAGTACTATCGGTGAGGCCGCATGGTCCCTGCTTCTGTGATTCGGTTCGAGTTGCCGGAAAGGTCTGCTGGATATGCGCCTGGGCCAGGGGCGCACCGAGAGTAAGAACGGACAAGATGATGACAGCGGGACTTCGCATTCACCTGTGATCATATGCGAATCCGTGACCAGGTGTGTTGCTCCCGACACCGCTGTAATTTCGAGACCTTGCGCCCTATGACCGAGGCACACGAATGGGCTCCCAAGCGACACCTGAGGGCCGTGCCCCCACAGACATCGCATGTATGCTCCCACCATGGGTGACATGACAAACGAACCACAGGATCGCGCAGATTGGGACATGAGCCCATACTTCTCTAGCGTCAGCGGTGATGACTACAACGCATTTTGCGCAACGCTCCAAGGTGACATGCAGGCGCTGGCAGCCGAGCTCCCCTTTGCTCCGAAGCTTGCAACAGGAACATGTGGCGCCTGGTCCGCCCTACTCTTGCGACTCGAAGATGCCAGCGCTCGCGCTGAGCACCTCTCCTCCTACCTTGGCTGCCTTGGTGCGGCGGACTCGCGAGACGCAGTAGTGAAGCGCGAGGCTGCAAGCTTGGCGACAACCCTGGCAACTCTAGACAAGCTCTATGTCACTGCTCGTGCCGCAATCGGAACATGCGATGAAGCCGTCTTCGAAACACTCACAAGCGATGACGAGCTCGCTTCTGCTCGGTATTTCATTGGTCGACTGCGCACACAAGCCAAACAATCCATGGCACCAGAACTTGAAAGCCTAAACGCCGACCTAAGCGTCAATGGCCTCTCGGCATGGGGCCGGCTCTACGATCAGGTTTCGGGAACGCTAGAATTTTCCCTAGAAGTACCAGGAGAGGCCGCCAAGACACTCCCTGTGTCGATGACGCGCAGCCTTCTCGAAGATGCAGACCCAGCAGTGCGAAAGGCCGCTTTTGATGGAAGCGCGGTCGCATGGGATAGCGTTGGTGACACGGTCGCTGCCAGCCTAAACGCTATCGCGGGAACGAGACACACCCTCTACGCCCACCGAGGAATCGAACACTTCTTAGAGCCCGCTCTCTTTGATGCGGGCATTTCGCGCGAGACACTCGACTGCATGCTCGGTGTTGTGCGATCGCGCCAAGGTCTCCCACAAGCCTACCTGGGGCGCAAAGCAAAGCTGCTGGGGTTGGAAACGCTTGCGTTCTCGGATCTGATGGCTCCGCTGGCAACCGGTCAAGACACCCGCGTTCACTGGGAAGAAGGTCGCGAGCAGGTGCAGAGCGCCTTTGAAGCGTCGTATCCGGGTCTAGCTCGACTCTCTGAGCGAGCCTTTGATGAGAAGTGGATCGACTACAAACCGAGGGCCGGAAAGCGTCCTGGTGGATTCTGTTCCAGCTCTCACATCACTGGGCAATCGCGGATTTTCATGACCTTCAATGGCGGTATGGGCGATGTTCAAACGCTGGCACATGAACTCGGGCACGCCTTCCACTCCTATCTCATGCGTGAGATGCGCCCTTGGGCCTCGGAATATCCGATGACGCTGGCCGAGACCGCTTCAACCTTCGCAGAGAACGTTGTCACCAGCGCGGCCCTGAAGAACCCGCAAACCAGCCGCGAACATCGCATCAAGATTCTTGACCAGCGACTGCAGGATAGCAGCGCATTCCTTCTAAACATCCCCATGCGATTTGATTTCGAGTGCGCGCTCTACGAAGCTCGCAAAGAGGGCGAGTTGAGTGTTGGTGCACTGAAGGAACTCATGCTGGATGCGCAGCGCAAAAACTATGGACCGAGTTTGGATCCATCAGCCCTCGATCCGTGGTTCTGGGCGTCCAAGCTGCACTTCTACATTACAGAGGTGAGTTTCTACAACTTCCCCTACACCTTTGGTTATCTCTTTAGCCTTGGCATCTTTGCGCGTTTTCTCAAGGAGGGAGCCGACTTCCTACCATGCTACGAGGAACTCTTACGCTTCACAGGCAGCGCCAGCGCAGAAGAAGTAGCCATGAAGACGCTTGGCGTCGACCTGGAGAAACCCGACTTCTGGAATGCATCCATCGACCTAGTTGAGCAGGACTGGCAGGCGTTTGAGGAGCTGACCAGCTAAGAACTCTACTTAGTGATAACAAACATGGCAGTCGACGCGCTAGTCGACTGTGAGGTCCAGCTCAAACGTCTGTGGACCTGCCAAGTCATCACTATCCAACACCACGTACACCGTATTTGTGCCCCCCGTGTCATTGGTGTAGTTCACCGTCTCCGCCCCGCTTAGGCTCTCATCCGAAGCATCAAGACAGCTCGAAACCACAGGGCAAGCATCGAGAATGTAGAGCGCACCATCACCTGCGTGCCGCATGGTCGCAGACACCGAGGCTCCTGGTGCGAGTTCAAGGCGAACCGCACCATCGCGCCCAGGGGCAGAAAGCGCACCACAGCCGCTTACGTCGTTGAGATTGGCCGCCAGCGTTCCTTGGTAAAGGCCTGGTGCTGTGACGGTGCTTGGACAGAACCCTGGCAGCAAAGTGGTTCGCTTGATCGCCGCATCGGGCTCAGAGGGCAACGCGTCGGCGCGATTTGCGTCCGCGGTGGTGGCATCAATGATTGCCCCAGAGTCTGCGACGCTTCTCGAGGCGTCGACATCCACTCCCTCAGAATCCTCTCCACCACACGAGGCAAGTAGAGAGAGAATCGCGATGGATGCAAGTCTATGCATGGTCACAAGCCTACAGCGAACGTTGGCGACGTTGGCGACGCCAAACAAGGAGCAGCGCTACGAGCAGGAGTGCGGCACTGCTACCGCCGCGACTTCCACTGGTGGAACAACCACCGACGGTCGCACTGCTGAGCAGAAGTGAAGAACGCGAGTCGTTTCCCG
Organism: Kofleriaceae bacterium; assembly: GCA_024762925.1. Taxonomy (GTDB): domain Bacteria; phylum Myxococcota_A; class Polyangia; order Haliangiales; family Haliangiaceae; genus NORP324. The sequence goes on along the minus strand of JANTGM010000048.1, from coordinate 26,111 downwards.
CTTCATCAACGACATGGATTTCTACTCGGTACAACCCGCCAGCCTTCTCAAGATCAACCATCGCACTAGTAACACCAGGCGCAAGCTCTTGTGTCTCCACAAGCTTTGCGGAGAGCGCATCAGCAGGGTCGGCGAGCTCGTAGATTTCCAAACGCGCAGTTAGCGCCTCTGTGGCGGTAGTATCGTCGCTCATGTTCCAACGCACTTCGGTTGGACCTTCGTCGGCGTCTCGTGTGCGAGCACCTTGGACAGCAACAAATGGAACGATGCCATCAACAAGCATGGTGGCGCGCGCTGGGCTCGAATCGACATTGCCAGCAAGATCAACGGCGGCAATCGTAACGTCGTAGTTGTTTGTGAAGCCTGCAGCTCCAATCTTGATGTCACGAATAAACGTTGGCTCGCGAGCCTCACCGTTTACTGTCACTTGGTACTTTAGAAGGTCACTTGGAATCTCTGCATCCGTACCACTGACGCGAATCACTGCGCTGTGCGCATTGCCCAAGGCAGGTGCGTCTACAATGCTGGTGTCTGGGGCTGTAGTGTCGTTGGCGGGAATGGCGAAAAGGTCAACGCCGGCAGCGGCATAGGCCTTGTTGGTTTCGATGCTGCGCAGGAGGATGGCGTAGTCTGAAACCTCAAAGACTGGGCCGGTAAGGGGAATTGGGCCCATCTCATGAAGCATGTGAGGGAGTATGGCTTGGTGCACAAGCTGCTGGATGCGGGCAACATCAAAGCCAGCACCAGTTGCGTCCCGCTCGTCAGTCATTCGCATGTGAGTGATTTCCGCGCCAGCGAGCTGAGCGTAGATTGCATTGCTACCAGGGCTGACACCAAGCTTTGCTGTGGCTTCCAGACTGATCTCGGCCGCCAGAGTATTTCTGGTGCCATCAGGACGATCTCCATGAATTTGCAGTTCGATGCCCTCGACCTCCAAGGTCAGGCTTGATGCATCAGTTCCCGCACCGCGTACCTGCGGATAGTCGGTGAAGTTCAATTCCAATGAGAATGCGGTGCCTGCAGGAAAGCCAGGCATCATCGCGCCCACCATGCTGAGATCAACTTCGACGCCAAGCCCTGCAATGTGCTTGTCTGTGAGACAGAAGACGCCAGTTCGCCAAGCAGCGTAGAGCGCATCGTTGAGCAGGCCGAAGTTGACAGCCATGTTGACGTCATTTGTGCCTGCCTGAATATCGGGAACCGAGGCGCCAGTTGCGCGGTTTGGGCGAGGCTTGTCAAAAGCCTCCATGCACTTTGCCGCAGCCCTTGTATATGGGAAGCCCGAGTCAATGGTCACGCTAACACCATCGTTTGGGAAGTAGAGGTCCTCAACGGAGGCCCTCATATAGATGCTCTCCATCGCCAATCCAGAGAGCGTATCTTCTAGCATTGGAGCAAAGTTCTCCTCAGCCATGGTGATGATTTTGCCTTCGACGTAGTCTAGAATCCAACCTTCGGTGAAGTCGATTGCCGTTGTTAGTGCGCTTCCTGTGAAGCCACACTCATCTAAAACAAAATCAAAGTCCTCGGGATTAACGGTCAAATCAATGTCATGAGTCGCTACTCGTGGCTCACCGCCAACAATCTCCACATCAAACTGGAGAACTGCCGTTCCCTTGTCGAGTTGCATGGTGTCCTGACACGTTGCCGAACCAAAACAGGCATAAAGATCGTCGGCAAAAAGCTCGCCATTTGCAGCAATGTTGAAATCTAGGTCAACGACTATGCGATCTTGCGAAGGCATGTCGATGTCGAGGCGGTCAATGCCCATGTTGACGGTGGTGTTGCTCTGCTCGAAGTCCATGCAGGTGAACGACTTTGTGATGGTTGGCAGCTCAAAGACGGAGGGCAATGCAGCCGGAGCATTATCGGCGACAAAGTCCACACCGCTTTCTGCGAGAAAGACACGCACATCGTGTTGGGCCAGCGCCTCACTTGGGGCGACCATCACAGCGAGGTAGGTTGCGAGACAGAGGCCTGGGAGAAAGACTTTGGGGGTGGGGACCATGGAAGACATTGGCAAGGTCCCCCTAGCTAGAGCAAGAATCGCACCAGCGTCCGCGACGAGTAACACACTGATATTACTAGAACAAGAGTGCAACCGGTTGATTGCAAAGGGACTAGTGTCCTAGCCACCGGCTGCTGCCAAGGACCCAAGACGCCAGGATCTGCTCCCGCCCATGCCCCTCGAGTCGCAGGGTCTCAAGGAGGTCGGCCTCGACAGCTTGCTGGCATGCGAGCCCCTCCTTGTACGCTGCCCACTCTGCCAAGGTCTTGGGATCCTGCCCCATCGCAAGCGCAAGCGAGAGTGCGTCCACAACCGAATCCATTGGGGAGATTCGCTCCAAATGCGCGAGGTGCTCAGCCGTTCCAAGTACTTCAGCGAGGTCTCCATACCCGGTGTACTCGCCCTCCGAATGCCTCTCGGCTCCCGTGCAACCTGGGTTGTGCATGCAGACTAGCGAGACATGGCCATTGAGGATTCGCACCTCGTGTTTGTTTCGTCGTGGCTCCTGTGTCTTGCCGTCACCCGCCACCCACTCAGATTCATCGAGGTCTTCGCATAGGTGATAGGTCACATCACCGGTGAGTGTTTGCCATGGCCCCCAAGCTTGAGACTCAGAATAGGGATGATGTGCAATGCGCACATGAGCGCTGCCCTTAACTTCATAACAGACGTTTGGCTCGGTTCGATGATTGTAGGACATCTTGAACACGGGCGAGCCCTCATTGTTTTCTGGCAAGCCACGAGCATCGAACATGGTTGTGTGAAACCACGAAAGCGGCTCACCACGTGGCGAGACGAGCGTCCTATCGTGATGCAAGAAGGCGCGGCGACTGAGGTACTGAGGCGTAAGAATCCATCGAAGAGAGCGGCCGGCGAGTGCACAACCTGCAATGAAGCGATCGCTGCGAACCATCATGTGTGTGCCGCGGGCACGGTGTGCAGCGGGTGCGCAGGCGTGAAGAATGTCGGTGCCAGCCTGTCCTCGCAATCGCGGCTGGCTATTGGGCGGCAGGTAGACATGGGTGCCAGCCTCAAGAGTGAGCGACTTGTGCTCCGAGGTTGCAAGCTCCAAAGTTCCACTGAGAACCGAAAGCAGCGATCCTGCATCTCTTGGCATCTCGTAGGTGGCGTCTCCTGAAAACCGCGCCCGATCAAAGTCGAGCCCCTCCGGGTGCACATCGTGTTTGAGGATTCTCGCCACCGACACACGTTCAGAGAGGGGTTCCCAAGAGTTCGGAATCAGCGTCGTCATCGGCTCGCTCTAGGATACCAAACTCTGTGGTCCGTCACTCTACGACAGCACGAAGGAGTAATAAGATAAACTCGCATTTGTGCCGTGACAACGAGCACTCTCGCCCAGTATCACCTTCTCGCTAGAGGCTCTGAAAAAGCGCCCGCAAGTCTTCGGCGCCAAGGTGCGTTAGGCCGCCTTCTTTGAGTGCCGAGTCGGTAAGTTTTTGTTTTTGCCGCTGCAGTACGAGAATCTGCTCTTCCAATGTAGCTTCAGCAACCAGCTTGTACACCATCACGTTCTTCGTCTGGCCGATCCGATGTGCGCGGTCTGTAGCTTGGTTCTCCGCTGCAGGGTTCCACCACGGGTCGTAGTGAATTACCGTATCCGCCTGGGTGAGATTCAATCCAACCCCCCCCGCTTTGAGGCTGATGAGAAACACAGGCACGGTTCCGCTTTGGAATTTTTCGATAACAGCTTCACGCTTTGTGGTTTGCCCTGTCAGCTTCACATAGCGAATACCAACCGCCTTGCACGCATCTTCGATGATCGAGAGCATGCTCGTAAACTGGGAAAACACCAACGTGCATCGACCGGCGTCACACAACTCCTCTAACATGGTCATGAGTCGTTCCAGCTTTGCGGATGACTTCACCTTTTTTGCTTCGGGCGTCTTCACCAACCGAGCATCGCAGCAACACTGTCGCAAGCGCGTGAGTGCATCTAGGAGGATCAAGGAGGAGCCAGACACCCCTCGCTCGGCCAGCGCATCCCGAACCTTCTTATCGAGAATTAGCCGCAGACTCTCGTAGAGATCGCGTTGTGCGGTACCTAGCCGCACCCGCTCCACGATTTCGGTTTTCTCTGGCAGGTCGATATCAACGTCGCCCTTTGTTCTCCTGAGCATAAACGGCCGGATACGCTGGCGCATGAGTGTGAGCGCACGGCTATCGCCGTATTTCTCGATCGGCTTGCGAAACGCGACAGCGAATGCGCTTCGATTGCCAAGAATCCCAGGCATCGCGAGGTCCATTTGCGACCAAAGTTCTCCTAGGTGATTTTCTACCGGAGTTCCCGTGACACAGAAGCGACTCTTAGCCTTGAGCCGGGCGGCCGCCCTTCGAAGTTTTGTGTCGGGGTTTTTGAGAGCCTGTGCTTCATCGAAAATAACCGTCGTGAAAGGAACTTCGAGAAAGAGCTCGATATCGCGAAGAAGCGTTTGATACGACGTCACGAGGAGCGGCACCGAACACAGGCCAGCAGCATCCTTCCCCCGGTCGGCACCAAGATGCACCTTCGAACGAAGTTTGGGGGTGAAACGCGCGGCCTCTGCATGCCAGTTTCCAACCACACTTCTCGGCGCCACAACCAGAGCGGGCGCCTTTGCCGACAGTTTCCGCCCTGTTCGCAAGCCTTCGAGGAAGGCCAACAGCTGCACCGTCTTTCCGAGCCCCATGTCATCCGCCAATAGCCCCCCATAGCCGTCGTCGTGCAGAAATCGCAACCATGCCAGTCCCCGGCACTGGTACTTACGCAACTCGCCAACAAAGGACTTCGCAGGCTTCATCGGTTGCAAGTCGAGCAATGCGGCAATGCGCTTGCGGACTGCCTGCAGGGCCTTTCCGTCCAAGTAGCGCTCTGGCGCGTCACCAGCAAGATCGATGGCAGTGATGCCAGGCATCACCAATTGCGCCTCCGTATTGAGCCCACGCAGGTTGAGTTCCACCAAGGGGCGCACCCAGCGCTGCAGCCGCTCGCCCGAAACGTGAATAAGTGTGCCATCGCCGAGCTCAAGATTGATTCCCAGTCCTTTTTTGGCATCAAAGGTCGATGTGTTCAGATCGATCTTGCCTGCTCGCAACGCCTGCAGCAGCAAAGGCAAGAGCGGGACAGTCTTGCCCCCAATCGAAACCCCAAGTCCCAGGGAGAACCAATCGTTGCCCTCCCCTACCGGCTTGAGTTCCTCCACAAACTCGGCATCCAGCACAGGTAACGCTGCCGGAACACCCTCTTCAAACTCACAGTGCCATCCTTCGAGCACGAGCCTAGGCAAAATCTCATGTGCGAGTTTTTCTAATACTTGCGGGCCAACTCGTTGGTACTCCTCGTTGTCGAGATAGTTGAGCTGCAGATTGGCTTCCTGCAAGAGCCCCTTCCATCGCTCTGCGTGACGCCCCTCGGCAACCATATCTCGGGTTGTGAGAGTTTCCTTCTCTCGCCCATTTCCGGTGAGGTCATTCCACTCCCCTAGTTCGTGACTGCCATTTGAGTATAACGCTCTGGACGTAATCTCGATTCCGTTGCCTCCAAGAGAAACCAAGATCGCCGGCTGAACTTCTTCCAACTCTTGCTGCACTTCCGAATCGCCAAGCCGAACCAACGAGCGCAGACTGGCTTCTGCGGTTGGCAGCATCACAGTAGGCACAGGTGGCCCCTCAAACAGCGATGGGATGAGCGATGGGTCCACGCCAATGTCGAGCGGACCAATTGTGTGGGTGGTCCGATCGACGTAGAGCAGCACATCTCCGGTGATCATCATGAGGTCATCATCGAGACGCAGCCGATGCTCCTCTGCTTCCCCAGCAAGCTCTTGCCAAGAGATTCCCGCATTGCGCTCCGGCCCCCAACAGAGAGGCAGGCCACTCACGTCTTCCCAGAACAACATGCCGGTTCCAGCCAATTCTTTCAGGAGAGATGCGCCAAGACGCCCTGCGTCCATGCCACTTTCGTAAAACGATCGTTCCGCGTATGCGCGACAGCTAATCGTGAGCCGAAGCTCTTCACGACTAAGCCAGGTTGGCATGTCACGAGCTTCGTAGGAGCGCCTGCGAATCGGCGTGGGTTTGCCAAAGCCGCCGCGCTTTAGAACGTTTGTTGCATAAAGCTCAAGCGTGGCTTCGGACAACTCGCCACTGAGGATGTAGGCAACACGCTTAGTCGGCGCCGACATCTCACTTGTGAGGGGCTCGGCTGTCTTGCGGCCAATAGCACTGAGCCACTCGCCCACAGCTTCAGCCCGAAAGCGCTCGCGATTGGCGCGCATATCTCCTTCGAGCAGCTGAAATATCTGCAAAGCAGTGGCCGCCGCATGCTTACAGCCGTAGTGAACGGGACAAGAGCACTCACTCCACATGTGCCCACGGTCTTCACTGTAATTCACAGTGACAACGTAGCTCTCCCTTCCCCGGACTTTGGCCACAGCCGGCCAAGTGGGTTTGACCAGCTTGACGCGATTCTCTGCCGCGTATTTCACACCTCGCCTAAAGGTGCCTTCATCAAAATGCTCGGCGGTGAGCTCCAAGGCCACCTGAGAAAAACGCGGAATCATCGAAAGCGACTAAGAATCTTTCGGACCAAATTTGATAGCGCCCGCGGGCAGAAAATACAGAATGTTCATCGTCCCACCGCTCACCGACGGCACGTGCCAAGAGCCTGGTGGGTACACAACCCATCCGGGCTTGTTGCCATCAAATTCAGGTTCGCCATCCGTTGCAAAGCACAGATCAAACTCTCCCGTTGGGTGTGCGTGCCCAAGCGCTGGTCGGTCCATGCGAACCGCGTCAATGCTGAAATCCGAGCCGCCGGTTTTCTTGGTCACACGAGAGTAGGTCACGCCCGGGCCACCATCGCGATCGCAAAGCCAGCCGTCCGCAACACCATCGGCAAATATGCTCGCCAGCTTCTTCATGTCGTCGCCATCGACGGGATAGCGTGCATTAAGAGCTGTTGCGGCATCCGCCGAGGCGGGGTCGAGCGTGTCCAAGAATTCGACGAGGGGTGCGAGTGCTTCGAGTAGTTGTTCCTTCATGACCTGGCGCAGACTTTAGCGCACTTCACCGTGGTGAATCGGCAAGGCAGGGCGCGATCAGCCCGCCACTATAGACGCGAATTCCCCGATCCAAGAAGGACTGGATCACTTCGCCCTCATCGGGTGTGTGAACCCAGACGTGAAGCCCTGCTTCTTCAAAGAGCGCCTGCCCTTCGGGGCTCCAGCGAGAGTCCCACCACATCATGACGTTATCGACGTTGTAGCGCTCTTTGCGGCCCGCGATCTCAGAGTCTGCACCAGCCCATCGGTAGACCGCGATCATCTTCTCCGGAAACTCGTAGATGGCTTCTAGCGCTTCAACGTGCTCGCCACTCGCGAGATGTGGCACAAGTCGATCTCGGACCTGATCATTGGGGGCCAAATCGACAAGCCTCTGAGCGATGATCTCGTGGTCCCATTTTGAGTCGAGAATCATCCAGACATCGGGATGTTCGACCATCATGTCGATTAGGTCTTGGGCAAAGAGAATCTCAAACAATCCGTCATATCGGAGGCCCTCAACATCCGCTCGCGTCGACTCGCCAAACGTCTTACTCAAACCGTAATGGTCTTCGTGGTGATCGTGCGCCAAAACCACGGTGCCATCGCCCAGCGTGATGAGATCAAACTCGAAGGCGCGGAAGCCGTTTTGGTAGGAGACGTCAAACGCCTGACGGCTGTTGGTGTAGCTTGGTAGCTGATTGAGGCCATAGGGGCTACCTCCGGCGTGCGCGACGTAGTCCAAGTCCTCAAGCGGGATGAGGTCTGCGCCGCCCGCTGCGTTCTCACAATACTCGATCGGCGGTTCAGACGTGCAGGCAGCGAGTAGCATGGACACACCAAGCAGCATCTCTCTTGAGCCAAGCATCAGAGCATTACCTTGACGAAGGTTTCGGATGCGACGAGGCAGTCTTCACAGCTGAAGCGGTAGCGCACCGTTGTGGACTCGCCCGCCGCGCTTGCTGGGGTCGCAATCACGCGCTCGAGCAGCACAGTTCTACCATTGTAGGTCCGAACTTCACTGTCTCTGCGAACGGCTCCACAAAGCACAGGATTTAGCCCCACGTCTTCTGCCTTTTTAAGAAATTCTCCGAGTCCATCATCACCTGGTTCAACTTGAAATGCTTCGACTGACTCATGCACGCATCGAGCAAGCCGGCCAAAGTCATTTTGCAAACTCGCATCCACTGGGTGTCCTGGCAAGTAACACCAGAACACGGCACCCCAGCTGAGTGTGCGTTTTTTCATCTCGCCGCCCGGACACACAGGCTCTTCCCCCTGCCACCAAGGCATGTTCGGCGGCCGGTAGTTGCGATCCGCCTCGGGCGTCTTGCTTGCGATAGGTTCAGGCTGGCTGGGTTGAGGTGAAGGCTGGGCGATACGCGGGCCACATGCGGATCCCAAAACCGCAGCCAGAACTAGGCACTCAATTCGCACCTCGCAACGGTTCCAAGTTCTGCAACCGCGCGCAAGGGAGAATTGCCATTGTGATTCTCCCCCCGCGCTTCTGCGACCAATTCTCGTCAAAGAACAGCGGAAACGCGAATTCTCCTCACAGAACGCTCCTGGCAGTCCTGTGATGGCGACAACAGTGATACTCCTGAGCTTATGAGAGCACGCTACTACTTTGAGGGCGAGGAGCACGAGGAATTGCGCACCCAGGCTCGACGCTTTGCCACCGCGCAGATTGCGCCCAATGCAACCTCCTGGGAGGAAGCCGAGGAATTCCCGCGCTCGCTGTACCCGGCCCTTGCGAACGCTGGCCTCATGGGCGTTGGCTACCCAGAAGAATTCGGAGGCTGCGGCGGAGACCTTGGCCATACCTTGGCGGCGGCTGAGGAGATCCTCTTGGCCGGCCACAGCGTAGGAACGATCGTCGGGCTCTCAAGCCACGCCATTGCCTTGCCCCCGATTTTGGCTCGCGGTAGCGAAGAGCAGAAGCGCCGTTTCGTATCCCCGGTCATGAGCGGTGAGAAGATTTCTGCGCTTGGCATTACAGAGCCTAGTGGTGGCAGCGATGTTGCTGCTTTGCAGACGAAGGCCGTGCGCGATGGAGACCACTATGTCGTGAGTGGCGCGAAGACGTTCATTACGTCGGGTACTCGGGCGGACTTTGTCACCACGGCGGTGCGCACAGGTGGGCCAGGCCACGGCGGAATCTCGCTCTTGATAATTGAAAAGGACACCCCTGGATTCTTCGTTTCCAAGAAGCTCAAGAAGACGGGGTGGTGGGCTAGCGACACAGCAGAGCTTCGTTTTGACAACTGTCGCGTCCCCGCAGAAAACCTCATCGGCCCCGAGAATTCCGGTTTTTTCGCGATTGTCAGCAACTTTGTTCACGAACGGCTCTATCTGGCGGCGCAATGCGTGGCGATCGCGCAACTGGCCTATCAAGAGTCTGTGGCCTACGCTCGAAATCGCAGCGCATTCGGAAAAACACTTAGTCGTTTTCAAGTCACTCGCCACAAACTCTCGGACATGGCTACCAAGATCGCGGCCGCTCGTGCGCTCACCGGGGAAGTCGCAATGCGCGCAATGGCTGGCGAAGCCGTGATAGCGCAAGCGGCAATGGCCAAGAACGCGGCGACCGATGCATGCTCCTGGGTTGCCGATCAAGCGGTGCAGATTCACGGGGGCTATGGGTACATGCGTGAGTCAATCGTCGAGCGCCTCTATCGCGATGCAAGGCTCTATGCGATCGGCGGCGGAACCCGCGAGATTATGAACGAGATCATCAGCAAGACCGAGGCGTTCTAACGTTGTAAGCAACTGATACTACAGACCTCTTGAAGGCTGATTCTGGCAGCCCCTTCAGGAGTTCTCTCAGTTGTCCGATTTCTCAGGGCCAATGCCCGGATCACTCAAAGAGGAAGTAACGGATCAGCTCTACTCCAAGGACTTCGAAATGCCGAACCTTCCGCACGTCGCCACCCAGGCGCTGTCGATGGCGCAGGATGACAAGTCGACGAGTGCTTCGCTGGCAGATCTTATTTGCAAGGATCAATCGCTCGCCACGAACTTGCTGCGGATTGCGAACTCCCCGGCCTACGCCGGCAGTCGCGCCATCGTCTCTCTCCAACAGGCCATTACGCGGCTTGGCATGCAAACGATCGCCGAACTCGCGGTGACAATTTGTGTGCGGGGCAGCGTCTTCCCAAAGAAGGCCTTCGCAGAAATTTCCTCAAGCCTGTGGACCCACTCCCTCGCGTCGGCAATCTTCGCCAAGGAAATCGCCAGGCAACAGCGACGCAATGTCGAAGCGGCCTACCTTTGTGGCCTCCTGCACCGCATCGGCATGCCCCTGGTGCTAAAAGCCGTAACGGAGGTTCGGGGCAAGACGGACGAGAAGCCAACGACCGAAGAGGTAGAAGAACTCTTATCTGCTCTCCATGTCGACGTTGGGCTCCTAGCTACGGATACCTGGCACTTGCCCAGCCAAGTTGCGGAGGTAATTCGGCACAGTGATGCCTATGAGGATGCTGAGCAGCATAGACACCTGGCGGCCGTCGTCAACTTGTCTCACGCGCTGGCCAGCGCGCTGCTAGAGGGAAACGGATTTGAGCACGTTGCCGATCTGCCGGTCCTTGACGAGCTGAGCATGTATCCAGACCATCTTGAGGAAATCATCGCGAATCAGGAACGCATTCAAATGGCGGTTGCATCATGAAGAAATACGACGTTGCGGTCATCGGCAGTGGCCCGGCTGGGCAAAAGGCGGCCATTGCAGCGGCAAAGAATGGCTGCTCTGTCGCACTGATCGAGCGAGAGAGGCTCGTGGGCGGAGCGTGCGTGCACCGGGGCACGATTCCCAGCAAGACCCTGCGTGAAACCGCCCTGCAGCTAGCGTCGGTTCGAGGCTTTCGCGATGTAATGACCATCAAGATGGATCCGCACGTTGAGGTCGCAACACTGATGGCAAGACTCGACGAAGTGACCAACAGTCATGCATCTTTTATGAGTGATCAGCTCAAGCGCAACGAGGTCGAAATCATCACTGGCCGAGCCAGTTTTCTCTCGGCAACCGAGCTGAGCGTCAAACAAGTTCGGGGGCCTGCCCTCGCGATCACCGCAGACACAATCATCGTCGCGACTGGTTCGAGACCTCGTCAACCTCCAGAAATCCCCATCGACCACGAACATCTTCTCGACAGCGATTCGATTCTCTCGATGATCTACCTACCCAAGTCGCTAACCGTCCTTGGGGCAGGCGTTATTGCGTCCGAGTACGCATCGATATTTGCCGCACTGGGCACCGAGGTGACCATCATTGATGCCGGCAAAGCACCGGTGTCCTTCATGGACCCCGAACTCAGCGCTACGTTCGTCGACGATTTTGAAGCTGCAGGTGGCAGCTACTTGTCACAACGCAACATAGTGGAATGCTATTGGGATGGTGAGAGTTCGGTCGTCACCAAGCTCAAGAGCGGCGAAGAGATTCGCTCCGAAAAACTCCTATGCGCCCTCGGAAGACTCGCGAACGTCGAGGGCCTAGGTCTTGCTGGTGCGGGCGTAGAACAATCAAAGCGTGGTCACATCGTGGTAAACAAGCACTGTCAAAGCTCGGTTCCACACATTTATGCCGTTGGCGATGTCATTGGACATCCAGCACTGGCCTCGACATCCATGGAGCAGGGCCGGCGCGCCGTCTTTCATGCTCTCGGCCTACCTCTTGGTCAAGGCGCCAGCTACATTCCGATTGGCATCTACACGATTCCCGAGATGTCGAGCATTGGGATTACCGAAGCTGAGGCTCGAGAGAAATTTGGTGGCTGTACCGTTGGGCGAGCATCATTTTCCGAGGTCGCCCGCGGCCAGATTTCCGGTGGGAGCGATGGCCTGCTCAAACTTGTAGCTGACGAGCACGGCGAGAAGCTTCTCGGTGCTCATATTGTCGGCAAGGGCGCATGTGAACTGGTTCACGTCGCGCAAATCGCTCTCATCTCGGGTTGGTCCGTGGATGCATTCATCGAGAACATCTTCAACTTCCCAACGCTTGCCGAGGCCTACCGAATTGCAGCGCTCGACCTCATAAACCAGGCGCGCAAACAACGCGAAGCGCAAGACAATGGCGAGCAAGCGCTGGCCGGCTAACTGGCTAGACGCACCAGGGCGAGCTACCGCGACTTGACAGCACGACGTGGGCTCGCAACCATGTCGGGCAATGCACGCGACGACGCTTAGCCAGGCATACCCCCGTCTCGAGGATAAGCTTCGAGTTGACGAGCAATACAAGAAAAACGCGGAAGCAAACCAAGCAACGCTCGACAAGTATGACGAGGTGCTTGCCAAGGCACGCGCAGGCGGCGGTGAGAAATATACTGAGAGGCACCTGAAGAAGGGCAAGCTTTTGCCACGCGAACGCGTGGAACTGTTGCTTGACCAGGACTCGCATTTTCTCGAATTGTGCCCGATAGCGGGCTACAATATTGCGGGACACTCACCGGGCTCGTCCATCATTGGTGGCATTGGAGTCGTATCTGGAGTCGAGTGTCTAGTCTCTGCTAACGACTCCACAATCAAGGGTGGTGCCGTTAGCGAGTATGGTGTCACCAAGAGCGCACGGCTATCGGAGATTGCAGAGCAGAATCGGCTGCCGAGCATTCACCTTACCGAATCGGCCGGAGCTGACTTGCCGAATCAAAGCAAGATCTTCGTGCGTGGTGGAGCAGCCTTTCGCGACCTCACGCGTGCATCGGCTCAGCGACGCCCAACGATCTGCCTCGTCTTTGGCAGTTCAACAGCAGGTGGCGCATACATCCCGGGCATGAGCGACTACGTCGTCATGGTGAAAGAGCAGGCACAGGTCTATCTAGCTGGCCCTCCACTGGTGAAGATGGCGACAGGCGAAGAGAGCGCTCACGAAGAACTCGGTGGCGCTCAAATGCACGCCACCATGAGCGGTGTTGCTGACTACCTCGCAGAAGACGAGCTCGATGCGATTCGCCTCGGTAGAGAAATCGTCTCGCACCTAGATTGGCAGAAGGCAGGTCGCCTGACCGACCGAGTCGTCGAGGAACCGTACTACTCTCCGGAGGAACTCATTGGAGTCGCATCGGCCGATCTCAAAGAGCCTTTCGACTCTCGGCAGGTGATAGCTCGCATCACCGATGGCTCGCGCTTCTCCGAATTCAAACCACTCTACGGTTCGACCCTGGTCTGCGGCTGGGCCCACGTGCATGGCTTTCCTGTGGGCATTCTGGCAAACAACGGCATCCTCTTTAGCGAGTCTGCAAACAAGGGCGCTCAGTTCATTCAGCTCTGCAACCAGAGCAACACGCCCCTGCTCTTCCTTCAGAATATTACTGGTTTCATGGTTGGCAAGGAATACGAGCAGGGCGGGATCATCAAGAACGGTGCGAAGCTCATTAACGCGGTGTCAAACTCCACCGTTCCAGCCATCACCATTATGACTGGGGCGAGCTATGGAGCAGGCAACTACGCGATGTGCGGACGCTCCTATCAGCCTCGTTTTCTCTACACCTGGCCCAATCACCGCATCGCTGTAATGGGCGGTCAACAACTTGGGGGCGTACTGGAGATCATTCAGCGTCAAAGCGCAGCGAAGAAAGGAATCGAAGTCGATGAACAGCGCATCTCAGTCGGCAAGATCATGATTGAGGGGCAAATTGGCAAGGAGAGCGACCCCCTGTTTGCCAGCGCCAGAGTTTGGGATGATGGAATGATCGACCCTCGGGACACACGAAGTGTTGTTGCGATATCCCTCTCGGCAGCCTATAGCGCCGACGTCGCGGGCACCCAAACCTGGGGTGTATTCCGTCACTAGGCAGGAGCGGTTTCATGCGGACCTTCAGTAAAATTCTTATTGCCAATCGCGGAGAGGTTGCCTCGCGTGTGATTCGAACCTGTCACGAAATGGGAATCGGCAGCGTTGCGGTGTTCTCCGACGCCGACGAGAGCGCGAGCTTTGTGAGCGAGGCGGATGAAGCTGTGCGACTGGGTCCTGCGCCAAGCCCCGAATCCTATCTCCGAGGTGACGCCATTATTGCGGCTGCGCAACGCTGTGGCGCGGAAGCGATTCATCCGGGCTACGGATTTTTGGCCGAGAACGCCGATTTCGCCCAGGCCGTCGCCGATGCGGGGCTCATATTCATCGGGCCCTCACCGGAGGCCATCGCCCTGCTCGGCTCGAAACAGGCATCGAAAGAAGTCGTCTCCAAAGCAGGGGTGCCTGTGGTGCCGAGCTTCGACTTGGAAGCTCCCAACGATATTGTCTACCCTGTTTTGCTCAAGGCGAGCGCCGGTGGTGGCGGCAAGGGCATGCACGTCGTTCGAAGTCACGACGAATTGGCACCAGCCTTGGAGTCTGCCAAACGCATCGCTCAAACGTGCTTTGGCGATGACACGATTCTCATCGAGAGATTCGTTGAATCACCAAGGCACATCGAAATCCAGATCCTCGGAGATTCGCACGGCACCTTGCTGCATCTTTTTGAACGCGAATGCTCTATTCAGCGACGCCATCAGAAGATCATCGAAGAATCGCCCGCACCGAACCTCCCGATCGGCCTGCGTGACGCAATCGCGAACGCGGCGGTGGCGGTAGGCAAGGCAGCAGGGTATAGCAATGCTGGCACCGTAGAATTCATCGTGGCCCCAGATGGCGAGTTCTATTTCCTCGAGGTAAACACGCGTCTGCAGGTTGAGCACCCGGTCACCGAATGCGTGACGGGCATTGACCTGGTACGCCAGCAGATCCTCGTCGCGCAAGGTGCGGCCCTCGAGATTTCGCAAGAGGACGTCCACCAGGTTGGTGCAGCGATCGAGTGTCGGCTCTACGCCGAAGACTGCGACAACGGATTCTTGCCTTGTAGTGGCCGAATACTCGACTTTCATGTCGAACCAGCCGCAGGCTTGCGGGTCGACAGCGGTGTCGAAAGTGGCTCTGAGATCAGCATCCACTACGACCCCATGCTCGCCAAAGTCATTACCCATGGCTGTGATCGCAGCCAAGCGCTTCAACGGATGAAGCGCAGCCTGACTCGGATGTCTGCCCTGGGCACGATCACCAACCGCGAGTTCTTGCTGAGAGTGCTTGGCCATTCAGAATTTGTCGCAGCAGCGATCGACACCAACTTCCTATCGACACACGCGACCAGCCTTGAGAAGCAGCCAGCCTCCGAGAACCTAACCAACCGTGCGCTAGTTGTGGCCGGATATGCGAGGTACCAACAGCGGACGGAGCAACGCACGGTCTTGTCGAGCATACGGCCTGGCTACCGCAACAGTCGCTGGCGAGATGCGAGTGAGACGTTTCGTTGGGACGAGAGAGAGGCAACGGTGCACTATCGCGCTGCCAGCGATGGCTCGCTAACGATGCGGGTCGATGAGGGCGAAGTGCACAGGGTACGGCTCACCGAGGGTAGCGCAACGGGAACCTGCGCGATCCAGATTGATGGGCATCGACAAAGGTATAGGGTCTGTTTGCGCGGCGAGCGAAGCTTGGTCCAGGCAGATGGAAGAAGCTTTGATTTTGCAACCAAACCGCGCTTTCCTAAACGAGACGCGATGCGGGTGGAAGGCAGCTGTATCGCTCCCATGCCTGGTCGAGTGGTGCAAGTCCTTGTCGAGAACGGCGTGATCGTCGCTGAGGGCGACACCCTACTCATCCTCGAAGCGATGAAGATGGAACACCGGATCCAAGCCGACCGAAGTGGTGTTGTACAAGGCTTAGACGCTGTTGCTGGCGATCAGGTTGCCGGCGACCAAGTCTTGGCAGTCGTCAATGCTGAATAGGCCGCGTCAGAGACTGAGAGATTTTCTTAGTATGGCCTCTCGCCGTTGAAGTTGCCACCAGGCGAGTAGTCGCAAACCACAAAATTGGATGTTGGGATGTTAGGACAGTTGGCAATTGCGCACCCAAGCTTGAGTGAGTTTGCCCAAACGACTTGGGTGTAGTGGCCGCAAACGTCGCTACAGCTGTTTGTGTCATAATTGTAATACTGCTCTTCCGAAGCCCATGACTCGGTTACTTGTGCCCCCGTTGGAACAAAGCTCGCACCGTAGATATTCTCGCCAACGTACCCTGGGTAGTTGTCACTCCGGCCGTCATTGTGACCCCACTGGCAATTGTCGGCCCATGCCTGAGCAACAGCAGCCAACTCATTGTCCCAGGTGATGTCGCCCACACCGTGTGCGCTTCGAACCTGGTTGTGCGCAGCAGTAATACCTGCGAGCGCAGTCGGCTCTCCATCAACAGGGCCGCCGCCGCCGCCGCCGCCGCCGCCGCCACCGCCACCACCACCGCCGCCGCCGCCGCCACCGCCATCCACCGCACCGTTTCCACGCCCGCCTTGAGCGCTCTCAATCTCCCCATCGGTACAGGCGAAGAGAAGCATGGCAATGACCGATGAGGAAAAGGCTAGGCGGCGCATGACGTGAGTATACGCCAGCTCGGCCCAAATTCCGCATCGTCCTTTTGCCCACTTTGGGGCCCAAGAGCCTAAGACAGCGCTTCGTGCAGAAGAGGAAGCAAGAGGTCTGCCGTGTCCTCTTCACAGTAGATCGTCGCCCGAAGTGGAGAAGTACTAGTTCCAAGTAGCGTTTTCCCCGTGTCGCGGGCAATCGTTCGAATTGCCATGAGGTTAGAGGCGCTCTGTCCAAAGCCCTCGCCGACGATGGAGACTGCTCCGAGGCCTTCTTGGATGGTGACATTCCCGAGTGCCAGTACACGTCCACGGACAGCGGGCCAGTCGTGCTGATTCGCGAGCGAGAACCAGAGAGCCCCACTGTCTCCTTCCGAGGAGAAGTGCAAAACGGCAATGCTCTCGGCCTCGGCGAGTCTGAGCAAAGCGTCAGCCGACTCGCTTCGCAAACAGACGAGGCCACGCATTGCCGTGACGCCACTTGGCGACGTCCGCTCTGGGTCACCAATGGAATCCACTCGAGTGCCACCGCCACTGCGAGCCGTGGCTCGAGCATAAAGACGCACGTCCGATCGTCTTGCAATCTCAACGCAACCGGGGTGAAGCACCTTGGCACCGTGGGCTGCTAGCTCCAGCATCTCATCACAGCGAATTGCCTCGAGCAGCTCGGCTCCGTCGACGATGCGCGGGTCGGCACTGTAGATGCCATCGACATCAGAACAAATCTCACAATACTCAGCTCCCAGTGCAGCAGCCAGTGCTACAGCGGTCGTGTCAGAGCCACCGCGCCCTAAGGTCGTTATCTCGCGCTTGTAAGATACCCCTTGAAAGCCCGCAACGATAACAATCTTGTCGCGAGCGAGTTCGTCCTCAACTCGAAGCGGCCGAACTTCAATGATGCGAGCACCTGAGTGACGATCGTTGGTCATGATGCCTGATTGCGACCCAGTGAGCGACACCGCTTCATGCCCAAGCTCATGCACCGCCATGGCAAGTAGCGCCATCGATGCGCGCTCGCCACAGCTGAGCAACATATCTAGCTCGCGTCGCGATGGCGCGTTGGCAACCTCACGAGCACGGGCAAGCAAGTCGTCTGTGGCTTTGGCCATGGCTGAGACCACAACAACCACATGTTTGCCCGATTCACGAGTCTTGACGATGCGCTTGGCAACCTTCAACAAGTGCTCGCTGTCGGCCACCGAAGAACCTCCATACTTCTGAACCACAATAGGTTTGTCGGTGATGCTGCTCTGGCTCATTTCGTTCGCCGTACCCTATATCTGGAACGCGCACTTCGCTGCCGATATTTCGCATCTTCGCCGAATTTATCGCTCGCCAGCGGGGGCGGCGGCAATGCGGTAGGGTGCAGGCGATGAGCACACTACTGGTGGTACGCCACGGCCAGGCCTCATATGGAGCGGCTGACTATGACCAACTCTCGGAGCTCGGTGAAGAGCAGAGCGAACGGCTCGGCCAGTGGCTCGCCCAGCGCCAGCGACAGGTTGACGCACTCTACGTCGGTCCAGCCAAGCGCCATCGGCAAACCGCAGAGGGCATCTCGCGCGCAGCCACGGCGAAGGGGCTTGTCATGCCAGATGCAACCGAGGACCCAGGCTTGGGGGAGTTTCCCGCCTTCGAGCTTTTCACCATGCACACTGGCACCGAGCTTCACGAGGCGGAGCCAAAGGGTACCGGTCCAACAAGCTCTTTCGAGTCTATCTGTGATGGCTGGATGCGGGGGACCCTAGATTCGGGACACCTGGAAACCGCCGCACAGTTTGAGGCCCGCGTAGTTGGTAGCCTTGCCGCCATCTGTGCAGCAGAGTGTGCAGGCGGTGCCAAAGGCAAGACGATCATGTTGGTCACGTCAGGCGGACCAAAGATGATGGCCATGAAGTCGGCCCTTGGACTCGGCGCCAGCAAGGCCTGCGAACTTCTCTGGAGCATCGCAAATGCTTCTGTCACAGAGTTTCGATTTCGAGACGATGCCCTCGCCCTTTCTGCTTTTAACCGCATCGCGCACCTCGAGCGTGAGCACGTCACATACAGGTAACATCATGGACTTTACCATTCCGAAGCGCGCCCAAGAGTTTCTTCCAAGGGTCGAAGCAATCGTTCGCGAGAAGCTCCAACCTATCGAGCTCTCCGTCTTGCACGGCGGGTTTAATGCCGCGCTCCCACAACTAAGAGATATTCGCAACCACGTGAAGGAAATGGGGCTGTGGGCTCCGCACCTGCCAGCAGTGCTGGGCGGCATGGGACTTCCACTGGTCGAGCACGGCATGATGAGTGAGGCCCTTGGACACTCACCACTTGGACACTTTGTCTTTGGGTGCCCTGCCCCCGACGCTGGCAACATGGAAATTCTGCACAAGTTTGGGACCGAGGCGCAGAAGGAAACATGGCTTGCACCACTCGCTGCGGGTGATCTTCGCAGCTGCTTTTCGATGACCGAGCCGGAGAATGCCGGCTCCAATCCAACCCGTATGTCATGCACAGCTGTGCTCGATGGCGATGAGTGGGTGATAAATGGTCACAAGTGGTTCACCACGGCAGCCGACGGGGCCGCCTTTGCAATCGTCATGGCAGTTACGAACCCAAAGGCCCAGCGGCACGGCCAAGCGAGCATGCTCATCGTGCCCACAGATAGTCCAGGCTACGAACTGGTTCGCAACATTCCGATTATGGGTGACCCTGGTGAGGGGTGGGCAAGCCATGGCGAAATTTGGTATCGCGATGTGCGCGTCCCCAAAGAAAACCTCTTAGGAACGCAGGGAGCAGCCTTTGCCATCGCGCAAGAGCGGCTGGGCCCGGGGCGGATTCACCATTGCATGCGTTGGCTGGGAATCTGCGAACGCGCGCTCTCGATGATGTGTGCACGGGCCGCTGAGCGCGAATTGGGCAGCATTCGAGGCACCTCGCGCCCGCTGGCCAACCAACAGATCATTCAGAGCTGGATCGCTGAGAGCCGAGCATCCATCAACGCCGCACGCCTCACGGTACTGCAAGCCGCATGGAAGATTCAAAACGAAGGGTTCTACGCCGCCCGCGAAGAAATCTCGCTGATCAAGTTCTACGTGGCCGACATCATGATGACGGTGGTTGATCGAGCGATCCAAGTGCACGGCGCGCTTGGCATTACGAGCGATACGGTTCTCGCGTACTACTATGCTCACGAACGCGGGGCGCGCATTTACGATGGCCCCGACGAAGTACACAAGATGGTTGTCGCCCGTCGTATGCTCAAGGAGTATGGGGTAACTCGATCATGAGCCTTCTCGATCAACCCAAGTCCGTTCGTGCTGGTGAAGAGCTCGATGCCAAGAAGCTCTGTGCGTTCTTGGCATCGGAGATCGAGGCAGTTACCGCAAGCGACCCGCTCGTCATCGAGCAGTTCCCTGGTGGCCACTCCAATCTTACCTATCTAGTTTCCCAAGGGGCGTGGCAGGCCGTTTTGCGAAGGCCGCCAGTTGGATCGAAAGTGAAGGCAGCGCATGACATGGGGCGCGAGTATCGAGTGCTCTCCCGGCTTGGCCCCGCATTCGCGAAAGCTCCTACTCCACTCGCGTACTGCGAGGACGAATCTGTGCTTGGTTGCACCTTCTATGTCATGGAGCGCGTTGAGGGATTTATTCTGCGCAAAGAGTTCCCCCAAGAGATGACACCCTCACCAGAGCTGTTGGCCGACATGTGTCGCTCTCTAGTCAATACCCTTGCCGAAGTTCACGACGTGGACTATCAAGCAATTGGACTTGGGGAACTCGGGCGCCCCGATGACTATGTCGAGCGGCAAGTGCGCGGTTGGACGCGGCGTTACCAAGACGCAAAGACAGACGACATTGAAACGGTGAATGCGGTTGCCAAGTGGCTCGCTGAGAACATTCCGACCAGTGCACGGGCAGCTCTCATTCACAACGACTACAAATTCGACAATCTTGTCTTGAACCCCGACAACCCCCGGGAGGTTCGCGGCATTCTCGATTGGGAGATGACCACCCTAGGGGATCCGCTGATGGACCTCGGTGGGGCCTTGGGCTACTGGGTTCAAGCAGACGACCTAGCGGTCCTGCACAATCTGCGATTCTGCCCAACGCACCTACCAGGCATGTTCAGTCGGCAACAAATTGCCGATTACTATGCGGAGCGTACTGGAGCCGAGATCGCGAATATTCTCTTCTATTATGTGTTTGGACTCTTTAAGAGCCTGGTCATCGTCCAGCAAATCTACTTTCGCTTCCAAAAGGGGCTCACGACTGACCCACGCTTCGGCCAGTTTATCCACGCTGTGGGGATTCTGAGCGCGCAAGCCCAGCGATCGATTGATCAAGGTCACCTTTAGTGGATGCCGTTCAATCTAGGACGCAAATTGTTGCCAGGTTTTTTTACCCGGCATGTGAGACATGGGATGCTTCGCGGACTCTAAGGGGAAAACTGCTATGTTCATCCGACGTTCCATATTCACCGCGCTCGCCCTATCGGGACTAGTCACCTTTGCAGCCTGTGGCGATCACCGAGCTGAAGACTTCTGCAACAGCATCTGCCAGTGCATCTCCGATGGTACAGAGGAAGGCATTGCCGTTTGCGCTACGGATTGCACCGCTGACATTACACGTGCAGAAGAAGAGACTGGTGACGAGCGAATTCTAACCGACGCCTGTTTCTCATGCGTCACAACCTCATCCTGCCAAACTCTCGACAATTGTGAGTCCGATTGCCAATCGCTCTCTGATGTAATCATCGACGATGAGTCTGTTCCCGAAACCGATCCACGACCAGGAGATCAATAAATATGACCAATACTAAGAAATCCCTCGTATCCGGGTTGGCGCTTGGCGCTGCCCTTCTTCTGCCAAGCGTTGCTCTTGCACAGCAGCCGGGAACTGGATTCGGTGAGCCTACCCCGCCACCAACCCCGACCCCAGTGCCCGCTCCGGCACCAGCTCCAGTCACAGCACCGGCACCAGCACCGGCACCAGCACCAGCACCGGTCTACGCACCAACGCCAACCCCACCAGCACCTGCGCCCGCGGCAGCACCGGCGCCTGTAGAACCTGTCGAGCCAGACGCACCGGCGACCGCTCGTGCAAAAGGGCTGAGTCTCGGTCTCGGCATCAACTACATTCTCGGAGGTGCCGAACTTGATCGTCCTGATGGTGCGAGCGCACGTTTCCGCCTCGCATCTGCACTTACCTTCGAGCCGTTCATACGCCTTGCAACCCATGGCCAAAGCCAGATGAACGATGACATCAAGGATGCGCAAAACGAGCTTCTCCTTGGTACCAATGTTCGTCTCCCACTCAAGAGTCGTGGCAAGGTTGACCTAATCGCGACCGTTGGTGGCTCACTGGGCTTTGACAGCGATGATCCTGATGGCGATGACAACAACAGCACCACAACGACGCTGGCTGTCGACTACGGTCTGGGTGTGGAGTACTGGTACAACGCCAATTGGTGTTTGAGCTTCACGGCTCGCAATCCATTTGTCAACTACACCAGCACTTCGTTCCAGATCAGCGATGATGCAACAACAAGCAATATTGATGTTGGCGCCATCTGGACACCTCTTACCGAACTCTCACTTCACCTCTTCTACTAACAACACAAAAAAAGGCGCTTCTCTTTGCGCCCTTTGAAACCACAAAGAGCGCGTCAGCCTGACGCGCTCTTCGTCGTTTCGGTCTCGTGTTCGAACCCGAATCGAGACTACTTCGTTCCAAAGAGATAGTCGGTATTTGCCGAGGAGTGGCAGCCAATACAACCGGCAAGCTTGCCTTCTTGCATGGCCTTGGTTCCATCGGCGGAAAGTACACCGTAGTACCAGTTGCCATTTTCAGGATCGTAGTCGCTGCCCATCTTGACCATCACCGTCAGAGCTGCAACATCTCCGGCGGCGCCCTCAGCGTCCTTGTGCACGGATTTTACAATCGCAAATCCTTCAGGCATTTCGCCTTCGAGTGCGGCGTATGTTGAGACTTGCTCGGAAGGAACATAGACGTTCACCCAAGGTTTCTTGTGCCCCTTTGAGACAAATGGCTCAGCGTTCACTTTGTTCCAAGTTGCCCAACCAGTCCAGTCGACTCCGACGTCCATGGGACCCGCGCTATCGCTGCCCCCGCATGGGTTACCACAGGGATTGTCACCACAGGGATTGTCACCACAGGGGTTTGCGCCACAGGGGTTCGCGCCACAGGGATTTGCCGAGTTCATGGAGTCGCTCTTGCTGCCGCCGCCGCATGCCATGAGGCCAGAAGCCAAGCCAAGGAGAAGTAGTTTGTTCATTTTCTAGGTTCTTTCGATGAAATTTGAAGAGTTGCAGAGTTAGCGCTCTGCGTCATTGAGTGAATGCTACATCCCACCAATTCGAGATGTGAGTCTTTCGTCCGACATACGCAGCAATTTGTGTGCGGTTACAGCCTGAGTGCAACTCCCAGGTTCCTAGATCCCCACAATGAAATTGATTGCCACCAGCCTGTAACGATTTGCCTCAAAGTGGCGTACCCAATCTTGTTCAAGAGAGCCGTTACTCCATTTCGGCCCGCCGGAGCTCCTTATGAAAGCATCAGAACTGCACCTGCTCGACCTTCTCGACTTTGCCCAAAACGAAGGCTCCATCCGCTTCAAGGAGCGACGAATGTTGCTGTGGGACGCAGATGCATTTGGCAACCTGCGCCACGAACTCGTCGAATCGCTGGGAAGCAACCAAGCGCGCCCAATCCTCAAGCGCTTCGGTTTCGCCAATGGCTACCGAGATGCACTCACCACGAAATCTCTCGTCGATTGGAAAAGCGACGAAGAGTGGTGGCTCTCGTGTCCGAGTCTGCAGCGCAACGAAGGCAAAGTAAATCCCGATGTCCAGCACCTCAAGGTCGATCGAGAAAAGGGCATTTTTGAGATGGAGGTCGAGTGGACTCATTCCTACGAAGTGGAACAGCACAAGCGCATTGCAACGTCCGCAACCGAACCTGTCTGTTGGACACTTGCGGGGTTTGCCTCGGGCTTTGCAACCGCGCTGATGGGCGAGGAGTGTATCGTCGTAGAAACAGAGTGCGCGGCCATGGGTGGAGACTGCTGTCGTGTCGTAGGTAAAACTCGTAGAGCTTGGGCCGACGATGGTGACAGAGTTGCAAGGGACTACCAAGCTCAGCCCCTCGCCAACGAACTCAAGGCACGGGCGAGAGAGCTTCATGAGAGCAGCGCCAAGCGGGCCTCCCGCAAACGAGAAGAGCGGCGCTTGAGCAGCATGCCAAAGGGGCGGCATCCAACGGCCGTCAGCCCCGAGATGAACAAGCTGCTTTCCCTCTGTGATACCGTTGCCCTCAGCGACTCCGTCGTCCTTCTTTCGGGCGAGAGCGGAACCGGCAAGGCAGAGATCGCCAGCTACCTCCATGCTCAAGGCGAAAACGCCGATGGCCCACTGCTGCGCATCAACTGCGGAGCGCTGCCCGAAGCACTGTTTAACAGCGAACTCTTTGGGCATGAGCCCGGCGCGCTTCCCGGTGCAATCTCCGCAAAGACCGGGCTCTTTGAGCAAGCGCGGGGTGGCACACTCGTACTTGAAGAAGTGGGGCAGATGTCGCCAACAAGCCAAGTCGCCCTGCTCCGTGCCATTCAAGAGAATGAAATTTGGCCCACGGGTGCCAACACTCCACGCGCGATCGACTTGCGAATCTTGGCAACAAGCAGCAGGGACCTGGGACAGCTCACGCAGGAAGGGCGCTTTCGCAATGACCTCTACTACCTTCTCAATGTCATGAACCTCGAAGTACCACCGTTGCGATTGCGAACAGAGGACGTCTTGCCACTCGCACGACACTATCTTGCCGAGGCGTGCGCTCGAAGCGAGATCGAACAGAAGACGCTTTCTCCCAAGGTCGCCGAGGCGCTTGTTGGGCATAGTTGGCCCGGCAATCTCACGGAGCTGAGAAATGCCATGGAGCGAGCCGTCATTCTCGCGGGCTCGAAGACCAAAGTTGAGGTCGACCATCTCTCGCCGTCGCTTCGAAGCATCCGGGACGAGTTCGCCAAGGTGCAACACGACCAAGTCTTGTCTATGGCTGAGATTGAAAGGCGCTACGTTCTGGAAGTGCTCGAGCGCTATCGAGGGAACCGAACCCGTACGGCGAAAGCGCTTGGCATTGGTGCCAACACCTTGTGGCGAAAACTCAAAGGCTGGGGCGTTCCCCCGGCTCGCGGCGACAATGCGTTCTAGTGCGCGATCCATGGATATTGATTCGTGAATCGCGAAGTCAGCTCGTTTGCTGGCGAGGCGGGAAGAGGGAGTTTGCTGGGGCAAGCGACCGAGGAACAACAAAGAAGACTGGCTGAGCCAGTCTCTCCAGCGGGCGAGAAGATGAGTGAGCGCGTTCTATCGATCCAGTCCCGCCGGACCAGGACCTTGGCCCGGTGCCAGTTCGGCCCGACAATCACAAAGGCCCTGATTTTGTAGGGCATTTCGATTGTCGCCAGACGCCCAAGGTGGTGGTAGGTTCCGCGGCCTCATGATCCCCGCTAAGGTCTTTCACTTCCGCGAACCGGCAGCCGCAATCATCGGCTTCCAAGAGCTTGCCAAGCGTGGCATTACCCCGCGAAGCATTCTGTTTATCGCGCTCGATACCCGAGGCGAATGTCACGTCGCCATCCCACAGGCGTCGGCGCGAGTTGGCGAGCTGCGCGTCGGTGACAAGATGAGTTGCGAAACACCTTGGGAGGGCCGCTACTACCACTTTGATGCAATCCATCGCTTGCCCGGAGATACCGTGCTTTGGAATGGGGACCGTCGCCTAGACGATACAGGGAGCGCGGCAGAAATTGCCTATGGAGTCTCTCGATGGCTTCGTCAAATGGGCACCAAGGACATGTTTCTCGGCTGCACACCTCATCAACCTGGCTCTTGGTGGATCTCTGATGAGCGAGCGCCTGTCGCGGATCTACACGCGTCTGGGCTTGTCGATGCTGTTGTCACACAATCAGGTCTGCTCGCCCGACGAATTGGCGAACCTGGGCTCTTCCATCTCGACTTTGCCACGCTACGCAGCCATGGAATTCGCGGCAACTGGACACAGGTCTACCGAAGCGACATCGGAAATATTCTTATGCTGGAAAGGCGAGTTATAAACTACTCGCTCGTCCTAAGCTGTGAGCGCGGACATGTGGAACTCGATATATCCGGGCTGCCCGAGAAAACTACCGAGACGCAGCGAACCAGCGCCGAGAGTTCAGGGCTCGGAGTGGTTGGTCGCATCGACGGTGGTGCCTTTGCAGTTTGTCGAGGAGATGTGGAGCCATGGGGACTGGCCCGCATCACACCGGCCCAGTTGGTTGGCTCGTCGACTCAGCGGCTCAGCGAGCTTCCTACCGCAATGCAAGAAGACTAGAGCGCGATCCATGGACATTGATTCGTGATCGCGAAGTCAGCTCGTTGGCTGGCGAGGCGGGAAGAGGGAGTTTGCTGGGGCAAGCGCTCGATGAACAACAAAGAAGACCGGCTGAGCCAGTCTGTCCAGCGGGCGAGAAGACGAGTGAGCACGTTCATCAATCGCGCACTAGTGTGGGATCCAGAGGCATAGAACGCCCTGGCTCGGCTTTTCGCCCTTTGAACGCCTTCAGCTCATCGTTGCTCAGATCCTTCCTTGCCCCAGCAAGGTCGTCCTTCGCGCCTTGTCAAAGAACGAGCTCCCGTCG
>JANTGM010000047.1 GCA_024762925.1 Kofleriaceae bacterium | reverse complement strand
GGGGGGCCGGTCGGGCCTGCCTCGCCCGGGGGGGCCCGTACAGCCATTATCTAAGTCACCGATCTTTGGAAGTTGCTTTGCTGCTGCCATGCGTTCGCTCAAGGGAATAACTCCGATGGTCAATCCGAGTCCGATGGGCGATCGGAGAAAGGCTGCCTGTGGTGTGCTGATGTCGGAGTGGATCCTGCATCCCACCAAAACATGCCAAGGGTTCCATTTAGTTACGTGTCAGCTGTGTTGCGAAATGCAACGTTTGGTTGCAGAAGTCGTCATACTTCGAAAACCCTGGAATCCAATTCATATTGTGGGGTAGCGTCTGCCCCCCAAGGAGTCCTATGAACCAAGCCACCCCACGCTTCCTCCCCACACTCCTCTCCGCACTCCTCTTCGTGACAGCAACCGCCTGTGGCGAGAACGACGATGACCGCGTCCGCCTCTATCACACCGAGCCACTAGGCCCAGGCCTTGCGCAGTCAGACGTTGAGGCTCTTGATCACTTGGGACCGAGCATCTTGGAGACCGGAGTCAACTTCGGTGTCTTCTCAGCCAATGCAACCCGTGTGGATGTTCTTCTCTTTGATGATCCAGAGAGCAACCTACCGACCCGCCAATTTGAGATGGAACGTTTTGGCGATGTCTGGAATCTCTATGTTGAGGGCATCGGCCGAGGGCAACACTATGGCTATGTTGCTTGGGGGCCAAACTGGGAAGAGCATGAAGACTTCATTCCCGGAACCATTCATGGTTTCCTCGCCGACGTAGATGAGGATGGCCATAGGTTCAATCCTAACAAGCTGCTCATTGATCCCTACGCCAAGGTCTTGCATCGCGATCACGATTGGTCTAGAGCAAGTCTCGCATCCGGACCGGCACGAACGCTCTCAACCTATGGTGCTGGTGCCAAGAGCATCGTTTGGTCGAGCGAGCACGTGTGGGGCGCCGAAGAAGAAGCGTGGCGCGAGAATCGCCAGAATCCCGACTGGGAGGGGCATCGCTGGAGCGACCTGATTCTTTACGAAGTGCATCCCAAAGGCTTCACGGCATCCCCTGCATCCGGCGTCGAGTTCCCGGGAACCTTCCGAGGATTTGCCGAGAAGGCCGATTACCTACAAGAGCTTGGCATCAACGCTGTGGAGCTTTTGCCTATCCACGAAAAACCCCTAGATGGCGGATACTGGGGCTACAACAACCTCAGCTTCTTTGCACCAGAAATTTCCTTCTCGTCCAGCGCTCGCCCAATTGATGCGGTTGACGAGTTCAAGAGCATGGTCGAGGAGCTCCACAAGCGCGACATCGAGGTCATCGTTGACGTCGTCTACAACCACACGGGCGAAGGCGGCCTTTGGCGCGAAAAGATCGAAATGGTCGATACGCTCTTGGATCCGAGCTCCTACGGTGACCTCGTGAATTTCGATCCCAAAGAAGTGGCCGGCCTCTACTCGTTCCGCGGTTTGGACAACTCTTCGTATTACGCGCTCAATGAAGGCAACCAGACCTATTGGAACAATACCGGGGTTGGCAATCAGGTTCGCCCGCATTCGAGGCCTATGCGTCGACTCATTATGGACTCACTGCGCTACATGGTTGAGGAGCTTCATGTCGATGGCTTTCGTTTCGACCTGGCACCTGTCCTGGGCGCTAGCGACATCGACCCAAATCGCTGGGGCGAAATCAGTGAATCTGTGCTGCAAGAGATCCTCGACGATCCAGTTCTGAGCAAGCACAACGTGCGTATTATCGCCGAGCCTTGGGCTGCTGGCGGTGACTACGGTTGGAGCATGGGGGCGTTTCCCGTTGCAACGGAGGGCGAAGGCACCTCGGGTTGGTATGAGTGGAATGCATACTTTCGCGACTGGTGGCGCAACTTCATCAATGAAGATGGCTGGCGGCTAAGCAGCAATGGTGGCGGTGGCGATGGTGGCTCTACTTTGACGGGTAGCTACGATTTATTCTCATGGAACGGTCGTCGTCCCTACCACTCTGTCAACTTCATCACGGTGCATGACGGCTTCACCATGTACGA
Organism: Kofleriaceae bacterium; assembly: GCA_024762925.1. Taxonomy (GTDB): domain Bacteria; phylum Myxococcota_A; class Polyangia; order Haliangiales; family Haliangiaceae; genus NORP324. The sequence goes on along the minus strand of JANTGM010000047.1, from coordinate 40,337 downwards.
CCTCTTCTCGTATGACGTGAAGCAAAACGGTTGCGGGCCACTCAACCCGGTTTGCTGTGAGGACCTCACCTCCCCATTCTGTGACCGCGATAGTGGTGACAACAATAACCACTCACGCAACTGGGGGGATGAAGCTGCCAAGCGTCAGCAAATGCGAAACATGTTCGTTAGCCTGATGATTTCTCAAGGCACGCCTCTGATTCTCGGTGGTGACGAGTGGATGCGGACGCAGCTTGGCAACAACAACGCCTACTCGACCAAGTCTGACAACGAGGCGAACTGGTACGACTGGGGCGGGTGGAAGCCCACCGCGTTCCGCAATCGTATGAAGGATTTTGTCTCGCACATGACTCGGTTCCGCCACAGTCATCGGTATGCGTTTGCACCTCCGCAGTACGGCGAGTCAGCGCCATTCGTATGGCGCAATGCCACAAACACTGGTGACCCCGACTGGAACAGTCGCCATCTAATGCAGCACTACAATGACAGTAGCGCGGGCGAGGAGATCGTGATTCTCATGAACATGGAATCGGGTGCTGTGGAGTTCACGATGCCTCCAGGACGCGACTGGAAGCGCGTTGTTGATACCAGCGACTTCTTTGACACCGAGGCATACCTCGAAGGCATCGGTCGGGACATCACAGCGACAGGCAATTTCGATACCGAGGGCCCATCGCTTGAGAGTACCTACTTCGTTAACCCACGCTCCATCGTGATTGCCGTCGCTGGCAATGGCAAGTAGCTCTCGATTCGGAGACAGACATGCGCACGCTAATCGCCGCCCTAGGCGCCCTGGTCATACTCTTGTCCAGCGCGCCTCTCCGGGCAGACACAGCCGAAGATCGCTTTGCGGCGGCCGGTTACTTTCGAGTCATGGCTCGCCCCGATTTGCAGGGTGGTGATTCAAAACTCGGGTTTTGGAATCTCTATGGTCGGCTTCTCAACGAAGGCCCCTACGGTATGTTGGAGCTGCGGCTCGCGCTTCTCAAAGAGGACCCAACAACCAACGATGCCTGGACACGTGTACATGCGCGGGTCGAGGGTGGCTCGGTTTCAAACATGGATCCGGGGCGAGGCTCTCTAGAAAACTTTCGAGTCACGCAGCTCTACGCCCAGGCTGGAAACATTCTTCTAGAGAACGTCACGTGGCAGTTGGGCACCCTTCAGTACTTCTTTGGTGACTTGGGGCTCTATGACTTTCGCCCCGCCACGGTCTTCTTTGGCACCGTTGGACTTTCAGCAAAATACCGAGAAGGCCCGCTGGAAGTCTTGGTGGGAGTAGGCGACGCTGGCTTCTCTTTGCGTGGAGAGGAGTACTCAACAATTCTCACGGGCGGAGCCACTGCTCGAATGAGGTTTGGCAATCACTTCGAACTTGGCGCTGGAGGACAGTTCTACTTCGAGCCTGAAGTCGAAGGGAATCGGTTTGCGCCCTACAATACGCCCGGGATCGACTACGAAGATTTCGTACGAGGTGAAGTGGCAGAGTCTTTCTTGCAGGAGAATCCAGGCATGGAAGACTTCTTTCCTCGTCCCGTTGCGACGTCATCGAAATCCCACAAGGCAATCGGCTATCTCGGTTTTGGCGGTTTTGGGCCACTGATTTGGAACAACATCTTTGTGAACTTCACAAAAGCGCACCCCGAAAACTTCACCACCGAACAGTACATGGGGCGCGAATACACCATCTACATCAACGACTTTACCGACGAGCGCTATCGCCTTGATATCGGAACCGAGATGCAGCTGCGGCTTGTGCCAGGGCTTCTTGACCTGAATGTGGCGGCTTGGTGGGGCCATCACTTCGACAAAGACAACAACATTGTGGCCAACGACAACGATCGAACCTTCATGTCGACTGTGGCCCGCGCCCAACTCTACATGACTCGCACCACGCACATCCTCGCCGAGACCAGCCTGGCCAGAGAGACCAGCAACAATGGCAACCTCTACCGGGCGCACTATGACTCGGTCTTTGAGAGCACGAATGGTACTGGCGATCCACGAGGCTTGCAGTTTGGCGACCTCAAGACTCGCAAGACATGGCAGGGCAAGATTGGTTGGGTTCTTAACCCAATGGGAATGGGTATCTACTCTCGGCCCTCGCTGCGCTTGCTCTACGGAGTGCAGTACTCAAATCAGAACAACGCCTTTGGCAACAACTTCATCGATAGTCTTGACGATTTTAACGTCTTTCCAAACCAAGAAGAACACTGGCACCACTTGCTGGCGCTTGAGGCAGAAGCATGGTTTTAGAACAATTCTCAGAACGCCCTTGGCGTTGGGCACTTCTCGCGCTTGCCCTGGTCTGGTCGGGCTGTCTGAAGTCCCAGCCAACCCAACGCTTGCAGCAAGAGACGTCGATTGCCGTTGCCATCGTGCACGACAAGGGCAGCGAATTGGCCTCTGTACCCGCCGCTCTAGAAACTCGAATTCGAGACGTTCTTGGCAAGCGAAATCTAGTCATTCACCCAATCTCGCAGCCAAGTTTCGAGTCGATATTTCTTAGGAAGCGGGCAAGTCGTGACCGGTTTGAGAGCTTGTCAGCTTTGGCCGATGATGCCCAGTTGACGCTCTTGGTGGAGACTCGAGCGCAGTACTACTCGCAGCTCAATGGTCGATACCGGTGGACCGTGTTCGTGAAACTCAGCATGGCAAAAGCTGGCGAAACCACACCGGGAGACACAGCGAGCTTCACTATTCCGGTTCTGCTCACGTTTGATCACCAGCGTGAAAAAGAAGCGCTTGCCAATGCTGCCGATACAATTGCTAGCAAACTAGGCAAGGAGATCGACGATTTTGTTGCTGGACTCGAGCTTGCCGCAGCTACAGCCCCCAAAAGGGCGAGGTTGACGACGTACGAGGTCGGACCGATGTACTTTGTAATGATCGATCGCTTTTACAATGGTCGCACCGACAATGATGGTGAAGTTGACATCAGCGATCCGCAAGCATTTCACGGAGGCGACATCGCAGGTCTCATCGCCAAGCTCGACCATATTGCCGCGATGGGGTTTCAGACGATCTGGCTCTCACCAATCTTCTCTATGCGCACGGAGAAGATTGGCGAGCATGGAGCATTTCATGGCTATTGGACTGAGGACTTGCGCACGCTAGAACGAAGATTTGGGACAACCGAAGAACTCTTAGAGCTGCGTAGGGCCCTCGAAGAGCGCGGGATGAATCTCGTCTTAGACATGGTGCTGAACCACGTAGGCTACGACACGAAACTTGTCGCCGAAAAACCTAGTTGGTTCCATCACAATGGTGACATCAAGAAGTGGGATGACCCCGTTCAAATGACAACCTTCGACGTTCATGGATTGCCCGATCTCGCGCAAGAGAACGATGCAGTTTATGAGTTTCTTCTCTCGGCTTCAGCGCATTGGATCGAAGTCCTGCAACCAGCAGGATTTCGGCTTGATGCGGTGAAGCACGTGGGTACTGGGTTTTGGCAGCGCTACACCGCGGCGCTGCGTGACCGCGCGGGCGAAGGCTTTGCCACGATTGGTGAACTCTACAACGGTGACCCAAAGGTGATTGCCGAAGGCTTTGCGGAGGATGGCTTCAGTCACCTATTTGACTTTCCGCTCTACTTCTCGATGAAGGATACGTTCTGCAAAGGGCAGCACCTGGGACGACTCGCCGCAACGCTCTCTCTGGACGTTCTTTATGCCGATGCCAATCGTCTCATGACCTTTGCCGACAATCACGATGTCCCGCGCGTGTGGAGTGCCTGTGGAGGAGATGACCGACGTGTGCGGGCACTGCTCACGTTTCTTCTAACTGCGCGGGGAATTCCGACACTCAACTACGGAACTGAGCTAGGCCTTGCAGGGGCAAGGGAGCCTGAGAATCGGCAGGACATGGACTTTGCGGCCGATGCCCGCTTCGCTCCGTTGATCAGCGCATTGCTGGAGGCTCGAAAGACGCATGCAGTTCTTCGCGCGGGCAAGCCACGCCCACTGCACTTGTCGAGCGAGCACTTTCTCTACCTACGTGAAGGCGCCAAGGAGACTGCTCTTATTGCGATCAACTTGGGGCAAGAAACATGGACCCCTGAAACGTTCGCCAAAGGTGTCGCAGGTCTCAATGTGCTTGATGGTACCCGTTCCAAAGAATTCTCAGTGGCTCCGCTTTCTGTTGGTGTCCGCATCTATCCAAATACAGACCTTTCGCTCGATGGTGGTGCGGATGAGCGTCGCGAGATAGCGCTTCGGGTGCAAAGCGATGAGGAAGTGCGACTTGTCGGCGCTGGCCCTACGTTCGGCGATTGGGAGCCGAGTCGTGGAATCAAGGGCACTCGAGGGAGCGACGGATTCACGACCTTCAGAGTTGCCCTGGGAGCGAATGAGATTGGCGTTTTCAAAATTGTTCGCCAGGTTGGTGCAACGACCCAGTGGGAAAACGGTGGAAATCGCTACTTGTTTGCAAAAGAGTTGTCCGACGAACCACTTAAGCCCTCGTTCTCAGAAGGAGACGCAAAATGAGAAAAACTCTAAGCACAGCGACACTCTTGGTTTCTCTTTCGCTTTTGTGGGCATGTTCTAGTGCCGTGACGCCCGAAGCCTCTGACGCGGGGCCGGCATACGACGCTGGAACCGATACCGATGCACAGACTCCTTGCACAGCAACTTGCAACGTTGCGTTCTCCTATCCTGCTCAACAGGGTGTGAGTCGGGTTGAGCTTCGCGGAGAGTTTGGTGCGGAGCCTTGGGCATCAGGGCTCGACCTCACACGAAACGGCGATACTTGGTCAACGGAACTTGAGATGCAGGATGGCGAGCTTCTTGAGTACAAGTTTGTGCTCGATGGGGAAGAGTGGGTGCTCGATCCTGTCAATCGGAGTCGCCAACCAGATGCCTCAGGGAATCTCAACTCTGTGATTCAGGCTGATTGTGGATGTAGCGAGAGCACCTTTGACTGGCGAGATGGCATTCTCTACTTTGTCTTTCTTGACCGCTTTCGCGATGGGGATGCGAGCAACAATGCCCCTGTTGAAGGTGTTCCCTACGAAGCCAACTACCAAGGTGGTGATCTGGCTGGGCTCACCGAGCAAATCGAGGCTGGCTACTTTGACGACCTCGGAGTGAATGTGCTTTGGATTACCTCACCGATCGACAATGCAGCAGGCGCTGGACTTGGCACGGACGGCCGCAGCTACTCTGCGTACCACGGCTATTGGCCCAGGGACATGGAGGCAATTGATTCGCATTTGGGCAACCTGAGCGATATGCAAGAGATGGTGGATGCAGCGCACGCACGGGGCATCAAAGTAATCCTCGACTACGCCATGAATCATGTGCATTCGGAGAGCCCGCTTTACAGTGAGAACCCAAGCTGGTTTTGGCCAAATGACAACGGCTTTGGTGGTGACTGCGTGTGTGGTTCTGGATGTGGCTGGGAAGGCGAGCAAGGTCGTCGTTGTTGGTTTACCGAGTATCTTCCCGATTTCAATTTCACGAATCCCGATGCGCGAGCCTGGTCGGTAAACAATGCCGTGGAGTGGATTCGTAATAGTGGGGTCGATGGCTTGCGACTTGATGCAATCAAACACATCGAAAGCAGTTGGCTCTACGATCTGCGAAAGCGTGTCCGCGAGGAAATCGAGCCAGAGCGCGGAGAGGACTTCTACATGGTTGGCGAGACATTCAGCGCCGACTCTGGATTGATCTCGTCTTATGTTGACCCACTCACGCAGCTTGACGGCCAATTCGACTTTCCCTTGCGGGCAGAGTTGACCCGCACCTTGCTTCGGCGCGATGGATCCCTTCGAGACTTAGGAAATTTCTTAACCTCGCAAAAGGCGACCTACCACCCAGCGTCGATCATGAGCACCTTCATCGGAAACCACGATCTTCCACGAGTGATTCATCTTGCCGAAGATCAGCCGCGCTATGGCGTTTGGGACACTGCAACGGGGAGTGGTTGGGACAACCCTCCAGGCCAACCCAGTGAACGAGCCGCCTACGAGCGAATGGCCTTGGGCTTCGCGTTTCTCTTCACCTCACCGGGGGTTCCATTAATCTACTACGGCGATGAACTGGGAATGGCTGGCGCGGGAGATCCTGACAACCGACGCTTCATGCAGTGGGACGGCACAAGTGAGCATCAAGACTGGATGCGACAGCGTCTCGCTACGCTAGGAACAATTCGCAAGGAGCAGGGAGCGCTTCGACGTGGCACGCAGACCGTCTTGTCGGTAAACGATGACACGATCGTGTACGAAATGGTGCGCGGGAGTGAGCGGATTGTGGTTGCGATAAACCGCGCCGATACAAGCAATACCGCCGAGGGCGTTCCCAGTGGAAGCTACACCGAGCTCATTGAGGGGAGCGATTTGACAGCCCCCATAACCCTGCCTCCTCGTTCCGCTGCGATCTTGCTCCAACAGTGAATTGCATCCAACCTGCAAAATCAAATAGCTAGAAAAGCAAATCGCCAACTACACGAGGTGAGTGATAGCGTGCCCGCAAGATGTCTGACGCGTTTAATCAATTTACGGGAACCACGACCTATATAGCCTCAGAAGACTTGCAGCAGGCAGTCAACGTGGCTTGTGCGCTTGAGAAGCCCCTGTTGCTCCGTGGAGAGCCCGGCACTGGGAAAACAGTGCTTGCCCAGAATGTCGCGTCGGCCCTTGGCATGGATCTAATCGCTTGGCATGTGAAGTCCACGACCAAGGCTCGAGACGGACTCTATGTTTACGACACGGTTGCCAGGCTTCACGACAGCCGTTTTGGCGATGCTGATGTAAACGACATTGCTTCCTACATCAAGCTGGGGCCTCTGGGGCGATCGCTTGCTTCCGAGAAACGTGTCGTTCTGCTCATTGATGAGATCGACAAGGCAGACATCGAGTTTCCCAACGATCTGCTAACCGAGCTCGATGCGATGAAGTTCTTCATCGACGAGACAGGGAAGGAAATCGTCGCGAAAGAGCGGCCGCTTGTGATCATCACTTCAAACAATGAGAAGGAGCTTCCGGATGCATTCTTGCGGCGTTGTATATTCCACTACATCGACTTTCCCAGCGTGGAGTTGATGACGAAGATCGTTCGTGTTCATCACCCGGATATCGAAGAGCAGGTTCTCGACCAGTGCTTAGAATTGTTCTTTAAGCTGCGCGACGTTCCACGAATTCGCAAACGTCCGAGTACCTCAGAGCTGATCGACTGGATTTTCGCTCTCCGCAAGGCCGGTGTCGACTTGGCCCGTGTTGGCGGTGGCATTCCCTTCTTGGGAACTCTTCTCAAGAACGAACAAGACATGGCCATACTCGGTAACAACTAGTACCTGTTTCATGAGTATTGAAATCGCTCACTTGCTCTTCGAGAGGAGCTGGCTCCGCTCGTCTGGCCAGCGCCGTGTTTGCGCCTCGTCGGGAGTCACATTCCCTGCACGAGGTACGAACCAACCTCAATGGAGCAAGCACTAGTGCTTATTGAGTTCCTCTTCGAGCTGCGAAAGCAGGGCATCAACGTCTCGGCGCACGAGTGGATGGGCCTGATGGAAGCCATGAGCAAGGGGCTTCACAACTCGTCTCTAGACGGCTTCTACAGGCTTGCACGGTGCATTTGCGTTAAGGACGTGAGCAACTTTGACGCCTTTGATCAGGCATTCTTGGCCTACTTCAAAGACGTCTATGTCGATGTCGCGGCGGTAACAAACGACTTGCTCAGCTGGCTTCGCGACCCCAAGAAATTTGAAGGCCTTAGTGAAGAGGAGAAGAAGCTGCTTGAGGAGCTCAATGTCGAAGAGCTAAAGAAGATGTTTGAAGAGCGTCTCAAGGAGCAGAAAGAACGTCATGATGGAGGCGGGAAGTGGATCGGCACTGGAGGCAAATCGCCTTTCGGCCACGGTGGATTTCACCCAAGTGGCGTGCGCGTTGGCGGACCGGGTGGTGGCAAGTCGGCGATGCAGGTTGCTGAGATGCGCCGCTATCGGGACTACCGAAAAGATCGCGTTCTCGATGTGCGGCAGATCGACGTGGCCTTGCGAGGGCTGCGACGGCTTGGTCGCGAAGGTGCCGTTGAAGAGCTCGACATTGAGGAAACCGTGAACGCAACCTGCAAAAATGCCGGCGACCTAGACCTTGTCTTCACGCCTCCCAAGCGCAATCGCATGAAGTTAATTCTGCTCATGGATGTTGGAGGCTCAATGGACGCCTACTCGCTGATGGTTGAGCGGCTCTTTACCGCAGCCTCCCGAGCAGGGCGCTTTGCGAGCTTTGAGCACTATTACTTCCACAACTGCGTCTACGAAAATGTCTTTGAGGATGCGGCATTTCGCAAACCCGTCTCCGTGACGGAGCTGATTGCCCGAACGAGCCGCGACGAGCGCTTGGTTGTCGTCGGTGATGCCCTCATGCATCCTGGCGAGCTCATGTCGCCGGGTGGGTCGATTTATTTCTATCACCACAATGCCTCTGCTGGGGCGACCTGGCTGCGACGACTAGAAGATCATTACCGCTACACGGCATGGCTAAACCCTGAGCCCAAGCGCTACTGGCCTCGAACCACCATTGAGGCGATCGCGAGCATTTTTCCCATGTATCACCTCAGTCTTGAGGGGCTGGAGGAGGCGATTCGGTACCTTGTGCGGGGCGGCCAACGGCCGGATCCTTCACAGGCAACCCCTTTTTCATAGGCGCGATTTCGTCCAACTTGAGCGCTGAGCTTGGAAGGCCAGGCGGCGTGCGTTCTTGAAATCGAAATGACACCTTGGTGTGTGTCTCGGGATTTGGGCAGCCAATGGTGCTGCCGCCCACAGCTCCAGCAGTCATGCGAAATCGCTTGCCATTCGCGCTCAAGCGCCGGTGCTTGTTGTTCTTTGGTGGGGTCGATACTTTGATGTCCTGCCACGTTTCTTTGTAGGCGCGAATCACCTGTGAGGTTGCCTCGGTCAGGGGCTTGTTGAGGCAGATCGTCAAGGTGGCGACTCGGCTGTGGGCGACGACGCTCAAGGCTTCTAAGACAAGTTCTCCCTCGAGCGTCGGCAAGCTGGCACGTAGTTCCTTCATGTCAGCATCTGTGAAAGCGGGCCGCTTGGGGCTCGGAGGCGGGGTCTTCTTGGGCGATTCTCCGGCTTTCTCATCGGTTTCCACGACGGGACGCACGCCTGTGTCAACCTCCTCAAAACCGTCGGGACGAGCCTTGCTTGGGACGGGCATCTTGCCTTTGGCAAAGCTATTGTCGTCCTTGCATCCGGTCCCGCGCGATAGGACAAGGAGCGCAATCGTGAGCTTCGTGAGCCCACGTATGCGTTCGGCCACCACGGGAAACTACTTCATCCAGTCGGGGGTCGGCTCTTCGTCACCTCCGCTGCTTTCATCCTTTGGCGGATCATCTTTCGGCGGATCATCTTTCGGCGGATCATCTTTTGGCGGATCATCGTTCACGGTGTCCTTGGGTGGATCATCGTTCACGGTGTCGTCCTTGGGTGGATCGTCCTTCGATGAGGTATCGGCAGTGTCAGTGGAATCGGCGTCGACAGGAGGCTCGACTGGATTTTCTTGCACCCGTGGCTTGATTGATGGCCGGTTGAGAAGCGCTACCAACTCGCCATCAATGGTGCGTACTAACGATTTCTCAACAGCGACAAAGCCTTCCTTAGTTGGAAGCTTTGCAGCCCACATCTTGTGCCGTGGCAAGCGGTACTGCACATTCATCGTTGGTCGTCTTGCAATACGCGAGTTGAACGGGAAGTCCAGTGGAGTCACACCTGGAAGCTTTTGGCCGTTCACAAACACCTTCGCACCAGGTGGCGTTGATGTGAAGTGCAGAACTCGCGGCATGGCAACCAGCGTGATGGGCCCAACCTCGGTTCCATCGGGCACAACCTCAATGCTCTGCGATAGGAACTCTTCATGGGTCACAACAATTACCGATGTCTCGCCCTCTGGCAGTTCGAGCGTTGCCGGGCTGGTCTCTGAAATGTCTGTGCCCTCAACCGTGAGCGTGGCACCTTCCGGAACCGTGGTCACAGCAACAGAAACTGTCGGGACAGGAGGTTCATCGACGGGCTTTGGATCTTTGATTGGGTCGTTGATGGCAGTTTCGTTGACCTTGGCTGCATCGATCGCCACGGCAGGCACTGCAGCCGTCTCAGACGCCTTCTCTTTGTCTTCCCCCTTGTTGAGAAGCCAGAATCCGCCAGCACCACCAATAAGAAGGATCACCGCTGCAACTGCAATCCACGGCATACTGCTGCTGCTCTCACGCTCAGCGACAGCGACTGAGACAGCAGCCTTTGGCGGTGCGTCAGTTGTAGCACCAGCGCGAGGTGGAGTAGCGGCAGGTTGTTCAACCTTCGGTGTCGGCTCGGGGTTCGGTTCAGGTGCAGCAGCAGCCTTGACGTCCTCAAGTTCATCGACCTCTGGCTCAGGCGGAAGAGGAGCTGCATCCTCATCGGTATCGCCGCCAGTGTCATCATCATCCAATGCGACCGTGTCTGCGCGGTCATCATCGTCATCATCGTCATCATCGTCATCGTTGAGGTCGGCAAATGGATCCTCGTAATCGTCGGCAGACACTGGGTTGGGAGCGGGAGTTGGAGCTGCTGGCGCTGGAGGCGCGGTGCTTGCGAAGACTTGATTGTCGAATTCGCTGTCGTCCTTCTCGGTGCTCTTTGCTTGGGCCAGGATGCTGTCGAGAGAGGCCACTCTGGTCGACTCGGAAAACGCTTCATCGCTGAAGTCGTCCATGTCGCCATGAAATGGCATGGGCTTGGGCAAGGGCGTCATGTCACCCTCGTCAAACTCAGAATTGGTTAGGCTATCGACAAGTGCGGCGGGAGCAACTCGTGTTGGAGTGTCGACAAAATCGTCGCCAAACCCCTCGCCCTCGTCCTCGTCCTCGATTTCTTCATCTTCTTCTTCGGCTCCGGCCGAGCCATCTTTCTTGGCGAGCACCTTGTCGAGGACCTTTTGGCTCTCGCTTGGGAGCTTGTCAAAGCGCACACCCATGCCTGGTGAAACGCCACTGCGACTTGGATCATGCTCACGTGTCCAGACAACTGTGCCTTCACCACCAATGAGGGGAGTCGCATCTTTGAGTTGGAACTCGAACTTGAGTGCCGTCCCAACCGCGAGCGGGTCTTTTGTCCGGATGAAAATTCCGCCATGGCTGATATCCACGGAGTAGCGCTCGATGAACTGGTCGAGAGTCTCGCTCTTGAACTTAATCTTGAGCGTTACTGGAGCGCGGCTTGCTTGACGTGTGTTGGTTTCCGCCACTGATGCTTCCTGGCTTGAATGCAAACATGTTCCTTGGTTTTCACATGTTTGTAGAACGCTGAACAATCTTATTGGGCGAAGTAGGGGGATTGCAAACCCGATGACACCTGCCTTATCGCCTGCGGTCTATGCACTTGTCGGTGTTGCCCGTGGCTTTCATGCGGCGGGCATACCTTGCACCACAGTTGCGCTGGTTGTCGTGGGGCAACTCGCACGAGCCCGATAAGCGACTGTACTGCTTAGCAATTGTGTGTTGAATGCCGGCAAAACGGTAGATCGGATTGGGGCTGAATCGCACTCCGGTTTTTTTCGAAGCGGTCGACTTATAGTAGTGATGGACTACCGAGGGTTTGAAGCAGAATTTCTGCGATTGGCATTTACGACGTCCTTTGAACTCTCGCCTAGTGCTGCTGCGTTCTTGCTTGGACTTTCCGTCCCAAGAGCGAGGGAGTACATGCAGCGCATGGTGGATGAAGGGACGCTGGAACTCGACTCAAACGACGTTGGGCACTTGCGCTACCTAATGCCAGAGAGGCCCGATGAACCGCTCTTTGAAGAGTCCACTCCGGTTGCGTGCGATTGTACCCAACCTTTGGCGCTAGCCGCGGGACCAGAGTGGCCGGCAGACGATTGGGATTGTACAGCGCTGGTTCCACGACTTCGCAACCTGCCTCAGGCAACCGAACCGGTGTCCGCTGGGCGCGCGATGGCTGCTCTCTTCATCAATGCTCTGGTGTGTCCTGGTATGGGCAGTATGGTGGGAGGGCGCAATGCCGTTGGGGTTGCCCAGATGTCAATGTTCATGGTTGGGCTACCGCTGGCAGTGGTCAACGTTGGCCTGCCCTTGCTCGCCGCTTCCTGGGTCTGGGGAATATTCTCAGGCGCGAAGCTCGTTGGCGAAGCAAGTAGCTAGCGCTTTTGGAGACTCTGGATGGCCGTCTTGGCGGCCTTCACAAGGCAACGATTGGTGTTTTTCTTACCAACACCCAAGAGTCCTCCGCGCATTCGGCGCCGAGCTTTCTTAAGGCTGGGAATCGCTCGCTTGTCGCCGAGCAGTTGGAGCGCTTCCACGGCTTGCAACCTTTTCTTGCACGACTTGCCTTCTCGAAGCTGCGTCTCGAGCGCTTGGCGTGTGGCATCGGTGTTGACAAGTGGCAGCGACGCATTGGAACTGTGACCTCCGCGAGTGGAGAGAATGACGGCGAGAACAATCATCATGACCAGCAAGCCAGCAGCGAGCATTCTCCGCATTCGCAACTGCTTGCCTTCGAGGTTGGGCCCAATGGCTGTGGGAGCGATTTGCGCTTCGTGGGCAAGTCCCGTGTTGGCCGTTTCGAGTTGGGCCTGGGCGACCGATGCAGCGCGGGCTTGCTGAGGTATGGAACCTGTGTGCGATGAGTTCGTGATGGCCCGAACGTTGGGAACTGGTGTGAGATGAGCACCAAGCCGCATAAGGCACAGGTCTACTGCCTGCACATATTCGTTCGCACTCTGGTATCGATCCCGTCGTTCTTTCGCGAGCCCACGTTGTACAAGGGCATCCAATTCTGGCATCTCTTCCAGATGTGGCGCCAGGTCCCAGAGATGAGGCGGCTCCTCTCCTGCATGCTTTGTTAGGACTCCTATAGGGGTGGCTGCTTCAAATGGCGGACGTCCACAGAGCATGCTGAAGAGCACCACCGAGCAGGAGTAGAGATCGCTTCGATTGTCGATGGTGTCACCAAGGGCTTGCTCCGGAGACAGGTACGCTGGGGTGCCCACCGCCACACCCGCTTGGGTGAGCGCCGCCTTGTCTTGGCTATCGTCATCTCGAAGTTTCGCGATTCCAAAGTCGAGTAGACGAGCGAAGTTGTCGTCGCCTTCTCGATCACACAGCATGATATTGTCTGGCTTGATGTCTCTGTGAACAATACCTGAGTCATGCGCATGTCCCAGACCTCGAAGAACATGGCGAATGATGCGCAGCGCTCGAACTGGCGACAACTGTGGCTCGGTTTCAAGAACCAAACCGAGACTCTTGCCGCTAACCAACTCCATGACCAAGTATGCAGTGCCATTTTCGAGGTGGCCTGAGTCGGTGACGGGAACGCAGTTGGGATGATCGAGGCGCCCTGCAGCAATTGCCTCACGCTCAAATCTCTCAAGAAAATCTTCGGATTTTGCGAGTTCAGGATTGAGAACTTTGATGGCGACCTGGCGACCAATGCGGATGTGCTCGCCCAGAAAAACGGTTCCCATTCCCCCTTCGCCAAGGGGCGAGAGAATCCGGTATCGCTTGTCGAGCTCGCTCCCCAGAAGCGACGTTGAGCTGCCATCCTGCATGCAGAGACATCATCCTGGCATGCATGAGTTTCTAGAAACAGGTGGGACGACCGGCAAAATCATCGGCTTCGTCGGTCGGGAGAATGCGCCTCAAATAGGCATATGCATCGTCACAGAACTCACCAGGGCCAGCCCCACGCAATTCCGCTCGCTCATCAAAGGGGCGTGAGGAACCCGAGTCCATCAGGCGGTTCGGAGCGTTGCTGGTGTGGTGTGAGTTCCCGCCATCGGGATTGGCGAGCCCCAGCGAGTGGCCGATCTCGTGGCTAATGGTGGAGCCGATGAGATTTGATAGCGTCCAACTCGCACACCCGATCTGCCCTGTGCGTTCGGTAGCAGGACATCCAAAGCCGTCGGGTGGCATTGCGACGCCTCCCGTTAGATCTGCTGCGCGTACTGGCGAGCCGCCGCGATCGGGTCGGAAGGAGTCGAAGATTTCGTCGAAGAGCGGATCTGCAGCGGAGACCGAGGGCGCGAAGTCACCAGGATGTTCCGAGAAGACGAAGAGCGACTCGATGAAGACCCCGCCATAGCCTGGGAAGCCATCCTCTTGCGTCGCCGCGTTCACGCCACCGATGTGATCGTGCAGGCGTTCATTGCCCGAGTCCTTGCCGGGCGTGTTGTCGTAGCCCAGCAATCCGAGACCATTGGGATCAAGGCCGCCAATATCGACAATTGAATATAGGGAAAAGTCTGATGGCTCTTCGAGTCGAATGTCGACATTGATTGTTCGGTAGTCGCGACGAACTGCCTCCGCAACGCGGTCACGAATTGCTGCATCGGTTGCCCGCAATCCAAACGCTCGCAAGGCATCGAGGTATTGTGGCGTGAAGTTTAGGTAGATCACTTGCTTCACAGGAGCCAAGCCAATGCTGAACTCTAGCGGCTGGCCCGAAACCGATCTGCCTTTGTGACTGATCTCGGCGACCAGCGTTCCAGCAAGCGTTCCCTTGGTGCTTCGAAGATCCAACAGCTGGCCCAGAGCATCATCCTCGTTGATGGTGTAGCGCAGTTTCCGGCCCTCAACAAAGTCGGGTACCAAGATGAGGTCGATGGTGGTTGGCCTGCCTTTCAAAGGGGTGAACTCGCCTGTGAGCTTGAGAATCGTGCTCGCCTCCGGACCATTCTCAACAAAGCCTGCACCTTCGATATCGATGAACTGGCCCAGGCTCACTTTCGCGGGGCCTAGGGAAAACACTGTAGTCTCACTTAGCTCGTAGACAACATTGCGGGCTTCACTTTCTTCAATCCGCTCGGAGCTGTGGCGATTGCGCAGCTTTACCTGCCCCTCAAAGCGTCCAAACTCAATGCCTGCAATATCGGGCGAGAACACAAAGCTCGCTTCAGACCGGTTGTAGGGAGTTGCTGGCGTGACCGGGATTTCGAGTCCTTCGATCGGTTGGCAAGGGCCGACTTCCGCTGTCACGAAGCACCCGGTAACTTCGGCGTAGCTCTGCCCCTCGTTGCCACCAAGTAGGAGTCCTTCGGCGGCAACTGTGATGTGATCGTTGACATAGATCGGACCACGATCCAGAAGGCTTCCAAGTGTGGGTGTGAGATGTGACCGAAAGCTCAGCTCAGCTTCAAGAGCGGGGGAGGCATGACGCTCCGAATCAACGGCGCTATCGATTTCGATATGCAGAGAACCGGAAAACTCTCCCGCGTTGCTTCCCAGCAAATCGAAGAAGGCCTCATCAACATCAACTTCCAAGGTCTGCAGATCGACAAAGCGTGCAGGTGTTCGGAAGCGAACTTCATATTGCTCATCACCATTGTCGAATTGCCCATTCACTACGAGTGCAGGCTCCCCCCAGGGAGCGCCGACAAACGATCGGCCCTCGAGAACCAGGACCGAGCCAGGCAACACAACCCCAGGATCGACCGCAAGCAAACTCAGACCGTCGAGGGCAGGGTCAAAGCGGGAACGATCTGCAGAGGCGCCACATCCAATGGCGAGTGTCATCGACAGAGAAATAAGAAGCAGGCATGAGCGTGAGGAGTGCATGAATGGAGATGTAGGTGAAGAGGCGTCAGTCGCTCGTGAGCCTCCCAGCTTTGCGCCTTTGAGTCAATTGGGGAGCGCGTTACACTAGCTTCAGCCATGGCAACCTCCCCCCACGCCCTGCTTCCCCAAGCCTTTGTTCTAGCTGCACTCGCAGCTTTGCCACTTGCATGTGGAGGCGAATCCATCGGGAGCCTCACTGATGCCTCAAATGATGCGACCGACGGAGCCGATGCGGACACAACGCCAATCGCCGCAGTCTGCGCGAGCACGCCTGGGACCCGGCTCACACGTGAGTTCATTGAGCCAGCTGCCGGAGCACGAGAGGAGTTCGATGTCATCGACACCGAGCTTGGCGAGGAGTGTCGCTACTTCTTGGAGGCGGATGGCAGCTACACCTGCTACCCCGAGAATTTCGAGACATTGATTCGGTTCCAAGATGCCGCTTGCACCTCAGCAATCGTTGGAGTCGCGATCGGCGCGACGCCAAAACCCTATGCGCGAGCTCGCAGGCTTAGCAACGGCGGATGTTTCCTAGGGCGCCACTTCCGGAAGGTCGGAATGCCATCGGCAGTCACAGGAGGGCAAGCCGTGTTTAGCCAGGACACCACTGGTACGTGCTCACCGGTCACAGCTCCCGCTCGAGACTACTACCTTGCCGGCCCAGAGTTGCCAATCTCGAGCTTTGTGACGGCAACCCGGGGAGCTGCATCCTCAACACCGCGCCTGGCGACAGCAACATTCCAGGGCAGCGATGGCTCTTCGATTTGCGACTTCTCGGGCAGTGTTATTGACAATGATTTGGACGCGGCATGTCGGCCAGGCTTTGGCGTCGACTCAGAGTTTTACTGTGTTCCTACTGGGCCTTCATCAACAGAGGTTTTCAACAACGCTGGATGCACAGATCAAAGCTCAGTTGTGGTCGTAGACCGCTGCCAAGAGGAGCCGCCTGCGTACGCACAGACGACTGAGACACTGGCGTGTGGTGTGGTTGGGACAACCTTGCAAGCGGTCACCACGACAGCCCTGGAGCAGCGGTTTGACGATTCTTCTGGCTCTTGCTTGGCAGATACGGGGACCGACCGCTTCTTTCCCGTTGGTGAAACGATCGAAAACTCAGAGTTTGTCTCGCTTGAAGCGCAGAAGGAGGAGGGAAGTGAGCGCCTCACCCGAAGCTTGCTCTCGGATGGTCAGGGCTTTCTGGGTTTCCAGGGGCTCTGGCACGACGACGTACTCGACGCGGATTGCCAGTTTCAACCGGCGGTTGACGGCAGCTTTCGGTGCTTACCCGAGTCGCTCACCACCGCAAATTTTTTCTCCAATGCAACATGCACAGATCCGATTCAGCTCGCGCGTATCGACGATTGCCAACAAGGAAAATCGCACTTCACCGTGAGCGCTCCATTGGGCAACCGAGTGTTGTCTGCGGCACCACACTCGGAACCAGTTTTTGAGAACTCTGGGAATGGGTGTGGTCCTGTTAGTGGCAGTTTCTTGGTGCCCTCCTTTGAGTTAGGGCCATCTAGCTTTGTGGAAGCAATCGTTTCCGAGCTGTAAACTTGGTGGGCTCAGCAGTCCGAGGAGTAAAAGCGCTGGGGTCCAGAGTCGGCGATCCATACCGTCGCAAATGGCCAAAAACACTTAGGCCTTAGAAGAACGCCTCTTGGCCTAGGTATTGAAATGCACTTGCCCGCATGCACAGCGGACTTCACGACATTGAGGGCATTGAAGAACCCACAATTGATGAGCGGGGCACGACTCCAGCGTTAGTGCATGCCGACGTCTCGGGCACCGATGTGATGCAGGTTGTTCTAGACTTGTGCGACGAAAACTCGGTCAACCGAACACTTGATGTTGCCACGCTTCCTTCATTCGCCGATGACGGGGCGCGTGCACAGCAGACCGACCTGGCGCCAACGCTCGGGGGGCAAATCGAACGCGAACGGGTTCTTCGTAAGATGGGAGATTGGCCAGCCCTTACCCAACTTCTGATTGAGCGCGCCGAGCAAACGAGAAATGAAGCTGACGCTGCGGAACTCCTTGTCGAAGCGGCGGGCATTTACAAGAACAATCTGGAGAGTCTGCCAGGGGCACAGGCGATCCTCTTGAAGGCTATCGAGATTGACCCCGCCCATATGCGCGCAGCCGATGAACTCGAGGTTCTGACCGAGCAGACCGGTGAGTGGAATGATCTGGTTGAGAGTTTTTCTGAGTCCTCTGAGCGGCTGCAATACACGGAGCCGTCGAAATCTGGTGAGATGAGGATCCGGCTCGCATGTGCGCGAGCACATGGAATGCGCGATCTGGATGGTGCGTTTGCCGAACTTGGTCGTATCGAAGAAGCGATACCTAGTCGTGTTCAGAGGTACCTAGACGCGCTCGAGAGGATGATTCGTGGCGAGCACCAACTAGCGTTCATGATCCAATTGAGCGACCGTATTGGGGATGCAGAGCGGACCGCTCGGCTCATGTCCCGTGCAATTGCGATGTCACAGTCTGTCATCCAGCGGGCGAAATATCATCATCGCATTGCACAGATCGAAACAAATCGCAACGAGGACAAGGCCGCGCTATGGCACTGGACCGAGGCCATTCGCCTGGACCCGTCGAGAAACGACGCCCGAGAGGCGCTCGCTGCGTTGCACCGACAGCGGGGCGAGTTTCGCCGGGCCGCGAGCATTCTGGAAGAGGCCAGAGCTTGCAGCACGTCAGAAGACTTGAAGGCTCAGTTTGCTTGTGCTGCCGCTACGATATATTCTGAGGACCTCGGCGAGAATACTCGCGCTGTTGACCTCTTCGCTGTCGCACTAAGGGCAAGACCAGGTCACCTTGCCGCGTCCATGCCCGTGGTTGAACGCTATTTCGGCCATGAACGCTGGGATGAGCTCGAAGCCGTGCTCGAACCCCTCCTTGCCTCTGACTACTGCAGCACATTGGCTTGGGAGCAGCGCCGAGAACTGCTGCGCAAAGCAGCCATCTGTAGCTCGGCGCTTGGCAAGTACCAGCAAGCGTTGCGGCATCACCAAGAAGTGTTGACACACACGGCCGATTGCCTCGCGTCAATCGAGGGTAGCGCAAAGTGTCTTCTCGCATTGCGCGCGTTTCCTGAGGCTATCGAGTCCGCCCAACGAGCCATTGCGATGCACGGTGTTGGAGATGATTCTCTATCTGTCGAAATGCTCTTTGTTTGTGCGTCGGCGCATCGAAGTCTGGGCCAGCAGGGGCGTGCCATCGCCTTGTATGAGCGCTGTGCAGCCTATGAGCATGCCGGTAGCATGCACGCTCTTGTAGAGCTTCACGGATTGCGTGGGGAATTTCGGAGTGCGGTTGCGATGCAATTGCGTCTTGCAGAGGTGGCCTCGCAGGATGAAGAACGAGTGGAAATTCTCTGTCGAGTCGCCGACATGCTCTCGGAGAGCCTGCATGACTTAGAAGCGGCAATTGAGATCTGTCGACAAGCACTCTCGTTCGACGATGAGTCGAGGCCCGCACTGCATCGGCTGGCAGTGCTTCACGCCAAGAACGAAGAATGGCGCAGTGCAATTAAGACGATTGTGCGGATGGCAGGCCTCGAGACAGTCCCGGTTCGACGTGGTCGCTACCTCCAAGCAGCAGGCGCGATTGCCCGGCAACAGCATCAATCCACTGAAGCGGTCGCTCTACTCAACCGAGCAATGGACAGCTACCTTGCGACCACAATGAATGCGGAAATTCGATCTGCGTGCTTCACTTGCTTTGAAGACATACTCAAGTTGCTCGGAGATGCAGGGGATTGGCGCGGGGTTGAGCGCAATTATCGAAAGATGATTTGTCGTCTTGAGCCAGGTGACCCTGATGTTGGACGCTTGTGGTCTGATCTGGGACACGTTTACCGAGAAAAACTCGGAGAAGCGGATGCTGCGATCGATTCATTCGAAGTTGCATCGGCTTTGCAAAGTGAGGGTCTTACGAACCATCGAATCTTGGTGGACCTCTATGAGGGAGCGGGCAGTGATCAGCTTGACAAGGCCATCGCACGTCGACGCTTGCTTCTCAGCGCGGAGCCTGACAACTCTGAACACTACAAGGCGCTTCGAGGCCTCTATGTACGGACGCGACAGATGGACCGAGCATGGTGCGTGTGTCGAGCACTCGACAACATGGGGGGTGCCGAGCAGCGTGAGACGGCGTTCTTTCGCCGAAATATTTCATCGGAGATGCGTTGGCCGACTCGTCCGCTAAACTCGGAAGCATGGTCGAGACTTCGCGATGGTCGTGTGGATCCAAACATCTCCCGTATCTTTGGTTTGGTTGGTGAACTCATCGCGCAGCAATGCACTCGCCCCTCCTCGGTTGTGAACCTGCATGAGCATAGCGGTGCTCACTTCGACCACCTTCGACAGCTATTTTCAGCAACCTCGTATGCCTTTGGCTTGCCACGCTTCGACTGCCTGATCAGTGACGATCTACATCAACCAGTATCTTTGCTGAATCTCCGTCGAGGCAGCGGGCTCGAACCAATGTTTGCCTTGGGGGAGCCACTGTATCGGGGGCGGACCGTTCAGCAGATTGCAAGCGGGCTTGGGCGGTCACTGGCGCTTGGGCGCCGATCGTACTTCCTTCGGTTGGCGCTTCCCGATCCAGCCGAGCTGGCCGCCGCTTTCTATGCAGGACTTAGTTTGGCACAGCCATACACGGCAATCCCCCAATCTCTCAGGGTGCGTGTTGAGAGCTACCGAAGCGTTCTCACTCGCAAGTTGCCACCGAGTTGGCGTCATCGACTTCAGGACGCTTGCGACGCATTCTTGCGCAACGGTACGCGATTTGATCTGGAGACATGGTGTCGCGGAGCGGATGCCACTGCCCACCACGCGGCGCTGCTTCTGTCTGGAGACCTCGACTTCGGAATGGCAGCGGTCCGCAGGGAACTCTTTGATGATACTCACCGCTCTGTGGCCGAGACTATTGCTTTGCGTGTTGCGTCAGTGTCGGAGGCACACATGGACCTCCGCGAAGAACTAGGCCTGCAAATTGCGGAGGTTGGCTCCTAGGTACTTCTCTTAGTACACCCGAATCTGCGCGAGGAGGTCGCTCTCGGTCACGATGCCCACCAACTTGACGCCATCGAGCACAGGCAGGCAGCCGATCTTGTTCGCAAGCATGACAGAGGCCGCCTCTCGCAGTGGTGCCTCCGGAACCGTCGTTAGCACGTCGCTTCGCATAACGGACTTTGCCGTGGTGGCGCTTAGCATCTTTTGATGCATCGGCTCGCTCATGCCGAGAGACCAGGCCAAGGCGCCATAGTAGATGTCTTGCCGACTAATGATGCCAACGACGTGCTCTTCGCCTCTGTCTAGGACCACAAGGTGACGAAACTGCCCTGTATCCATTAGCTCCTTCGCCAACGACAGCTCGTCATTTCGATAGACGGTTTTGACGTTCGTGGTCATGACGTCTTGCACCTTGAGATCACCGGAGCGCTCAATCGGCCCTATCTCTGCGTCTCGCAGCTGGATCACAGCTTGCGCGCTTTCGCCAAAGAACTCGCTCGCCTTCGATGCAACGTCATCAAGTTCACAATGCAGTCGGTTTAGTTCCGCTTCAAAGGTTCTCTTGTCGATGCAGTCCACAGTGATTGTTGGAGCGCCCCCATCACGAGTAAACCCATGTGCCGACGAAACACAAACGCGTACCACTCTGCGGCGGCCCTCGTCATGACCAACCCAGTCCACATCAAGGCTGAGATTCGAATCTGCCATGCAAAGAAGTGTACTCACGACCGACGGTCAAAGGCTCTCATCTGAGAGTTCGTAATCCTGCCAACCTGCATAGTCGTAGTGCCACCACTCACTTTCAATTCCCTGAAAGCCTTCGGCGCGCATGGCCTCATCGAGAATTCTTGCACGGGCCGCCACTGCCATGGGAATTCCTTCAGCGTCACGATGCGCCCGCTCTGAGAAATCATCGTGGTTCGTTGGCATGACGAGCTGTGTTCCGCTTGTGTCGGCCAAGCTGAGGTCGACAGCCGCACCGCGATTGTGCTTGGATCCGCGCCACGGGGTCTTTCCGCGACGAATGGGCTTTGCGACGTATTTGGGGTTTGGTACGAGTTTCCAAAACTCCTCTTGCACATGAAAGGGCCTGTAGCAGTCCCAAATCCAGAGTTGGAGTTGCTGGGTTCGCAATCGATCCTGTACTCGCCTGAGCGCCTTGGCAACTGGTGCACGCAGGAGGCACCGTGCCTTGGGATAGACTTTTTTGTGGGTAAAGTTGTTCTCGCTAGCGTACCTCATATCTAAGAGAACTTCTGGAACGAGGCTCTGTAGGTCGACGAACTGGTTGGGGTCGACGGATGCCGCATCCATGTGCACAACTGCCTGTGCATCGGACACGGGAATCTGAGTGGGTTCTGCGAGGGCTGGAGGGCTTGATGTTGGTGTGCTCTCGCCACAGTTGAGCAAGAGTGGAACCATGAGTAGAGGGAGCCTAGAAGGAAACATGAGCAGCAACGCCTAGTCGGTCCATATCTACCATGGGCACGATTGCCGTTGCCAAAGGGGCCTCAGGTGTTGGCGCTTCGCTCAAAAACATCCAAACCGCGGCTGCTCCCAGAGCCGCACCAGCGGCAAAGCCGATGTTCGCATAGAGCGCACGTTTCTTGGCCTGATCTTCCAAGTCTTGCGCTACGGAAAACTCTGTGCCGTCCTCAAGTTGAGCGATCTCATCAGTCTTGGAACGCGAGGCGTTTCCATAGTAGGCGCCTGTTGCGAAGCTGCCGATTGCCAAGCCAGCATAGAGTTGCCATCGCTTGTAGATCGGTGGGGACGCTGTTGGCGAGGTGAGGTCATCTTTCATGACAACGTTGGTTTCGATCTCCCCCACGTCGACAGGCTCTGGTGATGTGAGTTGGTTGCCATGCGCATCGGTCAGAGCGACCTCAAGCTTGATGATGCCACTTGGCAATTCCAGGCGAATCGTGCCCGTGCCTTTGGCTCGTTTCGTTTTCGGTGCGCCGTCCAGCTGGTAGGAAGCTTCAACGCCCCCGACGAGCTTTGCAGGGTCTGAGGCAATCTGGACGCTAAGCTGGCCATCTGCAGCCAATTCGCTGAGCAGCTTGATCGGCTGCTCGTCTTCTAGGCTCGCCTTGGCTCTTGAGAAAGGTTCGCTGAGCTTTGGTGATACACCTTCGGGCAAGCTCGCCTCACCGTCGAGACTTAGTGCAGCGCGAAAGGCCTCTTCGGCATCGGCATCATCGCCTAGCGACGCTGAGACCTGGCCGAGAATCATGTAGAGCGTGGAGACGTTCTCTGGACCACGTGTTCCCTCCTTCAGGCCTTTAAGGGCGATGGAGCGTGCGTCTTCAAATCGAAGCTCTGCAAGCCCTTTTTGTGCGCTCTCTGTGGTCTTGTCTGCATGGGAGGTTGGTGATCCAACGAGCGCGAAGAAGAGCAGGGTGGGGATTGCAATTCGTGTGTACATTCGCAATTTTGGGGCGATTAGAAACGGACGTTTTGGCGCATGACGTCGCCAGATTTGATGCGGACCTTCAAGTTCTTGGATTTGCCGCCAGCAGAGCTCACAAGCTTGAGCCGGTGCACCCCTGGCTTGAGTTTTAGTTTGACGATTGGCGTAATTCCGCGCTTCTTACCATCGACGAAGACCGTTGCGTATGGACTTGCCGCGACTGTGAGGAAGCCGGGCGCATTGCTCGTGTTTTTTGGGGGCTTGGTCGTTGTCGCCTTTGTCGCGTTCTTCTTGGTGGGGGGTGACTTTGCAATCGCAGTGCTGGACTTGTCGCTCTTGCGATCTTTCTTGTCCTTGTTGCTCTTGCGATCTTTCTTGTTCTTGTCGCTCTTGCGATCGTCGCTCTTGTCGTCCTGAGAGTTCTTCCTATTGACAGCTGCGCCAGTCACAGCCACATCGCCGTTGATTTGCTCTTGCGCTTCTGGAGTGTTGGAATCCGGGCTAGACTCCACGCCGGCGTCGGGTGCATGGCTTGGGACGGCTGCTTGGCTCTCGGTCGTCTCGTCCTGCGGCCCATTGGCCGCTGCGAGAATGCCCGCTGCCGCTCCAGCCCCCGGATTGTTCGATGGCCTGTCCACGGTCGCTGGCTCTGATATCACAGGCGCGACGTTTGCCGCACCCATGGCCTTCTTCTTGTCATCGGAGAAGACGAATAGCAGAGCACCGAGCACTACAGCCGCTGTGCCCAAGAACGCAACCGCGAGGCGCCCCTTGCTGCGTTTTGGCTTGCTCGCCAGATCAAGGCTCTCGTGCTCACTCGGGATTGGCAGGCTCGTTAAGGCGGGCGTGGTTGTTTCTGGTGTTGGCGTGTTGATTGTGCCTAGCCGGCGGTCGTAGATGCTGCCCGGAGGAGATGATGTTACGCGTGCCCTTGACTCGGGACGAGCCACCAGTGGTGCTTCGAGTGCAGGGGGAGGGCCAAACGAATGTGGTCGTGTTGTTTCTATGGCAAGACCATCATCTTCTCCAGGGCGTGTCTTGCCAGGACGCGTTTCCCCTGGCAGGGTTTTGCCTGGGTGCGTTTTCCCTGGCAGTGTTTCGCCAGGGTGCGTTTCGTCTTCGGTCTCATTTGGCGCGGCGTTCTCGCCTGAATGCGGAGCTGCCAGGCCGTAGTCGTTGATGCCGAAGGAGTCCGCTCTAGGTAGGACGACTGCACCCGTCTTCTCCTCATCGTCGTTCTCACTGATGCTATCTGCTTCTACCTCAGACAAGACGAGATTGCGAGTGTCTTGCCATATCGGTGGACTGCCTGTATTTGAGAAATCTGCATCCTTAGAGATTTTCTTAAACGGATCGGTGGGGGCATGGCTAGGGTTCGTCGCTGCACCCGTGCTTTCTCCAAAGTCACTCGCATCAGCCATCGAGTCGATGGCCGCTATCAGCTCTTGGCCACCAACCGTTGTGGGAACGTTCCAATCATCTGGATCGACCGGTGTTTGGGCAACGACCGTAGGGTTGTCAAATTCGCCAAATCCCCCGTGAATGTCGCCTTGGACATCATTGTCGGCATCCTGTGTCTTGCGCGCAGAGCGCACGAAGTTTCGCTGTGTCTCAAGTGCCGGCCCAAAAGCGTCCTTGATCAGTGTTGAGAGAGCAACGGGCGTCAGCGGTGGCCCTTCGTCGAGCATTGCGCGATCAATCGCGGAGCCAAAGTCTTGCGCATTTTGAAACCTGAGCGTTGGATCCCGGGCAAGCGACCGCATGATGGTCGCGTTCAATGCATCGGAAATGTCGCTCTGCAAGTCCTTGGCGTTGGGAATCTGTCCACGGTCGATGGCTGCCAGAGTCTTGTCGCGGGTCTCTTGCTTAAAGAGCCGGCGTCCAGTAATCGCTTCCCACGCCACAACACCGAGAGAGAAGATATCGCTGCGACGATCCAGGACATCGCTACGCACTTCCTCGGGCGACATGTATGCAATCGTTCGGCGAACGAATCCGTGGCGCTTCGCTAGTGCTCCTCGCATTTCCACAATGTCAAAGTCGAGCAGCTTGGTCGTGCCCGACTCAGTGACAAAGAGGCTTCTTGGATTGATATCTCCGTGAACGAGTGGGCGTCCTCGGTGCTCGATCTTGTGGGCGGCGTGAAGTCCTTGGCAAGCTTGCGAAATGAGTGACGCGATCAGTCTGGGATCCGCAAGTCGTCTCTCACGTTTGCGAGAGAGGAGCAGGTCAACAAGGGGAACTCCTTCCAGGTACTCGAGCGCGATGTAGTGGTGCGCATCGTTGCTTCCAATTTCATAGACGATGCGAACGTTTGGGTGTTCGATTCGCGCGGCCAATTGCGCTTCGGTATGGAAGAGATTTGAAATCTCCTCATCACGCATGAACTCAGGATGAATGCGCTTGATAATGACGAGTTTTTCGAAACCGCCAGCACCTTGGCTGCGTGCCAGAAACAGATCGCCAATGTCCCCACGCGCGAGTTTCGCGAGCAGGGTAAAGCTCCCGAAGCTTGGGGAGTTCGTCGGCGTGGTCAAGGCACCCAGCAATGGTCTGTACGAAGTATAGCCGAGCTTGTGCACCAGGTCAGGAAGGACATTGATGTGGAGCAAAGCACTGCACACCTGCACCTACTGCAGAGTCAAGGCTGCGACCTCTGATGCACTCGAAAACGCGAGCCTGGAACCCACAGCTGTGGGCTGATGTGTGCGTCGACCTACTCCTGTGCGTCGACCTTCTCCTTGGACTGTGGACCTCAATCGCTATTGATGCCGCATGTCCACAATCGCGGTGGACTATCGTCGATTGAAGAACGGCAAGCGGTGCAGAAGCCCTTTGCGCTCTTGTTTCTCTGTGGTGTCAACAACCGCATCAGCCGCAATCGGTGCAGTACCGCGTCTCTTGCGACCGTCCTTTGTCTCGGTTTCTTGCTGTCCTGGAAGCGTTACTTGATCGATCACTGGATCGGCGATGGGGGTTGTTGTGGAGTGATCACCAGTTCGTTCACCCATTTCCAAGTGTTCCCGGGCATCGACAACGGTTCTACCAATCAGTGCGTGCAGATCTTTGGAAGCCGTGCGAGCTGACTTTAGGACCGAAGAGAGTTCTCGTCCCATCTCACGCGCGCTCGCAAAGCGATTTTCTTCTTCCGTTGCAAGCGACTTCTGCAGAATACCAACCATGGCTCGAGGGAGGTCGCGACGGATTGGTCGAATCGGCGCCACCTGTCCTTCGCGAATCTTTGTGTAGACCTCGAAATCATTTTCGCCATCAAAGAGTTTCTTGCCTGCAAGACTCTCCCAAAGGACTGAGCCAACCGAGAACTGATCACTCTTTGGCGTTGGACGGTGGCCCTGAACAATCTCTGGAGAGAGATAAGACATCTTGCCTTTGACCACACCTGGTTCAGTCAGATCTTTTTTGCGATCTGGCGCAAGGCAGAGCCCAAAATCAATGAGCTTGACCATGCCACGCTGGGTAATGAGGATGTTGTGCGGAGAGATATCTCGATGCAATATCGGGCAGACGTTGCCATCGTCGTCTTTGCGTTCATGCGCGTCGGCGAGAGCCCGCAGGACTCCAACACCGATAGCGGCACTCATTTCCCAAGGCATTTGTTGATCGCGTTTGGTGAAGTGGCGAATTAAGCTGCCAAGGTCAATGCCGTCGATCCATTCCAAGATTAGGTAGTAGCGGTTGTCTTCGCGAACAAAGTCGTAGACCTGAGCCATATTTGGGCTTTGCATCGCCGCACAGACTCTTGCCTCCTCGGCAAACATATCGATGTAAAGGGGACTCTCGCTCAGGTGGTCGTGCATCTGCTTGACGGCGACCGTGCGCTTGAAACCAACATCACCATGCTGCGTCGCACGCCAGACCACGGCCATTCCGCCCCGTCCAGCGACATCGATTAGCTCATAGCGACCATCTCGTATTCGCTCCCCTTTGCTCATATCTTCACTCTCAGTAGAGAACAGCCTACCGCAATTCGCGCTATTCTGCTGTCATGGCTGGCTCCCTGCCTCTCGAAGAGCTGCTTCCCTCACAGCAGCACGAATATGCCGATCTGGAGAGGCTCTCGGAGGTCGAGGTGTTTCGACGCCGTGAGCGAGTTTTTCTGATTCTCAGCGGCATATTCTTAGGAACGCTCTCGGTACTCAATATCATCGGCATCACACGCTTTGTCGACCTAACGTTTACGATTCCCGGTATTGGACTCACCGTGCCCATGGTGGTCGCCATTGGCGTGCTGCCCTATCCCGTGACCTTTCTCTGCACGGACCTTATTTGTGAACTCTACGGACATCGAAGAGCCAACAATGTGGTTTGGGTTGGGCTTGGTCTCAATGTGTGGGTGATGGCATTGCTGTGGCTTGGAGGTGTGTTACCGGGCTTCTCAAGTCCCGTTTTCGATGGTGTTCGAGAGCTGGCGTTTGCTGCTGTTGTTGCCTCCATGATCGCGTATGCGGTTGCTCAGTTCGTTGATGTGCGAGTCTTTCACTTCTGGAAACGGCTCACGAACGGCCGCCACCTCTGGTTGCGCAACAATGGATCCACGCTCGTAAGTCAGCTAGTCGATACGAGCGCGGTGATTCTAATCACCCATTTCTACGTTGGTGCCCTGCGAATCGAGCCCAATGAAGGACTGATCGGCCAGCTCTTCGTGTACATCGTGTCGGGGTATTGCTTTAAGCTTATTGTGGCGCTTCTTGATACAGGTCCCTTCTATTTGGGAACCCGACTACTTTCTCGGTATTTGCGCCTGCCTCCCATTGGCTCGCCAGTCACAACGCAAGTAGCGTCTGGGGCAAATGCCCAGTATGATTGACCCAATGCGGCTGCGACGTCTAGGTATGCGTCTGGTGCTGGCGACTTGGCTGCTTGCTCTTTTTGGGGTTGGGGCTGAGGCGTTGGCGAAGAGTTACGCCATTGAGGTGGAGACAGATCCATCTGGCGCCAAGGTATACTTGAATGACAAGGATGGCGAACGGTTGGGCAAGACGCCCTACTTGGGCAAGCTCGCGGAAGGCGAGTACACACTCTACATCGAAAAGAGCGGCTACCAATCGACCTACGAGACCATTGAGGTCAAGAAGAAGAAACGCGGGCGGCAGGAATTCTACTTCGAGCTAAAGAAGGTCGCTTTTGGCAAGGTTCGAGTGGTTGCTGCAGAGGATGCAGAGGACATTCGCGGTGCACAGATTTTGATT
Source organism: Kofleriaceae bacterium (assembly GCA_024762925.1). GTDB lineage: Bacteria > Myxococcota_A > Polyangia > Haliangiales > Haliangiaceae > NORP324. The sequence continues at coordinate 12,124 of JANTGM010000047.1, read as the reverse complement.
GATGGTGATGCTGCGGGAAAAGCACCAACGACGATCAAGAATGTTCCGGCTGGTGCTCACCAGGTCGAGGTTCTCAAGAATGGCTATGAGGTTTTTGAGGAGTGGATCGAGGTTGAAGCGGGAGAGACCACCACAATCGAGGTAGAGCTCGAAGATGATCCTGATGCCACCTACGATGAGTATGGCGACGACGACGACGACGACGACGATGACGATGACGATGACGACGACGACGATGACGACGATGGCGACGACGACGATGACGACGACGACGATGACGACGATGACGACGATGGCGACGACGACGACGACGATGACGACGATGACGACGACGACGACGACGACGACGATGATGACGACGACGACGATGACGACGACGATGACGACGATGACGATGACGATGACGACGATGAGTATGGCGACGACGATGGATTGGCCACTGCGGCAAGTGGACTGTTCACCGTTGTTGTCGGCCCAGAGGTCGGCAATCGAAGCTTCAGCTACACAGTTCCTGCGGGTGTAACGGCCCCCAATGTGCGTCCATACACCGCAGCCGCCGTGCCAATGCTTCGAGTGCGCCTTCAGGTATTTCCGCTTGCTCAGTCGCCCAACGCAATCTTGGCGGGCTTGGGACTATCGGGATCCTTCGCCAAAGCACTGCCTCTCACCTCGGAGACCGAAGACATGCAAACCTTGGAGTCTTCATGGGATGAGTGGGACGCCAATCTTCGATTCAAGTACAAACTCGGAACGAGCTACGTTGGCACAGAAGTCGGCTACGCCAGCCAGTCCTTTGGCTTCTCATCAAGCGACCCGACTGGGACTCTTCTCAATGAGGTTCCGGGCGTGGAATACCGCTTTATTCGCACCGCTCTGGATGGGGGAATGGACTTCTCTCCAAAGATGGGGGCGTGGGCTTCGGCCAATTACCGTGTGGTGAAGGCGATAGGTGACCTAGGTACGAACTTTCGACAAACGGAAGTTACGGCCTATGGCGCGCAAGCAGGCTTTCGCTATGGGCTCACCGAGGCGATTGAGGTTCGTGCTGTGCTCAATCTTGGCATTTACTCGCACGTGTTCACGTTTGCAAGTAGTGGTGGCGAGGCAAAGGCCGCGGGCAACGACCGCTTTCTCGGAGCCATGCTCGGTGCGGCCTACGTTCTCTAGTGGGGCAAGCGACCGAACAACGAAGAAGACGGCAGAGCCAGTCTGTCCAGCGGGCGAGAAGACGAGTGAAGCGCGAATCAATGTTCATGGATCGCGCACGAGTTGCCAATTCACCAATCGTTCTCGTTGGCGCATGGCTTGACGATTGGAACCGGCAACGATGGCAGGCGTCTCTCTGGCCATGGGCATCTCGCCTGGCCCCTTCGCGGTAAGAATTATTCTTGTTCTTTGCCTTCAACGGGTCTGGTTATGTACACGGACATGTTCAGGTGTCTAAGGGTTGTTTCCGCGACGCTTCCGAGCAGGAGTCGCTGCATGCCTTTTCGGTGATGTGAACCCATGACGACGAGGTCGTAGGCGTTATTCTTAGTGCGGTCCTCAATGGCGTGGCGCGGGTCACCCCTCTCTGTTGAGAAGGCAATCGAAACATCATCGGTAGCAAACCGCTTGGTCCAGGTCTCTCCATACTCCTCTGCGCCTTTGCGAATGCTCTCCCCAAGGCCGTAGTCGGTGCTTCCCCAGTAATTCACTGGAACACCTGGGAGTTCCCAACAGTGAAGGAGATCAATGCTGCCTTTGCCATCGATGAGATTGACCGCCTGGCCCACCACGAGTTCGCCAACCTCCGAGAAGTCAGTAGGAACAAGAAGCCTGTGATAGCCGGCGTCGGGGGCTGGCCCTCGGGCAACCAAGACGTCGCATTTTGCGTGACGAGCCACATGTTCTGCGACGCTTCCAAGCAAGAAGCGCGCGAGGCCTTTGCGGCCATGGCTGCCAATTACGATGAGGCCCGCATCGCAGGCTTCGGCAGCGGCGAGGATGCTCCGGTCGGGCATCTCGGCTTCACAGCGAATCGACACGCGAAGACCAAGAGCCTCTAGACGCTCCTTCTCCTTGTTGAGTTTGGCCTTCGATTCGTTGCGAATCTCATCTGCAAGCTCAAGGTACGCCTCTGGAATTCGAAACGTGTAGGGAAGGTTGTAGCCACTATCCGGCATGCTCAAGGCGTGAACCAGGACGAGCTCGGCATCTCGCACTTTCGCGATGACAGCTGCATGGGAGATGGCGTTGGCGGCCTGCTCAGAGAAGTCGGTGGCTACAACGATGCTTGCATCATTCATGTGTTCCTGAATTGCACAGGGCATGCCCAGATTCAAGGCTCTGTGAGTGGCCGCCATGGCTTCTCATCCTTCAAGTGCAGAAATATGTGCGCGTGGTGTCGTTAGAAAACGCGAAAACTGCATTGTGCCTCCACTGTTTGACCTTCTAGCTACTGGAAGGTTTATGATATGTTCGAAGATGGTGGAGCAAAGGCAGACCCGGGTCGCACTTCCACTGGAAGGCATGACATGCGCCAGTTGTGCGGCTCGTATCGAGCGAGTTCTACGCAAGCAGGATGGAGTGACCCAAGCATCGGTCAACTTTGCGAGCGCAAAAGCAGCAGTGGTATTCGAGAGCGCAACCACAGATGCTGAGTCCCTCGCCGAAAGTATTGAGCGTGCGGGGTTTCGCGTTCCCCCGGAAACTCACCGCCTACAGATTGGCGGTATGACGTGTGCGACTTGCGCCGGTCGTATCGAGAGAGTACTCAAGCGTCAGCGTGGCGTGGTTTCCGCGCAGGTGAATCTCGCAAGCGAAGTTGCAACGATCGCAGTGATGCCAGGCACGGTCGATCGCGCTCAACTCATCTCCGCGATTGAAAAGGCAGGGTTTGAAGCGAGCGTGGCTCTTTCGTCGGCTGCCGAGCAGGAGGAACGCAAGCGGATTGAATCCCGGAAGTCGAAGCGTGAACTAGGTGTTTTACTGATGTCGGCGATGCTGACAGCGCCTCTCGTTGCGCCGATGGCACTGACGCCCTTTGGCATTCACTGGATGCCACCAGGCTGGGTTCAGCTTCTCTTAGCAACCCCCGTGCAACTGATTGCTGGCGCCCGCTTCTACACAGGCGCATGGGGCGCTCTGCGATCAAAGAGCGCAAACATGGATGTCTTGGTCGCGATGGGAACGACCGCGGCCTTTGTGCTTTCCCTCGTTCTCATGATGCGTGGTGGTGAACTCTATTTTGAGAGTGCGGCCACCGTGATCACCTTTGTGCGGCTTGGCAAGTGGCTAGAAACCCGGGCAAAGCAGGGCACTACCAGGGCCATTCGCGCTCTTATGGAGCTGCGACCAGAATCGGCTCGTGTGCGCAAAGGAGACAGGGTGGTTGAGGTTCCGCCCGACGCTGTTGGTCGCGGCGAAGTTGTGGTGGTGCGGCCTGGAGAGCGTGTTCCCGTCGATGGAACGATTGTCGAAGGGGAGAGCCAGCTCGATGAGTCGTTGCTCACCGGTGAAAGCCTTCCGCAGAGCAAGAGGATTGGAGACGATGTGACGGGCGGATCGGTCAATGGAGCCGGCTTGCTGGCCATCGAGGCAACGCATGTTGGCGATGACTCCACTCTCGCCCGGATCGTTCGACTTGTCGAGAATGCACAGGCCTCGAAAGCTCCGATTCAGAAGACTGTGGATCGCATCTCAGAGATATTCGTACCGATTGTCGTGATGACAGCATTGATCACGTTGGTTGGGTGGCTGGTTGCTGGCATACGCACTGAGGTCGCCATAATCAATGCAGTATCGGTTCTGGTGATTGCGTGCCCCTGTGCCCTCGGTTTGGCGACGCCAGCAGCACTCATGGTTGGCACCGGGGCAGCGGCACGCGCCGGCATACTGATCAAGGATGCGCCCGCATTGGAACGAACACGCGATGTGAGCTTGGTGGTTTTTGACAAGACCGGGACTCTTACTGAAGGCAGACCCGAGGTTCGCGAACTACTCACCGATGAGCCCAAGCGATTGCTATCGCTCGCAGCTGCTGTGCAGCATGACAGTGAGCATCCACTAGCATCGGGGATCCGACGAGCTGCTGCCGAGCAAGAGCTTACGCTCAGCAAGGCCTCAGAATTTATCGCACTCCCAGGAAAAGGTGTTCGAGGCCTGGTTGATGGCGAGGTTGTGCACGTGGGAAGCCCACGGCTGGTCGCGGAGCTGGGCCTGCAGACTGAGCCTTGGCAGGCGCGTGCATCAGAGCTTGAAGAACAGGGCATGACCGTTGTGTGGGTCGTACAAGGCTCCGAGCTCCTCGGGGGCATCGCCGTGGGAGACAAGCCCCGCGCTGGCGCTCGCGAGGCATTGGAGGGGCTTTCATCGTTTGGTGTCGAGACGCTGATGCTCACCGGGGACAATCGCCGGGCGGCAACTGCGATCGCCTCAGATCTCGGTGTAGCGCGTGTTGTTGCCGAAGTCTTGCCAAGTGAGAAGGCAGCTGAGGTGGCAGCGCTGCAGAGCGAAGGGCATGTGGTTGCTATGGTCGGCGATGGTGTCAATGACGCACCGGCATTGGCGGCCGCTGACGTGGGATTCGCGATGGGCTCGGGAAGTGACGTCGCGATGCACACCGCAGGCGTTACACTCACGCGCCCTGAGCCTGCGCTTGTCGCTGATGCGATTTCGATTTCGCGTGCCACCACTCGCAAGATTTTTCAGAACCTGTTTTGGGCCTTTGCTTACAACACCATTGGCATTCCACTGGCCGCATTGGGGTTTCTCTCACCTATGGTCGCAGGGGCCGCCATGGCGTTATCAAGCGTGAGCGTGCTAAGCAATGCCCTTTTGCTTCGACGGTGGAAACCAACGAGATGAGATTGTTTGCCATCGGCGAAGTTGCGGCGCAGACAGGCGTGTCCGCTAAGACAATTCGGTACTACGAGAGCACTGGGTTGATTCCCGACGCTAAGCGCGCTGCGAATGGGTACCGCATGTATGACGAGCGCGCCGTACACATCTTGCGTTTCGTAAAACGTGCTCGGGACTTGGGTTTCTCGGTAGAAGACGTGAGCAGTTTGCTCGGTCTGTGGGCGGATGAAGAGCGAGCGAGCTCTGAGGTTAAGAAACTCGCCGTGGCCCACCTCGAAGAAATCGAGAGCAAGATCCTGGCCCTAGAAGAACTCCGAGCTACGATGCGAAGTCTCATAGACTGCTGCCATGGTGATGAGCGACCTGATTGCCCCATCTTAGAGAACCTGGCCCAAACACCAGAGAAGGAAGACCATGCCAACAAAGTACAAGATTGAAGGAATGACCTGTGAAGGCTGCGTGCGCTCTGTTACGAGAGCTCTTGAGAATGCGAGGGGCACAGAAATACTCGTAGACCTTGCATCTGGGACTGCTGCTGTCGGGACTCTTGACGAAGACACCGTCAAGCAAGTGATCGAGGACGCGGGCTTCGACTTTGGCGGTCGCGCTTGAGCGGCTACTGAAGCGCTTGCGTCATATACTTGGCTTCCTTCACAAGCGACTTCGGATAGGCTGAGACGTCACTGCATTCGCCGATTGTCATCGCCTTTTCGGTACGACAGCCAATGTTGACCACCGCGCTCACTGGGCTAATGAGCACCTGCAGATTGTAGTGCTCCCCGCCGAACTGCTTCCATTGCGTTGAGAGAATGCCCCTGCTCTCGTCTTGCTCCAGGATGCGCAGGTCTCGGCTTCGCATTGTCTCAAGTGCTAGGGCAAAGGCTTGGGCCTTGGAGTTCTGATCGATTTCTGCGGGCTGGTAGGGCTCGAACTGAGAACCACCACAACCCAGGAGCGCAAGAACTACCGCATAGCGAATCCGCATGCTGGCATCATACACACACTGTGCATGATGCCAACGATGTGTTGCCTACCAGACGGTGCAGGTGTTTTCTGGGTTCATGTTGCTGCCCTTCTCACAGCTGAACGCCTCAGAGAACTCCGGCGTATTTGTGAGTGCGCCAAGGACTCGGAAGTTTGGCGGAGAGTGAGGATCCGTGACTGCGAGCATGCGACTTATCTCTTCGCGAGACTTGGAACACCAAGCTTGCCCAACAGCCATGAAGAATTGCTGATCTTCAGTGTAGCCATCGGCCACGAGCTGCTTGTCCGCATTGGCGAGCATCTCGCGGTACGCCATGAAGGCGAGCTTCACGCCGCCAATATCAGCAATATTCTCACCCAAGGTCAGTTTTCCATTTAGGTTCAAGTCATCGAGTGGCTTGTAGGTATTGTACTGCTCCACAACACACTCACCGCGCTCCTCGAACTTCTTCAAGTCGGCCTCGGCCCACCAGTTGTTCATGTTGCCGTCACCGTCAAACTTCGCGCCAGAATCGTCAAAGCCATGAGTGAGCTCATGACCAACGATCATTCCCATCGCCCCAAGATTGACCGGCACGTGAGCGGTCTCGCTGTAGAACGGCGGCTGAAGAATGCCCGCAGGAAATACCATCTGGTTCGCCTGCGGATTGTAGTACGCGTTGGTGGTTTGCGGAGACATGAACCACTCGCTGCGATCGTAAGGTTTGCCAATCTTCGCCAAGTCGCGGGCTTTCTCGAAGGAGCGAGACATCATTGCGTTCGTTGCGTAGTTGTTGGACACGTCCCAGTCGTAGGTCTTCCACTTATCTGGGTAGCCAAACATGGGACTAACCGTCCCAAGTTTAGCTAGGGCTTTTTCTTTCGTTTCATCGCTCATCCAATCGAGCCCAGTCACAACCTTCTCAAACGCACTGGTGATGCCTTGGACCATGGCATCCGCGCCTTCTTTAGCGGCAGGAGTAAACATGCGCTCGAGGTAGGGCTGGGCGAGAAGTTCGCCAAGCGCGTGGTCGGTGGAGGAAACGCACCGCTTCCACCTGGGAGGCAACGCTTTGGCCCCCGATGTGACTTGTGCTAGCTTGAAGTTCTCGTCAACGAAGGCTTGTGGCAGAAGTGCAGCTGTCTTGTGAACGACATGCCAACTGAGGTAGCTCTGCCAAGCCGCAGGCTTCATGTCGCCGCGAATGGTGTTGATGTTTGCGAAGAACGCCTCGTTATCAACCGTGATCTCCTTGATGTCGGGGATTCCCATCGCAGTGAAGTAGGCGCTCCAATCGAAGGTAGGCACCAACTTCTCAACACCAGCGCGATCAATCTTGTGATAGACGTTCTCGGGATCGCGACGCTCGGTTCGGGACATCGTGACTTTGGCGAGCGCCGTCTCGATCGCCATGACGTCGGCAGCGCCTTTGGCTGCTTTGGCTTTTGGCCAGCCAATGAGGCCGAACATCGCTGTGACGTGAGCAACATAGGCCTTGCGAATCTCTTTGCTCCGGTCATCGTCCTTGAGGTAGTAATCGCGATCCGGAAGTCCCAGGCCTCCTTGGCTAAGATCACCGATCATCTTGGTTGCATCGATGAAATCTGGCGTTGAAGCAATGTGGAAGAGTACGGAGATGCCGCCTTTATGCAGTGCTCGGATAGCGGCATCAAGGCTCTTGGTATTGCGAACCGAAGCGGCGATCTTCAGTAGTGGCTTGATGGCAGTGTAGCCTGCGGCTTCCACGGCCTCTTCGTCCATACACGTTCCGTAGTAGGCGCCAATCTTCTGCGCGACCGGGCTTTCGAGTTTACCATCGCGAGCCGCTTCCAGGATGGAGTGTAGGGTTGCTTCATTGCGCTCGTAGATTTGCGTGAAGCGACCGTAACGAGCTTTGTCGGATGGGATCTCCGTGTTCGCAAGCCAGCTACCACATGCGAACTCGTAGAAGTCGTCGCATGGGTTCACATCGCGGTTTAGTGCTGCTCCATCCAAACCAACTGCGGCTAGCGTCGTTTCTTCGACTGGCAGATTGTTGGTTGATCCGGTCTTCTCCGTAACCGTGTTGTCGGTTGGGATCGCGGCTTTATCAGAGTTGGAGCCACAGGCTGCTGCGGCAAAAATCGTGGCTGAAAGTATGAGTCGATTGGTCATAGGCCAGCGGACCCTAGCACGGTGCTTGCACAAGCAAACGCCTTGGTTTGGCCTGTATTGCCGTTTTTTGGCCACTTAAGGTCCTGGGACAGTGTCCCAGGCAATGTCCCAGTGTATGGTCTAAGTGCGTGAGAGATCGCCGTATTAAGCCGTATTCGGCTCCGCCCTTCGCTCTTGTGCATCCAGAAGGTGATCCGCAAGTAATGACCTTGCCCGTGCCCGGTTACAAGCAAACGCGCAACTACTGTTGTGGCTTCGCTGCCACTCTCATGGTGCTCAAACACTACCAGCGCTCGCTCGATGGCGAAGCCCTCTTTGCAGCACTTGGAACCGCTCGAGACGGAACCGGGCAGAGTGCAATCGTGAGAGTTCTTCGCTCCCAAGGCGTTCGCGCGAACCTACGCTACGACATGAGCTTTGACCGGATGGCGTCCAGCTTGTGCGATGGAAAAGTTCTTATCGGCTATCTTGAAGATGAGGAACACTGGCTCGTGATCTATGGGTTTGGACGATCGCCACAACGAGTTTTCGTTGCCGATCCGGAGCCCAATAAGCGCTGTGAGAACTCGTGGGAGCAATACGGGGTTCGTCTTGGCGGCTTTGCGATCGTTTGTTCGCCGGCTCCAGAGCGGGCCCGAGGCCCCGCAGTGTCTCAGCAACTTCAACTCGACTTCGGAGAGGTGGGGTGAAACGCACACGCAAGATCCTCATGGGAGTCTCGGTCGCAGCGTGTGTCTATGTCGCGTTGCTCTTGGTCCTTAGCTTTGCGCTCGAGGGCGTGGTCGAGCGAAGAGTGAAGCAGCAACTTTCCTACACGTTGCGTGCAAATGAGATTCTTGTTGAGGGCGTTGATGTTAGCTTGGTGCGAGGGCGTGTCGCTTTGCGCGGGGTGAAAGCCAGACGCACAGGGCTCGGAACCGCCACGCTGACGATGGATGAACTGGAACTCGACATTGCCCCGCTGGGTTGGTCGTTGATTGATCCGGAGCCAAGCCGCCTCGAACTTGTTGGAGCACACTTGGACTTGTCCGCGGCGGGCGTCGTGACTCTGCAATCCAGCGATGTGGTGCCACGGTTGTCAGTGGGGCGCTTTGTCATGCGCGACTCGAAGGTATCGCTCTCTGTGACGAGCGTGTTTCCAGGACTGGGACGGGCTGAACTATCCATTGGCACGGCGAGCGCAAATGATGTGGAACTTCGCAATGCAATGTCGTGGCTCTACAAAACAGATGCTCTGAAAGCCGAGGTGCATCTCCCAGGATCCGTGCATCTCATCGTGACATATGGAGATAAGACCTTGTCCATCGGCGGAAGTCTCATGGGGTCGAAGCCCATTGTGATTCCCTTTGTTTGGCCAAATCCTGATCCTCGTAAATTGGAACTAGGTCAAATTCTGAGCCTGGCCAAGCAGCTCCTTAAGGAGCTGGGACCAGAACTCGCCAAGCGCAAGGTCAAAGGCGTCTGGGATGATGTCGTAGATGCGTTCTAACTGTAGGTAGCCGCTGTCCACTTATGGAAGTGCCAGAAGAGGGTCGGCGCCAAAACATTGCGAGTGTCGCGTGGGAGGGTTTATCCTTTCGGACTCGTGTCACAGACGCCCTTAGAGCAGCTTCGCGCCGCGATATCTGATTCTCGCATTCGCAAGAAGGCGTCGACACTGATCAAGCTAAGCACTGAGGCGGTTGACGATCTTTCGCAGCTTGACGAGAGAATCTATCAACATCACGGTGAAGACGCCGCCAAGCTTAGCAACGCAAGAACCGCCGCCCCTGCTTTGGAAGCTCTGGCAAGCGACATTCTCCAGGGCGTGCGAATCCTTGAAGCCCATCTACAGGAGCACGCAAAGCAGCCAGAGGTTTCTGAGACGGAGTCTGGGGATGCAGCCGATTTGGAGTTCAACTTCGACTTCGAAACTGGCGTGGAAGTGTCCCCAGAGACAACGGTGGTGGACGAGGACTTCGGCGACGATTTTGGCGATGACTTTGGTGGCTTTGATGAGCTAGGGAGCTTTGGAGAGCTAGAGAGCGATGCGCCGGCGAAGGAACCGAGCATCGCAGATCTCGATCTCGAAGGCGCGTTTGAGATGCTTGGCGCCCCGGAACCTGTGAAAACATGTCTTGAGCGATGGCGCTCCCTGTTGGGGGAGCTTGAATCGTTTGCTTACGCGCTGGGAAGCCAGATTCGCGACTTTGATGAGCGCTTTGCCCACGCACTCAAAGACGGGCGATTCGAACAAGCACTGCGCGAGCTTAACGACGTGGGCCGTTCAGTAACCGACGGCGTGTTCGCGCTGATGACCGCGATCTATGAAGCCTATCTCGACGACGTGGATCGCGATGGCGTTCTTCCTGGCCACAAGAGCACCCTTGCTCGGGCGCTTGCCGTGCGCAGGGGCCTCACCGATTTTCGACATGTCATTCATTCCGCCAATGCGATTCTGCAGAGCAACGTAGCTGGTGAATCTGCGCAAGACGAAGCGTTTGCGGAGATTTTAGGAGAGCTTGAGCGCTTTGTGGATGGTGATGTCTTTGGTGTGATGCGTCCGGCGGATCGTCTAGAGCTGAAAAGCTTTCTTGGTGTGATTTCAGGAAAGTCACGAAGCGAAGCACGCTTTGACTGCGAAGGTCTCGACAAGTATCTCGACTCGCTCGCAGCAGTCAGTCAACGCGATGTGCTGATTAAGCACGACGCGGACCAGAAGCGTGACATCCGAGAACTACTGGAAGCCGTGAAGCCGCTCTTGGAGATTAGCCCTCATGGTGCACTAGATATGATCGCGGAGGCATTTCGAAACGCCAACGCACTGTATGGAGTGCGCGAGGCATTGGACCGGGTTCTTGTTGACTGGCAAGCGATGACAGCCGACGCGCGATCGAATCCAGCAGAGGCTGCAGCAATGAGTCAAAAGCTTGATGGCTTGATCCGCGAAATGCCATAGTCTCAGTTGTTGGCCTTGCGGTCGGTGAAACCGGCCCTACATTGCCTGGAGAAGGAGTTTCCCAATGTCGATCTTTCGCTGTGCCGCTTGCGGCCGAATCAATCGAATCAAGGCTGTAAACAGTAGTGATGGCACCGCCAAGTGTGGTCAGTGTAAGGCTGCGCTCGACACATCTGGCAAGCCGCAAGAGGTCAATGCCGCTGAGTTCAAGCGCGCTATTCGAAATGCGCCGGTGCCGGTCTTGCTTGATGTCTGGGCCCCTTGGTGTGGCCCTTGCCGGATGGTTGCACCGGTGCTTGAAGAGATTGGCAAGGAGCGCGCTGGTGAGCTCATGATTCTCAAAGTAAATAGCGACGAGAATCAACAGCTCTCATCATCGCTCCGAGTTAGTGGCATCCCAACGATGTTGCTGTTTCGTGAAGGTAAAGAGCGCGCTAGGCAAAGTGGCGCAATGCCAAAGGCCAACTTGAATGCGTGGCTACGCGCGCAAGGAGCCTAAGTGGCCTCGTAGCCGCCTAGTGATTGCACTCGTCAATGCGGTAGTAGCAGACTCCCGCAAGAACCAAGCCCAAGGTTTGCCCTGTTGCAACACCAAGCAAAGATGCAACGCAGATGGCTCCGGTGATTAGGTTCTCCTGCGTATCGCAGTCTCCGTCATGTGCGCGCACCCTGTTGTTGTTCAGCACCCTGCGCGGCTCCCGCCCCAACCGTGCCAAGTGAGGCAGCTCCGCGACAATGTCGGCAGGTAGTGTGTTCTCGATGATCTCCTCATCGAGTGTGACCACCGAACGGCCCTCTTGAACCTCCGCATCAACAGGTCACCGCCATCATAGAGTCGTGTTGGTTTCCTTGCGTGGCGAGGACCTCCAATGGCCGTCTCTTGGTATCGGTGACAGCATGCAATTTCGTCATAGGTCCACCACGCGAGGGACCTATCGCGTTTTTTTTGGGACCGCCCCGACCGCTAGTGCAGGATCCATGGACATTGATTCGTGATCGCGAAGTCAGCTCGTTTGCTGGCGAGGCGGAAAGAGGGAGTTTGCTGGGGGCAAACGACCGAGGAACAACGAAGAAGACTGGCTGAGCCCGTCTGTCCAGCGGGCGAGAAGACGAGTGAGCGCGTTCTATCTTCATGAATCGCGCACTCGTGTGGGATCCAGAGGCATAGAACGCCCTGGCTCGGTTCTTCGCCCTTTGAACGCCTTCGGCTCATCGTTGCTCAGATC
>JANTGM010000046.1 GCA_024762925.1 Kofleriaceae bacterium | reverse complement strand
GATCCTTCCTTGCCCCAGCAAGGTCGTCCTTCGCGCCTTGTCAAAGAACGAGCTCCCGTCGCCAGCACATTTCTATTCCTCTGAGCCGCACACTAGAAGCGACCTGGCAGCTGACTTAACGATGCCACCAGGCGCGCGCCTTCGAGGAGCTGTGCCCCCGAGCGCTCAAGCTCCAGCCAGCGCAGCCAAACGCGCTGGCCATCACAGGCAATCGCACAGGCTCCCAACCCATCGGCGTTATCCGTGGCAAATCGAGCGTGTTCAGGCAACCGACTTGAGTCTCCATGCATGCGGCCCACACCATCGATGCTCACTGCAAACTTTGGGATGTTCTGCCCACACTCCGACCATGCGCGCATGCAAGCTCCCCACTGGCCACGCTTTGGCTCGATGTGGACGGGAGTTGGCGTCATGACAGTCACGCCAGGCGCATGTCGTCGGTCCCAAGGTCCGTGAGCGTTATAGGGAATTGCGCCCGGCAATGCGCGCAGCACATCGAGGCAAGCGGTTTGATGGCGAGCGATTTCACTCACGACTTCGACGGCTACATCTGCATCCGACTCAAGGCCAAAGTCACCCTCACGCCAAAGACAGATGGATGAACCATCACTCACGAGCTTGGCGTCTTCAAAGTGGCTTGCCAAGAGCGAGCGAGCGCGAGTGGTAAGGGCACTCCAGGTAGCTTCAGGCGCTGCAGTCTTTACATAGAAAAAGTCATCAAAGCACGCATCGCCAGAGGAGGCGCCCCCGAGAATGCCCGTGACTCGGGCAAGCAGCGCCCTGGGTCGCAGTTCGAAGACAGGTCCGGATTCAACGACATAGCTGGCTCTCGCACGGGTCAACCACACATTCCGCGATCCATCCCATTGAAAGCCATGATCGACAAAGACCCGCACATCGCCATTGTCGACGGTACGCGAAAATGGGCGATTTCGCTGCCGTAGTCGTCGTCTGTCGCGTCCAATGTAGTCGAGCACCTGTCCCCCTTGCCTTCCAGTATTGGGCATCGGTGCTTGTGTTGCCAACCTTTAGCTGCATGTGTGCTAGCAAAAAAGTCACGCACACACACAGACCCACGAGCAATCCTGTGCGTCAATCAACGCTTGTCGTACACGCTTTCACAACCGACCAGGCTCCTCTTCGGGATTGTTGTGGTCACTGTGCTGATGATTTCGGCAGCGCATGCACAAGATGGGGCTCGTCGCGAAGAGGCAGAAGCGCTGCCCACTGCGGCACCAGTGCTCACCGCGCCACCAACACTTTTGGAGGCAAGTGCACCTGTCTATCCGCCAGATGCGGCAGCGCAGGGTCTTGAGGCGGAGGTCAAGGTACAGATACGCATTGAAGCTGATGGCACTGTGTCCTCAGTACAAATCGTAGAGGCGGCGGGATCGGGATTCGACGAAGCGGCCATTGTCGCCGCCAAACAGTATCGGTTCAAACCTGCAGAATGGGATGGCGCTCCTGGGCCAATTGTTGTTGCCACCACCATTCACTTCGTACTCGAGCAAGAGAAGGAGGAACTACTCGCTCCGCAACCCAATGTATCAGATGTGAATCAGAATTCTTCTGGGTCTCAAGGCGCGCCGGTGACCAACGATCCGAGTCTGCCTCTGTCGATTTCCGGTGTTGCCCTTGAGCGGGGGAGTCGCCGCAAGCTTGCCGGGGTGATCGTCTCGATCGTCGAACTAGGCTTGGATGTTGTCACCGACGAAGGCGGTCGCTTCGCGTTTCACGGAGTGCCGCCTGGCAGCTATCAGGTTCTTGCAATCGATGATCGCTTTGACCGATTTCGGAGGAAGCTTGACCTTGGAGAAAACGAAGCGGTCGAGCTGAAACTCTACATGCGCGCGAAAGGGGGCAATCCTTACGAGACTGTTGTTGAGGGCGAGCGCGAGACTCTTGAAGTGACCCGACGAACGCTAGAACGGCGCCAGATGACAACGGTTCCAGGCACGTTTGGCGATCCGATTCGCGTCATTCAAAGTTTGCCCGGGCTTGCTCGCACACCGTTTGTGACCGGCTTTCTCTTGATTCGCGGATCCAATCCCGATGACAGCGGCGTCTTCATTGATGGCCACCGTGTACCGCTGCTATTTCACTTCCTGGGCGGTCCGTCTGTACTCAATGCCGAGTTTCTCGATAAAATTGACCTCTACCCGGGGGGATTTCCCGCTCGCTATGGTCGGTCCATTGGTGGCATCGTCGGTGTTGGTACTCGCTCGAGCAAGAGCGAGGGCGTGCATGGGTCGGCCGATATTGATTTTCTCGATGCTGGTGGGTACGTGCGATTCCCGATCGGAAAGAAAGGGTCGATGGCCGTCGCTGGACGCCGTTCGTATCTTGACTTTATGTTGGGGTTCTTCTTACCTGACCAAGAGCCCGGGCAAACGCTGATCGTTGTGCCTGTCTACGACGACGAGCAGGTACGACTGGACTATGATTTTGGACGCCAAGGAAAGGCCAGTGTCTTCTACATTCGCTCGAGCGACGTGCTCAAAGTGCTTTCCGAAGACGCAGAGGATGACTCGTCTGTTGCGCTCAATAGCTCTATCGGTTTTCAACGGCTAATTGGAAAGTACGAACGCCGCATCGCAGGTGACCTTCGGTTGAGCCTCTCGCCCGCAATCGGCGTCGATTCGATTGGTTTCTCTGGGGCACCTGGTGGTGACGATGATGCGTTTGTGGGGCTCGACATCGTCTCAAGGTCTCTGAGCTACCGCATGAGAACCTTTGGCAAGCTTGGTAGGCATCTCTATTTGGACGCAGGCCTCGATCTGGAGTCGAGGAGTACTCGTTGGGAGTTACTAATCCCCCTCAATGATGACATCAGCATCGACGATGCCATCGACATTCCCCCAGAGCTTCTAATTCGCAATACTGATTCGCATATGGCTGCTCTGTACGCAGACCTCGCAGTGGATCTAGGAAACCTGCGCCTTGTGCCCGGGGTTCGACTCGATGGCTACCTGCTTCAGTCTCAGACTCAGCTGACACTCGATCCTCGGCTCGTCGGGCGATATAAGATTTCTTCGGAGTGGCTTGCCAAAGGCTATGTGGGGCTTTTTCACCAGCCTCCTCAACCCGAAGCGCTTGATCCAGAGTTTGGCAACCCAGAGGTTGAGCCGGAACAGGCTGTGCACATCGGACTCGGAGGCGAGTGGCAGTTTGCAAAGAACTGGGACGTGGATTTCGAGGGATACTTCATCGATCGAAGCAATCAAATCGTGGCAACGAATGCTGCGACAGTGGACTCCGAGACAGGCGACATCCAGCGCACCTTTTGGGCAAACACACGGGTTGGCGACACGATTGGTGCAGAGGTGCTCCTGCGCAGGCAGGTGACTCGCAAGCTCTTTGGGTGGGCCTCGTACACCTACAGCAAGACACGTCAGCGCGACACGCCCGATGAAGAGTACATTCCATCCTCGTTTGACCAGCGACACACGCTCAACGTCGTGAGTAGCTACAGCACCGACAACAATTGGGAATTCGGGGCGCGATTTCGGCTAGCAACTGGCCGCCCAATCACCGAGGTCCTCGATGGCACCTTCGATGCGGATTCGGGTGGGTATCGAAGACTTCGGGGGGAGCGTCGTGCGGGCAGGCGTAAGACGTTCCGCCAACTCGATATGCGTGTTGAGAAGACTCTGCTCTACGATACGTGGCGGCTTGGTCTCTACTTGGATATTCAAAACGTACTCAATACCGTGAACGAAGAGGGAATTCAGTACGACTATCGATTTCGCGAACGGTCACCCATTGCAAGTGTTCCGTTTGTTCCAACCATTGGTGTGCGAGGGCAGTTCTGATGCGAGTGTACATTCTAAGTGTAATTCTTATTTCTCTCCTGCTTGCGTGCGGAAGCTTTGATGACCCTGCGCTGGTCTATGATATGCGGGTGTTGGGAGCGATTGCCGAACCGCCAGAGATTCTCGTTCCAACGAACCCCGACGATATCGATTCTATGGCGCTTCCAGAGATTCAAGTCTGCGCATTGGTCGCAGACCCTGGCGACTCAAGACAGCTCTCGTACTCGATGGTGGCCTGCCCAAAGAATCGCCGTGGACGCTGTGATGCAGCGGCCCAGCCTCAAGTCAATCTAGGATCCGGAACGGTGGGCGACCCGGAAGAGGACGATGCCCTGGTTGAGATTTGCGAAACTCTCGGTCCGAGTCCAAGTCTGGGAGAAATTCTGGAACGATCCGTTTCTATCGATAGCCTGTCCGGATTTGGGGCTATTGATATCCAGGTTGGGATCGCAATTTGGCCGGCGGGAAGCAACGTCGATGAGGCCATCTACGCTACCAAGAAGGTTCGATTTGGCGCCGCTCTTCCCGCTGAGCGAGAGCCAAACCAAAACCCCAACCTTGAGAATATCGAAGTTACCCGCCTAGACGGTGGGCAAGGCTTCGACCTGCCAGTTGGCCGCTGTGGCTCGATTACCGCTCCGGTCGTGGCGCCTGGCGAGGAACTCCAACTGTTGCCCATTGAGCCGCCAGACGTGAGAGAAGACTATGTTGTTCCAACTCTTGATGGCGAGGTTCGGAGTTTTACCGAGATCTTGAACTATCGCTTCTACGCAACGGAAGGTTCATGGGGCAATAGCAGCTCCGGTGGCGCACGTGATATCAGTGGCATGCTGCCTCCGTTGGATGCGCGTTGGACGGCGCCAAGCGAGGCTGAGGAGATTGGCGACGGACTGGACATCACGGTCTACGTAATTCAACGCGATGAGAGAGGCGGGCAAAGCTGGGTGCAGAGTTGCCTGCGTGTGGTGCCGTAGTGAAGGCGAGCGCTCCGGCCTGGAAGGCAAGCCGTTTCGTGTGAATTGCCAGAGGCCGGCTCACTTCGATAGCGGGCCGTAGTGGCTGCCCGCGTCGCGTTGGGCTGGCTACCTTATGCCTGCTTGCGTTAGTGGAGCGTACCAATGTCACGGGCAGGTCTGTTTGCCTGGGGTACCAGGGTAGTCGCTTGAACGTGCGGGTCCTACATTTCACGCGGTGATTTCCAGTCTGGTTTCGATTGCTTGTCTGCAGACTCCGCGGTGAGGTCGGGAGGCGACAAGTTTAGCCAGATCAGTATTTCTCTGTATATTCATTCTGGGACGGTCCGTGCAAGAATAGCTCTTTCTCTTGGTATCCGTGTCTCGGCTCCAAAGACCACGGATGCAGTCCTCCTATACCCCTGTTGACGAAGGTTCCTATCTTGACGAACACATCTCGCTCGCAAAGCCCACTCACATTACTCATCTCCTTCTCTTTTGCAGCCTTGCTGTTTGCAAGTGCCTGTGGCGAGGTCACAGTGTTGGCTGCAGATGGAGGAGACATCGACGAAGACGCAGCATCGATTGATGCCACACCCGGCATCATAGAATGTACTGACTCCACTGAGTGTGGTCTTCATGAAGAATGTGTCATGGAGGGGGACGATGCACTTTGTGAATGTGTCGTCGGCTACGAGGGTGAGCCTTGTGTCTTTGTTGGAACCTTGCTCTCACCAGGATTCGATGACGCCTCCGCTTGGCAGGCAGTGAAGGGAGCGGCAGTCAACGCAGGGGCACCTGGCATCACCGATCCTGGCGAAGGCCAGTTTAGCTCGGCCGCGATGTGTGGCTTGGGCGTGCTTTTCCAGGACATCGAGATGCCGCGCTACGAGGACGCCGAGCCATTGGTTGCCGAAATCAAGTACGCGGTGAATGGAGACAATATGTTCGGGATGCAGCCTCCTTCTGTTGGCTTTAACGATCAGTGGATCAACTTCCCCCAAAGCTCTGGCAGCGACCTCGTAGAAACTCGTCGCTTCTGCCTTAGCGATGCTGCCTATGGTGGCTCCGTGCGAGTTGCGATTTCTCCGCGCGATAAGCCGAATCTTGGGTGTCCAGACGCTGCTCCTGACACGATTCGTGTTGACTACCTTCGCATTCAACCTGCCAACCCTGGCGAGTGTGGCGAGCCGGGAGTTGTTTCCAATGGTGACATGGAGAACGAGGACAACTGGACGTTGTCTACGGCAACCAACAACGATGTCTCGTACATCGATGGAATTGGTTTGGACGGCTCTCGTGCTCTTCGCGTTCGCCAGGTCACGCGATGCGGTGCAGCCACCGCGACAGGTTCGTTTCTCGTTCCTGGAGCGGAGCGTGTTGCCAACCCTGCACTTGAGTTTGACTACCAAGTAAACGCAAACACCCCTGTGAGTCTCTCCCTTGATGGCGAGAGCTTCATTGGCCTGCCTGCGACGCCAGGCCAGACGAAACGCATGTGCCTTCCTCGCAGTACCCATGGCCTCAATAGCAATATCTCGATCCGGGCAAGTGGCGGCAGTGGACTGTGTAGCGATGTAGTCAACAATGAAATTATCATCGACAACCTCAGGGTTGTTGACGAGCCATCTTGTAGCGTAGGGGCTCTTGTCGATGGGGGCTTTGAGTACGCGCCTCTCGAGCCAGGCTTCCAGTTCGCCACACAGCTCAATGATGGCGGCCAAACTCGCGTTGAGGCGATCAGCAACCCATCGCTTGCTCGCACAGGTAGCGGTGTTCTCGATCTCTCGACCGAAGTTCGTTGTTCCAGTGCCCGACTCACTCGACAGCTAATTCCGCTGAGTGGAGATGCTACAGGTGGCCCGGCAGTTCGCGTCTTTGCCAATGTTCCAGGCAATCCCGTTTCGACGACCTTGATTCGTCTTAGTGGCGAGACTCTCACATTGCCCGAAAATGGTCTGTGGACCGAACATGTTCTGTGCATTCCTCCAGAGTACGCTGAGCGGCCAACTCCCATGACCTTGACGATCAACGGAGGCTCAGGGAGCTGTTCGAGCTTCGGCGGAATCGAGCACGCCTTCTTCGATGATATCGAGCTGATTCGAGCACCACAGTGTCCCAGTGAGTAGGCGCTGAGAATATGTCTTAGTTGAGCGTCGGAAGAGCCCAGTCCTCCCGCAGCGAATCATAGTTCGCGGCTGGGAGGGCTACGAGCACTGGTTGAGCGCTAGGCCTCAGCCAGGTGAGCAGTGTTTGCATAGCGTCCAGCGGCATGGCAGTGCAGCCAATTGTCGGCACACCTGGCCTGCGCCAGATGTGCAGGAAGATGCACGAGCCATCGCCTGGCACGGGAGTTCTGATGTCGTGCTGGATATGGTTGTGATCCACTTCAATGACGAGTTCATAGAGATGGTCACGACGACGCATATGCTCGGCTTCGTTCCAATCAACGTCGATCTTCTTGGCGTCGAGTACCTTGTTGTAGTGCTCGGACTGAGCATCGTTGACGCAGCGCCAACTTCGGGTCACTTGCTGGAAGGGAAGGTGGGTGCCACTGGGAGCGTTGTCGTAGCCGTAGGAGTGGGTGATTCGGAAGACGCCTGCCGGACTGCGGCCATCGCCCTCGTGCTTAATGGGATCGTCGCCGCTGGGTGTTGTGTGCAAACCGCGTCCCCAGCCGAGTCCCATGCGACCGAGAGTGCTGGCGATGGGAGCACCAACGGGGCGCCAGGCGTCTCCTGGAAGGCGCTCAAATCGCTGCAACGTGGCATCAGTCCCCTGCCAACCTTCACTGCGAGAAACGATGAGCTGTGTCGATGAAGCGGGGATTGGGCCTGTCGGGACAGCTGCATCGGGTGGGGTTTGGGAAGCTGCGCTAGCTGGCTTGGTCGGCGCGATCTTGGCAGGCATGGGATCCTCTGTAGACTCCGCCTTGGGCTGGGCTGGCCTCGTTGCGTTGCATGCGCAAGCCAGGCTGCCCGCAAGAAGCCAAGAAGTTCGCATCCTGAGACTATACGCTCATCTCAGGCGACGCGGCCATCTGTGAATAGCTCATCCATGCGATGTACGCTCCAAGCTATTTGCTCATCTCTAGCATGCGCTCGATCGGTTGCAAGGCTCGTACGCGGGTTGCCTTTGGGACATCGACTTCAGGGCCGAGGTCGCGCAAGCACAAATAGAGCTTCTCCATGGTGTTGAGGCGCATATATGGGCACATATTGCATGCGCATGATTCATCTTCGGGCGGGGCTGGAATGAGCTCCTTGCTCGGTGCAGCCTGCGACATCTTGTGAAGGATGCCCGCTTCGGTGGCGACGATGAATGAGCTTGCTTCGTCTTCGACAACAAAGCGCAGCAGGCCTGACGTTGATGCGATGCAATCTGCGTGCTTCAGGATGGACTCTTCACACTCGGGATGAGCAATAATCTTCGCCCCAGGGTGACGAACTTTGAGCGCGAGAAGCTTTTTCTCAGAAAAAGTCTCATGAACGATGCAGCTACCTTGCCAAAGAACGATGTCATCGCGACCACTTTCCTTGCCAACATAGCGGCCGAGGTGTTTGTCAGGAGCAAAGACGATTTTCTCATCGGGCCCCAGAGCTTTGATGATCTTGGCAGCGTTCGATGAGGTGCATGTGATGTCAGATAGAGCCTTCACTTCTGCACTCGCGTTGATGTAGGTGACGACCGTGTGGTCCGGGTAGTCCTTGAGCCACTCTTCAAACTCTGAGGCTGGGCATCCATCAGCAAGTGAACAGCCTGCAGCGAGATCCGGCACAACAACCGTCTTCGATGGGTTGAGGATTTTTGCTGTCTCGGCCATGAAGTGAACACCGCAAAAACAGATCACGTCGGCATCTGTGTTCTTGGCCTCCACCGAGAGCTGCAGACTATCGCCAACAAAGTCGGCGAGGTCCTGGATTTCAGACTCTTGGTAGTAATGCGCGAGGATGACAACATTCTTCTCTTTCTTGAGTCGGAGGATTTCGGATTCAAGCTGGTCAGGACTGGGCAAGTTGCTCATAGGAAAGACCTACCACAGAGACCGATCGTCGGCGCACATGGCAGCAGGGGCCCGAACTCATCTTGGTTCGCAAGGCAACCTCTTGGGAGAGATCCCGTGTAAAACTAGTAGGTTGACATCACACACGTATGGAGTCCGGGTGGTGGGGCGGTAGGTGCCCACCACCTACAAATCCCCCGGTGTGGAGAGTCCGGCCCCAGCGTAGGCCCATTTAAAACAATGCATTAGCTTCAGATAATCCCGGAACGCGCTTTGCAGATTGTAGTTAGTGCAATGGCATCTCGTTCCTTCTTCCTCCGTACTCCCCTTCTTGTTGCAACGCTTCTGACAGCAGTTACAGCTTGCGCCACTGAAGAGGAGGTCTCGGTGGGAGAGCAACAGAGTTTGTTGGAATCTGCCCACCCCGCACTTCGTACGCTTCCCAGTGTCGAACGATTAACGATGGGCTCAGCAAATCGCACTGCCTTCGTCTCCGGACAGCTCGGTGCCGAGCTTGATCAGGTTGGCGCGGCGTTCGAGATTGCCGAAGGTTCACTGCTTCTGAAGAATTCAGAACAAGATGAGCTTGGACAAACGATCGAACGCTATGGCCAGCGACGCAATGGTCTTGAGGTTGTTGGTGGCGACTTGCGAATTACACGCGATGCTGATGGAGAGATTCGGTCTGCAACTGGCACTAGCTGGTCTCGAGACAAGGCTCCCTCTACACCGACCTTTGCGCAGGCCGATGCACGCGATGCTGCCATGGCGATCACCGAAGGGGCGGATGCGAGTTCTTCTGGTCAGCTTGTGTACATTGCCAGCTCCAAGGGAAGCTCACCGGAGCTCGCCTGGCACTTTGTTCTCACTGGAAACCGTGCGGGAATGCCGGTGGAAGATGATGTCTACATCAACGCGCTAAGTGGTGAGCTTGCCGACCGTGCTCCACGCATTCACTCGGCCCGACTTCGCACCACATACGATGCTGGTGGAGCCGAGGACTATGGAACTGTTGCTCGCGTAGAGAACAGCACACCAAACGGCGACTTGGATGTCGATCGAGCTCACGACGCCGCAGGCAAGACCTATGACTGCCTACAAGGCCTCTTTGGACGTGATTCCTACGATGGTGCAGGCGCCGAGCTTGTCAGCATTGCCAACTTTGGAGTGGGCTTTGAGAACGCCTTCTGGAACGGCGCGGAGATGGTTTACGGCGATGACTTCACCGTGCTTGATATCGGAACCCACGAACTTGGTCATGCACTCACGGAGTACACCGGAAATATGGTGTATCAAAACGAGCCAGGTGCGCTAAATGAAGCATGGTCCGATATTCTCTCTGCAGTTTGTGACGCATATGGGAACGGTGGCGTTTCAAGTGCTACTTGGATCTTGGCAGAAGACCTTCCCATAGGCGCCATTCGATACCTAAGCAACCCAACGCAAGATGGGTGGTCCAGCGATCACTACTCTTCTCGTTACCTGGGAACGGAAGACGAAGGCGGCGTACACCTCAACTCCGGCATCGCCAACCTCGCATTCTATCTGGCTACCCAGGGCGGCGTTCACCCAAGAGGTATGAGCACGACCCAAGTACAAGGCGTTGGAATCGATGTCTCTGGGAAGATTTTCTATCGAGCGCTTTCGAACTACATGAATGTGAACACCGACTTCCTCGGTGCACGCGCAGCAACCGAACTCGCGGCTGAGGATCTATATGGAGCTGGTAGCCCTGAGAGTATTTCTATGAGTGAAGCTTGGGCAGCTGTTGGTGTTGGTGGTCCAGCTCCTGAGCGTCAAGTTGAGCCAGAACCAGAAGTGCCAGGCGAAGAAGATCCCAACGGCCCTGGGCAAGATGATGGAACCGGTCCACAAGCGGGAACTGGCACCGTCGTTGGTGGTTGCTCGACATCGGGTGGTACAGGCGGCGCAGCTTCAGGTCTCTTTCTGATGCTACTTGCCGTGATTGGTCGCCGTCGCAAGCAGGGCTAGCTGGTTTCTGCCCAGCTCAAGGCTGGCTCAACGCTGGCTTCTGATTAAACCGCAGCCCATAACTGGCTACATTGCGAAGGCTCAGAGGCTTCGGTAGCATCTAGCTCAGTGTCTTCTTCTCGCCAGCGCTTGTGTTCTCTTCTCGATCGGGTTGGCCTAATAGAAGGTGTTTTGCGGGCGCGTGCCCGCTTTGGAAGTCCCTATCTAACGGTTCTCACCTACCACCGTGTGTTTGATGCACCCGAGGTGTACCCGTTTGACCGAGGCGTTATAGATGTTGGCCCAGAAGCGTTCGATGCTCAGCTGAAGACGCTCGGCAAGTACTTCAACGTTGTTGGGATCGACGAAGTCTGCGCGCACTTCTCTGGTGAAGAGGCGCTTCCTAAGAACGCCGCAGTGGTGAGCTTTGACGACGGCTACCTAGATAACCTTGAGGTTGCTGCGCCAATTCTCAACGACAACGGCATGAAGGGTGTCTTCTTCATGGCGACCTCCTACATCGAAGAACGCCGCATCTACTGGTGGGACCGAATCAACTACCTCTTTCACCATGCCAAGCCCGGGCAGGGGAAGATTACGCTTGCGTATCCCGCTCACTTGGAACTCGATTTGGAAGGGGACCGTGCAGGGGCACTTGCAACGATCTTGCAGCTCATGAAGATTCAGTTCGATCTGGATGTCGAGCGCATGCTCGATGGCATGGCGGATGCGTTGGGCGTTCCATGGAACCGGGATATTGAGCGTGAGATGTGTGAAGGGTTTGTGATGACGTGGGATGATGTTCGCGCCCTCCGAAAGATGGGCATGGATGTGCAGTCTCATACGCGAAGTCACCGAGCTTTGCAGACTGTGCCTCATGGAGAACTCGCAAGTGAGCTAGCAGGAGCCAAGCAAGACTTGGAACGTGAACTTGGTGAGACGGTAGATTCGATCTCGTATCCAATCGGGCGCTCGCTCACCTCTCTTGGGCCCATCAAAGAGGCTCTTCGGGATGCTGGCTACAAGGTGGGGTTCACCAATGCCACAGGAGCACATCCTCTTTGGGGGGAACCCGATTGCTACGATGTGAGACGCATAGCGATCGAACCCGAGTACAAAGGCTCGTTCTTTCGAAGCGTTCTCGCAGTGCCACAGTTGGGATACTAGTGTCGGATTCAAAACTCTTGCTCGCACTCGCTCGGCCTTTCGCCCTCTGGACGCCTTCGGCTCTGCGTTGCTCAGCGCCTCACTTGCCCCAGCAAGCTCGTTGTTCGCGCCTTGCCAGTGAGCGAACTCCCATCGCGATCGTCGATCAACCATTCTGGACCCGACACTAGTGTCTTCTCTAAGAACTTCACTCATTTCGACTTCGAGTGAGCTCGAGGCTCTTCGCGAGCCCTGGGGAGAGCTATTGGCCAAGTCCGCAACCAACGAGGTCATGCAGGGGCCAATTTGGCTCATCAACTGGTGGCGCGTGTATGGCAAGGAGCAAGGTCGCGAATTGTGCAGCTTAGCAATGCACCTCGATGGACGTTTGGTCGGCCTTGCTCCGATGTGCAAGCATAGGGTTGGTCCGCTGAGCATGCAGCGCATTGAGTTCCTCGGCTCTGGCGAAGACGAAGAGCACGAGACCTGCTCGGAGTACATCGGCCTGTTGGCAGAGCGCGGCTATGAGCAAGCCGTTGCGAATGCATTTGGAGAAGCGCTTGAGGGTGATCTCATAACGCCATGGGATGAGATTGATCTCACGGCAATGAGCAGCGAGGCGGTGATTTCACCCCTACTCGCCAGAGCGATGGGCAAGGCTACGCTCTACGAAGTGATTGGTGGCGCACCATTTGTGACCTTGCCATCGTCATGGGACGACTACCTCGCTTCGCTTCCCTCGTCGCGACGCTACCTCATCCGTCGTTCGCTCAAGGCTTGGGAGAAGTGGGCGGGCGGGCCGCCAGTGCTCAAGCGTGTTGAGCGCGAAGAAGAACTCGAGTCTGCGTTGGAGATGCTCTCTGCGCTACACGAGGAACGCTGGCAAGAGGTTGGCCACGGTGGCGCCTTTGCTTCGCCGCTCTTTCATGAGTTCCACAGAAAGACCATGCGGGAGCTGTTTCATGCTGGAGCGCTCTGGCTGAACTGGCTTGAAGTGGAGGGCGAACCTGTGGCCGCCAGTTACAGCATCATTTGGAACAATCAGGTTCGCTTCTATCAAAGTGGTCGCAAGCTGGACCTGCCCAAGAAAGTGCGCGCTGGATTGGTGATTCACGTGTGCGCCATCCGTGAATCGATTGAGGCAGGCTACAGCCACTACGATTTTCTCGCAGGGACTACCCGATACAAGATGCAGCTTGCCAACAACGTGAGGCCACTGATGCGCCTCTCACGTTCACGGCCATCCCTGCGCAGCAAGTTGCAGAAGCTGAGTATGACGGGCGTCGGCCTGGGTAAACTCGTGCGCAACGAAGTTCGCAATCGCCTAGCGAAGCGTTAGAAATCGCCTAGCGAAATCATTGCCGGTGACGGCGCCGAGCGCGTCGATTTTCCGCAATTGGCGCGAGCGAATGAGGACTTACCCTCACAACTAACGGGATACCTTGCGAGCTTTTGTGTGTGCTAGGGGCCGCAAACTATGCGCAGCACAACTCGTCACTTTGGGCGAACTAGACAAGAGCCGGTAGGCGGGCAAGAATTGCTCATGACTCGCCTTCGGAGCGCTGTTCTCCCCCTTCTATCCTCATACGTCATCGCCTGTGGTGGATCAGCAAAAGACCCAGGTAGCGGCCTTTCTGATACTCCGCAAACCTCCTGTGAGGCCCCGAGCGATGAGGGACCAACCTTTCATGTGTCTGTGGATGGCGATGATGACAGCGGTGACGGAAGCGAGGCAGCTCCATGGGGTTCGATTTCTCACGGCGTTCAGAGTATTTCTGATGGATCAACGCTGCTCGTGGGACCTGGAACCTACACCGGGCGCATTCGCCTGGACGCGCAGTTTGTACAGGGCATCGTTGTGCGGGCAGAACCAGCGTATCAGGCGCGTCTCCGCAACGATGAGACGGTGGTTACCGTGTACGAAGGGCAGGGCATCACAATCAGCGGCTTCGATATTGCCCACGACGGGCCGGGAGCGGGTGCTCTGGTTGTGCACATCCAAGATCTCATCGGGGATTCGGGGGGTGATGATGCTGTTAGCCGAATAACTCTTAGGAACAATATTATTCACGATAGCTACAACAACGACCTCCTCAAGATCAATAATGGCGCTCGAGACATTCTTGTCGAGCGCAATGTCTTCTACAACCAACAGGGCAGTGACGAACACATCGACATCAACAGCGTTGGTGATATCACAGTGCAGGACAATATCTTCTTCAACGATTTTGAAGCGTCGGGACGCACCAACGAAGGTGAGACCTCAAGCTTCATCGTGATCAAGGATTCGAACGGCAACGACGATTCGTATGAAGGTGCTGAGCGCATCGCCGTACGACGAAACGTCTTTGCGAACTATCAAGGCAACAGTGGCGCGAACTTCTTGTTGGTAGGCGAAGACGGCAACTCGTATCACGAAGCTGTCGATGTCCTCTTTGAGAATAACTTGCTCGTCGGCAATAGCGATAACGAAGTGCGAGCCCCACTGGGAATCAAAGGCGGTCGTGACGTTGTTTTTCGACACAACACTGTTGTTGGTGATATGCCGGGTGCGGCGTTCGCTTTTCGCTTCAATCAAGAAGGCGACAACCCCACCAATCAAGGCATCTCCCTCTACAACAACATCTGGTCGGATCCGACAGGCAGTATGGAAGATTTCTCAGACACACCAGAGGGCGAGACGGAAGACTTCGAGATTGACAACAACCTTTACTACAATGGAGGTGACGCAATACCCGTCGGCGATGACCTCATCAATCGCAGCAATGACGCCGCGGGGATCGAAGGCGACCCAAAGATCGAGGTCACAGAGATGGTGATGCCAACATGGCTTGAGGCAGAGGGCCGTTTCGCTGATGGTTCAGGTGACATTTGTCTCGCATTTGAGCGGCTCGTCCAGAGCTATGGTGTGCCAGCCGGCGATGGAGCTGCCGCAGGAGCGGCACGCCCCGATCAGGCACCAGACACGGACATCTTGGGGAAACGGCGCTCTGGGGCAATCAGCATCGGCGCAGTCGAACCCTAATCCTCGCGTTTTCCTTGAGACTTGGCATGACCTCTCTAACCACAGCCCCAAAGCGCAGCGTCCCAGGCTACAATATGGAGACGATGGCCATCATATCTGGGAAGGCAACTCTGTGCGCTCTCACCGCCTCACTGCTTTTTGTTGGGTGCAGGTTTGGAGACTTCTCAGAAGATGCAGGGCCGATTGACGCGGCGGTAATTGACGCGACGCCCCCCGTGCCCGACGCGCCCCCACCCGATGCTGAGCCACCGGATGCAGGCGTACCCGATGCAGCAGGGCCGGATGCAACTCCTGCCGATGCTGGTCCGCATCCAATCGATCCATTGGGCGATGGCCTCAGCACGCTCATCGGTGATAGCACAGCGGGCTTGGTCAATGGTCCCCGAGAATTCGCGTTGCTCAGTAACCCCGTCAATGTGCTCGTTGGCCCCACAGGTGACATCTTCGTAGCGGACTTTGGCAACAATGCGATTCGGCAAGTCACGCCAAATGGAGACACAACCACACTCGTGCGCCAGCCCGGTTTCAATCGTCCATTCGGCATGGTGTTTCTTCCGAATGGCGATTTCTATGTGCAGACCGATCGCAGCAGCCTCGATGCTGAGACGGGCGCGCTTTGGAAGGTTGACCTTGTCACTGGCATTGCAACCATCGAAGTGGATGACTCAGGGCGATGGCGCGGGCTCGCTTCCTTAAGCGACGGCCGTATTGCCATTGGCGACGCAACGGACTTCACCGTGAAAATTTATGATCCGGTTCTACAAACCATCACACCTCTTGCGGGCGAAGCGGGAGTTGCAGGGTTTGGCAACGGCATAGGAGCTGCCGCTCAGTTCAATACGATTCGCGATATCGTCGTAACGAGCGACGACAACATCTATGTTTCTGATGCGCCAAACAATCGCATTCGTCACGTGACGCTTGCTGGTGTGGTGACTACTGTGGCTGGAAATGGCCTGGCAGCGAGCACTGATGGCGTCGCGATTGCCTCAAGCGTGAACCGACCTTCAGGGTTGGCTCTTGACGGTGACGACGTCTTGTACATCGGCGAGTTCAACAGCGGGATGATTCGCAAACTCTCAGGAAATGTCTTAACGACTGTGGCTGGAAGCCTTCCCGGGTTTTCTGACAACGTCGATCCGCTCTTGGGACAGCTCTTCTCTGCAGAGGGCCTCGATTTCGTTGCTCCAAACCTCTACAGCTCTGACGGCAATGCTGGCGGTGATGAGAACTTCCACCGTGTTCGGCGCATCGTTATTGATGCACCCGAATAGGCCAAATCTATTCATAGCGCAAGCTAGTGTGGGATCCAGAGGCATAGAACGCCCTGGCTCGGTTCTTCGCCCTTTGAACGCCTTCGGCTCATCGTTGCTCAGATCCTTTGCTTGCCCCAGCAAGGTCGTCCTTCGCGCCTTGTCAAAGAACGAGCTCCCGTCGCCAGCACATTTCTATTCCTCTGAGCCGCACACTAGACGGAGAACATCTCGTCCATGTAGTCGGCGATGCGTTCTGCTGACTTGCCATCCCAAAAGCGTGGAATCCGTCCAGAGGGCTCGGCTGCAATGCTTGCCTCCCACGCTGGCATGATCGTCTCTCGACGAATCCCTGCTAGAACGTTCGTGCCTTCCTCAATGGTAACTGGGCGCTCGGTGTTTTCCCTAAGGGTCACACAACGAACTCCCAAGACCGTTGTCTCTTCTTGGATTCCACCGCTGTCGGAGAGTACGACCTTGGCGCCGGCCATCAGGCGCATGAAATCGAGGTAGCCCACAGGGCCCGTCATGAACCATCGCGACTCGTCCATGGCAATGCCTGCGTCTTCGATACGTGCTCGGGTTCGTGGGTGGACGGGAAACACAAGAGGAACATCTTGCTTGGCAATGTCATCAAGAACTCCAATGATGTGCTCAAGCTGCTCAGGGTCGTCAACATTGCTTGGGCGGTGAAGAGTCACGAGTCCATAGCCACCCTCTTGGAGGCCAAGCGTTGAGAGGATCTCGGAGCTCATGGCCTTCTCTTTGGCGGCGAGCAGCGTGTCGATCATGACATTGCCCACAAAGGAAATGCGTTCGGCTTTGGTTCCCTCTTTGGCGAGATTCACGTTGCCAGCGGGGTCGGAGACAAAGAGCACATCGCTCAGGCAGTCCGTTACCTTGCGATTGATTTCCTCGGGCATATCGTTGTCAAAACTTCGAAGTCCCGCCTCTACGTGAATCATGATTGGTCGGTCGCGTGTGCCGCGGGTGCAAGTGAAGGGCTGCTTGAGGCGGAACTTCGATGACACCAGAGAACAGGCAACCGTTGAGTTGACGTCGCCAACGACCAAAACGACCTGGGGCTGTTCGTCTTCAAGGACCTTCTCGAAGAGCGTCATGACTGAGGCTGTCTGCTGGGTGTGTGTACCCGAGCCGACTCCAAGGTCAATGTTGGGACGGGGAATGCCGAGTTCATCAAAGAACACCTTGGAAAGGGCGTCGTCGTAGTGCTGGCCTGTGTGAACGAGCTTGGCTTCAAAGCGCTCTTTGGCCCCAAGCGCGCGCATGATGGGCGCAATTTTGGGGAAGTTGGGGCGAGCTCCAGCGACGCAGATTACTTTAATTGGCACTCGCCAAGTGTACTAGTGAAGCCCTGGCGCGAGCTACGTTCGGCGCCGATTCTTGGCTATCGCATCGGCGTAAATCGCTTGGTAGTCCGCCACAATGCTCGGCCAGTGACGCTCTTCTTCGACATAGCGGCGTGCGTTTTTTGCCCGCCGCTTGCGCTCCTCTGGGTTCTTCAGTGCTTCAATCGCCGATTCGGCCAGCTTGTCGGCATCGCCGGGAGGAAATGCGTAGCCGGTGTCTCCGGTCCGGACCAGCTCGCGCATTGCCTGGGTGCTGCTCAGCATCACTGGAATGCCCAACGCCATGGCTTCGAGCGGCTTTAGAGGTGTTGTGAGTTCGGTGGTACGAGTGCTGATGCGTGGATAGACCATGAGGTCCACGACCGAGTACATGTCTTGAACGACTTCGTGTGGCACGCGCCCTGTGAACGTAATGAGATTAGATAAATTCTTAGATCGGACGAGCTCGTGAAGTTCGGCTTCGAGCGCATTGCCACCACCCGTGATCATCAGGTGGGCATTGGGAATGTCCTTGGCGATGGCCGGCATGGCTGCAATCAGCGTTTCCAGACCTTCGTACGGCTGGAAGGCACCAATGTAGCCGAGCAGAGTCTTGTCATGTAGATTCCACTGTTCCAGCACGGATTGAACGGGAGGTCTGCTTACAAAGAGAGAGCTTTCCACGCCATTGGGCACAACATGCAGCTCCGTATTCTTGCCAATGCGGGGAGCAATCTCCGCGCGGAGGGCATCGCAAATTGCGATGATTGCATCGCTCTTCTTGAACAGGATCGTCTCGAGGGCTCTTGCTCCACGATATGGCAGCGAGTCGTACTCCCACTTGCCGCGATCAACCGACGCGTTCTCCCACAGATCGCGAACCTCATAGACAAATGGGAGTTTGTGTTTTCGTGCCACGCGAAGTGCAGGCAAACCAACGAGGACCGGTGATGCAGCGTGGATGACATCGGGACGAAACTCCCGAACAGCGCGCTCGATGGTGTTCTTGAGCGCATGCATCATGCCGAGTTCGCGAAGTCCCGTCTTGCGAGCCGGCTGGCTTGGAGTGCGCAAGTAGTTGCGACCATCGATTGCCTCGCGCAGCGATTCCCCGTTGGGATGCTGGGCAGAAGTCACGACGTCGCAGATCATGCCCAGGTCCTCTTGGCACCGCATAATGTAGTTTGCTCGGATGCTGTAGCCCGAAAGATTTGGCAAGGAGCTATGCAATACGTGGAGAACTCGCACGATGCGATCGTCACGTGTTAGACCTGCGAACACAATCGCTGGGAGCGCTCGATTTCGCGAAGCGCAGATGCATCATGAAAATCGCACACGTCTTGGGTTCGTTGGGGATGGGAGGCGCCGAGCGAGTAGCACTCGACCTCGCTACGGCTCAGCGCGCAAAAGGCCACGAGGTCTTGGTGATCTCGCTTTCTGGTGATCCGGGTGGTGGTCCGCTTGCTGGGGCCTTTGCCGAGGCGGAGATCCCGGTTGTGGTGATTGCAAAAAAGCCAGGGTTGGACTGGAGACTGCCCCGGAACGTGGCACGTGTGCTTCACCGGCTCGCTGTCGATGTGGTGCACACCCACAACACGCCGCCGCTTGTGTATGCCGCCGCCGCTGCCAGGCTTTCGGGGCACGTTGTGGTTCACACCAAGCATGGCGAGGGACACTTGGTGAGTCGGATGGGGCGAATCCTGCGACGCTTTGGATCTCCCTTTGTGCATAGCTTCGTCGCCGTATCTAAGAAAACTGCTGAGCACGCGAGAGAACAGTGGGCCTATCCCTTTCCCAATAGCATCAGGATCATTACAAACGGGATCCGTCTTGACGTGCACCGTCCAGACTCCCAGGCTAGGCAAGCTGTCCGTCGCGAACTTGGCATTTCGGAGAACGCCTGGGTTGTTGGAACCGTTGGCCGATGCGACACGAACAAGAACCAGGCTGCGCTCATTGTCGCCTTGGAAGCCAACTTGGGGGAGAAACTGCAGCTTGTGATTGTCGGCGATGGCGATCAGATGACTGCCCTCCAAGACGCGCGGGCGAGAAGTGCTCACCCTGATGCTATTCACATTCTCGGGCGACGCAACGACGCACATCGCATCATCGCGGCACTCGATGCGTTTGCTCTTCCCTCTCTGAGCGAAGGTCTGCCTCTCGTGATTCTCGAGGCGATGGCAACGCAAGTTCCGGTGGTGAGTACCGATGTTGGTGGTATCTCCAAGGTTATTGAGACGGACGTCTGTGGCGTGCTGGTTCCTCCAGGTGACAACAAAGCGATGTCTGCAGCACTGCTTCGCTTACGCGACAATCCGGCCGAGTCCGCCAAGCTCGCTCTTGCCGGACGCGAGCGGGTGCTTCGGGACTACTCGGCAGATCGAATGGCGGACGAGTACTTGGGGCTCTACCGAGCTGCACTCAGCCGAAGCTAAGAGGCTTGGGCGCGTCTACCAATCGCGTCAGTTCCGATGTGAGACCTCTGCGTCCATCTTGGATGCATCTAATGCCTTGTAACCTATGCTGTTTTTCTCCGTATACGCAGTATGGACAAGGACCTCTACCTGGCCAGGATCGGCTTTCACGGCCACGCCCAACCCAATCTCAAGTGTCTTGAGGCCTTGTGCCAAGCACATCTGAGGTCCGTGCCATTCGAGAATTTCGACATCCATCTGGGGGTCGCGCTGAAGCTTGATACCGCGAGCCTGTTCCGCAAGATAGTGAGACGGAAGCGAGGAGGCTTTTGCTATGAGCTCAATGGGCTTTTTGCCTGGCTTCTTCGTGAAATTGGATTCTCGGTCGAGCTTCTCTCCTCGCGGGTGATTCGAGCGGCGAGCATTGGTGCTAACTTCGATCATATGGCACTGCGAGTCTGGTGCGACGGCGCGCCATTCCTAGTGGATGTGGGATTTGGCGATGGCTCCACGCTTCCGTTGGCACTGAAGGCTGGCTCTCTTCGCTCCGATTCCGAGGCGAGCTACCGACTCGCTTCGCTTGGCGATCAATTGCTTTACGAAGTTGAGAACGTATATGGAGAGTCCAAAGGCTACGAACTTTCCCTTGTCTCGCGGCAGATGTCGGAGTTTGAGCCAATGTGCAGGCACCATCAAACCTGTACCCGTTCTTGGTTCACTAGGGCCCGAATCTGCGTCCTACAAACCGAGGTTGGAACTGCGTCTCTCATCGATGGTTCCTACAAGTTGACGGGCCATCCCGCGAGGACCATTGGTTCCGACGGCGAGTACTTGACGATCCTACGTGAAGCCTTTGGAATCGACCTGCCAAGGATGCCGAGCAACAAGTCCGAGCAGCTCTTCCAGAAGCTTCGTGCGCGGGGGCTGATCTGGCAGCAGCGGGTAAGGCGAGCAATGGCGCTAGCAGGGAAGCACTCCCTGCTACCCCAGTAGCGAGTGGGTTGCGTATCTTTGCGTGTGCAGCTTTTGGTAGCCTGCACCCATGGCTTCGCGAGATCCACTTGAGGTGATGATCACCGTCGATGTAGAGGCATGGCCCCGGTGTGAGGATTGGAAGCGCGATGGGCTGGCGGGAGATCTAGCGCGGGATGTCTATGGAGCAACCCCAGATGGCGACTTTGGCATCAAGTACCAGGTTGATCTGCTGAAGCGACATGGACTCAAGGGTGTTTTCTTTATCGAGGCTCTCATGGCCTGCGAGATCGGTATTGCTCCGCTCGCAAAAATTGTAGAGGACATTCAGGAGACTGGCTCGGAGGTTCAGCTTCACATTCACACAGAGTGGTTTGAGAAAATGTCTGATCCGCTGCTGGGGAGCACTCGCGCGTATAATATTCGAGAGCTGAGTCGTGAAGACCAAGTTGTAGTGATTGAAACGGCGCTCGCAAACTTGCGTGCAGCGGGGGCTCACAACGTGAATGCCTATCGTGCAGGAAACTTTGGAGCAGACTTTCAAACACTCGAGGCGCTTGCTCAATGCGGCATTCGATACGATTCAAGCTACAACTACTCATACCTCGAGAGTGAGTGTGGCCTCGACATTGGTGAGATGTTGGTGCAGCCTCGGCAACTAGAAGGCCTTTGGGAGTATCCGGTGTCGAGCTTTCGCGACTATCCAGGCCACTATCGGCCCGCTCAGTTGTGCGCGGTCTCTGCGTTGGAAATGCAGGCGGCTATGCAACAGGCCTACTCCGAAGCGTGGCGCAGCTTTGTGATTGTCTCGCACTCCTTTGAGCTCTTGCGCGATCGAAAACTGCCACAGGACTTTGCGCACCCAGACTGGTCGGTGATTCGTCGCTTTGAAGCGCTCTGCGAATTTCTCGCAGCAAACCGGAGCCGATTTCGAACTGTCGGCTTCTTGGATCTCGACACTCGGCCCGTCGTTGGAGATTTTGCGCCACTGCATCCGCCAATAGCCCAGTCGACGGCTCGCACTGCTGCTCGAATGGCGAGCCAAGCCTTGCGCCGTTTGCCTCGGGAGCGCGAAGAGAGCATTCGCAAGACCCTCGCGCGCTTTGGCCTCGACAAGCTCTAGCGCCTGGCTTGTGGCACGCTGGTAGCGATGATGATGGTCTTGAGAACGCGCAACTACGTTGTGCACAGCATCGTTGGCCAAGAGGGAAAGGATGTGGAGACCAGTGTTCCATGGCTGGCAACCGAGGCAGTCGCAACCAGCACCTGTGGTGGCGACTCGGAGGCGGCTGGTGTGCAACACCAAGAACTCAACATTCCAATCCACGTTGCTTGTGAAATCCAGATCGACTAACAGAGCTATTGGCTGCCTATGACAGTGAGTCGGCTATTGGACAGCCACACTTCTCGAGCTTGTCACGACTGCTGTGCCCAAAGCTCACAAGGATGCACGAAGCACCAAGCTCTGTTGCCACCTCGAAGTCATGCGCCGTGTCGCCGACCACGATTAACTCTTCGGGAGTCCTCTTGGTCTCCTGGATCCATTTGAGACCGCTCTCGATCTTGCCGTGTGCATAGTGATCATCAATGCCACAGACCTCGGTCATGAGTTCGGAGAGCCCGAACTGTTCGGTGAGCGCTTCCAGCGATTCTTGGCGAGATGCCGAGAGCACCGATGAAGTGAGGTTTCTCTCGTGAAGGGCCAATAGGCACGGCATTGCATCATCTCGCAGACCACAGTCGTGCATGCCAGACTCAAAGTTTTTGGCAAAGACATCGGCAACTGCACGGAAGGCTTCTCCCTCGCCAGGAAGGCCGAGTTTGGCGTAATAATTGGAGACCGGAAACGAGAAGAGTTTGCGATAGCGCTCCGCATCAATGCCTGGCAACCCGCGTTCTCGAAGAATGTCGTTGGTTACGTTCAGCACCAAGGTCACGTCATCAACAAGCGTCCCATTGAAGTCCCAGATGACGTGTTTCTTTGAAGCGGGAATTAGGTCGAGCACCGAGGGCATTGGCGCCGAGCATAGTCGCTCGCATCACGAAGTCGAACGCGCAGGACCGCCAATGTTGCTTTGTCTCTTTCGCATGGTTTCTTTGGAGGCACGAGAGTGTGCTCCTATGTCGGATATACCCAGGTACCCAGGTCGCAAGTTGTCTAGAGGGCGGACGGGCCCTGGGCGATGAGCAAGTCAAGCTCCTTACCGACCAAGGCGCGATCGAAGATGGCCGCCTCGTCGATGAGCCCCTCAAGCGTCCCCAAGTCTGAGAGGCCGCCTGTGAAGTTCGCTTGGCCTAGGGAAAACCCCGTTTCCGCAATACCGGAGAGGTGATTGTGCGTGTGCTCATCGAATCGATTGATATCGTGAGTGTCGCTATAGCTTCCGCTCGTATCTCCAACGCTTGGATCGACAAAGATATTCAGCCGGTCTGTGTTGGCTTCAAAGGTAGCGATGATCTGGTGCCACTCTCCATCGTCGACTCGGACTCGAGTATGTGGATTGCTAACCCAGCCGGTGTCCCAATCCACGTCATTGCTGCGAATAAAGAGAGCCTTTGATCCTTGGTTCCACTCCGACCCAAGGGGATTTCGTGAGAATACGGCACCAGAGCCATCGTTCGTTCTGATGTAGGCGTGCCAGGTGAAGTCGCTATTGAAGTCAAACTCCCGCGGATTGGAGATGTCCATGCGTGCCCCATCCGCCAGAAGTTCCAGCGCTTCACCGCCACCGAATCCTCGTCCCCCGGAGGTAAGCGCCGCTGGCCCGCTCAGCACGCCGTCATGCACACCAGTTGCATCGGAGACATCGTTATCAAAGCTCCAATATGCGCTGTAGCTCGGCGTCGGAGCATTCGCATCGCCACTAGACCCGTCGCTGCCGACATCCGCATCCACTTCTGTGTTGGGAGCGTCTTCCGCTCCTCGCAAATTGGAGCCATCAAACTGACAGCCGACGAGTGTTGAAATGGAAGCGAGTATGAAAAGGAATTTCATGCGAGAGATTCATTGTACCCCATGAAGCAAAGCCTGAGGAGGGGCTCTAACTCGCCAGCGTTACACTTCTAGGACATCTGGCCGTGGCTTAGAATGCGACGCCTACTCCGGTATGAGCACCAGGCAAGATTCCATCCACCCCAACGCCTCCCACACTGTAGTCAAAGTAGGAAATGCCGATGGCGGCGGAGACGACCCAGCGGTTATCGAAGATCCATGCGTAGCCACCAAGTGCGCTAATGTAGCCACCCACTCGGCTCTCGTCGTCATGGCTGACATTCGCGACCGTCGCACGCCCCCCTGCCCACCAACCCGCAGGGGCCGTTCCTGAGAAGAACCACCGAGC
Organism: Kofleriaceae bacterium; assembly: GCA_024762925.1. Taxonomy (GTDB): domain Bacteria; phylum Myxococcota_A; class Polyangia; order Haliangiales; family Haliangiaceae; genus NORP324. The sequence goes on along the minus strand of JANTGM010000046.1, from coordinate 18,496 downwards.
ACCAAACTCAATGCCAACGGCGCGATACCCTTCATCGTCGCTTAAGAGATTGTCGTAGAGCTTGAGGCTTGGGCCCGCGTAGACTGCGATGTGATTTGCGACTCGACGCTCGATGAGCACATGGCCAATTCCCAGCATTGTCGTGAGCGGATCCACCTGGACCGTCCACGCTGGCTTGGGTGCGGTCTTAGGTTCTGGCGATTCTGCTTGCGCCATTGTCGCCATGCCCAAGAGCACCGTGCCAGCGAGAAAAAGATGGGTTCGAAACGCTGCCATGCCACAGAGTACACGCCTGCACGATGAGTAGAAAGTTTGCTATCACAGCACAGGATAGGCGTGAGTGATGCTGACCTTAGGGCGTGTGTCCGTGGGCATTCGTTCTCGCGCGTGGAGCGTTGGGTCTCGCCGTTCTCAGGAGTACGAGTTATGCCAATCAAGTCCCCACATTGATTTGTCGCTGAACGCGGCCCAATGCCACACCGATCTGCCATCAGCGAAAATCATTCCATCGGCGAGAAGACGAGTGAGCGCGTTCTATATTCATGAATCGCGCACTAGTCATGAATCGCGCACTCGCTACTGCAACGGCCCAACATGATCGGGCATCACGTTGGGTCGAGATTCAAGAAGTAGAAGTTTTCTTAGGACTCCCTGGTCGTTGTGCAGCTCGTCGAATACTCGGCCGAGTTCTTCTCGCATGTCTCGAAACCGCTTCACTTCCTCGGCGACAAGATTCTTGGTGTCGCCTGGGTCGTGCACGACATCGTAGAGTTCGTAGGTGTTGTGCCGGCGATCGTGGGTGAGTTTGTAGTCGCCCAGACGTATGCCATGGAGGTCCACTAGACCGCGGTAGACCGATTCGAAGACAATTGGGCGTGTGCCGGGGGCTTCGAGAAGCGAGGCGCCCTGCCAGCCCACGGGTTTGGCTAGCCCCAAAACGTCGGTAAGCGTTGGTGCCACGTCGAGAAGGCTTGTGGGCCATGCGATAGTGGTCTTGGGAACTCCGGGCCCGGCGATGACTAGAGGCACCCGAATCATCTCCTCATCAAGCCGCCAGATATGCCCTTTGAATCCATGAGAACCGAACGACTCTCCGTGATCGGATACGACGACAACAATGGAATTGGGTTTGAGCGCATCGACAATACGACCGACTTCCGCGTCTACGCGGGCTACTTCTTGGCGATAGCTCCTAAAGTAGGGAAGGTGGGGATCGGTGAAATGGGCCCAGAGAAACAGCGGTTTGTCGCTCTTGCGATGGCGCAGATACTGAAGCGCAAGGTCGCCCATGGCTTTGGCGGTGGTGCCCGCAAAGGTCTTGCAGCGAGGGCCGAGCTGGTTGTCGACAAAGTCAAAGCCCTGAACCATGTCGGAGACGAGATCCGCTAGACAGTGAATGGCCACACTTTGGTATCCTGCGTTCCTAAGAACTATACCAATCTGCGGCTCGTAGCCGAAGAATCGACCGTGCCGCTGGCTGTCTATCCCCACCGTAGACGTCATGAGTCCAACCATGGAGACACCAGTGTGAGGAGCGGCAGCATAGGCAATGGGAGCGTGCAGACCTCGCTTGGCCAACCGTGCAAGATTGGGCATGTACTCCTTGGTCGCGTAGTCCGCACGCACAGCATCAAGTGAGAGAATGACTATGTCGGGCAGAGGACTCACGGGCGAGGAGACGCCAACCATGCCAGTGCCAACTGGTTCGAATGATCGCAAATCTCCGCCAAGGCAGTTGTCGTCCTTGCCGTTACCAACCACTTCGAGTTCTTGGGGAGACAAGGCGGCATCAAAATCGTCGCAGTCGCCGCCGCCGAGAATCGCACTATAACCATCGGCGTCAACGTCCACGATTCCTCGCACCGCTTCGGCAATAGGTGCGGAGACAACCGATCGCTGCACCAAACGCGCGACAGTCATACGATCGGCTTCATAGCCGACAAGCCCAAGGACGCTCAGCAGCGCAGCACCCCCCGCAACAAGCTTTGGCTTTGGCACTTTGAGCGTGGCGGCCACAATCCACAGTGCAAGTACCGGCCAAAGTGCGTGCTGCGCTAGGATGCGATGGTAGGCGCCGATCGCAATGTAGGCGCCCCATAGGAGCATTGCGAGGAGAAGCGCTTGCGGCGGCCAGCGCTTTCGAACAATCGCAATGGCCATGAGGATGATGGATGCGGCACCTGTTCCCACGACCAAGGCTGCATCGATTGGAAGCTGGAGATTGCGAGTCCATGCGAGCCACGCAGCTGCGATGCAAGTGAGGAGAGCTCCAATGGAAATCGCAAATGCGATTCGGAGATTGGCAACCTGCCACTCGAGAAGGCGATTTCGAATCGCCAGCAAGGGAGCAACGATGAGGGCGGCCATGACGATCGAAGCGGGGAGCACCGCAGCGGCGTATCGATGTGGACTGAGCAACGCCTCTGGGTCGTGCCAGCCAACCTGAAGAAGGTCGAAGAGGACGAGTATGAGCAACCCGCAGAGAAGCGAGCGCAGTGCAAGGAGGAAGGATGCTGCAATAGCTCGGAGTCGCTGGCCTGACGTATCAGAATTTGCCACTAGGTCTACTCGCTGTCATCGTCGTCATCGTCATCGTGGATGCCAGCTCGGCGATCGCGAATCCAGGTGACCACACCCTTAGCAATGGGGGTGGCGCAGAGAAATACCGCGGGTATATAGGCAATCCCGCCAATTGCAATCTCAATGCACAGGGCGAGAGCGGGGCTCTCGAGAGAGCTTGTAAAGAGAATGCGGACTCCCACAACCGCACCCGCCATGAGTGCGGCAGCCAGCGCCACACGCACAAGGCCAAGCAGCATCTCACCCATGCGCACCTGGTCATAGTAATGCGCGGCGTATAGGGCAGCCAAGGCCCGGTACAGCATGCCAACACCGACACCGAAGCAGGAACCATAGAGTCCATAGTAGTAGCCAAGCACGAAGGTGGATCCCAGAATAACTCCTAGATAGGAAATCTGCACCACCATCACAGCCCAAGGCATGTCTCGAGCCTTTAGGTAGGACGCCATCGTGTCGCCAAGCGGGTCAATCAGTGAAACAGCTGCGAGTATGGTGAGCGGCGTGGCGATGCCTGCCCATTCTGCGTTGAAGAGTGCGGCGACAAGGGTGGGGGAGACGGCCGCAAGCCCCGCCGCCATTGGATACACGACGACAGCGACCAGATGACACGCTCTCACAACAGCGACACGAGCTTCCTCTGGACCCATGCGGACAAACGAGGGCATGAGCACATCGGCAACCGCATCGCCGATGTTGTCCGCTGGTACCGAACTAAGACTTTTACTTAGCGCATAGACTCCGTGCACGCTGGTTCCGAAGAGCTTCGTTACAACGAGTCTGTCCCAGCTCGTAGAACAGTAGTGAGCCACGTTGCCAACGGCAAGAGGAATACCGAAACGGAACATCTCTTTGGTTTGCCGCCAGGTAATGCGCACCGGGTGGAACCAAAGCGAACGTTCGACAGCGCCACCAAGCCACAAGAAGCGGATGCCGTATTGCGCGACATTGGCCCAGACGATGGAATCGCCGCCATAGCCAGCAGCAGCCATGCCAAGCGAAACGCCAACGTAGGCCATCTCGCTGACCGCAGAAGCAACCGAGAAGAGTTTAAAGCGCAGCTCGCGAAGGGCAATCGATTCCGGGATCCGTGCGATGCGCTCAAAAACCATGGAGAGCACCATGACCGGGAGATAGCGCTCCATTTCTTCGGCGCCGAGCAAGTCTCCCAATGGGCCCGCCAGAAGAAGCAGCGTCGCAGCCGCCAAAATGGTGGAGATCAGGTTAAAGAAGAACGCATGAAAGACCGCACCCGGATCGTCTTTTGATTTGACGACGATGTACTGGCCAAAAGCAAAGTCGGATGCGAACTGTGCTGTCAAGACCGCAACAACTGCGACACCGACTTCCCCCATAACCTCAGGCGAGAGGAAGCGGGTGATGACGAGAGTTCCGAGCAATCCGACGAGGCGCGCACCAAGCCTGGTGACCACCATCCATACGGCGCCGATTATTGCTGTGCTAGCGAGAGACAAGAGAGAAGGTGCGCCGCGGGTGAGTGTTGGATCATAGTCAATGAGGTGTGCTTTCGCTATGATGCGGGCATGCTCAGTAGGCTAGCGCTCGGTGGAGGATTGTTGGTGGTGTTGTGCGCCACGCAGGGAGCGCAAGCAGATACAAGCTTGGTAGCAACCGGCTCGGCGAGCACTGGATACTCGACAAATATTCTGGGCGTGCCTGCAACCGATGATGTCAACGCAGCCCAGCAGCCCGAGGCCGATGGCTTCTCAGACCTAGCCCCTGGGTTGGCTGCGGCATACGAGCATCGGCGAGGGATCCACAATCTGCTCTATGTTTTTGGGGCCCGGCTTTTTCTTCGCAACAGCGAGGCCAACTCCTACAACAACACACTCTCCTATCAGAATATCTTGGCAACATCGGCGCGTGGCAGCTTGCGTATGGGAGCTGGCTTCAACTCGGGGCGGGTGAATGGATTTGATCAAGCTGGCAATGAGGTCGTGGGAGAAGGTGATCTCTTGCCCGATGGCGACGTCGAATTCATCGCCTACAACGCGAGCTTGTCGTATCGCCATCAGCTCACGCAGAATCTCACAGGCGAGACCTCAATCGTTGGGGGCAAATTCATTCCGACGAGCGGTGTGGAACAGTCTGGTGAGACAACCAATATCGAGCACAGAATACGAGTAGAGCGCGGGTTTCGAAGGCATCTCGTAGGCGTCGACTTTCGAACGGGGTTTAACAAACAAGAAGTTCCTGATCTGCAGCGTTCGCTCACATTGGGGCCCGGGGCGTTCTGGACTTGGAATGTCAATGCGTCGTTCTCAACTAACGCCTCTCTTGGCTTGGATGTGATCGGGGAGTACCCAAGACTCGCTCGCGGGCTCACGGTTCCTCGAGCGTCGGCAGCAGTGACCTACTCACACGAACGTGGGCGCGCTTCTATCGGTTGGACTCGAGGTGTGGCGGCCAACCTCTTCGGTGGTGATACGACGGTTAACACTCAGTACTTTACCAATGTCACGATGCCACTGCCCACCAAGCGTCCGATGGTTGCGGGCGTAGCGGCCGCATACGCGACCGGTGACATTATCGATGTCACACTTGACCAAGCTAGGGGGACAACCGAGCGAGCAAGCGCAGACCTCAGTATTGCAATGGAACTCACGCGAGCTTGGCAATTGGGACTTCGGCTCGAAACCAGCAAGCAAACGCAGAATGATGTTCTTGCTGACATGATGCAGTTTGAAGCCATCACCTCACAGACGCAGGGACTTGTGGTCTTGACTGGACGTTTTCCCGCAGCGATTGCCGCACAGGTCCCTCGCCGTTCCAGCGATCGGGTGGAGAGTGGCGCAAGCGATTTTGGCGGAGGCCAAACCACCGGCTCGGCGAATGGTGGTGCAGCTGCGACGGGCGGACAGCAGCAGTAGCCTCTGGCCCAGCAGACGTGACGATGCCAAAGCTGGCCAGTCAGTCCTTGTCGGACCTACTGGGAAGGGCACGCGCAATCGGGAGACGTGAGGATCGGAGAGCGGCAAGTGGCTCTCCACACAGTGGCGTGCCTCGAAGGGCTAGGACGAAACCAACAACCTCCGCCAGCAGTTGCTCCACATACTTCTCCGTAAAGACGTGCCCGACAGCGTCGACTTCAATGAGGCCTTCGCCAATGCGTACCCACCGCACGAGATGCCTTTGAAGTCGAAAGCTCTTCGGAGTGAACCACTGTAATAGTTGTAGTCGTACTTCTTCTGAGAGACCCTCGTTCGGATCGTGCCGCGCTGTGGATACACATCTGGCGTGGCGCCCAAGGACAGGGTCGTCAATCGCTACTTCGGTGCCAACTTTGGGCACAGCGGCATGCTTGTTGTAGAAGGCACAGGACCACGCAACAGAGTTGTCGAGCGCCTCGATTCGAAGACGCGTACGGCCGCTTTGTTCTGGCGAGAAGGTGTTGGTCTCCCTCCAGAGTCGAAGCTCAACCCCGAGAATCGCTCCAGCTCGTCGGTTCTTCTCGCCGTCGGTGGGCGCTTCCAATAGAAGCCCATAGCTTTGCCCAAGACGTGTCAAACCACCATCCCACTTGCCAATCGTTCGGGTGCCTATGGCATAGACCCCAATGGCCGCGAGCAGCAGAAGAAGAGCGGTCAAGAGGTTGTAGGCCTGCCCGCTTTGTTAGAAGCGCACCGAGCTGCCTGTAGCGTCAATAGAGCCACTAGCGAAGCTGACTGTTGCACAGATACTCTTGTCAACTCATCGGTCACTGATACCTCTAGAATGGGCCTTCTGAGTCGCCGAGTCCCATGTGCCAATTGCTTGGGCTGAGAAGTAAGTTCTGATGTTGTGAAGCTTCCGGTTTCGCCAAGAAGAGTGGCACCCGCATTACACGCCGAAAGAGGCGTTCGTGTAGCGCTTGGCTGTAGATTGGATTGGTGGCAACCGCCTCGATTCTTTCGGCGCCAACACTCTCTAGATGTCGCACTGCTCGCTCTAGCAGCGCATGGATTCCCGGGCGATCGTTATCAACAACAAGGAGCTCGGCAATCGAGCCGGTGTGGGTTTCATCGGGGTTGATGACGACGCAGAAGCCGCTGAGTTGCCCGGCTTCGTCGTGAAGTGCAAATGCTGCAAAGTCCAGATGAGGCCGATGCGCATACTTCCAGTTCAAATACTCGCTGCTCTTGTGCGGGCAGATACCAATTCTCGGAGCGGCTCTCTCGCTAAGGATGTCAAAACGCGAATCGAAGTTCTCAATCCGCTCTACCCGCGCTTTCGTGCGCAGGCGCAGGTTGTTGGCCCAAATTCCCGCGCTAATGAAGGCACGCGCCGCCTTCACCGCAGGAACCGCAGCAGTGCCCGATACGTGCTTCTCAATTTTCTGCCTCAGCCCCAAGACCATCACGCGCTTGTCGGTCCACATTTGTTTGTACTTACGAGCCTTCTGGAGCGCTATATTAATCTCGTTCGTCCAGATCATCGCAGAAAAACTCTTACTGGCCTTTTCGCACTTGCGATACATCTTCATCGAGAGGAAAAAGCCTTGGGCTCCTTCCTGCCTGAGCTCGGGATGTACATACAGATCATGAAAATACGAGGCCATCTCGCGAGTACCACCGATTTGAAACAGCGTGGGCATGCGACCGAGGTGAGCAACGACTCGGTCTCCCTGCACCCCCACAAAGTAGTGCGGGGAGTCATCTCGAGTCGGATTGCGAAAAGCCACCCATTCGACGACCTCAGCTCGCGCATCTGACTCCTTGCGGGTCAAATTGTCTCGAGAAGCTGTGAGTTCGGCGAAACTCTGCATGTCCTCGGGGCGCAGCTCTCGAATCTTCGTCTTCACTCCTTCGTCTCCTGCCTCTCTTGAGCAAGAACTCTAAGCGCCTTGCGATCAATCTTGTTGGTGGATGTTCGCGGGAGATCCGCCTCGAGGTAAAGCACTTCTGGGATCATGTATTTGGGCACCCGACCTCGGCAGTGGGCAAGGATTGCCTTGCCATCGAGATGACTGTGCTTGGCAATCGTTGCGAACGCCAGAATTCGGTTGCCAACTTCGTCGTCTGGGATGGCAATAGCCGCTGCACTCTCAACACCGCTACAGGAGAGCAGGGCGAGATCAATTTCACCAAGTTCAATTCGGTAGCCACGACTCTTGATCATGTCATCAGTGCGACCCCCAAAGTAGTAGTTGCCATCTTCGCCCCAGTAAGCAACATCACCTGTCCGATAGACCGATGCACGACTTTCTCGCTGCGCGGGGCGAGGATCCATGACAAATTTTTCGCTGCTAAGGACAGGGTTCCCCCAATAGCCAGCGGCTACGGTATGGGCCCGAACGAAGAGCTCACCACGCACACCTACCTCGGTTATTTCTGTGCCATCGGGCGCGACCAAGAAGACATCGAAGTTTGGCAGGGTTGTTCCTAGTGGCACCTTCCAGTCGTCTTCGTCGGGAATCGCATTCCTATCGACCGCGTACACCAGCGAAGAGTTTGCCTCGGTTTGGCCGTATACGTTGAAGAAGGAAGCGTACTTCATGTGCTCATGAAGGCGGCGCAAGTATCGTGCGGGCATTACCTCGCCTGAGAAAATCACTGAGCGGAGGCTCGAAAAACTCGCGGTCTCGGGTTTGCCTCGCTCCATCATGAGAGTCAGTGTGGACACGACGGAATTCCAAATAGTGATTTCGTGGCTATCGATGGCACTGGCCATCTTCTTTGGAAAAGCGGCATAGAACTCGGGAATAAGAACAATGCTGGCGCCCGCGTGGGCTGCCACGTACAAGTCAAAGACCGAGAGGTCAAAATGAAGGGGTGCTTGACTACACAGTCGGTCGCTTGCCGATACCTCCCAATACTGCGATGCAGACTCAACAAAGCACAGTGCATTTCGGTGCGTGATGGCGACGCCTTTTGGGGTGCCTGTCGAGCCTGAGGTGTGAAGCACATAAGCGACATGAGTGTCCGTGATGGCCGGCAGCGGGGGCGATTCGATGGGCTCAGTCCAGACCGTTAAGGTGGTGCCTTTTGGCGCCAAAACCCCAGCCTTTGGCGGTGTTGGAAGGAAGAGGTGCTGAAGCGTCGCACTCTCTTCGCAGCTCTTGAGTTCGGTCGCTAGAGTTGCGACCCGATCTGCGGTTGTGAGCAGGTGGCGAAGCTTGGTGTTGGCGATGATTGCGGCACTGCGTTGCGCAGGAGCAAATGCATCGATGGGCACGTAGCATGCCCCTGCCTTGAGAATGCCGTAGACCCCGACTATCGATGCAAGGCTCTTGTGCATGGCGATTCCGACAGGAGTGCCGGTAGCCACGCCATTTGCTCGTAGATGCTGAGCCAGTGCGTCACTCTGAGCGTCGAGCTCGGCATACGTGAGCGACTGCTTGGGCCCCTGGACCGCGAGAGCGTCGGGAGTTTTCTTAGCGCTTCTGCGCAACAGATCGTGAACGAGGAACGCCAACTACAACCCCAAGAAACGCGCGATGATATTCCGTTGGATCTCTGAAGTACCCGAGTAGATCTTGCCACCCGCAGCGTCGAGCAGGTCGCGGTCAGCCTCGTACTCACTCATGAAGCCGTAGCCACCTCGCAAATGGAGGGCATCGATGCTACTGGCCATGTAGGCCTCGCTCACCACAAGCTTCGCCATCGCGGACTCTAGCGGTGCGCGCTTGCCGCGGCTCTTCATCCAAGCGACTTTGTGCAGCATCATCTCCCCAAGCTCGATGCGAACCCGCATGTCGGCAATCTTGTGCGAGACTCCCTGGAAGTTGCCGATGGGTTCTCCGAATTGTTCTCTGTCCTTGGCATACTGCACACACTCGTCGAGTTGTCGTTGCATCGCACCAAGATGACAGGCAAAGAGGCAGGAGCGCTCCCACTCCATCTCTGCACTGAAGATCGCCGAACCTTGGCCAATTCGACCAAGAATGGCGCTCTCAGGCACGAAACAGTCTTCTAGTGTGAGCTCCCCGGTTGGCGACGTCTTCAGCCCGATCTTGCTAAGCGGCTTGCCAACGTGAAGTCCCGGGTTGTCCTTCTCTACGAGAAACCCTGTGATTCCTGCCCAGCCAAGATCGCGATCGGTGCTTGCGAAGATGAGCAAGACGTCGGCGATGGGAGCGTTGGAGATGAAAACCTTGGAGCCATTGAGCACATAGCCGGCGTTTGTTTTTACTGCAGTGGTGCGCATGCTGTAGGCATCCGAACCAGAGCCCGGTTCGGTCATCGCATGACCGCCAACAAGGGAGCCATTAACCATGCGCGGCAAGTAGTGAGACTTTTGCTCCTCGGTGCCAAAGTCGAGGATGGGAATCTCGCACGTCCACATGTGCGAGTTGAGCGAAAAGAGAAAGCCACTATCACGGCAGTGCCTTCCCAGAGCTTGCATTGCGATAAGACATGTCGTCACATCGAGCCCAAGCCCGCCATACATTTCTGGCATCGGCATGCCCTGGATTCCAAACTCTGCGCACGTTTTCCAGCCGTCCCAGAAAAACTCGCCACTCGTCTCGCGAGCTCGTACGTCACCCTGAAGCTCGAGCTTGGCAAACTCGGCAACCGATCTCCGGAACGCTTTTTGGTCCGGGGTGATTGAAAAATCCACGCTAGGCGCTCGGTGTGCTGATTAGGGCTGCAATCGAGGCAATGGTCTCGAAGTTCTCCGGATCGAAGTCGGAGTCATCGATTTCGACATCGAACTCCTCTTCGAGATAGCTCAGAAGCTTGACGATGGCGAGGGAGTCGAGCAGTCCGCTACTGAGAAGACCATCATCAGGTGCCAGGTCTTTGGCTCCCTGTTCTTTGGCGAAGTAGGCTTGCAAATGCTGGATGGCTTGAACGTCGGTCACGCGTTGGTCCTCATTTTGGAAAGGGTGTAAGTGTCCCATAAATCGGGGCTCGTTCGATATGCTTGAACCTAGGCAAATCGCTCTATGCTATGAAGCTGGCCTCTATGGCAGACCCAAGAAAAGGTGCCGGGGCCGTGATTTGCATTCCGACGTTCAACGAACGGGAAAACTTGCCGCTCATTGTTCCTGCGGTGCTCGAGGCGGTTCCCCTCGCTCACGTCTTGGTTGTCGATGACAACTCGCCCGATGGAACCGGGGCGCTTGCAGATGAAATGGCGGCCGCAGATTCGCGCATTCACGTAATGCATCGCGAGGGTAAGAAGGGCCTTGGGAAAGCCTACCTTGCCGCGTTCGAGTGGGCGCTTGAGCGCGACTATGAATTCATCTTTGAGTTTGATGCGGACTTCTCCCACAAGCCTGAGTACCTACCGACGTTTCTTGCGCTGCTCGATTCCTCGGCGGACGTCGTTGTTGGTTCACGGCGCGTTCGCGGTGGTGGCGTCGAAAACTGGGGGGCTGCGCGGAGGTTCATTTCGTGGGGCGGCAGCATGTACTCACGGGTTGTCCTGCAGGTGCCGGTGCGAGACCTCACTGGTGGCTTCAATGGGTTTCGCCGAGATGCGCTCCAGCGAATCGGCCTAGAGCAGGTTTCAAGCACAGGGTACTGCTTTCAGGTGGAGCTTAAGTACCGAGCCTGCAAGCAAGGTCTGCGGGTCGTGGAGTCACCAATCATCTTCCCGGATCGAACTCGAGGCGAGTCGAAGATGAGCGGTGATATTTTCTTGGAAGCTGTTACCCAGGTGTGGAAGCTTCGTCGTAGCAAGACCTAAGAGTTTTTCTCGGAGTCGGGAGGCATGTAGACTTCGGCGCGCCGAGGCTGGGCGTGTTGTTGGGCGTGTTGTTGGGCGTGTTGTTGGGCGTGTTGTTGTTGGGCGGAACCTGAGTGCATCCTCACTTCGAAAAGCTGCAACACTACCGCTCCGCAGATGCCACCGAAGGCCCCCAAGAACACATCCGTGATATCGATGTAGCGGCCCACGACCAACGCTTGGGAAAGCTCGGTGAAACAAGCGATAGAACCGCAGAAGAAGCCCGTAATGAGCAACGTCTGTATTCTGCGAAACTGTGGTCGAATCGAGGTGAGCAGCGTTGCGAAGAGCAGACCAAGCGGCAAAAACAGCCCGGCTTCTTTTACGATGTCGACGGCGCTGCCCAAACTGCGTGTGGAAAAGTGCTGCTTGAATGGGATGAGATTGCTCTCATGGCGAATCTTCTCAAGAACGGTTCCAAGCTCGGTCTCAAACTCGTAGGGAGACCAGGCAAAAAGGCCGATGATAAAGGCGTAGCCAAGTGTTGCCAGTGCCAGCTGCTGCCACCGAACTTGCGGACTACTGCCATCGCTCAGCACATGGGTACCTTGAATCTTGAACCAGGTGCGAACCAGGGCCCAGCCGAGTACACCGGAAAGCACCGCGATTCCCAGCATGGCGATATCCGTGCGCCGAGAGAGAATGCAGATCTGGGCCGTCTCGCAACAGAAGGCAACCGCTACGCATGCGAAAATCGGTGAGAACACGCTGAAGCGACCGCGTATGCCGGAGAGGAAGGCGGTTAGGCCTGCAACAGGAAGAAGCGCCCACAACTCGAAGGTGAGTTTCAATCCACTCTCCTTCCAGTGCGAGAGGCTGTAGAGCGGATCGAGAATGATCTTTGGGACCCCGGTTTCGTCAGGTTGAAGTTGCGCGTAGAGATCGCTGAGCCTCACCGACACATCAAACGGCAGAAGTGCGATGAGCACGTAGACGCAGACGGCAATGAAGCGAAATGCCGCGATGCTCTGAGTCTTGCGGTCCTGTGTCTCGCCTGGGTGAAACCCCATGAAGACCAGCGGATTGAGGCCGTAGAAGCGAATTGCGGCGACGATGATCCAATAGCCAATCACATAGCCTGTAGTATTGGTGACAAGGTCCACCATGTCGGGGGTGCGACCGATGAAGCTCTGGCCAAGTTCCATCGTGAGGCTCACCACAAAGCCTCCAAGCAGCCACAGGCTGAGGAATCGACCACCACGAGCGCTGCGTGCTAGCGCTAAGAAAACTCCCAATGGCATGTAGAGTAGAACATTGGTCGCAATGTCTCGAAGGTTGTGTCCGCGAAACATCTCCCGAGGGTTCTCGAGCTTGTCAAATAGGGCGTCAGCACCAGTGACTCCATCTGCCGGTGTCCAGCTCGCGTAGACGATGAAGAGGACAAAGAGAAACGTGAGCCCACCAAATACCCACGCTACCAGGCGTTCTGAATTGAGGGGGGGAGCTGAGGAGGCCGACACTAGGGCTTGATCCGGTTCGTTGGGGTCGAATCTTGTGAAGAGATTGCGTGGGGGAAGCTGGAAACCCGAGTGCGCGAACTCAATGACAAAGGAGCAATCACTAGTAAAGAATCCGAGTCCGAATGCTCGTTGGCAGGGCCGCAATCGCAGCTTTCACATCGTCAGAAACCGATCGATCCAAATCGGTTACCAAGTAGCCAATCGTGTCATCGGTGCCAAGTTGTTGCGCGTGAATGTTGGCGTTGTGATCGGCAAGAATCGAGAGGATCTCTGCCATAACTCCCGGCACGTTCTGATGCACGTTGAGGACACGGTGAAGGTCCGGGCGCCACTGTTGCTCGATGTGGGGAAAATTCACAGCCGTACTGGTGTTGCCTTGGGAAACGAAACCCGTACAAGAAGCAGCTACTTCCTCACCAATGGACTCCTGCGCTTCTTCCGTAGAACCGCCGATATGAGGCGTTAGAACGATGTTTGGGAGACCGACAAGAGGTGACTCAAAGCCCCCACCATTGGACCTTGGCTCCTTTGGATAGACATCGATCGCGGCTCCTGCAATGTGTCCAGAACTCACTGCGTCTGCAAGCGCTTCCAAATTGATGACAGACCCGCGACTTGCGTTGAGCAGATAGCTTCCAGCTTGCATGGTCGCCAAGTGTTCAGCTTGGATCATGTCCCGCGTCTCAGGGGTTGCCGGAACGTGAAACGTAACGAAGTCGGACTGTGAGAGCAAAGTGTTGAGGCTATCGACACTCTTGTTGTTGCCCATCGGCAGGCGCTTGGCGATGTCATAAAAGAGCACGCGCATGCCAAAGGCCTCGGCGAGTACACCAACCTGTGAACCGATGTGGCCGTAGCCAACCACGCCAACCGTTTTGCCACGCACTTCGTGACAGCCCGCGGCAGACTTGTTCCAATTGTGTTCGTGCAGCTCTTTCACGCGGTCACCAAGCCCACGCGCAAGCATCACAATCTCGGCGATAATTAGCTCGGCAACACTTCGCGTATTCGAGAACGGCGCATTGAAAACGGGAATGCCAAGGGAGTTGGCCTTTACGAGATCGACCTGGTTGGTCCCGATGCAGAAGCAGCCAACGCAGAGCAGCAACGGTGCGCTCTCAAGTACCTTGGCGGTGATCTGTGTCTTGCTTCTGATGCCGACAATGTGGGCGTCCGCCAAATGCTTGATGAGCTCGTCTTCAGGGAGCGCACCGCTCACTTCAACGACAGTGAACTCAGTGCGCTCGAAGAATGTCTTTGCCGAGTTGTGGATGCCCTCAAAGAGAACAACCTTGATTTGACCCGCGGGAAAGGTGGCTTGCGATCGGCGCCTCGACATGGCGGGATTCTACAGAACCCCGGCGTTCGCACCCGCTCTCCGCTTCTCAATCGTGGTTGGTCTGACCATCCCGTTCTTGGACAACAGCAAGTTCCATGTAGTGGGGATTCGGAGCAGAAGTCCCCGCGACCTTAGATGCAACGTGATATGTGAGGGCTACGCTCGAAGGGGAGTTACAAGATGGTTCGTTCAACGATACAGGCAGCACTCGCAATCGCACTTTTTTCCGCCACGGCTTGTGGTGATAACGCGGAAGGGCAAACCGACACACAGCGTGTGGAGTGCAATCCGCTCGGTGGTCCCGCCTGCATGTTGCCATGGCCATCGTCGGCCTATCTCGTCGAAGACTCGAGCACGGTGAGCGGCTATCGAGTGGATATGCCTGCTGAAGCCATGCCGATAAACGCCGACAACATCGCAATCGAAGCGGACATCTTTAACACCTATGATGGCTTCGCGGTTGCCGGCCCCATGCTTGTCGATTTTCCGACGGGCGTTTCTTCCGATGGCCTGCCTCCATCATCAGATATTGGGCAGTCTCTTGAAGCGTCGTCCTCCATCGTCGTAGTCAATATGGAAACCGGTGAGCGTCTGCCAATCTTTGCCGAACCCGACATGAATGCAGCGGTTCCCGAAGAGCGCGCCCTCATCATTCGTCCTATGACTCGTATGGCTTCTGCGTCTCGCTATGCGGTTGGCATTCGCAACACGGTGAAAGCCGCCGACGGTTCGGACCTTCCCATTCCAGAAGGGTTCGCGGCGATTCTTGAGGGCAAAGAAATCAAGCATCCTCTCTATGAGCGGCTTGGAAACTACGATGACATCTTTAGCGCCCTCGATACCGCTGGGCTTCCAAAATCAGAGATTGTCTTAGCTTGGGATTTTGTGACAGCATCGGATGAGTCGCTCACCGGCGATCTCATGTCGATGCGCACGCAGGCCCTCGCAAAGATGGAAGAGGTCACTCTTAGTTACACTCTCTCGCCTATGGACAACGGCAATCCCGACGAGGTGTTGCGCATCTTCGAGGGCGTTTATGACACGCCCATGTTTCTCGACAATGGCGAGCGTGACAACTCCATCTTGGTTCGAGACGAAGCTGGTGTGCCAGCACTCAACGGGATAGGAGAAGCGAACATCGGTGTCGTTATTCCCAAATGTGTCGAAACAGTTCCTCTTCCTGTGCCCGTGGTCATCTTTGGTCACGGCATGTTCGGCAATGCCGTCGACTCTCTGGACAATCGCTTCTTGCAGCGATTCGCAAACGAAGAGTGCACCATTCTTGTTGGTAGCGACTTCATCGGGCTCACAAACCGGCAATTTGCCAGCGTTGCCTTTGCGATGAATGAACTGAACAAGGGGCGCGCGCTCACCGAAAAGATGGCTCAAGCCATCATTAACTTCATCGTCCTGGAAACCAGCCTTCGAACCAGCCTTCTTGACGCTGACGAGTTCAAACTCGATGGTACTGCGATGATCGACCCCGCCGACATAACTTACTTTGGGGCCTCTCTCGGTGGAATCCTTGGTGGCGTTTTCATGGCCTACGATCCTGTGATTACCCGAGGCGCTCTCGGTGTTCCCGGTGGTCCATGGTCGCTGCTTTTTGAGCGCTCCGTTTTCTGGCCGCCACTGCGCATCACCATGAAGGGTGCGTACCCAGAACCTTGGGACTACCAACAGAACGTCGCTCTCATGGGCATGCTCTTCGAAAAAGTAGATCCAGTCACAACTGCGCATCGCGTCATCGCGGATCCTCTTCCCGATACACCAGCAAAACAGCTCTTGCTCTACATGGCGATTGGCGATGCTCTGGTCACGAACTCCGCTTCCGATACCCTGGCACGAGTGCTGGACCTGCCCGTCATTGGCCCAAGTGTGAAAGTGCCGTTTGGCTTTGAAGAAGTCACCGAAGCAGTATCAAGTGGCTACACGATCTACGACGAAGAGCCCGAACTAGTGCCACCAGAGAGCAATGCGATGCTCGACTTGGAGTTCAACAGCACACACCAAGATGTGCATGAGTGGGGTGCTGTACAGCGGCAGGTCTTTGGCTTTCTTAAAGGCGGCATGATCACATCGGAGTGCAGCCTTGAGAGCGTACCGGCCCCATGCCTTTGCACAACTGGCGCCTGTCAATAACGTTGCCCTATTCGCTCTACGAATTGGTATGAAAAGCGACACCGTGAGGCGCCTACGAGGCAAATTCCAGCATTCCTAGATGGTTGGCGCCCTTGCCCCTACGCCCCCATACACACTCGATTCGGGCGCCAATTTGTGCAGGAGAATTCGCAACCGCTAGATCGCTCGCAGTCGTAACTGACGCTTGTATGGTCGCCCTCATCCGACTACGCTGCGGGCATGAATAGGTATGGCTTATGCTGCATGGTTTTTGCCAGCGTTTTTGCCCTTGGGGCATGCGGTGGTTCGGATGACAACCCAACAGAGGCGGACGCCGCACCAGGTTCGGAGCCGGCTGTTGAGTGCGAAGGCGATAGCGTTGTCGCTCTTTCGGGCTCACAGCGAATGGTGTTTTCTGGGCTCGCAATCGGCTCAGCGGATGATGGATTTGATCTTGACGGTGACGGTGAGCCAGACAACAAGTTTGCTGGCGTCGCAAGCTTGGCCGCCGAACCGATTGCCGCGGCCTTTGAAGACTTTTCCCTAGTACTTCCTATGGAGTTTTTCGACTTCCCCGTTGTGGGGGAAGACGATTGTGTGAAGTTTGCAATCTACCAAGGCGAGTACCGACGCGATGCGGATGGTGATGACAGAGACACGGCTCGTGACGGGGGCGACTGCAACGACTTGCTCGCAACCGCTGCTCCAGGCCTCCCTGAAATTGCTGGCAACGGAATCGACGATGACTGCGATGGCCTCGCAGATGAAACTGAAGAAGATGTCAAGGGAACGATCGTTGTCACGCCCTCCGATGATGTCTCGGATGCCGATGCAGACGGTGTGACCCTTGCCGACGGCGACTGCGATGACACCAACGATAAAATCTTCCCTGGCAACGCTGAGACCTGTGGCGATAGCCTCGACAACAACTGTGATGGCGTTGCAGATTGGACAGTAGGAGCTGCTGAGGCGCACTGTTCACCTTTCGATAGCGATCTCGATCCACTGCACATCACTCCAGAGAGCTTCACCGACACTGGCGATCCACAGATTGCATTCAAATCGGGCACTGTCACTATGGTGGATGGCGTACTTCGCTTGAAGTCGGGACCATCGCTCTTTACATTGGTACTGCCGATTGTGGATGGTGTGGAATTGGAACTTCGAATCACCGGAACCACGATTGAGGCAGATCTCGTGGAAGGGGCAGATGGCTGGACGCTTCAGAATGGTCGTCTCGGGGGTGTGCTTGACACCTACACAATGGACCAAGTTCGTGGTCTGGACATTGAGCAAATCGGCCTCCGTCCAGAAGACTCATTGGCTGATGCCATGTATGCAAATGTCCTCGGTGTCTTGCTTGGGCTTCGCAAGGCGGAAGCGGGAACTCCCGGTGAGGGCTGTCTAACGCCGGACATCGATGTTGATGGTGACGGTCTTGAAGCGTTCTGTGACACCACCCCAGAAGATGAGCCGTTTCTTGTCGACCGGTGTGTCGATGGGGATGGCACGGTGATTCTCGATGAGGGGGATGAGTGCTCAAGTGCTCTCGATGAAGACGGCAATCGTCGTTTCGTCGATGGTGTATCAATCGCGATCACGTTTGAGACACTACCTGCCGAGCTGCCAACAACGCTCGACTGAGACTCGAGATAGAAACGTGGGCCACTATTGGCCCGTGCGCTCAAGTTAGACTTTTGCACTGTTGCCAAGCCCCAGCTACTTGGAGCTAGGGTGGACGAAGCCAGGATTGTGTCGGTATCGTTCAGCATCGGTCACTTTTGGCCAAGGTAGAACGGAACGTATACACAATGAAGAATCTCAAAGCACTCATCCTAGGTCTTGGCCTCACGGCATCATTTGGTCTCTCTGCTTGTGGCGATGGCGGCCTTGGCGACCTCAAGAAACTCAAAGACGAAGCATGCGCATGCAAAGACATGGCTTGTGCAACGGAAGTAACAAACAAGATGGCGAAGCTCAAAGACGTCAAAGAGACGGACGAGGCCAAGAAGGTTCTTGGCGAGCTCACCGAGTGCCTGACGAAGGCAATGGTTCCAGCTGCTCCTTAGCAAGTAGGGAATTTTCCGAATACGACATGTCTGCAGATTGCAGGTACCGAAAAGAGCGTTGGTTGAACCAGCGCTCTTTTTTTGTCGTTTTTCTGCCGATAGCTCATTCTCGAGCTAGCCATACCGAAATTCTGTCATCAGAAGCACGCGCCTTTCCCATTGAGGTGCGATCGGAAAATCGGTCCACATCAAACTGGAGAGTTCTGTCACATTGAAAGGACAGAACATGAGCAAGAAGAGATACACGGAAGAACAAA
>JANTGM010000045.1 GCA_024762925.1 Kofleriaceae bacterium | reverse complement strand
CAAGACCAACAAGACCAACAAGACCAACAAGACCAACAAGACCAACAAGACCAACAAGACCAACAAGACCAGCGCGACTTCGAGCAAGAAGACGAACTCCAGTCAGAGAAATCGGAAGAAGACGGTGCCGTGGCTGCCTTCAGGGCTAAGGCGCACAGACGAAAGCAGCAAGCAGCGCGTGCATCCGAAGTGCGCAATCAGCGAGCTGGCAAACGAAACTACCTATTGATGGGTCTCTTTGCCGGCTTGGTAGTTGGCGTGGGAATTGGCTGGTTTGCATCGCCTGCGGGCAGCAGGGCAGCTCAGCCAGCAGCACACCAAGAGGCGGTTCCAGCTGTGATTACTCCTCCGCCTGTACAACCTCAGAGTGAAGCCATGGCAGTGGACGCGGTTGTCCCGGCCGATGCCGCGCAGGCGCAAGCGATGCCAAACGATGCTGCACCCAGCGAGAATCCTGTCGAAACCGCGCCAAGCGAAACCACGCTAGGCGAAACCACGCCAGGTGAGATAACTTCGGAAGAGACTGCAACCAAGGCTGACGAAAGCGCTGTCAACGATCCAAGCCTTCCGGGAACCGCCATTCCAACACCACGCGCTGGAGTCATAACAAAGGTATTTGCCAAACCGGGACAACGCGTTTGGAAGGGCGAGCGACTGTTTACCGTCGCCCAAAAGGAAAGCGCTGCTGAAGAAGCGGCCGCCCTGAAGATCACCATCGCGGACCTCGTGTCGATTGAGGAACGCAACGAGGCGCAAGAGGCACAACTCCAAGAAGCGAGACGCAAGCTGGACTTGTTCAAGGCGGGCTGGAAAGGCAATCGAAAGTCGATCGCCTATGCACCTGAGGGGGGCGTTTTTGAGCACCAACTCGAGAAGGGCGCGGTCGTGACCTCTGGGCAGATCGTAGGTCACCTACGCGCGCTAGGAAAGTAGTTGCGAAGAAGGCGTGTTGAGAGCTTTGTTTCCTTCAACACTCCTCACAACGACTTGGCGACCATCGGGCCAGAGAACCGCAACCCACTCCGCGCCAGTCCACTCTAGTGTGGGATCCAGAGGCATAGAACGCGCTCACTCGTCTTCTCGCCCGCTGGACAGACTGGTTGGTTCGAGTTGCCCTTGGGGCGCATTCTCGCCATTGATCAGCAGCTGGTGGAAGAGGGCGGGCTGGTGCCAGCACTGTACTCTGAGCGGGTACTACTGCGCGTCGAGGTCTTAGATGCCGATGGTGCGAGCGCGCAGAGACATGGGTCACTCCGCAGGCAGTCGGCGAAGAGTGGCTCTAAGTAACCACAGGCGCCTACCATACCGCCTCAGAGCTAGAGAGAAATCGCGTGCTGGCCGCCGGTCGAGTATTATAGAAATATGGTGGTACCGTGAGAGCTGCAAGCAGAGCCTTGCTTGCCGTGGTGACTTCCCTCGCGGCTTGGAACCAAGAGACGGAGGCCAAGCCCGCTGCTTCCTCCTACGATATGGCGCTCTCCATCACGATGGATGTGGGCACCGTCTCGATGGGGCGCTTCGAAACAGGCATGCGGGAGTTCGCCGACGAGCTTCGCTCCCTAAACTCAGAAATTTCCCTGGAGGGGACTCCCGACTCTGGTTACTTGCTGGCCGTTAGCCCGAGGTTTCGTCTTTCCTTACCACATCACACATTTCTTGAATCGGGTGTCGGGTACATGCGCAATGCGGGCGGATTGAGCATAACCATCGGAGATCTTCCTGCGAGATTTTCTTATACAAACACATCAGTCGAGCTCCCGCTGCTCTTTGGTATGCAGTTTGGAAGCTATGGTTCGTCATCGTTCTTTGGTGCGCTTGGGCCGAGTATCCTCTTTCGCAATCGCTCGGACTGGGCTTACGATCGAGGTGACGTCTCGAGTTTCTCATCTGGGCGCGGTGGGGGGCTCGAGTTTCAATTCGGCGCGGATCTCTTCATGACCAAACGGGTAAGCCTTCAAGTCTTGCTGCGCTATCGAGTCTCGCGCTCAACCGAAATGAAGCTTCGCGGACAACGCTTTCCCCCCGTGCAAAGCCTCGGTGAGCTAGACTACTCGGGCATAAGCCTCGCTATTGGAGGCCAATGGCACACGCTCTGAGATGTCTCACGGCCATCGCACTCCTCGCCGCGGGCTGCGGAGAAGACACGGGCATCGAGCTCACGGCATTTGAGGATCTCGAGCATCCGACAATCGCCCCACTCCCAACATGCGAGCCCTGGCGTGGAGATTATTCTGTTCCGGACTTGGAAGCTCCATCTGGTGGGTTGCGAATGCAAGCGAGTTCTTCCCTTCTGCCCACCAACGTGTCAGAGCGTATCTTGGTGCGTGTGCTCAACAAGGACAGCACGCTTGACACAAGTGCCGCAGGGCAGTTGCGCGTTACTGCTGCACCAGGTGTTGTGATTGTCTCAGAAGGAAGCGTGACTGAAGGATTTGGCGAAGTTGTTTTGCAGCTCTCCCAAGCAGCCCCAACGGTGATTGAGTTATCCCTCGATGGTGATACCAGAGTTGGGCGCATCGAGTTGGAGGCCTATGAACCGAGACTTCCAATTTGGCATCTGCAAGCCGATCCGAAATTGTTGGAGGAGATGTTTGCAAACTCCGAAGACCGCATCACCATTGCTGGAGTCATTGAGGTGGATGGCGAGAGCCACGACACAGAGTTTCGCGTGCACGGCGGTGCGAGCCGTGGGTTTCCAAAGAAGTCACTGCGATTCAATCTTCAAGGAAGTGAGCTTTCGGGAGGAGAGAGCAACATTATTCTGCGGGCCGAGTACAATGACAAGTCGATGCTGCGCACTTGGCTTGGCTACGAACTATTCCGAAACGGATCGTTTTTGCCCACTCCCAGCAGTGAATACGTCCACCTCAGACTTAACGAGCGGTACTACGGACTCATGCACCGAGTTGAGCGTATCGACAAACGATTTCTCGCGGTGCACGGCTTGAACGATGACGGCAATCTGTACGAAGCAGATCCGCCCTCTGAGCTCGCTGTCCCAGGAGGAAATCTCACTCCGCTTGAGAGCGAAGCAGACTACTTCCGAACATATCAGTGGCATGCTGGACCGGGCGCATGGGCAGATCTAATTCGCTTCATTGAGTTTACCTTACTCTTGCCAGAAGCCGCGTTTGAACTGGTGATTGCCGACGAAGTTCAGCTCAACGAATACCTTCGCTACCTCGCCGTAATGGCAGTCATTCAGAACCACGAGCACATCCGAAAAAACTACTACCTTTACCGAGATCCAGAAGGGCCCGTCACAGGTTGGCTGGTTCTGCCATGGGATCTGGACCTGACATTTGGACATCTATGGTCTGAAATCGACGACGTGTTGGACGAGCGCATCATTTCCGACGCAGACCTCTTTGTTGGGGAGTACGCTCCCGAGAGGTTTGGATACTTCAACCAACTCACCGACCGCGTGCTCAAGCATCCAGACTTACGAAAGCGCTTCTTGCTACTCGTTGCGCAGCTGCTGGAGTCTGCTTTCACAGAAGAGTTCGTAGAAGAGCGGGTCCAGTATGCGCTTTGCCTTCTCGAACCGGACCTTCTTGCAGACAACGCCAAGCGGGCAAGCAACAGTGAGTTCCTCGATCGGGTTGCAGAGCTTGGTGCCTTCGTCCGTGATCGCCGGGCCTATGTAGAGTCTGTGTTGCGCGCAAATGACATTGCTTTGCCAGTTGCCGAATACTCCTACAGGGGCACAGCTCCCACCACTTCAGGTGTCTCGTCGTCTCCCAAGCTGCGCTCATCGCAGTAGCCGAGCTGCCCGGAGTTGCCAAGGCCAAAGCAATAGACCCTGTGCGATGCGGTCAAGACGCAGCTGTGATAGCTGCCAGCGACAACTTGAATTACGGTTTCGCCGACGGGAACAGTTCCCGCAACGGCTGGCGCCTCGTCGTCGCCAATGTTGTGCATGTTTCCATAGCCAAGCTGTCCAAACCCACCAAAGCCCCAACACTGCAGTGCGCCACTTTCATCAATGAGGCAGCTGTGCGTGTCCCCCGCGACAGCAACAACGGCATTGCCGATGGTCTCGACGTCGCCAGCATCGGCAGGGGTTTCGTCATCCCCGATGTTCTCTTTTTCTTGATAGCCGAGCTGGCCCTGCCCCTGTCGCCCCTCACCGCGTCCCCAGCAGCGAACGTTTCCACTCACGGTCACAGCACATGTGTGAGCAATGCCGGCCGATACATATGCGACGGGCTCGCCAACCGGAACATCTCCGACCTCTGCAGGAACTTCGTCATCTCCGATGTCTTCGGTATTGCCATAACCGAGTTGACCATGGCCACCGACAGCGGTTTCTAGAGGGCGCTCACCGCGTCCCCAGCAGCGAAGTGCGCCGCTAGCAAATCGCGCGCAGCTGTGCACAAACCCCGTTGTCAGCTGGACAACCTCACCTTCGCCAACATCAACATCTGGTGCATCAATCGGGGTCTCATCGTCTCCGAGATCTTCTGTGTTTCCATAACCAAGTTGCCCATTGGTGTTGTCGCCCCAACAACGAATGGCACCTCTCTCGACCAAGACACATGTGTGGAGCCCTCCAGCCGCAACGAAGACCGCTTTCTCGCCCAACGCCACTGGCCCGGCGGCGATTGGCAACTCGTCATCGCCAATCGTCTCCGTATGCCCATATCCCAACTGGCCAAAGGCGTTGTGCCCCCAGCACAACACCTCACCGGACTCCATGAGTGCACATGTATGTTCAAAGCCCGCACTAATTTGCGTCGCACGCCCACCTAGCGAAACTGCTCGCTGCATATCGTCCTGCAAGTCGTCACCAACATCTTCGGTGGAGCCATGCCCTGTCTGGCCCCGTTCACCGCGTCCCCAACAACGAACACTGCCATCCGAAACCAGCGCACAGGTGTGAACCGAGCCGGCGGCTAGCTGCACCACATCTGCGTACTCGCTTGGAACATGCGACGGAGACTCTCCACATGACGCGACGAGAGCCAGCAGCCCGATGAGAATCGTTCGCACCAACATAGTTTGCCACAGACCTCGTTTGTGTTTCTCGCGCACTTCGCCCTGCACGTAGGACGGTCGCCTACCATAGCTACGCGGCTGTTCCATACGATTGATGCTATCCTCGACCGGATGAAGGTTGCTCTTTGCATGGCAAGCTTGCTCGCGCTTTCAGCTTGTGGGCGCAATGAGCCCAGTGTTCCCTTCAAGGCACTTGATCACTATCTCGGGATCAAGACATCGGATGGCTACGAGCCGCTCATGATCAAAGGCGTCAACCTCGGCGTTGGCATACCTGGAACCGAGCCGGGCGAGCTTGCTCTCGACTACGACACCTACACGGAGTGGTTCGAGCAAATGGGTTCGATGGGCGTCAACACGTTGCGCATTTATACTCTGCACTACCCACGCTTTTACGAAGCGCTCTTCGCCTACAACAATCTTCATCCCAACCGCCCTCTTTACTTGATCCAAAACATCTGGCTTGATGAAGACAACCCGACGGGTGGAATCGATATCTTCGATTTCAGCTCAGGTGTCGACCAGGCAATTGAAGAGGTTGTCTCAGCCGTTCATGGAGATGCAGACATTCCGCATCGACTTGGACGCGCGTTTGGCACCTACGAGGTCGATGTATCACGCTATGTCATCGCGTGGATTCTTGGGCGCGAGACCTATGGTGGTGAGCTGCTAACGGCAAACGCATTGCACCCTGAAGTGACCTCCTTTCGAGGATCTGCTCTCAGCATCGAAAACAGTACGCCCGCGCAGGTATGGGCAACTGAGCGACTCGACAATCTAATCACGTACGAGCGCGATACATTCAGTGTGGAGCGCCCCGTCGCGTTCTCCAATTGGCCAACCACAGATCCTCTCGATCATCCAAGTGAGCCGCATCGATATCAAGGTGGAGAACTCGACATCCTCTGGGACGCGGGCGAGGACGATGCGGTAATGGAACTAACCCAGGTTGATACAAGCAAAGCACCCGCTGGAATCTTTGCCAGCTACCACGTGTATCCGTATTACCCGAACTTCATCTATCGCGATCCGAAATACGCTGAGGCAAGTGACGATGAAGGCCCCAATAACTACATTGGTTACGTTACAGACCTCAAAGACTTTTACGGCACGATGCCTCTCCTGATCTCGGAGTTTGGAATGCCTTCGAGTTGGGGCAATGCCCATGATGCACCAGTAGCTGGCTTTCACCACGGTGGCCATGACGAAGCAACCCAAGCAGACATGACGCGCCGGCTCGGTGAGAACATTTATGACGCTGGCTGCGCAGGCGGCATGGTCTTTTCATGGATTGACGAATGGTGGAAGCGCAACTGGATTCTGCATCACCGCACGTTTCCCACCGAGCGTCTGCCATTGTGGTTTGATGTGACCAACCCCGAACAAAACTACGGTCTACTAACCTACGATCTGGGAAGCAGAGACTTCATGACGTGGCCTGAGCAAGAGGGTTTGGGACGAATTCAGAAGGTCAGAGCAGACTACGATGCCGCGTACTTCCACGTAGAGATCGATCTCACAAACAAGCTGATGGACGGAGAAACTCTCACCATTGGGTTTGACACCTATGATGCAACAGTAGGTGAATCGGTGCTTCCTGGCGGCATCACACAGTCCGATCTTCGCTCCGAGTTCGCGCTCGTTATCCAAGCTCCAGGCACGGCTCAGCTGTACGTGACCGAAGCATATGACCTCTACGGCATACACAAAGATCGTGCAACCGAGGCACAAGTTGGACACTCAATCGCCACCGATGGTGGCGCATGGAAAGAGTGGCGTTGGATCACAAATGATCCGGCAACCTCCGATGATGGCTCTATGGTCTACGACCTTGTAGACTACAACATGGGCAATCTTCGAGTGAATGCTGAGGGCTCGGAACCCACCACCTTGGATGCTGTGTTCCTCGGAGACACCATTCGAATTCGCATGCCGTGGGCACTGCTTCAATTCTCTGACCCAAGTGCTCTCAACGTCATTCACGACGACCGTGCAACCAAAGAGCGGACGGAAACTACCGAGTCCGATGGCATTGCAGTGAGTGTTGCCTTGGGCGCTGAGCGTATCGAAACCCAGCGTTTTCAGTGGCCCCGATGGGATGAGGTGCCGCCTACGGTGCTGCGAGCCAAGCCAACATTGCGAACATTTGAGGAGATGATCGGATCCTGGCCCGACTCCCCATCTGAGCCTCCTAGGACAATTCCCTAGAACGCAGGGACGAACTACCAGTCCCCCTGGACCTGGATCGCGGAGCCATTGAGCCAGCTTGAGATATTGCTAGGGCTGAGAATTTTGCCGACGACCTTGTAGCCACTTGTTGTGATAGGCACGGCGGTTGCTGCATCCTCGTCAACGACCGTTTCGGTCTCAAAAGAGGCGTGAATAAATCGCAAGTCGTCATCAGTTTGCAGCAGGAACCCCACGTGGAAGTCGAGTCCGATAATGAAGAGTCCTGGTCCCATGTCCCGCACCGAGGCCAGAAACTTCTTCATCGGTTTGTTCGAGAATTTGCGAATTCGTTTTCCCCCAACGAAACTCTTGATGATGAGCTGAGAGGGTTGTCGCTGCAGTTTTCGCACATTGACGTTGAAGCCGACATCGTGCAAGACCCTCCCAACAAACGTGCCACAATTCACCTTGCCAACCTGAGGAGTCGTGGTCTGAGGAGCCCCCAGTGCCCAACGTGTCCCAAGCCAATGTCGTGTGAGGGCGTGCACGGAATCAATAAGCTCAAGCTCGATTTTGCGCTCTAGCGTCTCGCTCGGTGATCGCTGCCACTGACTCGCAAGGGCCGCACGCCGCGTCTGCATGGCATCTGTAGCGGCCCGGTAGTTCGCGGCAGTATCCTCGGCCACTGCCGCTGTGGTTGGAAGCAATAGCGATAGGACCAGAGCGAGCAAAACGATGCGCATCTGGAGAAAAACGCACAGGTTGGCGATTCGATCTAATCGGGCGAATAGAAATTGCGCATTGGCAGATTCTTGCCTAGTGGCATTCGCGACGATACCCTGCTAACGATCGCTCGCGAACTGGTGCGTGGCCATGGTCGCCTGCTTCTCATCTTTGGCTGCGGGGGAGAACGTGACATGGGAAAGCGTCCTATCATGGCAAGCGTCGCGCATTCTCTCGCCGACGCGGTTGTCGTAACCAATGACAACCCTCGACGAGAAGATCCACTCTCGATCGCAGAACAGATTCGCGCGAAAGGGCCTGGCAAGCTGGAGCCTGTGTCTTGATCGCCGCGAAGCCGTTCGTCAAGTTGTCCAAGCCGCCAGCATGGATGACGTCGTGGTCATTGCTGGCAAAGGGCATGAGCAAGTTCAGGAAATCGCAGGTGAACGCATTGCCAGTGGGGGCTGCGTTCGAGCAGCAAAGGGAGGCCATGCGTGGATTGGAACCAGCGCTGGGGGCAACGCCCGCATCTTGCGAACTCCTGACGACGGCGCAAGCTGGCGAGCGGAAGACACACCGCTCGCTGTGGTGATAGCGCTGGTGATGTCCGCTGTGGCGTCGTGGCGCTCTCTGCTCATCGTCGGCGGTGATCTGGGACAACCAGACGCAACGAAAGATCGCGTGGCGCGCAGCTTGGATCAGGGGGCACTTGGGTTCTGCAAGATTCTCCGAGTTTTGCTGGCACCATCTATGGTGCCGCGTCAGGAGGTTCAAGCAACCGATGCTCGTTGTCCTTGGTCCGAATGGAGTGGCGGTGTCCACAGATGATGCGAAGAGCTGGGCTCCGCTCGACCCAGGTGACTTCTGGTCGGTTGCCTTTGGCGCGCCATTTCGCTTCTGAATTGTCGGTCCCGAAGGCGCAATCGTTCCTTTCGACAAGCGCTAGAAGCAGAAACGGGCCCTCGAGAGGAGGACCCGTTGCTTTCGTCTTATCTGCCGCTAGGCGCTAGCCTCGCTGGCGCTTGCCTTTGCCACGACGCTTGCCCTTTCCCGGGCGCTTAACAAACTCACTCTGGCTGACACTGCCATTGTTGTTGGCATCGAGCTTGGCAAAACGCTTTGCCAAGCCTGGTCGCTTCGCTTGCCTCTTCGCTTTTCTCGCAGCGCGCTTCGCTTGCTTCTCCGGCGTGAGATTTGCCAAACGCTTGGCGCGCTTCGCTTGTTGCTCGGGCGTGAGATTTGCCAAACGCTCAGACTTTTTCGCAGCTCGTCGCGCAGCTCTCGCAGCCTCCATCTCGCGTAGAGTGATTGAGCCATCGCGGTTGGCATCAATGGTGGTGAAGCGTTGTTGGCGAAGGGCTCGCCTCTCCGACTTCTCAATCTTCCCGTTGCGATTGCTATCAAACTTTGCGAGACGTTTTGCGTGCCTCGCTTGCTTGTTGGCCTTGCGCTTTGCTTTCCGAAGCGCTTTGCGCTTGCTTTGCTTGAGCGCCTTGCGCTGCATCTTGGCGGGACCTGCTTGTGCGACGATTGCTACGGGCTTTGCGTACTGCGATGGTGTGGCATCGTGGCCAGGACTCGCCACTGCAACACCTGCGGTGCCAAAGGTGAGGGCGGTAATGGTGAGAATCATCTTGGGAATTCGGGTGAGAATGGTGGTCATGCGGTGCTCCTTAGTTGGGGTTGCCCTCTGGTAGTACAAGGCCTGTGCCACAGCCTAAGTAGCTAAAACAACTAAACTACTGATCCATCTATGAAGTTCGCACTGCAGATTCCGCAGAATGAGCCTGCCAAAGCCGCAGCTTCGCGACAAGCAATCACCGCTCGGGCATGATGCGTCTGCCATGAAGACTGCAAGCATCTTTGAAGCCCTCAACCTCAGCGAGAAAAACCTTGGAGCCTGTACAGGTCAAGACGCGTGGCTTGCTGAACCAGGAAGCCAAGAACTGGTGTCACTCAACCCAAACACTGGTGAAAAACTTGGCTCGGTGCAAATGGCGTCGCGTACACAATACGAGACCGTCGTTGAGGAGAGCGCGCGCACCTTTGTAACGTGGCGCGAGGTGCCCGCCCCAAAGCGCGGACTCGTCGTTCGCGATCTGGGCAATGCTCTTCGAGAGAAATGTGAGCCCCTCGGAGAGATGGTCAGCTTGGAGATGGGGAAAATTCGGGCCGAGGGAATTGGCGAAGTCCAAGAGATGATCGACATCTGTGACTTTGCGGTGGGACTCTCAAGACAACTCTGTGGCTCCACGATGCACTCAGAGAGGCCAGGTCACCGAATGTACGAGCAGTGGCATCCAATTGGCCCGGTTGCCATCATCAGCGCCTTCAATTTCCCGGTTGCCGTGTGGTCTTGGAACGCAGCCCTCGCGGCAATCTGCGGAGACACGATGGTTTGGAAGCCGTCACCAAC
Organism: Kofleriaceae bacterium; assembly: GCA_024762925.1. Lineage (GTDB taxonomy): Bacteria > Myxococcota_A > Polyangia > Haliangiales > Haliangiaceae > NORP324. The sequence goes on along the minus strand of JANTGM010000045.1, from coordinate 32,993 downwards.
CACGCCTCTTGTCTCCGTAGCGGTTCAACACATTTGCAATCAAGTCATGGCCGACCATGGGCTTGCAGGAGTTTTCAATCTTCTCATTGGATCGAACGAGGCAATTGCCAAACCACTAGTTGCTGATTCACGATTTCCTCTTGTGAGCTTCACAGGGTCGGTTCCGGTCGGACGTGACGTTGCGCAAGCGGTGGCTGCACGCTTGGGGCGATCGCTGCTTGAGCTTGGGGGAAACAACGCCATCATCGTCGCAGAGGATGCCGATTTAGACCTGGCGACCCGCGCAATCGTTTTTGGCGCGGTTGGTACAGCAGGCCAGCGCTGCACTTCAACGAGGCGAGTCTTTGTTCACGAGAGTCTCTCAGAGAAACTCGCAGACTCACTCGTGAAAGCTTACGCAACCGTCAGAATTGGCGACCCACTCGACCATTCGACGCTAATGGGGCCACTTGCAAACGCCGCTGCCGTTTCGACAATGATGGCGGCCATCGAGAGGGCGAGGGCACAGGGCGGCGAGGTGCTTACTGGTGGTGCTTCTCTTCCCGATGTTGGACCGTTTCACGTGCAGCCCACCATCATGCGCATGCCACTGGGGGCCGATGTGCTTCGTGAAGAAACATTTGCTCCGCTCCTCTACCTCATGAGCTTCAGCGATCTGGACCAAGCCATCACAGCACAGAATGACGTGCCTCAAGGACTCTCAAGCGCCATCTTCACAAGCGGTCTTTCTACCGGAGAGCATTTCCTATCGGCCAAAGGGTCCGACTGCGGCATTGCAAACGTAAACATTGGCACGAGTGGAGCAGAGATTGGGGGCGCCTTTGGAGGTGAGAAAGACACTGGTGGTGGACGTGAGTCAGGCTCTGACGCGTGGAAGACGTATATGCGCAGGCAAACCTGCACCATCAACTGGTCTGGGTCGCTACCCCTCGCCCAAGGCATTGAATTTGGTGATTAGCCTCTAATCTGTTTTCGCGCCCAGAACGAACACGGCGCAGGCTCTCGACGAAGCAACAAAGAAACATCATCTGTGGTCGCATTGTCAGTGCGTCCACTCGGTGAAGTGACAGATGGCGATCTTCGTGCCAAGTTGCGACACTCATCCCGTGTTAATTCTAAACCATATAGCCCCGTATCACTGGGCGATTGCGGGCACGGGGATTGGCGTCCTCACGTTGGTTCTCTTGACCGTTGCAAGAAAGCGGCTAGGCATTTCTACAGGCATTGAGAACATCTGCTCACTCGTAATCCCCGCGCCATACTTTCGACGTGAGTCGCTTGTCTCCACTCATTCGTGGCGATTGCCAATACTGCTCGGACTTGTACTTGGTGGCGTGCTTTCGGCCGTTATTGAAAGTGGCACGTGGTCACCATTGTGGGATCTCGGAATTTTCGACATCGCCGTTGGTTGGGGCCCTGCCGGAAAAGTTCTGTGGATGTTCATTGGCGGTTTGTTCATTGGTTTTGGCACCCGCCTCGCAGGTGGTTGCACAAGTGGGCATGGCATCTTTGGGATTTCCAATCTGGAACTCTCAAGCGTGGTCACGGTACTTAGCTTCATGGCCGCTGGCGTGGTCACAAGCAACCTCCTCTACCGCGTAATCCTAGGCTTCTAAGATGCCAGCATTTTACTTAGCATTCGGAATTGTCTTTGGCTGGATTCTCAGTCGCAGTGGTGCAGCGGACTACAACTACGTGCAAGGCATGTTTCTCTTCACGGAGTTTCAGATGTACGGAATTATCGGAGTTGCCATCGCTGTCATCGCCCCTGGTCTGCTTTTGCTGAAGCGTCGCGGGATTGTTCCATCAACCAAACCGCGACATCGTGGCAATATTGTGGGTGGCATACTCTTTGGTATTGGATGGTCCCTCACTGGCATGTGTCCTGGTCCAATCCTCGTAAATGTTGGAGAGGGCAAGCTCTACGCAATTGCGGCGTTCGCGGGTGTCTTCGTAGGAGCGGGTGCATTTGGTGCGCTCTATCCGCGATTGGAGGGTCCATTCGGGCTCCCTCCGCTTAAGAAAAAGTAGTACTCTCTGTAAGAGTCGGGGGAGCGAGACATCCTCGTTTGCGAGAACGCTTACAGCTCGTACTTCTTGATCTTGTCGTAGAGTGTTCGCTCGCCAATGCCCAACAAATCGGCGGCTTTCCTGCGGTTGCCATCGACCGCACGAAGAGCATGGGCAATGGCGTCTCTCTCGACGTCAATCAAGTGACGTACCTCGCCCGATGGCTCCACCGATGCGCTGGCGACATCGCCACTCTCGAGCCAGAGGTCTTCTCCGCAAATCACCTGGGTGTCAGCAAGGATACTCGCGCGTTCCAGCGCATTGGCTAGCTCGCGTACATTGCCCGGCCATGTGTAGGCCTTGAGCTTTTGCTCGGCCTCCCCAGAGAGCTGCAGATTGGGTCTACCAACGCTCTCGCTTGCCCGTGCCAAGAGACATCGTGCTATCGGAAGCAGGTCTGCGGGCCGGTCTCGCAAGGGTGGCAGGCGAATCGGAAACACTGCGAGCCGATGGTAAAGGTCCTCGCGAAACTCCCCGTGCTCAATCATCGAGCGCAAGTCCCGATTCGTTGCAGCAATCCATCGAACGTCGGTCTCTAAGGTCTGCGATCCACCAACGCGTTCGAAGCGCCGCTCTTGCAGGACTCGAAGTAGCTTGGCTTGAAGCTCCGGTCTTAGCTCCCCGACTTCGTCGAGAAAGAACGTGCCACCTTCTGCGAGTTCGATGCGCCCTCTCCGCCGCTCATCCGCTCCCGTGAAGGCGCCTTTTTCATGCCCAAAAAGCTCGCTCTCAAGAAGGGTCTCTGTGAGCGCCGCACAGTTGATCGCCATGAACGGCTTGCCACTGCGCTCGCTCTGTTCGTGCACAGCGCGAGCCGCGACTTCTTTGCCCACGCCACTCTCGCCGAGCAGTAGCACTGTGGCACTGGTCTTGGCCACTTTGCCGAGTGCCCGAACCACTGGTTCCATTGCCGGGTCTCCGTAGCTCAGCTGCGGACCAGTTGCTTGGGTTCGACTGTTTAGTGCAACCTGGTCTTTGAGTTGCCGCCGCTCAAGTGCCCGGCGCACGAGAAGCTGCAGCTCGTCGGGACCGCTAATTGGCTTCTGCAAAAACTCGAATGCCCCGAGCTTCATGGCCTCGACTGCATTGTCTACGGTGCCATGCGCTGTGAGAACGATGACTTCCACTTCGGGCTGCTCGCGGCGAACCCAACGCAAGAGTTCCATCCCACTGATGCCCGGCATGCTCAAGTCGGTAATCAAGAGTGCGTAACTTCGCTTCTTGAGTTCGGCAATTGCTTCTTCTCCACTGCCTGCAGCACCGAGGACGTGATCATCAAGCTCAAGCGCATCTGAGAGAAATTCTCTAATGCCTGCTTCGTCGTCTGTAACAAGTATCCGTGCCATGCTGCTACTGTGCGGGTATCTCGATGCGGAACTCTGCTCCGCCACCGTCGGCATTGCGCCCCTCAATCGTACCATCATGCAACTCCACAAGCCGCTTTGCGACCGCGAGCCCAAGCCCTGTTCCATTCACCTTCTTGGTATGAAAGGGCTCAAAGAGCTGATCGATATCGGCTTCATTGAGACCGGTGCCATAATCGCGCACAACGTAGACCAGTCTCTTGGCCTCCACTGCCACTGAAGCTGTGACTTGGTCGCTAACCTGTACGGCATTCGTAAGCAGATTGCTGAGCACTTGCTCCATACGAGCAGCATCGAGCAACCAATGGTCAGGGGCTTGGCTCACATCCACTTCGATGCTTCCTCCGGGAACACTCTCAGCGCATGACTTCAGCAACTCGCCAGGATCTACACTCTCGCGACGCAACTCACCGCTCTTTGCAAAGTTCAACAGATCGTTGATCAGTGCTTCAAGACGACTTGCCTCACCGACAACCCGTCGCGCCTTGCCAGCAGACTTGCCATCGGGCGCACCCTCCTTCTCAATGAGCTTCTCCAAGATCTGCGCATTGCCCTTCAGCGACGCCAGTGGATTGCGTATCTCGTGAGCGAGGACTGCGGACATCTCACCAAGGCTCTTTAGGCGACGATCGTTCTCTTGCTGCACCCGCAGCTTGTCTTGATGCACAAACCAGCGCATCAGCGAACCAGCAATAAGAAGCAACAACGCTGCAGCTCCCGCGCCGACCATGAGACTACGAGAGGAGGAATCGCGCAGGGCCTCCGCTTCTATCGGTACGAATTCGATGTAGATGGGCGGAGGGCCCTTGGCCCGAACGCCGCCAGGACCACGCCTTGCACCTCGAACCCGAGGCGCTCTAAGAAGAAGTCGTACGCGACCTTTATGCTTGGTTGGCTCACCTCGACGCACCGATTGCAGGAGCGCTCGCGGGTCGTCAAGTGCAGGAGAACCTGCGTGCGCGACGACTTCACGGCGTCTCACAACTGCAATATAGCGAAGGCCCGACTCTTCGTAGGTCTCTAGAATCTCCTCCAAGTCCTGGTTGGTTGGAGGACCTTCGAGATAGCGAAACTCGCCGCGCAAATCTGCCTGGAGGGCTGAAGCTTGACCACGCACCAAAGCCTCGGAGGCATTGCCCACTCCGCGATAGGTAATCCACACAGTGAGCAGAAGGGCTGCGCCCATGAAGACGATTGTGCCTACGAGCACAAAGCGACTCCAATGGAAAACTGATTTACGCGTTGTCACCAGGCCCTCATTGTAGAGCATGGCGACCCGCCTGCGGAGCTGGGGGAGAATCGGTTCCACGTGCGGGCCGCCCATCATGCCCAATTACACCAACGCTACTTGGCGTCTTGACTCCCTTTGTGCATGCCACGGCCACGCTTGCCAAAGCGACCATGATGACCGCGCATTCCCTTACCACGGCGACCGCGCTTGATATGCTTCTTCGCCTCAGCTTCGAATTCGGTCCAAGTGATCGAGCCGTTGCCATCCGCATCGACTTTGTCGAAGTGGCGGCTAAGTGGGCTACAACTCGCTTCTGCTTCAGCAAGGCTCACTTCGGCATTCGAGTTGGTGTCGAGCTCTTCGAACTTCTCGACCATCTTGTCGTGACGCGCCTCTTTGCGCTCCGCTTCACTCAAATCACCGCTCCTATCCTTGTCGTACTCAGCGAGTCGCGCAGCCTTGCGCGTTTCGTGCGCAAGCTTTCGCTCTTCGGGGCTAACCTTCCCATCCTTGTTTGTGTCGGCGACTGCAAGCCTCTTGGCTTTGTGTTTCGCACGACACGCTTGCATCTTTGCGGACATCGGTCCGTCGTGAGCACTGGGGCCGCCCGGTCCACCTCGGCCGCCACCAGGATGTGCCACAGCCAGGCCTGCCAAGCCAAAGGTGAGAGGGAGCGCGAGCAGAAGACCGGCGCGCTTAGAAAATTTCCTATTACTTGTGCTCATGAAAAGCTCCTTGTTTGGGTTCGTATTCTATTTGAGCAAGTGCGATGCCAATCGACTTCTCACTCCAAGGCCCTGAAATCGCAGTTTCCGGTCAGACCTCGGCTGCGAAAGCTGCAGAGGCAGTCTGCAGATTCCGCAGCCTCTGCAAACTTCGCTAGAGCGACGGTATGCGCAATTGTGAGCGCAATCTCGAATACTTTCACCCAACCCCAACCGGCGTTTGGAGCTATTGAGGCCGAGTCGCATGAGTGCTATCGGACTGCCATGCTCAACAAAATTCTCATACTAACGCTTGCGGCGAGTCTCCTGGCATCCTGCAGCAAAAAGAACGAAGAGAAGCCTACCGAAGCTCCGAAGAATACCGAAGCTCCGAAGAATACCGAAGCTCCGAAGAAGCCAACCGCTCCCGTCGTCGCAGCTCAGCCGACGGCCTCGGGCCTAGTCCTCAAGGCTGCCAAGCTGAAAGTCGAGAAAGGTGAGAACAACCCTGACGGCCCTGAAGAGATTGCATTGGATGATGAAGGCAATGTCACCGTCGACGGCAAGACGGTCATAAAGCTAGCGACCGATGGCAGTGTGACCGACAAAGATGGAAAGGTCATCGCTAAGATCACGGCGGACGGGACGGTCACGTTTGAGGGCGAAGACGAAACAATGATCATCGCGGAGGATGGCTCGATCACCGTCAAGCGGGAGACAGTCTCGACGATAGGCGATGATGGTCTGTTGGCGATGCCAGAGATGAGCGAGAAGGTTGTCTTTGAGGGGCCGAAAGAAGCTCGCCGCGCAATGATGATCGCATTCATGGCGGCGATGATGCCGGCCGAGGACGCTTCGACGCCGCCCACATCTGTTGATGCAAAGGTAGCACCTGCCAAAGGTGAACTCACCGATCTCAAAGCTGGCGACAAGGGATGCAACGTGACCTTTGAGGGTCGGTGCTTCAAGACCGACGTCGATGCGTGCAAGGCAGGCGGCTGTGACCTCGCCGATTGCGCTATCGCCGAGAGCATGCCTGGACAGGCATCCTGTCCAAAGAAGTAGGCCCCTGTCAGCCAACCTTCGAGGCCCGTTCGTGCGGGCCTTGCAGGCTTTCGGGCATCGCCTTATAGGCGCTTGAAACGCACACCCGTGAGTTCTTCGCTCACCTGCCACAGCTTTGCAGCACTGTCAGTGTCACGAGCGCGCTTTGAGCTGCCAACCTCCACAGGGTTGCCACGTATTTCGAGCATTCCGCACGGTCCAAAGTACTCTCCTCCTTTGACCTCAGGATCGGTTGCCGCACGAAGGGTTGGCAACGCCCCTTGCTCTGGTTTCATTGCCAAGAGTGGATTGAAAACTCGGGCGCTAAAACTGTGACGCTGCAAGTCGGTGGCAGTCCAACCAGGATGCGCTGCAACCGATTTCGTTTCGCTTCCTGATGCCTTCAGTCTTCGGTCGAGCTCGAAGGTAAAGAGCAAATTGGCGAGCTTGCTTTGGCCATACGAAGCCATCTTCTTGTAGCCCCGTGCCTGCCATTGCAAATCGGCAAAGTCGATTTTCCCGCCGCGATGGGCTTGGCTTGCAACATTGACGATTCGCGAGCCTGGTGTTGCGTTGATACGTTCAAAGAGCAGTGCTGTTAGCGCCTGGTGGCCAAGGTGGTTAACGCCAAACTGCAACTCGAAACCATCTGCGGTTTCGCTGCGCTTTGGGGGCATCATGACACCAGCATTGTTGATGAGCAGGTCGAGCCGCTCTTCGGTCTCAAGGATTTTCGCGGCAAATGCTTGTATCGACTCGAGGCTTGCGAGGTCCAGATTCTGGTATTCCACCTCAGCGTTGGGATTCGCCTCTCGAATCACAGAGAGCGCACTCTTGGCCCGCTCTTCACTTCGGCACGCCAAAATCACGCGTGCGCCTTTGTCTGCCAACGTCTGGGCTGCCACCAGGCCAATGCCTGAATTGGCCCCGGTCACAATTGCCACTCGTCCGTCCTGATTGGGGATTTGATCTACGTTCCAAGTCATTGATATCTCCGTATGCTATTGATATTATTCCAGTCTGATAGATACACTACACAGTGTAGTGTTAGCCGATATGATGTCAAGAGATGAGTGAGGAGAGGCAAAAACAAAAGCGCCGCGAGATTCTCGCGGGCGCTGTGGAAGTCTTTCGCCGTGAAGGCTTTGAGAACGCCAGCATGGATCGCATTGCCGAGGTGAGCGGTGCTTCTAAGCGCACCATCTACAACCACTTTAGAAGTAAGGATGCCCTCTTCCAAGAGGTCATCGAGAAGCTCCTCGAAGCCGTCATGGCTCGCAAGCAAATCTCGTGGGATCCTGATCGACCACTTGAATCTCAGCTGCGGTCATTCGCAAAGGCAAAGACCTCGATAGTCGATGACCCACAGTGGCTTGCTCTTGTCAAAGTCGTCCTGGGTATCGCCATCCAGCAGCCAGAACGCGCCAGAGCAACCATGGAGAAGGCCGGCGATGGAGAGGCTGCGTTCGTCACATGGCTTGAAGAAGCCAATCGAGCCAAACGCTTGCATGTTCCCGATCCCGCCCTCGCCTCGAAGCTCTTTTGGGGCATGGTCGCAGGTACGGTCTTCTGGCCGCAGATCTTTGAGGAACCTCTTGGCGAGGACATGCGCGAACGCCTCATTGACGAAGTCATTGCGACATTTCTCGCACGCCACGCAATTTCTTCTTAGTGGCGGCTCTCGACTTCAGTTGTATTTCTCGGCCGCAAAGACTAAGAATATTACCTAACCCACGTCTTCATCACGCAGCGCAACGGTTCTGCGCAGTTCGTCGGAACACAGCCCTGTCCAGACCGATGCAACACTGATAACATCGTCAACACCAACAGAGTCACGCATCAGTGCTTTCCCCTCAGACGCAGCACTGAGCTCTGTCTCGAGCATCTCGACACGTAGGCTCACTTTCGGTAGCTCGACATAGGCCAGGTGCGCAGCTGTGTCGAGCTCACCACTCCGTCTCGCTTGCTCTTCTTCGGTGCGAAGGCTCTCCTCTTCTGCCAAGAGCTCGCGAATGCGAGACACGGTTCGCCGCTGGCTTTCCCACTCGGTATTGAGCCACTCCACACGTCTCTCATGAGAGTCCGTCTTCACCTTGAGCTCTTGGTAGGCCGCAGAATGCTCTCCATGCTCTGACCTTTTGGCCCTCATTTCGATCCGCAGTCGGATTAGCCGCTCTTGAGCGACAGCAATCTCCTTGGGAACGCTTTCCAGCTCGAGTTTCAGTTGGCTTGCAGCTTCATCGACGAGATCGATAGCCTTGTCGGGCAAGAACCGATCGGGAATATGAGCCCGGGAAATCTGCACTGCAGCGATGAGCGCCGCGTCAGCGATGCGCACACGATGATGGGACTCGTAACGCTCAACAGTGCCGCGAAGGATCACGAGTGCATCTTCAAAGTCTGGCTCAGAGACTCGCACCGGCTGAAAGCGACGAGACAATGCCTTGTCCTTCGCAACGTGTGCATTGTACTCGGCCGTGGTCGTTGCACCGATGCAAGAAAACTCGCGGCGAGCCAGAGCCGGCTTGAGCATATTTCCTGCGTCCAAGGCTCCCTCCCCTGCCCCTGCACCAATGACCGCATGCAATTCATCAATAAAGAGAACGATGTTTGGGTCAGTCATGACTGCGCCAACCACTTCCTTCAGACGTTCTTCAAAATCGCCCCGGTAACGAGTTCCGGCTAGCAGCTGCGCGAGGTCGAGGGCAAGAATACGCTTAGCCTTGAGACTCTCGGGAACCACACCACCGGCAATGCGCGAGGCCAGCCCTTCAACAATCGCTGTCTTCCCTACTCCCGGCTCACCGATCAAGACCGGGTTATTCTTTGTGCGCCTTCCTAGTATCTGCATGGCTCTGCGCATTTCAGGCTCTCTGCCAATCACCGGATCGAGCTTGCCGATGCGAGCTTGCTCAACCAAATCCACCGTGTAAGCGTCGAATTTTGACATTTGATATCGATGGTAGCAAAGGGAGTCGGCAGTGCCAGATTGCTCCGATGAATCATCGAAATCTCGGATCTGCAGACGTCAAAGTCTCTGAGCTTTGCCTTGGCACAATGACCTTTGGCGAGTTGGATGTAGCGAAGAGACGTCGTTCCAAATCATTGATAGGGCTCTTGAGTGTGGCGTTGGCTTCTTCTCTTTGGGGCTCGCTCGGTTGCCCAGCTCGTCACCGACCTCCAAATCCGGCACGGTCTTCAAGAACTCAGCATCTACCACCCAGTTCGACGCCACGAGCGAAGGCGAACCGCCCTGTGTTCCCAGAGCATCTCGCGCATTGATGGCGTCAGCAAAGCACGACCACACGGGACATGTGTCCTATCACGAAGCCTCAGCTGCCGGGAACCGCTTCTTGGTGCTTTTCTGAGCAGCATCCAGGGCACGCGCGAGTTCTTCAGGACTAAAGGGCTTGGCGAGAAACACCACATCGGACGATGCCTGGTCGGCGCTCGGGTACCCGCTCATGAGCACGATAGGCAGGGTCGGCCACTTTGCGCGAACCTGTGTGATTACCTCAATGCCGCTCATTCCAGGCATTGTGAGGTCAATTAGCATGCCTTCCAATGAGTCTAGTTCCTCTGCGAGTTTTTCCTTGGCCTCTCCTCCGTTGGCGGCTTCCACGACCTCGGCCCCAAGTGAGCGCAAGGTTTGTTTCGTCACGCGACGAACATCCTCTTCATCGTCGACCACCAACCATCGGCCTGAAACTGGTGGCACGGAATCCTGCGTTTCAACGCTTTCATCGGCGGTTGATTCGGCCTCTGGCAACAACACCACGAACCGACTACCTCGGGATACTTCTGAGGTCACCTTGATTGCGCCACCATGTGTCCGGACCACTCCAATAACGGCAGCAAGGCCAAGGCCGCGCCCCGTGAATTTTGTAGAAAAGAACGGGTCAAATACGTGCTGCAACGTTTCTTCCGACATGCCGCAACCATCATCTTCAACGATGAGCCCAACGTAGTCACCTGCGGGAATGTCTGATGGCAAGAATGTCGAGTCGAGATAGGCTCGGTCACAGGTGATGCGCTTGGTTGAGACTGACACCGTCCCCTGGACGTCTCCCAATGACTCCGACGCGTTCATTAGAAGGTTCAAGAGGATTTGCTGTAAGAGTGCTGGGTCGCCAGCGACGTTCGGAACAGAGTCATCGAAATCGAGTTTGAGCGTTACATTCTTGTCGAGGGTTGTGCTCAGTAACGCTCCTATCTCATTCGTCATGGTTTCTAGGTTTACGATCTCGATCCGAGGGCGCGCCTTTCCCGAATACGCGAGGAGCTGTTGGCAAAGTTCTGAGGCGCGTATGGCGGCGAGATCGATTTGACGGACGCATTCCGACCGCTCCTCATCGGTTCGAACGAGATCGATGAGATTCGCGTTTCCGCGAACGGCTGTTAGCAGGTTGTTGAAGTCATGAGCAACACCGCCCGCAAGCACTCCCAAACTCTCGAGTCTCTGAACGTGCTGCATCTGCTGCTCTAGTGCGCGGGCAGCACGCTCCGCTTCCAGCAACCGCGAAAGAGCTGCTTCTCGTTCGGCGACCGCCGCTGCCAATACCACCGCCAACGCCCCGTTGGTAATGACATAGGACCAGAGCGCGAGAATTCGCGAACTCATATCAGCATCGGCAAATGGTCCAAGACCGCGACCTGTGCCAATCACGGCAATGATGGATGTTACAGCTCCTGCGATCACTGCACCTCGGGGGCCGAGACGAAGGCCAGCCCACACCAAGACCACCAACATGCCCAGCGGAAGCGCTCGTTCCACAAGGCCGCCGATGTTGAGCAGGAAGGCCAGGCTCGAGCCTCCGACGAGAAGAGCAATCACAAACCACGACTCGAATCGGCTGTAGAGCGAACGCCAGTTGGGCGCCCCTTTTGCAGCAACGGTGACAAGGGGTGTGACGATGACACCACCAGCCGCATCGCCAGCCCACCACTGCAGCCACACGGGCGCAAAGGCCGAACTATCGAGGAGGCCACTTTGAACAAGAGAAGCCACCCCCACAAGGGAAGCAACAGAAGAAGCCACTAGGACAGACAAGAGCAGTCGCAGAACATCGCGCATTCGGGATAGCGATGCGTCAAAGCGAAACCAACGGAGAAGGGCCCAACCAGTGAGTGCTTCAAGCGTGTTGCCAACTGCGATTGCAGCCGATGCCAGAAGCGGTGAGTGCAAGCTCGCGTTGAGAGCGAATGCGCCAATCGCAACACCCACAGCGAGACGAGGACCAAAGAGCACCAAGGCTCCGATTGATAGTCCGGTGGGTGGCCAGATTAGCGTTACGTTTTCTTGTAGAACAGCGAACTCCAGCCCAAGGCGGCCAGTCACAAAGTACGCTATGGCAAAGAGAATGATTCGCAGTGCCAGCTTGCTCGCTCTGGATACATTCACTGCCACACAATCGTTATACCGCAATTCGCTGGTATGGAGGCCAACACTACGCCATCCACTGTACAGAGAATGTACTAGACATACTGACCGAGTATGAGGGCCCGAGCTGAGGGCAGGTCCACGAGCCGGAGCGCAGGCATAGTGGCTCTACGGCAAGGTTTTGCGACGCCGAGATGCGCGGCAGATCGGGACTCAGACGACCGAAGAGGTTCTGAGATACGCTCTAGACACTAGAGGATCTCAGTAGCAGGTGTCCAAACAGCGAGTTCGTTGCCGCTGGGATCCGAGAAGTGAAACCGCTGTCCACCCGGGAATGTAAATGGCTCTTTTGTGATGGTTCCGCCGGCATTGCGCACCGCATCTAGCGTCTTGTCGAGCTGCTCGGAGAACAACACAACCAACGCTCCACCAGGCGCGGTCTCGCCTCTTGCAAGGCCCCCGACCTCTCGATGCGCGCCTTTGATGCCCGCATAGTCTGGCCCGTAGTCGTTGAATTGCCAACCAAAGGCACTTCCGTAGAAATCTTTGGCCGTGGCGATGTCTGTCACCGTGATTTCGATGTAATCAATCGCGTGATGTGTGTGTGTAGTTTCGTCATTCATTGGGCTCTCCAAGTCGCTCATGCAACTCACAACCGACGCTGCGAGTCTATCGCAAGTAGAGCTTGAGAGCCGCTCTGCGGTCACCAGAAGAATTCCGATGACCGAGAGCGCGACATGTTACTCGCCGATAGAGGGCTCGCTCGATTCTGGCTGAACAACGCACACATGCGTAGCGGCCGCGGCGGGCATGAGCAGGCAGGCGTCGATGAATCCCTCTTCGCAGACTCGGGCGATTTCTTGCTCGCACGGAGGCTGGCTATGCGTCTCAGTGGCTTGCACACAGATGTGTGCCAACGTCAGCGCTGTGCCGGACTCATCGATGAGTCCGCATCCATCGGTGGTCCCTTCCGCGCATTCCAACGCGATTTCCTGGGCACAGTCATTCGTGGTCTCACTGCCGAGATCCACGGTCTTGGAGTTTGAGGTGTCTCCCTTGCCATCACTGCCACCACAGGCAGCAGAAAGAACGAAGAGCAGGCTAAGAAATATGGGTCGCATAGTCAGTATCCCTTTGTTGGTTGTCTGCCAACGCTAACGATCGAGCGCTTGCTGACTTACAGGAAAAGATACGATTTTTTTCGAACCGTCTTGGGGCGCCCTTCCAAGATGCCTCAGTCGCCAAGCCGCATCAGCAGATCGCTCTGTGCGGAGAAGGCCTGATCGGTTGGGCGCGCAGGTCTTTGGTAGCTGCCATCTTCACGCAAATGCCAAGTCTGCGTGTTGTCGTTCAGGTAGCTAAGGAGGCCATCTTCAATCACACGTTCGCGCAACTCTGGATTTCTGATCGGAAAACAGGCCTCGACCCGCTTGTGGAGATTGCGTGGCATCCAGTCGGCACTTGAGCAGAAGACGCCACCATTCTCAAAGTAGAAGACCCGTGTGTGCTCGAGAAAACGCCCAACCACCGAGCGAACGCGAATCTTGTCTGAGACTCCAACCACCCCTGGACGCAGACAGCAAACGCCGCGAACGATGAGATCGATTTCCACGCCGTCGCATGAGGCTTGATAGAGCGCTTGAATGATTCCAGGATCAACAAGCGAGTTCATCTTTGCAATGATGCGCGCCTTCTTTCCCTCGCGAGCCTTCGTGCCTTCAAGGCGAATCTTCTCCAGCAACCCTTCGTAGAGCGTGAATGGAGAGCACAAAAGCTGGTCGAGTTTAGGCGCCTGACTCACCGATGTGAGGAGTAAGAAGATGTCGTGCACTTCCTGGCAAATCGAAGGCTCTGCAGTAAAGAGCCCAAAGTCTGTGTACATGCGCGTTGTCTTCGCATGGTAGTTGCCTGTTGCGAGGTGCACGTAGCGACGCAGTCGGTTTCCCTCTCGGCGCACGACCATGAGCATCTTTGCATGCGTCTTGTAGCCGACAACGCCGTACACGACATGGGCACCAGCGCTCTGCAGGCGTTCTGCAAGCGAGATGTTGGCGGCCTCGTCAAATCGTGCTCGCAGTTCGACGACAACAGTCACCTCCTTGCCAGCCAGTGCGGCGTCGTACAGGAGATCTTCTAGCGCAGATTCCGCGCCCGCCCTATAGAGTGTCTGTTTGATCGCGAGCACCTGAGGGTCGTTTGCTGCTTGGCGCACAAAATCCAGCACAACAGAAAAACTCTCATATGGATGATGCACCAGCACATCATCGTCAGCGATACGCCCAAATAGATCGCGTTCTTGGCTCGCTCGCTCCGGTGTCCCCTGCACAAAGGATGGGTACTTGAGATTGGAACGAACAAGCTGATCGGGTACAGCGATGAGCCTGGCCAAGTTTACGGGTCCATGCACGCGATAGAGGTCATCGTCTTCCAAGTCGAAACGCGCCAAGAGGAATGAGACGATATCGTCGGGACACGTATTTGCCACTTCGAGGCGCACAGCTCCACCAAATCGCCGTGAGTTTAGCTCTCCCTCTAGCGCTGCCTTGAGGTCGTCGATTTCTTCTTCATCGACCATGAGATCCGAATCTCGAGTGACGCGAAACTGATGGCAACCCGTCACCTCCATGCCGGGAAATAGCGCTTCCACATGGGCATGAATGATCGAAGTGAGAAAGACGAAATTGTCGCCACCTTCACAAACCTCATCGGGCAGTCGAATGAAGCGAGGCAGGACCCTTGGCGCTTGTAGAACCGATCGCCCACCTGCTTGGCCAAAGGCATCAATGCCATCGAGTGTTACAATGTAGTGAAGCGCCTTGTTGAGAACCCTTGGAAAGGGATGCGAAGGATCGAGTCGAATCGGACTGAGGATCGGTAGCACTTGCGTCTCAAAGTATGTGCGAATCCACTCGCGCTGCTTCGCGCTCCAGATATCGCGTTTGAGAAAATGGATGTCTTGCTCGGCAAGTGCTGGTAGAAGATCGCGGTTGAGCAACTGGTACTGGGCCTCGACCAAGGCCCCCGCACTGGCATGAATCTCACGAATAACTTCGCTTGCAGTCTTCCTATCTGCAGGGGAGTAGGCAGTGCCAAGCTCCACATGCTTTTTGAGCCCAGCGACACGAATCTCAAAGAACTCGTCCAAGTTTGAACTGGCGATGCAGAGAAATCGCAGGCGCTCCAGAAGCGGAACGGTGGTATCCGCAGCTTGCTCGAACACTCGGCGATTGAATTCGAGCAGGCTCAGCTCGCGATTGAAATAGAGCGAGGGATCTTTGAAGCGGGCCGAATTGGCCTCTTCCTCGCTCGGAGCTACGGGAATAGCATCGATTTCTTTCTGAGAAACGTACATTGCCTTGCCTTCAATTGTGGCAAATGCATTGAGCGTTGGGATCGAAATCTTGGGGAAGAGAGCAATCCGGATTGCAAGGTTTTCGAAGCTTGGGAGTGGGTCATGTGCTGCGGGCGCAGGGTCGGATTCTCAAGTGGTTGAATCCTGGTTGGCGCTAACGATTTGGCTTCTCCGTACAATCTCCTGTTGACAGATCTGGCATGTTTGGGGCTCCCCCATTCAGTGAGCGAGGAAGCGAAGCTAGCCGGCGCGAAACTCTCACTGGACTGAGAGCCGCTCATTGTCCTGGAGAGCAGCTGATGTACGATTTTTTCTTAGCATCAGAACGGTGAAGCGCGCGACTGGCGCCGACATCGGAGGCCACTCCCCTTCGCCCGCCATAGCCGAACACGCGCCAAAGAGTCCACCCCGACCAGAATCTAAGAATATATCGCAGGCATATCTGGCAAAGGCCTTGGCAGATTCGCCGACGTTTTCTTGGGAATCGAAGACAGCCATACTACAATGTCCTACATGATGGGGACGATCTGGAATGAGGGGCGACGACGGAGCTCTCCGCGGATAGGCGTGGAGACTTTTTGCACGGAATTTCAACAAGATGCGATGCAACACGCGATTGTGACTGACTTGAGTGCCAACGGATTGTGCATGCTCCGCCCAATTGGCGGCAGGCATGGACGAACAATCCCCATGGAGTTCGAAATTCCCGAGGTTGACGAGGTCTTGTGGGCTCTTGGAGAGGTGTGCTTCGACCAAGTCAAACACGCACCACCGAACTGCACAATCGGAATGGCAGGCATGGTTCGCAGTACCGGAGTGCGGCTAATTGGCGTCGCCGAACGTCACAAGCGACTTCTTCGTGAGTACGTCATGGATACATGGCGAGATCTTGATGCTGACATCAACGACAATTGGCTCATGAGTGCCTCTTGCTACCGCAGTTAGTCATCGACAAGAGAGCCAGGTGAGAACCGGTTTCGTCTTCGAAACGAGGCTTGGGTGCAGCGACTATGATGTTGCATGGGTTCGGAAGGAGTCATGCCCGTGTGGATAGGTATTTCTCTTACTCGGATTCTTGCTTCTTGCTCTCCCGAAGCCGGGCCAGATGCCTCTGCACAGTTCGTCGATCGATGCCGAGAATCCGAGCTGTTTTTGAGACATTGCCACCAGTCTCTGCATAGACGTTGAGCATGTGCTGGTGCTCCAATTCGCGCATCGAGAGGGGCTCTTTACCCTCAGTAGACAGCGTCAAAGCGGGCTTTGCCTCGGTGTCAAATGCCTTGAGGATGTCGTCCACTTCTGCAGGCTTGGTAAGGTAGTTGACCGCCCCAAGCTTGATTGCGGTAACAGCGGTCGTGATGCTGCCATAGCCAGTCAGTACGACAATCTTCATTCCCGGATGCTTGCCACTTAGCTGCCCAACGAGCTCCAGACCTGAGCGCTCGGCGAGTCGCAAGTCTACGACTGCTCGCGAGGGCGTCCACGCTTGGGCCTCTTCAATGGCATCTTCAAAGGTATGCGCAATAAGGCACTTGATCCCCCGTCGCCTCAGGGCACTTCTAAGCGCTGTGCAGAATGGAATATCGTCATCAACCACCAAGATGGCATCGTTCCCATCACTCATAGTTCCTCGTTTTCTGGAATGGACACCTGGATCGTCGTGCCCTGGCCGACTCTTGACTCAATAGACAATGAGCCGCCGTACGCGCGAAGTTGCGCGCTCACTAAGAAAAGTCCCAATCCCATGCTTTCGGGTTTTTCCTTTGTTGAATAAAAAGGATCGGTTGCCGCGGCAAGAACTTCATCAGTCATTCCCCGCCCAGAGTCCGTGATGCGAAGAACGAGACCGGAAGCATTTCGCTGACCAGAGACGCGCACCTCAGCGGCTCCATCCGAGGCGTTCTCGGCGTTTTTGACGAGCTCCTGCAGAATGCCAAGGACAAGAGCCTTTGGAACGAACGCCACTTCGAGTTCTGCTCCTTGCCAATCACAGGCCGTGTCCTGCCCGCAGCCTTCGGCCAGCTCGCCAAGATTCCAGGGATCGATGTCGCTTAACGAGAGCGCTTCTGCCCGAAGCTCAGAGGACGCCATCGAACCAATAATGCGTTTGCAGCGTGAGATTTCGCCTCGCATGACATTGATGGCTTCTTGCTTTTCATCGTCTTCCATATGCTCAAGCTCGCCAGCTAGAACCGCGAGTGTGGCAAGCGGTGTTCCCAACTCGTGCGCAGCTCCTGCCGCTAAGCTACCAATGCGGGCGAGCTCGCGATCTGCTCGGGCGGCGTCACGAAGCCTGGCGAGTTCGTCACGCTGTTGTGCAAATCCAAGCGCAATTCGGTGAACGAAGAAGGTGATGAGAGCACCCGCTAGCCCGAGCGAGAGCCACATGCCTCGGAGATGATCGCTCATTGAGCCGTGCATGTGATGTGCGGTGCTCTCAGCCGGGGCGACTTCCAACAAGATACCGAATGCTGCCACGCTAGCGATTGCAACTCCCCAAGTCCACTGCGGAGAAACCAGCGTGGCAAGAGTAATCGGCACGACATAGAGAACCGTGAAAGGATTGGCAGCTCCGCCCGTAAGCCCAATGAGCACCGTTAGAGCCAGCACGTCCAAGAGGAGATGAACCCCCGCAACGCGGTGGCCGTAGCTCGCAAGCTCGTGACTCCAGTGATGAGCAGCGAGATTGCTACCACCCCAAAGAACCACAGTCGCGACAATCGCCGGCAGATTGGACCTCTCTCCAAACCATCGGATGGAATCGGTGCCAAGGCTTGGCACCAACTCACCTAGGATGCCAACGCCAATAAGAATAAGTAGCAGAACCCAGCGCGCAGAAATGAGCCCCTGAAGCGCGATGCGCACCGGGGAATCACGAATTGCTGCGTTCCTGCTCATATCAGTATCCGCAGCAATATAGGGCCGCAAACAACTTGCGTCTACCCCCCGCTCAGCGATTCAGAGGTTAGAATTGAGGAGTTCGTCGTCGAGCACTTCCTCCCAATGCAACGACTCTTCATCAACAGCCTCGGGTGCCTCAAGCGAGGTCTTACGGGACACGGCTCTACGTGTGAGTAGCACAAGCGTTCCCGATGCAATGCCCAGGGCGAGTACTCCGAGAAGCCAATCCCAACGGCCTCCGGGATCGGGCGACATGCTGAAGCCAGGAACTCGTGCCTGAAGCCGAGCGCGCACTTCCTCCTCGCTCACTCCAGCGTTGAGCCAGACTCGCATTTCCTCAACCCACTCTGCTGCCTGACTCGACGTACACGACGCGAGAGTTTTACCAGGTCAGAAGGGACTCATTAGTTCGCGCGCAACGATGTCAGCACGATCGCCGGGAAGGTCCGCTTGCATCTGCGCGGCCGCTTGGGGGACCCAGCCAAAGTGGAGAGTTGCGCTCAGGAAAAGAACGACGAAGGCACGCATGAGGTCATCGTAGTTACGCCTCGGCTTAGCGCCAGGGATTTTGCTCACCTGCTCGCCATGACCACAATGCCACCGCGACCGCGGCGTATTGCCGCATATAGGGCGCTCCGGGCTAGAGCACGAAGCCTACGCCAACGCCAGCTCGCCAATCAAAGCGCTGCGCCTCAGTAAGCGGCACCTCAACCTGGCCTTGGAGCCGAGCAATCTTTGTGACCTGGTAGCTTGCCCCAAGGGCGCCCGTGAGGAACGAGCGTTCCTCTACATCCTCCATCAGAACCATGCGACCGGTGAGGAAGGCACCAGGTTGCAGCTTTCCTTCTCGAAGTGGAGCTACGATCGATGCCCTCACCTGTGCTTCCGTATCGGCATGAGGATTCACAAGTAGTGCGTTTCCACCGGCGTGTGCATGGCCCTTGCTGAGTGCAGTAGCAAGACCCACCCGAATCTGAACACGAATCGAGCGATCGTCGAGAGTTCCTCCTACGTATGAGAGTAACTCTGAATGACCGGAGGCGATACCGTTGTGACTGTCTCCCATTGGCACTTCGAGTTGGGCTCCTCCAAGCAATCGCCAGCGCTCTCCAACGGGCTCTCGGCGCTCAGCAAAGAGGACAGGATTCGAAAGCCCTGTGCGGTTCTCCCCATCGACCGAGAGCATGATTGGAGCAATCCATCCGCCAAAGTTCCAATTCGAAAAACGCCGGACCTCAACACGTACCAAGTTCTCGATGTAAGATCCCTCGCCGTCGGGCAAAGAGAATTCCACATGGCGCACCAATAACTGCACCGCTCCTAGAGACGTTTTTTGTGCTGGGTCGTTTGGCAACGGGCAATAGTCAACGCCACAGTTCGCGCTTGCTACGCCACCAGCCGACGTCAGTCCTGCAGTGACGATAATGAAAGCGACAGTGATACGGAGCAGAAACATCAGGATCTATATCTACAGTATTCGGCCACTCCAGAGGTATTCCTACGAAACGTTGCTCTCTCGCTGTTGGTCTTTGCCACTTCCGCGGCACCCTGCCGCACTGATGCGAACGGGCAACAGCGATGTCATGACCTGTCGAGCTAGTGACCTTGGCTGCAAGCGGGACTCAGGCGCACGATCCATAGCATGAACCGCTTCCTGCTTGCATTCGCCATTCTTGGCCTCGCGCCTTCTCTAGCCGTTGCAGCGCCAGCCCTCGACCAACTGGGTGACTACCATATCGAACACCGAGACATTGTGGTCGAGGTTGGACCCGATGAAGCCGAGATTCTAACGCCTGTCGATGCGCAGGCCGCAGGATACTACCTGCTGTACCTCAACCGATGCGTCGGAGGAACGACCGTCACTCCCGGATTCAATGACTCGCGTAGGAATACCTCCTCCATTCCAAACCAAAGCATCACGTTTCCCGAGTACCCATACGGTGATGCTTCTTGGAATCAAGTATTGACCGAGGTGCGCTCGATTCTCTCTCCCTTTGGTATCGAGATTACCGACCAGGATCCAGGCGAGACACCACACACAGAAATCATCGCCTGTGGTCAGTCTTTCGTTGGAGCCAACGTGCTCGGCATTGCACCATTCAGCTGTAGCCTGGTCGCAAACGCCATCGGGTATGCATTCGCAGAAAATCACTCAGGCGATCCACGAGACCTTGCGGAGACAATTGCGCATGAAGCAGGGCACACGTGGAGCCTCAACCACCTCTTTGATTGCGCGGACCCAATGACCTACCTCTCTGGGTGCGGCGACAAGTCGTTTCAGGACTCAGAACTCTCGTGTGCAGGCGTTGCGAGCAACGGTGGTTGGCAGCGTGAAGCATGCAGCTGTGGGGGAGGAACGCAGAATTCCTACCGCACCTTGCTCGACTACTTTGGTCCAAACAACGAGGCGGTTCCCACCTTGCAACTAGACAGCCCTGCGGACAACGCCATTGTGGGGCTCGGATTTCCAATCCGCGGAGAAGCGACTGGCATGAACGGTGGGGAGTCGATCGAGGTTTACATCGACGACGTGCTTGAAGCGCGCCTTGCGGATGACGCCATTGATCTAAGTGCGCCTGAGAATATCTCGGAGGGACCACACACGATAAGGGTTGTTGTCGTTGACCAGTACGAGCGACGAGACGAGATCATCCGCGAGGTGACCGTATCGGCTGCATGTGCGTGCGCTGATGGAGAATACTGCGACGGAGATCAATGCTTGCCCTATGGAGAGGTTGGCGATTCCTGCGATGGGGACGCTACTTGCAACTCGGGACTCTGCGCATCTGCCGGTGATACCTCGCTATGCACCGCACGGTGCACACCTGGAGCCGATGAGTGTGGCAACGGCACAACCTGTCTTGAAACCGAAGACGGTGGTCTGTGCTGGGTTTCCGATGACAACACCGCTGGCTGTGGTTGTCGCTCAACCGGCTCGGGAACCGCGACGCTTTGGGGACTGCTCTTTGTTGCCTTCTTCTTTCGAAGGCAGAGCCGCATCCAAACTCGTAGCTAGTGCTGCTCGGGCTCCCCTGGCGGAATGTATTCCACCTCCCCAAGCATCTCGATGCTCTCCTCGCCGATACCGCCCTGCACAATCTCGTTTGGCTCGGGCGGTGGCTCAGGACGATCGGGTATGGCGATTTCGGCACCCATGATTTCATGCTCAATGACCACAGGCTTCTCTTTGGGTGTTGGAGAATTGGATTGGGCACGCATACCAATGCCCACTGCAGAAGCCGAGACGGCGAGAGCACCAAACGCGGTCACAACCTGCTTCTTGCGTTTGCGTTTCTTGCCAACCGAACAGTCACTTGTGAGCATGGTGCCATCCGCCCGCTGGTAAAAACGCACGCAGGTTCGAAGGCCGCGTGTCCTCCGACTTAGCAAGAACTCTTCGACCTGATCTGAGTCCATGTTCGAGAGCTGGTAGACCTTCTGATCGCAAGCACCACAATGGCGCACGGCATCATCGCCCTCCATCTCACTCCAGCTTGCGGAACAGGGACTTGCGACTTTGAGCTTGATGGGAGACTTGGCCATGGGAGGTCAAACGAGCCACCCACAACACGGGTCTAAAAATTATCAAACCTCGCTCAGCAACCGCACCATAGAGGGTGTGGAGACATCTACATACATCTTCCGAACTCGGGTCCGCAAGACCACGGAGTTGGTCAAAGCGTGGGTGTGAGAGGCGCTCAACACGACCACACGACCACACGACAAGTCGTGCACAAGCGATTCAAACATCGGCGCATTGGCCAATTGTTGACAGCTTCGTAGCGAAAGCGCGTGCACCAAATTTGGCGCCGCAGCGAACGCTCGGTCCGAGTACACCCGAGCGTCATCAAGAAGACTGAGAAGCACAAGCGCCACATCGAAACTCAAGTCGTCGACGGAGACAATTGTGCCACCAGATGGAAGCAGTCCGTGAGAACCTACTTTGAGCCCGCGTTGGGCACAGAGCTCACGAGCCAGACATGAAACCGCTGGCAGAGGGCGCCTCTTTCCAAGGCCATCCAACCCTCTGCGAAATCCGAAGCGCCTTCGCACCGAGCGATGCTCGCGAACGTAGGGCTCAGGAGCGAGTCTGGGTTCTTCCATGACGGCATGGTGCAAGCTGCTTGGGACAACCGTATGGCGTCTTTGTGAACTTCCTGTGTCGAACCGAGACCTGTGGAAGGAATCTCCTCGGTGCCCTTGCCCGACCACTGCTACACTCCTTGCGAGAGTTCCCTGTTGTCATTTTCCAAGACAGAAGCGGCGCTTGGCGCTTGGCTTGACACGATTGCCGCCGATAGCGCACGTCGCCCGGCCTCTCTCACCTTGCGCCCAGAAGCAGGATCACAGCAGCCGCTTTTCAAGGCGTTCGCCGGTCTTGGTAGCACGACTTCTGCGGCACCACTCGAAGTCAAAGGCACGCTTGCCGAGGGAGGCATGGGGCTCATCCGTCTGGCAGCTCAAGAAGCACTGGGTCGCACCGTTGTCGTAAAGACGCTGCGAGCAAACTACGCGGCTCATGCTGCCGAGCATGTGCTGCGAGAAGCATGGGCGACTGGTGCACTTGAGCATCCAAACATTGTTCCCGTACACGATATTCGTGTCGACAAAGACGGCGCTCCACTCATTGTTCTCAAGCGCATCGAAGGCCTTTCGTGGACTGAGCTCATGGCCGATGCCAATGCCGTGCAAGAGCGTTTTGAAGAGTCCAACTTGCTCGAGTGGAACCTCAAGATCTTGGGGCACGTGGCTCAAGCAATGCGTTTTGCACACAGCCGCGGTATCTTGCACCGAGACCTAAAACCCGACAACGTCATGATAGGTGCCTTTGGCGAGGTCTATGTCGTTGATTGGGGTATCGCCCTTAGTCTGCCCATTGTGGACGAGAGTAGGCTACCGCCAGCAGAAACATCGGATAGCATGGCGGGTACTCCTTGCTATATGGCACCCGAGATGCTGGGCGAGGCTCCCTTAGACGAGCGAACCGACACCTACCTACTAGGCGCCATTCTCTACGAAATACTCTCAGGTTCGCCGCCACATCAATCGATGACGCTGGAAGAGCTGATTAACGAGATTCGCGTTTCCTCGCCCTCTGCGCCGAAAGACGCCTGTCCCTTGCTCACAGCGCTTGCGCTCCGAGCGATGCACGCAGATCCCAAGAAACGCTTCCAGAACGCCACCGATTTTGTGCACGCATTGGACACCTGCATTGAACAGCGCGAGTCCGCCCGCCTCGCTCGAGTGGCGGCAGCGCAACACGCCAAGATGGATGCACTACTTCAGACCTCCGAGCCGAGTCGACATGAGTGCTATCGGCTCTTCGGTGCTTTGCGCTTGGGGTACATTGAGTCTCTTCGCGTCTGGCGAGACAACCACGACGCGCAGACTGCTCTCGACCGCGCCCGCATCGACGTGATTGAGTTTGAACTCGCAGAGGGCAACCCGCATGCAGCCCAGTCCATATTCTCCGAACTCACGTCACCTCCAGAAGGTCTTGCAAAGCGTATCGAGGATGCGCAACGCAGGCAACGGGAAGAGCTCGCCGAACTAGGCCAGTACCGAGATGACTCAGATTCTTCCCTTGGCAGCCGAACCAGAATTTTTCTAATAACGATTCTCGGTCTCAGCTGGACCATCACGCCGATGCTTAAGCACCTCTGGGCGGTTGACCGACTGCTCTCCACCTACCTTGGCATGACACTCATCACGGGGTTCTTCATGATACTCACGGGTGCTCTTTGGTTCTGGGCTCGTGAGAGCATGTCACTAACCTTGATCAATCGGCGTTATAGTTTGGCACTGCTCGCGCTTTTCCCCTGCCAGTTCTTACTCTTTGCAGCAGGTTCGTTGATGGATATCTCCATCGTACAAGCACAGCAACTCATGCTCTTTGTTTGGACCATGTGTGCCGTTGGTGTGGTCACTGCGGTTGATGTTCGCTTCGTTCCGGTTGCGCTTGGATATGCGGTAGCTCTCTTGGTGGCTGCCAGGTATCCCGAGCTGCGCTTCTTCGCCATGTCAGGGGGCAACCTAGTGCTCACAGCAACCGCAATCGTCATTTGGTATCCCAAGCCCGGCCAATACGAATCTGGATTGCTCTCGGGAAAGCGACGAGCTCTGACATGAAGTCCTCTGCCCTTGAGCTTCGCAATGCGGTGCGTGAGTTCGTGAGAGCGGTTGGGCAATGGCCATGACTGCGATACCTCCAGAAGAATCCCTAGTCACTGTTACGGGCTCAAGTGGTTTCATCGCAACTCACTGCATTCACGAACTCCTCAAGAAAGGGTACCGAGTGCGAGGAACGGTGCGAAGCTTCAAGCGCCGGGAAGAAATTGAAGCGGGTTTGGCCAACGTCGTCGACGTTGAAGGTCGCCTTGAATTTGTTGAAGCTAACTTACTCGCAGATGACGGTTGGGACGCGGCAGTCGAAGGCGCACGCTATGTAATGCACATTGCCTCGCCCCTGCCCAACGGCCCTCCGAAGAACGAAATGGAGCTCATCACACCAGCCCGGGAGGGAGCTCTGCGTGTTCTGCGAGCCGCATCATCCGCCGGTGTTGAGCGAGTTGTTCTCACCTCTTCTCTAGCCGCTGTGACTTCTGGCCACAAGCGACCTCCTGGCCGGGTCTACGATGAAAACGACTGGTCAGATCTTTCCCGCTCCATGGGCGCCTACGAGAAGAGCAAGACCTTGGCTGAACGCGCGGCCTGGGACGTTCTGGAATCGCTCGACACCCCAATGCAACTTGTCGCGATGAATCCCGGCGTTGTTCTTGGCCCGACCCTTATCCCCGACTACAGCATATCAGCCGAATTCGTCGGTAAGCTCCTCCGCAAAGAGATTCCAGGTTGTCCACAGATCAACATTGCACTCACCGACGTTCGAGACGTCGCGGCGGCACACGTCGCGGCCATGGAGTTGCCTGAGGCCAATGGAAAACGTTTCATACTGGCCGGTGAAAGCACATCTATGCGCGACATCGCTCTAGTGCTTCGCAGCGAGTATGGACCTCGTGGCTATCGAATCCCAACGATGCGGTTGCCAAACATCCTTCTGCGTTTCGTCGCCCGATTTGACAAGACAGTAGCCCTTATAGTCCCCGAATTGGGCATGCCGACCAACGTCTCCAGCAAGAATGCAGAAGAACTCTTAGGATATGCGCATCGAAGCCTGCGAGAGATGGTTGTTAGCACAGCCGACAGCCTGATTGAGAACAACCTGGTGTAGCGTCGTCTTGCTCTAGCGCGCCGGCAGATGAATCTCTGTGATGAGATCCTCGGCTGGCGTCACATGCGGATCGGTTTGATAGACCTCAAACGGATCGCAGTTTTTGTTCTTGCGAAAGCGCTTGCTGCGCTGGTGCATCATGGCCGCTGACCACGCACTCCCAAGATGGCGATAGGCACCTTTGTGTACGACCTTGAAGGTCCGTGGGGCGTCTAGCTCTCCGCAAACAAACTGGTTTGTAACACCGTCGGGAATCTTCGCAACTGGAATCGCTGCTGTGTAATCAACCAACGAATCGACCATGCTCATCTTGTGATAGATGGCCATGGGCGCGCCAGCAGCCTCCAATTTGTTTTCGGTAAACCACTCGTGCAGACGGTTGTACTGCTCCGACATGGTGGACTTCATGTCTTCAAGCTCGACCTTCTGGCGTAAACCAATATATGCAGTAACAACTCCTTCGCCCAAACCGGGAAACTCGTTCTGCGATGGCACCGTGCCGGTCTCGACGTAGTCTTTCAGTTTCGCGAGGCCGCGACGGTAGTCGGAACCAATCCAAGCCGACATCATCTTCTTCATGAAGAACATGAAGAACGGCAACGAGCCATTCATGCGCCAGCAGACCTTTGTGCCGGCACCAGTACTTTCAAACTGAAAATCCACTTCGCTTTGCGACTTCCAAGGCTTGTGAAATGTGATGCGACACCACAACGCCGCATCTTCTTCTCTGAGCAGCTCCAATGTTCCGCTACCGATGATCGTTCCGTCCCAGGAGTAGCTCTTACCGTCCTCTGCATAGCTCAGCGCGCAATCAGGTTCGGCGGAAAGCCATGGCGACCAAGGTTCCCACTGCTTGAAGTCCCGCACGATTTTCCGAATTTGCGATAGCTCGGCATCGATCATGATGCACTCTTCTACCTGGAACTTGGGCATGACCAGGACGCTAGCAAAGCGCCTTCTGTTGCTCAACATGCCAGCAGGCTCGCCAAGCCAGCGACCTCACATGCTGCAAAGTAGGCCGAATTGTCTCTTGAGAGCATGCGACGTGGCCAATCGCAAGGACTCTCGATTCTGAGGTAGACGATCCCACCCATCCCAAGTTGATCGCTGTAGGATTCCCTTCCCATGTCGCTTCGTCCACTGCCCTACCACTGCAATATCAGCACGTATCTCGAAGACGAGGAGTCGGGACTTTGGAACTGGTTTCGAAGTGATGAGTTTGGAACGAAGTACGCCGACGCCATTCGTCTCGAACTTCTGAAGTCAACCTATCGACTCGATAGAGCAACTCACATGGACCTGCATCTCGCAGCAGATGCCGTAGCCGAAGCGCTCGAGCTCTCGGCACCAATTACGATCTATCAGGCCGAAGGCGGAACGATGATGAACGCCGCCCTGTGCTTCATTCCAGGTGAGATTCATGTCGCTCTGCAGGGCCCTGTGCTCCGCTCTCTCTCTGATGCAGAACTTCGAGTACTTCTGGGGCACGAGTTCTCGCACTACAAACTCTGGTCCGAAGAAGATGGCAGGTTCTTCACTACAGATCGCTTACTTGCAGCAATCGCTACCGACCCTGCGGGCAAGCCAAGTCACGTGGAGAGCATCATTCGCCATCGCCTCTACACCGAAATCTACGCCGATCGCGGAGGCTTCTTGGCCACAGGCGATGTGGATGCGGTGATTCGATGCCTTGTCAAAGTAGCCACCGGACTCGCGCACGTTGATGCCAAGGCCTATCTTGAGCAGGCTGGTGAAATTCTGAAGGCGGAGGCCAAGGCCACGGAGGAAACGAGCCATCCTGAGAGCTTTCTCCGTGCTCGTGCCATTCAACTTTTTAACGACAACCCCAAAGACATGGACTCGAAGATCGCCGAGCTTGTGCAAGGAGCACTGCGCTTCGATTGTATGGACCTTCTCGACCAGCGCGATCTGCAAAGCACAACTCGGCGCGTGCTGGATGCGATGCTCGCCACCACTGCATTCACCAGCGAGGCGCAGCTTGGTCACGCTAAGTGCTTTTTCGCCGACTACAAAAGAAGCTCACACAAGACGTCGGACGAGGTCGATGAGCAACTCACGAACGCAATCGCAAGACTCGACAAGCCCGCCAAAGAGTACCTGGCCTACCTCATGCTCGACTTCGCCCTTATCGATCCTGATCTCGACGAGGTTGGCGCTTGTCACGCCATTCTCGTTTCCGAAGAACTCGGTCTTCGAGACGCCTTCTCACAAGTCTATCGAAAAGAAGTGAAGGCAACGAAGGCAAAGTTCGAAGCACTCGCCGCCCGCGCAGGGGACGTTGTTGGCCGCGCCATCGATGCGCAAGAGATTCAACTGGGCAAGGAGAAAGCATGAGTGAAGTCGAGCGCACGCCATTCATGGTGCAGCTGGGTCAATGGCAAGACATTGGCACCGATGATTTGCTGCTCGCGGTCTTGCCCCTAATGCGTCAGATCGAAGAGCTACACGCACAAGGTAAAGTTGCGCCACTCGATGGTGTTGACGAGCTGTGGTCGACCAGTGGGCAACTCTGGTTTGAAAACGCATCTGCCTCCGACCCACGCAACGCGAGAGAGGCCGTCGAAAAGCTCCAAACAAAGGAGAGCAAGGCATTCGCCATTGCAGGTGAACAGCGTCATACAAGCGATGCTCGGCACCACGGAATAAGGGTCGACGACCTATCTGTTGGAACCCGTGGGAGCAAGATCGACAGACCAGTATACCTGCCCGACTACCGCTCTTGGGAGCATGGTCTCAAACATCACGATGCCCTAACTGACATTTTCTGCCTCGGTCAGCTGATGGCGAGCTTGGGCTGTCAGCTCGATCTTACCGAAGACGACGATCTCAAAGTCTTTGTGCAAAATCGACGCAGCCTGCATTCACTGAACTCGCGGCTACACCCGGTTGTTGCGCACGCCATCGAGCGCATGACCGAGCTCAATCGTCATGATCGCGCACAAGACCTGCACTCGATTCGGAAGAGCTTGGAGCGCTACCGCGAGCAAGATCTGAAAGAGGAAATCGATCTTTCGAAGATCGAAGGGTTTGTGGAAGCCGATCAATACGGCCGCCGCAAGGTCATTCAAAACCACCTACGCAGCCGCCTATTCGAAGTCTCTAGGCGCAATCGGCTCATCTACTTCAAGACAACAGCTGCTACGCTCAATCTCACCGAGTCGTCTGTACCGCACGTGCTCGATCACAAGACGATCAAGCCCGACCAACTACTCACCTGGCAGGGGGAAGCGGCGCAAGACTTCTCTGCGCTCAAAACCGTTCCATTGGGCCGCTACCTGCGCTTTGAGGACCTCCCCTATCTTGGCGGCAGCCTCGATAAGATCCGACTGCAAGCGCGGCGTGATCGGGCGGAATACGGTTTCTCACAGCTCCGCCTCGTGATTTGTTTTCTTCGCTGGCACAACGTCAAGGAGAACGCTGATGAGCGTATCAACTCGCCGCTCTTGCTACAGCCCGTCGACTTGGCAAAGAAGAAAGGTGTGCGCGACTCGTACGTGCTAACGCCACTTTCCGGACTGGCGGAGGTCAACCCTGCGTTGCGACATCATCTCAAGCAGCTCTACGACATCGACCTGCCCGAATTTGTCGATCTTGGAACCAAAGGCAGCGTTGACTCGCTCTTTGATGTCCTAGTAGAGCAAATTCACGCCAGTGAGCCCGGCATTACACTGCAGAAAGTTGCCAAGCCGCACATACGGTTCATTCACTCAAGAGTGCGCAGGCGTGTTGAAGCTTATCGCAAGCGCGTGCGTCTTACTGGCCGAGGAGTGCGCCGCTACGGTGAACTTGACTACAGCTATCAACGAGACAAGTTCCAACCATTAGGGCTGCAGCTGTTCAATGAGCGAGTCAAACCATCACCGGCGCCGCATCGCGGACTGCTCGAAGACCCCAAGCCCAAGCTATCGTCTGCCCAACCCATATCCGACGGGCCACTTCGCGAAGTCGAAAAGAAGATGTACTCGCTCGTTGATGATCCAGAGGCGAGTCCGTTTCGTTGGTCATTTGATTTATGCGCTCTAACGCTCGCAAACTTCAACTATCGCAAGATGTCTCTTGTGCGTGACTACTCAACGCTTGTTCGGGAAGAGCAAGCATCGCACCAAGCCTTTGACGCGCTCTTCTCCACCGAAGCCAGAAGTGTGGAGAAGCTTGTTGATGATCGGCCGCTCAAGGAGCGCCACCCCGTTGTTCCAAGTGATCCAACCCAGGAAGCTGCTGTCGCGCGCGCACGTACTGGAGCGTCGTATATTATTCAAGGCCCACCGGGAACGGGGAAATCTCAGACAATTACTAATCTCATTGCCGACTACATGGCACGCGGAAAACGAGTGCTCTTCGTGTGCGAGAAACGAGCTGCGATTGATGTGGTCTATCACCGTCTGCGACAGTGCGGACTCGACCCTCTGTGTGTTCTGATTCACGATTCTCAAGGCGATAAGAAGTCGTTCATTCAGGACCTTAAGAAAACCTATGAGCGCTGGCTCCGGGATCCGGACAGCTCGGATAGGGAAGCCAATCCCGTTGTCGAGCTCTCAAAGACGGTGGATGCACTGGCGCGATTCTCCGATGCGATGTTGCAAGCAGCGAACGGCTCCGAGCGGGATGTCCTCAGCGTCTTGCGTCATTGCATCGAGCTGTCCGAAGCGCACCCGATACTTGAGGCGCGCGAGCGCGAGCTGCTCCCAAGCGATCGTGAGTATCAGAAGAGCTTGGACACGATACGAGAACTCTGCCTAGCGCTAGAAGCCTCCGCGGGGACCACAAAGCTCAGTGAGCATCCCGCTCGCCTACTGCGTCCCGAGATCTTCGATGGAGACCGTCCCGTGTCAACGGTTGCCGACACGCTAGAGCGAGTGCGTCCCCTGTTGGGTGAGCTCAAGGCAAAGACGGCGTTGGCAGTTGTCGATGGCAGCGATGCTTCGGTGGGCACGGTTTTCGCGCAAGTTGGATTGGCACACAAAATGCGCGCGATCATGCAAGGCCGAGCGCTCGCGTTACTCGACGAAGCAAGTGACACGTACCAGCGATTTCAGTCGGGACTAAAGCTTCTTCGCCATAAAACAGAAGAACTCTTAGTCGCACAGCAACGCACAGGCGGCTGGACAGACAAGCTTGCGGTCTCTGACCTGAGTGTTGCGCTCTCCCAGGCCAAGTCATTTGAGTCCAAGTTTTGGGCATTTCTCTTGCCGGCGTGGTGGCGTCTTCGCCGGGTATTGCGCACCCGCTTCGACTTCGCGGCTGCAGCTGTTCGGCCCTCCTGGCTGCAAGTGCTCCAAAACCTGCAATCAGAGTACGACGCGCAAGAGGCGGTGAACAAGACGCGCTCTACAGTTGCGGACGACCACGACATCGAAGATCTAGAGGCAGTGCAAGTTGCGTTGCAGGAGCTGAAAGAAAGCTCGAAAGAGTTTGGCAGTGCCGAGCGAGCGCTTCGAGACTTTGCCCTCAGCGACAAGAATGCACGCGAACGAATCGCCGATCTTGGAACTCACAGCGATAGAGTTGAACTCTTGCACGCAGAGCTCGACGAGGTGCTGGAAGACTATGCCCACCTTGACAGTCAGGCTCTGGAGAACGAGCTCGTGGCGCTTGAAGCGGGGATCGAATCGCTCACCGAATTGGCTGGAGTCATGCGCTCTCTGCGCGACGCACCGGCTGCTGTCAGACGCGCGCTCCGCGAACTCTCCTTGGACCCGACCGAGCTCGAGGCTGCGGTGTGTTCTGAAACGGTCGAACGCACCTATCGAAACAACCGAGCACTTGCCAACTTCGATGGGCTAGAGCTCGCCAAGCAACAACGCTCCCTCAAGAGTCTGTACAGCCGTTGGCTCGACTACAACGCAAAGAAGATCGTCTCTGATGCGCGCGATAGGTTTCGCAGCAAGCTTGCCCTTTCCACAACCCCTGCCGCTCAGCTCACCCCTGAAGAGAAAATCACCAAGAAGGAACTTGCCGCGGGGCGTCGTGCGCTGGAGAAGGAGTTTGCCAAGGTGATGCGCTTCAAGTCCATTCGCGATCTTTCCGCCGGCGACAGC
Source organism: Kofleriaceae bacterium (assembly GCA_024762925.1). Classification (GTDB taxonomy): domain Bacteria; phylum Myxococcota_A; class Polyangia; order Haliangiales; family Haliangiaceae; genus NORP324. The sequence goes on along the minus strand of JANTGM010000045.1, from coordinate 1,657 downwards.
GGGGCCATCATTCGCGATCTCAAACCCGTGTGGCTCATGAGCCCGCTAAGCGTTGCCGACACGTTGCCACTCGTTGAGACCTTCGATGTCGTCATCTTCGACGAAGCCAGCCAAATCCCCTTGGAGGACGCCATACCGACAATCTACCGCGCACCACAGGTGATTGTTGTTGGTGACGAAAAGCAGCTACCACCCACCAACTTCTTTGGCAGCCAATCTCGCGACGAAGACGAGTTGGAAGTTGAAAATGCTGAAGGTGAGGTTGAGACCTTCGAACTCGACGCCGACAGCTTTCTGGCGCATTCCGCGAATACACTTCGCTCTACGCTTCTTTCTTGGCACTACCGAAGCCGAAGCGAAGCGCTCATTAGCTTTTGCAATCGTTCCTTTTACGGTGGCGAGTTACTCACCATTCCCACCGTTGCAGTTCCCGGCGAGCGTTCGGCGATTCGCACGAACAATTTCAAAGATGGGTTCGGGAACGCAGCCAGTGTGCTCGATCGACCGATCAGCTTTCACCGACTCGACGAGAGTCCGTACCATCAGCGTCGTAACGCAGGTGAAGCGGAATACATCGCGCACATGGTTCGCGGCCTCTTTGCCGAGGAAGGCACTCCCACCATCGGCATCGTTGCATTCTCCGAGGCGCAACAGGACGAAATCGAGCGTGCACTAAGTCGGCTTGGTGAGAGGGACTCGGCCTTCAAGCTACAGCTGGATGCAGAGCAGGAGCGAGAAGAAGACGATCAGTTCTGTGGACTTTTCATCAAGAACCTAGAGAACGTGCAAGGTGATGAGCGCGACATCATTATCTTGAGCATTTGTTACGGCTACAACCATGCTGGCCGCATGATCATGAACTTCGGGCCAATCAACAAGAGTGGCGGAGAGAAGCGTCTCAACGTCATCTTCTCGCGAGCCAAGTGCCACATGGCCGTTGTGAGTTCCATCGACTACAGCGACATCACCAACGAGTACAACGATGGAGCGAATTGCCTGCGAAATTACCTGCGATACGCCGCCGCAACCTCTTCGGGCGACGCTGATGAAGCCAACCAAGTACTCGCCTCGCTCTCTCGCAACATGCAACAAGAAGCGACCAAAGCTCCTGCCGATTCGGTTCGCGACCAAGTGGCAAAGGCACTCGGAAAACGTGGCTATCAGGTCGACGTTTCGGTTGGAGACTCGGACTTTCGGTGTGACCTTGCAATTCGTCGGAAGGCTTCCGACCGCTACGATCTGGCCATTCTTCTCGATACGCCGACGTACTACCAGAGCCGCGACTTGCTGGAGCGCTACCTCCTCAAATCAGATGTGCTGCGAGCCTTTGGCTGGAATGTAGCCTACCTATTGACGAAGGACTGGAGGGACGATCCGCTGAAGGCTCTTGAGAGTCTCGTTCAAGCAATCGAGAGCACCCGAGAGTTGGAGCCTTCGCAAGATCTGGCAGCGAAAGCCGAAGCCGAGGCCGGGACAAAAACTGAGACTAAGCATAAATCTCAGCCCGAAGCCGAAGGCGAATCCCAGGCTGATGCGAAAGCCAAGCATTCGCCGAAGACTCTCAACTAGTGTGGGATCCAGAGGCATAGAACGCCCTGGCTCGGTTCTTCGCCCTTTGAACGCCTTCGGCTCATCGTTGCTCAGATCCTTCCTTGCC
>JANTGM010000044.1 GCA_024762925.1 Kofleriaceae bacterium | reverse complement strand
GGGCAAGGAAGGATCTGAGCAACGATGAGCCGAAGGCGTTCAAAGGGCGAAGAACCGAGCCAGGGCGTTCTATGCCTCTGGATCCCACACTAGTGCGGCCGGATTCGAGATTTCGGCTTGCCTTGCAAAATCCGCGTATAGTTCGGGCATGCGCAGACTTGCCACTCTGGTACTTCTTGCGGCCTGCGGGTCGAACTCTCAAACTCAGAAGACTCCTGAGACCGAGGCCGTTGAAGAAGTTGTCTTGGCACCTCGGCCTGCACCCACGACGGGCCTTCTAAAAACAGCATCATTCCAATCGAACGCACTCGGCGTTACTAAGTCGTACTTGGTGTATCTACCAGCAGGCTATGATCAGGACGAGTCGCGATATCCCGTGGTCTACATGCTCCACGGCTTAGGAGGAGATGAGGACAATTGGTCGAAGATGGGGCTTATTGAGGCGGCTGACACACTGGGGCTCAAAGCAATCGTGGTCATGATGGATGGTGACGACAGCTTCTACGCCAATCGGGTCACTCCAGCCGACTACCAAACATGTCTCGGTCAACCTCGGCCTTTCGGACGTGCTCGATCGATGGAAACCTACTGCGTCAAGACGGCAGATTATGAGGCGTACGTCGCAACAGACATGATTCGCCATGTCGACGCCACCTACCGAACCATCGCGAAGCGCGAGGCAAGGGCACTCGGCGGGCTCTCCATGGGCGGCTTTGGCGCTCTCATGATTGGTATGCGGCACAAGGATGTGTTTTCCTCTGTTGCGAGCCACTCTGGTGTCGCTGCGCTTCTCTACAAGGGCCCAATCCCGTTCGAAGCAGGCAAGACAGAACTCTTTGAAGATCCTAAGATCCTCGCGAAGAGTTTTGGTCGTATCGGAACTCTTCTGTATTCGATTTTTGGCGAAGACGTTGAGAACTGGAGAGCCCACGATCCTGCTCACCTCGCAAAGTCGCTGAGCGATGGCGAGCTTGCCATCTACCTTGACTGTGGCACCGAAGACGAATTTCAATTGCACCACGGCGCTTCGTACTTGCATGAAGTCTTGGAATCACGGGGCATCACACATGACTATACATTGGTGCCAGGTACCCACAGCCCAGCGTTTTGGAGCGACCGAATCGACGACAGCTTGGCCTTTCACAGTAAGCAGTTTGCCGCTCGGCTCCTATGAACGCACCTTGCAAGCTGTAGCCTCAGGCACACCACTCGGTACGATTGGGGTACACGAGCTGTGACACCTGTGTGCAGCATGGCGCATCGGGCGATCGCGATCTAGCATGCTCACATGCGCTTAGCTTCCAAGAAACAAACGTTCTCGTTCGCTCGCCACTTCACGGCAGGAATCCTTTTCTCTGGGCTGGCAGTCACTGCAGCTTGCGACGACACCAGCGTGCCCGGCGAGTGCCCGCACGATTTCTCTGGCATTGTCAATTCGAACTTTGGGGAGGCTGAGCTTGATGCGCTGCTTGAGGCCTCGGCCAAACTTAGCGTCACTTCGGTTGCCATTGAGAGCGACATCAACGCAGCTTGCAACGCGATTGCGGGCGACCTTGGTGCGGAAACTTCTGAGGACATAGCGGTGGCTTGTGCAAATGCTGCGGCTGCCATTGATGGAGTCCTTGCTGCAGAAGCGTCGGCAACTCTCTCAGTAGAATTCGTACCTGCGGTTTGCAACGCCAGCCTTGACGCTATGGTGGAGTGTGCTGCGGAGTGCGATGTTGACTTCGACGCCACTGCGACTCCTCCAACTTGTGAGGGGGGCGAACTCTCTGGTGGCTGTGAGGGCTCGTGCGAAGGAAGCTGTTCGGTGGCGGCCAGCGCCTCCTGTTCTGGCTCCTGCGATGCTTCATGTTCTGGCTCTTGCACGGGCACCATCTCGGGCACTTGTACGGGCACCTGCACGGGCCAATGCGAAGGCACCTGCAGCGCAACCGATGCGGCCGGCAACTGCGTTGGAGAGTGTAGCGGTACCTGCAGCGGGGAGTGCGAGGGCACCATCGAGGGCAGCTGCTCGGGAAGCTGCGAAGGAAGCTGCTCAGGCTCTTGCCGCGCCGATATCTCTGGGTCGTGCGAAGGTACCTGCTCTGGAAGTTGCGATGTGGAATTTGAGGCACCCACATGCGAGGGGGGAACGATCGAGGTTGAAGCAAGTGCCGATTGCCAAGCTGCCTGTGAGTCCGATATCGCGCTTGATGTCGAGTGCACAGAGCCTGATGTCATCGTGAGTTTCGAAGGCGCGCTTTCCACAGATCTGGAAGCGCTGGCCGCTACACTGGCTGACAACTACGGCACGATTGTCGCTGCCACGGCACAGACCGCCATCGTTGTGCAGGCAGCTACAGAGTTGCCCGGGCGACTGAACGCAGCCGCCGGAGCTGCCGCGGATATTGGCCTGGAGGCTGCGGACTGTGTGCGTTTGGCGGTTCAGGCACAAGTGGCTGCTGCTGCTAGCATCCAGGTGTCGGTCGAAGCTTCCGTCGAAGTGAGCGGCTCGGTGAGCGCTGGCACGAACTAATCGGTGTCGCCCAGGCTAGCGGCGGACTTGATTCTCCGCAGCTTGGGCTTGTTCCTTCTTTGCGTTCGCCGCTGCCATCTTCTTTGCCTTGCGCTCGGTACTGCGCTGCTTGCGCTGCCCGTTGAGGAGCCGGTAGAGGCTTCGTGCAGTGAGCCCGCCGAGCACGTAGGCGCCGAGAATTGGCACCGCGAGGCTCATCTTCCAATCCCACACCAAGAACTGCAGCTTGGTTGCGTCCAGGTTTTGAACGACAAAAACCAAGAGCACTAGGACGACAATCAACGAAAGCGCGGAGGCGAGTTTCTTCATGGCTTTGTCGCAGTGTACTCCCGACCACCTCTTTCTGCTGTCGCGATCGCAGATTTCGTGAAACTCACCTCATCGGTCGGTGTCTGCTTTTGTGGAATAGGCTACGCCAGAGCTTCGTATTGATGGGAGTTGTATGTGCGGGGGCGCGTTCGATGGCAGAGACAAAACAAACCAGAGTTGGGAGGAGGGGATGGGCATGCCGGATGGGGCTGGTGCTCGCCACGATCCAAATGCTCGCAACTCCGGAAGCGGCTGCCGAAGCCGACGAGAATGCAACGGGAGAGCTGAGCTCGTTCGTGGCTCAAGATGCGAACGAGCATGAGGTCTTGGTCTGCGAGGGAGGCTGGCGCTTCCCGCTGTATGAGACTAGACGTGAAGTTGGACCCGCTCGCTTGGCGAGGCTTCTCGAAATCCAACGCGACATCGTACTTGCCGAACGAGCCTTCCAGTTCTGTAGCGAGGCAGTGTCTGGGACCCAAGAGACCAAGCTCATCGATGGTGCTTGTGGTGGCCTGTTCGCTGCGTCCGAGGGCATTGCACGGGTTTCGGAAGCGCTCTTTTCGCCTGCTGCACGCGATGCGGATTGCCTTGGCCATGGTCCGCGTGAAAGTGGACACTGTGAACAGACACGAGACCAACTCACGACGTTGCGGCGATATCAGCGGGTCGGGGGTGAGCGTGCGGCCTTGGTGGCGAGTCACGAGGTCTGCGCAAGCCCCGACAGAACCAGCAATCGGGCCTTGCGTGAGCGCTGCATGGGGCTTGAAGAAGCAATCACGAGTGAGGCGAGCAGCGCAATTGAAGCTGGTCGCTTTGGCTTGTCGGCTCCACTGCCAGAGTCGGTTGCCCAAGCACTGGAGGGTGTACGGCAGGCAACCGATGGTCACTTCCTTGGGCTCATTCCAGAAGATTTCTTAGGAGTGCAAGAGCAGATTTGCGAGCGTCAGCCACCTGGGCCTGTGGGCAAGGGGTGGGGCGAGCGCTGGGGGCAAATACGACACAGCTTGTGCGCGGAGCTCGCCGTGGCGACGCACAATGCCAATACGTGTCGGGATGCGGACCTCTACGTCGACGAGCGTGGACAAGTACACCTAAACCAACGTCTTGACCTAAGAATACATCGGAAGAATGCAACGCTGTGTATCGATATATCGGACTTTGATGGCGACCATCCGCTGATGATCACGCTCGGCCTCGCTCCAACAGGCAGTGTTCCCGAACGAGTGTGGCCTGGGGAGACGGTTGTCGTTGGCCACTGGATTGATGAGCCTGTGAAGGCCCATGATGTCTTGGCACTAAGCGTCTTTGGCAAAGCTCGAGGCGTTTCCCTCAAGGAGGTACTTCGAATTAACGGCGCAGACTCCACGGGCAAGGCAACGGGGCCCGCCCACGCAGAGGCATGCCGAATTGCCCGCTCATGGGTTCCGGTCGCCTCACATGAGGTACCAATCGGTGATGCAAAGCGGCAAGCAGTCATCCCCGTCGACTTTGGTCGGGGACGCAGTGGTAGCACCGCGAAGGTTGAGGAGGGCGACCAACTCATGGTCTGGGTGCGCGATATTGAACCGGCAGGAGCGGTCAAGGTGGAGTACGCAAACGGCCAAAGCGTTGGCTACGAGCCTCCACCACTACTTGGCCAAACGGAGGAACCCGGAGAGGTTGCGCTCAAGCCCAATCAGTACATTCGTGGCGTCGGGGCATCGGTAGCGCAGCCGCTTCTTCCGCGGCGTGCACGCTACCCAGGTTCACGGGTGTTGCGACTGGGAACTCCAGCGGGACGCAGCGAATACGGAATTCGGATTTGCGGTCAAAGCCGGGTTGGGCTGAACAAACCACAAGAAATGGTGGGTTGCAGCTCAGAGAACACCATCGTCAACGAACGCCTTTATGTGCATGGGTCTTCGCGAATGGGGCTGCAAGTTCATGTCGGCTACTCGTTCTTTCAAACTCCGAGTCTGACAGCACGTCGCACCGCTGCAGCCCGAGCTGCAGGTGAGGAGCTTTACGAAATCGTTGAAGAGACCAACGGACGCACCAATCAAGATATCGCGATGCTCCTCGCTGTGTACCCATTTGGGCGCGACCCATACAACTTCAGCCACCGGCCTTGGACATCTTCGTACTGGCGTCATGCTTCCCTGCTGTGCGGATTCTCGGTGAAGAAGACGAGTTTTTGGGAGGATGTCTATCTCGGTGGTTCCCTGCCACTGGCCAACGGCATCTCAACATCCGTGCTCGCGCATTTCTCAAGAAGGGACGTTCCGAGCCAAACAAATCGCGGTCAGTTTTTGAGCATCCCTGGTGGCGGCAATTCTCCCGATTTGGGCGACTATGTGGCCACCAAACGAACGCTCTCTGTCGGCATTGGGGTAGGGGTCTCCTTCGACCTAAATCTGTTTCAGAAGGCCTTCTCTAGTGTTTGGGAGCGCATCTCAGGCCCACAGCCGCAGTTCTACAGCAGTGGAAGGCCCTAGGTGTTCTTATGAGAGACGTGTTTCGGATTGCGATCCTGTTGGTGTTTTTCATGGCGCTTGGCGCCTGTGTCCTCGGCGAGGAGAAAATGGTCTCGCCGTATGCGAGCGCCTACTTCCAGCATGTCGAAGGTGCTGGAGTGGCGGATGGCCGAACACCTCTTGCGATTCGCGTGAGAGGCGAGGTGGGAGCTACCCTGACCCTAAGCGTTCAAGCCGCGGAATTTGTGGGTAGTGCTGAAGCATCAAAGCGTGAAAAGACCGTGCAACTTGCGGTTGTGGACTCGAGTGGTGAAGGAGTGGCCGATGTCCTCTTGGTCTCAAACGAGCCGGGTCTTGCGACGCTCTCCTTTAAGGTTGCCCCTCTGGAGAATTCGATCGAGGTAGCATTTGCGCCTGTGAAGGTAGAGGTTGGGCAGCCACGGGCAATCGAAGTCGGACCCGGCGAAATCGTGCATGAGGTCTGCATTTACGCCAATACTGCACATGGCTCTCTACGCTTGGCGGCGAGTGTTGGAGTGTTGGTGCCACAGGTCGTGGAACTTACGATGTCGGATTCTGAATCCTCATGCCCCGCTCGAGATGCCTGGGCTGGAATTACCCACCTGAGATGGAGCAGCGCCGAGGACAGCTCTGACCTGTCCATACGCTACGTAGGTGCGAACGGCGAGCAACTCCCAGTTCTCACAGCGCAGCTCCGAGGTGAGCTCTTTCCCGGCTACCAGGTGGGCTTTGCAAACGTTGCAGCAAGTGAGTCCTGGACACAGCTCGAGGTTCAGCTCAACTACAGAGAAACTCTTAGCATCGGTGGTGGGCCAGCCTCACAAGTTCCCCTTCGCGACCTGCGATCGGTTCCAACCGGAATGCGGCTTGTTGGCTCTTCTTCCGGTGATGGGGCGGCCACTCCTCAAACCGATGCGGATGGTTTGGTGACCCTGTACTTCGAGAATCTCGGAACCGAGCCGGAGCTATCTATCTTTGCCACGCCAGAAGGCGGCGGCACACTGCATCTTGCAACCCTGCCTGCACCTGAAGGCGAGCACTAGAAGTGTGCCGACCTTGAAGGTCCAATCGCGCATCGTCTCGTCGGCGAAGAACTCCGCAAGCTGCCCTTCTCGACGATGCTCTCCGTATCGAACTTCGCCATAGAAGTCTTTGTAAACTGTCGTTCGCAGCCATGCTTCCGCGTCAAAGAACTCATCGTTGGCGCGAACCTCGTAGGCAAGCCCATCGCGAATGCGGTCAAAGCCCTCAATCGAGTAATACTGGCCGAAGAAGATGTTCGCGCCAATGGTAATCACTGGGAGCTCAAGTTCAAGACTGCCGCGTGCAGAAGCTCCCAGCCATAGTAGTATGGAACCCTTCGGACCGTTGGCGTTCTACTACGTGCGGAAGCAGCGAATCCGCCAGTGCTCGCCTACTGCCGAAGGATGCTTTGCATCGTCTCGCCGCGAGCTAACTCATCGACGAGCTTGTCGAGGTAGCGAATCTTTCGCATGAGCGGATCGGCAACGTCCTCGACGCGCACACTACACACAACACCTTTGATTTTGCTGGTGCTCGGGTTCATCAAGGGCGCTTGTTCAAAGAAGGTTTCAAAGTCTACCTTGTCGTCGATGGCCTTCTGTAGCTGGGCTCCGCGGTAACCTGTAAGCCAAGCTATCACCTGATCAACTTCGTCCTGAGTCCGACCCTTCTTCGTCGCTTTCTGAACATACAGAGGATAGACGCTGGCGAACGACATCGCGAAGACTCGTGGTTTCATGCCCATTGCCGGCAATCGTTAGCCGAACACCGAGGGGCGTCAAGGACGTTGGAGCATTTATGCTTCGTGGCGGTGCTCAGGCCTGCGAGTGGCAATTGGCGAGACGGTGTCTGAGATATGCTCGCTGCGATCAGTCATCACTGGCAGCAAGTGCGCCTGCTACAGCCCGAATCATGATTGGAACGTGGTTCGTCTACGGGCTTGGCCGCTGCCTGGTGACCAGTTGTGGTGATTCTTCGAATTCATACCGCGCTGCGAGCACGCCGTTTTCTTGCGCGCTCAGGATGCCATTGATCGCGGAGCAGTACGCACTCCATGCGTGCGTTTCCTGTCATTCTCGATGAATGCTACTGGTGGCTGTAGTTAACTGTCTGAATCTAAAAGCAAAAGCAACCTCAATCGCTAGCAGCTCTTGTTGCCCCCAAGGTTACTTGGTTGCATTCAAGTGGCTATCTTTCGGAGATTGACCATTGCAGTTTGCAATTGCGCGGATCGGAGATTTTCTTAGTCGCGCTGAGCACTTCTCAATGGCTCTTGAGGCGCTAGACTTGCACCATGAAAACAATGCGTGTGATGAGCGCCGACGGACAATGCGTCACTCTTGCCGAAATCCCCATGCCAATGCCAGGACCGGGCGAGATTCGCGTGAAGGTTGTTGCCTCTGCTGTGAACCCTGCCGACAGCAAGATCCTTGCCGGTGAGTTTGCAGGCCGGTTTCTTCACGCAAAGACTTCACCACTCGTTGTTGGTTTCGATGTGTCAGGCACGGTCGACGCGTTGGGCGATGGTGTTGCTGACTTGGAAGTCGGAACGGCGGTTTGGGGACACTTGGCATACAGTGGCTCAACTGACCAAGGTGCGTTTGCCGAATATGTAACGCTGCCGAGGGAGTCGGTTGCGCAGAAGCCGGAAGCACTTTCCCACAACGTCTGCGCTGCAGCAGCAACCGTTGCTCTTACAAGCCTACAGTCGATGAGAGATCTTGGTGGCCTCGTGGAAGGTGGCAGGGTACTCATAATTGGTGCAGGAGGAGGTGTGGGTTCGATTGCCGTGGGCATCGCGAAACGCTTGGGAGCACACGTCACAGCGGTGTGCAGCACGAGAGATGTGGAACGTGTTAAGGAACTCGGCGCCGATGTTGTGATCGATCGGAATAATTCTGATCCGCTCGCGGGAGAGGTCCGCTACGACGTGATCTTTGATACTCCTGCGGTGCACTCCTACGGTGCTTGCGCGAGGCTTCTCAATACAGGCGGAGGCTATGTCACCACGCTTCCCAGTGCTGCGCTCTTCACTGGCAAGGTTCGTACCCTCTTTTCCTCGAAGCACTGCCACTTCGTCGCTGTGAATTCAAAGCGCATCGACCTAGAACTCATCAGCGGCTGGCTTGAGGACGGCCTGGAGTTGCCCATCGATTCACAGCACAGGATCGCGGATCTAGGGGCTGCGCTGGAACGACAAGTCGACAAGAGTCGTTCTGGGCGAGTGGTCGTTGACGTGGCCAATGGTTGGCCGTCTTAGCGGAACGCGCCTCATGCGACGCGTTTGGAAACGTGCGCTGGCCAAGCAAGACAATGTTGCTGGTATTGAATCGACCCCGGATCGTCGTCTTGTGAACGCTAATCGTCGGCGAGCCGCAACCAACCGTAGATCTGCTCAGCCACGCCAGCATCCCTCTCTCCCGCATCGCCGTATACTGCGTACATAGCCTCGCTTTCAATCAGCGGGAGGCGTCGAGCGTAGGTTGGCGCTGGCCATGGCTTGTTTGCGAAGTTCTGTTCGGCGACCGAGACAAAACCGGCCGTCGTATCCACGTCCACAACAACAGCGACGTGCCCGAATGCAAGAGCTTCACTTTTGCGGTAGATGATGAGGTCGCCGGGCTCGGGCCTAACGGGGCCACCGTTGTTGTGCCGTGTGACCGCTCGCTCGGTTTCACTCGCCAAGTGCTGAGCGCTTGAGACCTCGCGCCACATATCATCCGCAGCATCCACGGAACCAAAGACCGCACCACGCCGCATCAACCACCACCGGCGCGCGTACTCGACACACTGCCACGTGATGCCCGTATACGTGTCTGATGCAAGTCCAGTGTGTTTGCTTTCCACTTGATGTGGGGTTGGATCGATACACTCGGGCACACAGTTGGAGTAGGCCACGACGTTCTCATTCGCTCCAAGCTCGCTTCCAAATGCGCTCTCGCAATCAGCCGAGCATGCGGCAACAGAACTGTTCTCAGTTTGCTCCGGTGTGGTGACTGGCACGCGACTTGGTTGTTTGGACTTGCACTGCACTGCGATGACCAACACGGGGAGTATAGATAGCAATCGCCTGGGCATGACGATACGGTACCAGCCCTGAGCGAAGACAGCCCTTCAATGAGGTCAGTTCGAATGTTCTTGCACGTGGCCATGCACTGGAAGGCCACCTTGAACCCCAAGAGTTCAAGGCTACTGTGAGCTCTGCCCACTCCAATGTAGGTCTGGTGCGGCATCGAGTGAGCCGCAAGGTCCGGTGTTTTGCTAAGACAATCGGCTAGCAAACGAACGGGTGGCCAACGACAGGAAACGCCTGAGCGTGTGTGTCTCTCAGGCCCCAAAGTTCAGCGATTTGTTGACTGCTGCGCTAGACGGTTTGCTTTCGGCAAGTTGCGAAAGTGTCGTGCTTTCCTACGCTCGTCCAACACGTCGCCGAAATCGACGGTCCAAGCTCCTGAAACTAGGAAGGAGCTAGGTGGCACTCAGCCTGCAAGATAGAATGCTTGTCTATGCGTTCTCTTACCCCGCTATTTCACCTTGCTGCGATTGTTCTCATAGGCTTGGGAGTCGCGTGCACCGGTGGTGGCAATCACGATGCTGATGCGGGGGCGGGCGCCGACGCAGGTGTTCTTCCCGATGCAGCCACGCCCGATCGCAGCGAGGAACTCTTTCAAAGAGACCACATTATCGAAGTCAACATCACATTGGACCCAGCAGATTGGGCGGAGCTGCGGGATCAGCCAGACGCGATTGGCATGCCCAAGCTCACATGCGGAGAGCAGCCCACCGAAAGGGCCTATAGCTACTTTCCTGGCGAAGTGACGATTGATGGAGAGACGACAAGCAACGTTGGCGTGCGCAAGAAGGGAGGCTTTGGCTCGATCGAAAGTGCCAGGCCCGGTCTCAAGATTAAGGCGAGCGAATACGTCCAGGGCCAGCGTATCTACGGGATGAAGCGACTAACGCTAAATAACAATCGCCAAGATCCGTCGTTCATCAGCCAGTGCCTAGGCTATGGGCTCTTTGGTGAAGCTGGCGTACCTGCCTCTCGGTGCAGTTTCGCCCATGTCACGGTCAACGGTGAAGACCTTGGCCTCTACTCCAACGTTGAGAGTATCAAGAAGCCGATGATTCGCCGCCACTTTGCGGACGACTCGGGACGCATCTACGAAAGTGGTGGCGACTTTCAAACAGGGCAAACCGATGGCTTCCAACCGAAGACGAATAAGGACGCACCCGACTGCACCGACTTGCCTCCGATTGCTGCTGCTGTGGACGCTCCACCATCCGAGCTGCTTTCCACACTCGGCGAGTTGGTCGATATCGACGCCTTCATGACCTATTGGGCGATGGAAGTGATCCTCGATCACTGGGATGGTTATGCCAACAATCGCAACAACTTTTTCTTCTATCACGACCCAACCTCCGACAAGCTCCACATGATCCCCTGGGGCATTGATGCGCTGTTTACGGGTCGAGAGCGAAGCACGCGACCACTCTCTGTCTATGCTTGCGGGCATATGACTTGGCGACTCTATGACGCGCCGGATAGTCGCTCGCTCTATCTCGCACGACTAGAAGAACTCTTAGAAGATGTCTGGGACGAAACCGCCATTCTCGCGGAAATCGATCGGATGGAAACGCTCATTCGCCCAATTGCGGATCCGAACAACACCGGAGAACTCGGGACCGAGATCGAACGCGTGCGCTCCTTCGTTCGCGGTCGTAGCGATGCTCTCATGGCCGAGCTTGGTCAAGGGGCGCCAGTGTGGCCTTATGGTGAGGATGAGAGCTGCCTCATATCCATAGGAACGGTGAGCGGCACCTTTAACACGACTTGGGATACGCTCGATGATTTTGCGGCGGGCACTGGGAGTATGAGTGGTGTCGTTGCCGGAACCGACGTCGCTTCGGGCTTAGGCTTCACGAGCGCTGGTCCAACGGGCGAAGGGCAGGGTATGGTGCGGGTCGCTATTGAGCTTGCCGACGGAGACCTTGCTGTTGTGCACCTAATCGTTCAGGACTTGGCCAACATGCAGCCAGGTGTCTTCCCGCTGGATCTTGTCAATGTCGCTGCGATCATGGGCTTCTACGATGCAGAGGCCGACACAAGCTATGGTGGTGGTCTCATGCTCAACGGCAATCTTACCTTCACCAGCGCTTCGACAGTTCCAGGAGCCCCAGTTGTTGGATCCTTCACCGGCGATGTGCTCGAGTTCTAGGCACGAGCCAACATCGCTTCATAGCTACAGCTACGAATCACCTAACGCCAGAAACTCTCGGCATCTGCGGCAAAGAAGGATTGCATTCCGCTTGAGTCCTGTCATAGAAAACATCTTAGAATGCCAGTGACAGACTCGAACCGGATTCCAAGACGACCTGTGAGTCCTTTCCGACAAAGGCACTAGGGCGTACGGAGGCAGAGAGGGCGATTCCCGCCGACTTGAAGAGTTCGACGCCAAGCTCGGCTGAGACCACAAAGGAATTGCGCTCTACATGCGCATAGCCCATGCGAACACCCGCAAACGGGTTGAGCCACTGGCGCCGACCATCACCCGTGCTCCGAGCGTACGTTCCTGTTCCCAACGTTGCGATGACTCCAGAGCCATGATCGGCGGTGGCAGGGTAGCCGGCTACCTCAAGCAAGGGCGATGGCAGTAGACCGCCGGGACCGTTGGATGGCAAGGCAACACCAATCGCACCGCCAACTCTGGCCTCTCTTTCGGAACTCTTGCCGAGCAAATTGGGAACAAGCACGCTTGTGCGCAGCGTGGGAACAAAGCGCCCTGCAGCAAAACGTGCTTGGGGGTTTTCTGTCTCGACGTAAACACTGAGCGTCGCGTACTTGACTGCGGGTTCAGTCACAGCAACTGCCGTTTGGGCGAGCAAGCCGAGCTCCGCATTGACCTGCAATCGTTCGCTTTCAATAGAGGCTCGCACTTCTGGGGTCGTAGCTTGCGCTAGCTGCGCAATGAGGGCTGCGAGGCGCTGCTCCAGGGCCGCACGACGCTCTCCTTGCTTGCCAGCGGCGATGTCGGCCGGTGTCGGAAGGGCCGAGTCTCGCACGGCGCTCACGTATTGCTCGACAATCCGAGAGTTGTTTCGAACCCAGTCGAGCAGCTTTGGAAGCTCTTCCACTGGCAGTGAAATCGCGAAGACGGCCTTGTTGCGCTCGTGTTTGCTTGCACGCGTTGGGAGCTTTGCCTCCATCCCTCGCAAGTTGTCGCCATAGTCGATTCGTTCGCTAATCACATAGCCTCCAAGCTTGTAGACTTGGGAACGAAAGTCAGAAGAAGTACTGAGCAAATCGTCGCTCCAAGTGCGTACAAAACTGGATGTGTTGAGGGCACGATCGGTGTTTACGTCAGAGAAGCCAGCGGCACCCGACGCAGAGGCCAATGTCGGAGCATCCTCGGCTTGAGCCCGTGGGCCGGGTGCCGAGCGTGCCATGGTTGGGGCGCTGTTTGCCCGCGCTGCGCAACCTGTGGTGAGTACAAGAAGAGCTAGGGCGGGAATCGCGGAGAAAAGGCTAAGCGTAGGTGTCCAAGTCATGCCCCTCTAACGAGCACGATGGGCGCAACCTTACAGTACCCTCAAACTTCTGTGTCACAGGGCCGCTATCTTTCCCACAGCACGATTCCAATGCCGCACCCATTGAGCGATTCTTGGGATGAGCGAACCCTTTTGACTTGCCCGTAGTCTCACGAGAGGTGCGAACGCCTGCGAGCATGCTGCAGAGACTTCTCTTACACCTGGATGAAGACACGGTCGGACATCGTTGGTAGCGGTGTGCGCTGTTCATCTTTCGGGACTGAGCACCTGCACACTTAGCTCGGCGGTGTGTCTTGCGAGTGTCGCCACCACACGACACTCTCCTGGATTCTTGGTTTTGAGAGCGAATAGGCCATCTCCAGCGAGTGCTGAGAGGTCGGAGACTGCACATACTTCGGGTGTTCGGCTGATCATAACGACCACATCACCGAGAGCCAAGACGCGTCGCTTGTCTGCGGTTTTAGCGACGACATGAAAGAGGGCTCCAACACCAACGTTGAGTGAGGCGCTCTGTGTGGGTACTAGTTGCATTCGCATTGTCGTGATCGCTTGCGCATCCACCGCATCAAGAGTCAGCGACGTGCCTGTCTTTGGAGTGATCGTGACACGAGGTGCTTCGCCGATGCGAAAGCGAACATGGCCAGTTTCCTCTCGCCCCTCAGATCGCGTTGCCGCATTGCTCGGAGACACAGAGACTGCATCGGAGACTTGGTAGCCGACGAGCGGGACGCCTTGATCACTAACGCGACGCAGTGTGAAGTGAACAACGCCACCACGAAGCAAGACCGTTTGGGATGGGCCAACGGCCTTGTCGGTTTTCCAAGCCCAATGATCAATCTCGATATGGCCCAAATCGGCGACTCGAATTTGAACAACGTCCGAGCCGCGCTCGCTGGCAACGGACAACTCGCTCACTCCCGCGCGAATTCCTCGCAAGCGAACGTGCGTATCCTTGATGGCAACAACCTCAAGGACGCTGGGATTTGAAGTAGACGCTTTTTTGATTGTTACAGGCTCTGACTTCCCAGATTTGAGTTTTCGCTCGTTGTTCACAACTAAGAAGTTTTCTTTGCCGCTCGCATCCTTTGGGGCGAACACAAGTAGCTCAACCTCTTCGCCCGTCGCGATGGACTGCTCAAGAGAACTGGAGAAGATGGTGTCGGACGCGTAAAAAGAGAATCCGAGTGTGCCTTGTTTTCCGGTCGAGAGAGCGCAGCTCCAAAGAGTCACTACAGCGAAGAGTGCAAGGTTTTTGTGAGCTTTGAGCATTTGCGAGTGACCATGGTGAAGGCACCGAATCCGGAAGGCAAGGAGTGCTTTTTGGAGTAGAGGACTTACCAACGACCGCAGAGAAGCTTCTTGAAACGTGCTGAACACTTAGTGTATGATATACGCAATGGAAAGGGGAAACTTCATTGGATCGATTTTGGGGCTAGCGATTGGCGATGCGGTGGGATACCCGTGTGAGTTTCGCAGTCGAGAGACAATCCTGCGAACCTACCCACCAAACGGCGTTGAAGGCCCGGTCGCACTACAGGATCCAATCTGGCCGCGTCCGCCATACATCGTTGGAACCGAGCATCCCGCGGGCACGTACACCGATGACACGCAGATGACAATTGCCGTTGCTCGTGGCCTCTTGGAAGCAGGGAGTGACGACATAGATGGAGTCATGAAAGCCATCGCCGGGCATTTCGTGAGATGGAGTCGATCAGCCGACAACAATCGATCGCCCGGCGCGACCTGCATGTCGGGTTGCAAAGCACTCGCAGGTGGCACGCCATGGCCGCAGGCCGGTGTTGCTGACTCTAAGGGCTGCGGATCGGCTATGCGGGTCGCACCATTTGGACTGCTGTGTTGGAGTGATGAGAGTCGGCTCCTCGAACTTGCTCGCGCCAGTAGTCTTCTCACCCATGGGCACGATGCAGCCATCGAGGGGGCGGCGGCTGGGGCGCTACTGGTCGCGCGAGCAATGCAAGGGCAATCCCCCGAAGAACTCTATCAAGCAGTCGCAACCTGTTGTGGTGGTCGTTCTGCTGACTTCGACGCATGTTGGGAGAAGATACCTGGGCTACGCAAGAGCGTTCCTGCGAGTGTGTTGTGCGAGGGTGGGCTTGGGGAGGGGTGGGTTGCTGAGGAGGCTGTGGCCTCCGCCCTGTATTGCTACTGGCAGAGTCCACAGGACTTTCGGAGCATTGTGCTGATGGCGGCAAACACCGACGGCGACTCTGATTCGATCGCATGCATCGCAGGTGGCATTGCGGGTGCAGCCCTTGGCGTGGATGCCATTCCAACGGAGTGGCTTGCTGTACTCGAAGACGCAGATGAATTGCGAGAATTGGCGGAGGAACTCTGGTCTGCATCCAGGCAATAGGAGTTATACTTAGTTGCAGGTGCGCGAAGTCCAGCTGGAGCAGCCCCAGAAATCCATGAGCATTCTGCGTGCAAATGTACCAACGGTAGCTGCGATCGTGGAGAAGGTCATGTCTGCCACGCTACGGCGATCTGGTAGCCATTTCGCTTTCGCCGCTGGGGCTGGCCACCATCGCTGTGGCGCCAGAGCGCACTAATCTAGGAAGGCATCATAGGAAATAATCTGAACTCCATCTTTTGCAGCCTTGACGAGCTTGCTAGAGCTGCCATCTGGATCAGTGCACAGCAGTACATCTGTGTCCTTGGTTAGATGGCCACTAAACTCATGTCCGAGCTCTTCAATGCGAGCTTGAATCTCCTTGCGCCCAAGAGATGGGTGTTTGCCCGTGACACACACCTTCGATCCAGCCTTGATCTTCGCAGGCTTCTTCTTGGCTGCAGGCTTCTTCTTGGCTGCGTCAGGCAGCTCACCATCACCATCAAAGAAGTCTTCGTAGGACACAACTTTGATTCCATCTCTGAGGGCCTTGGTGATCTTCGAGGAGCCACTATCAGGGTCGGCCACCAATAGAACATCCGTGTCTTTGGTGATGTGCTTTGTGAAGGTATGGCCCATTGCTTCCACCTGTCCCTCAATCTCGCTGCGCCCCATCTTCTCGTATTTGCCACTTACACTGATCTTCATCGTCATCTCCGTTGGTTGTTTAAGGGGGGAGCCGGCAGCCATGCTCGACTTCTGTATCTGCTACAGAGCAACATGAGGGCCAGCTTTGTCGCGCTGTATCCCCTCGACACTGCACACTTGAGTTCCGCGAGAGGCCATTGTGCTGGGTTGCACTGAGTTGCGCTCGGTTGCACCTCTGACTCGATCGAGTTCACGCTACAAAGCACTGCTGCCCTGTCATCAGCCCATATTGGCGCTGGCCCTGGGGGGGCGATTGAGATTCGAATCCCAGGCCCACTGCGCTAGGATGTCGCAACTTGGCGCCTTCGGTCAAAAGGCCGTCGCCCAGGGTAAAGATGCCTTTGCCCATGCTCGCTACCGTGGAGGCATGAAACGCATCAAAACGCTCTATCAGTCGCCCAAGGCACTCCTTGCCATGGGCGCGCTTCTTCTCGTCGCGTCTCAGATGCGATTTGGAATCGGCATCTTGGCTTGGGTGGCTCCAGTTCCGTGGCTCCAGTATCTGCGCATCACCGCTGGTTGGAAGTCTCGCCTCGCCTTCGTGGGTGTAACCTGGCTCGCTTGGAGCGCGGCCGTGTTGAAGATTGTTACAGCGCCGGTCCCAGCCGCTATGTCGCTTTTGTTTGGGACGGGCATCGCTCTTGCGCTCATGGCACCCTTTCTTGGCGCGAATTGGATACGTCGTCGCCTTGGCGAGAATGCAGGAACCGTTGGGTTTGCTAGCCTAATGGTGGCCGGAGAATGGACCATGCACGCGCTATTGCCTCTTGGAGTCTGGGGGACGGCGGCCAACACCCAAGTGGACAACCTGGCACTGCTTCAAGTGGCGTCCATTACCGGCGTTCACGGCGTGAGCTTTCTCGTCTACATCGTCGCCTCGGTTCTCGAACGCGCGTCTTGCGTCGAGCGCCCCTCCTTTGGTTCGGCGGCTCTAGTTACAACGCTGCTTGTTGTTGGTGGGGTCGCCTATGGCCAAGCGCGTCTTGCAAGTGCGAGCGGGAGCGCAAAGCAAACTCAACTTGTCGCAGCAGTGGGCACCGACAGCATGGTGGGGACCAGTCCCGCGCTCCCAACCTCCGAAGACTTGGCGAGAGTCGAGGCCGGACTCTTTGAGCGCACAACGCAAGCGGCCCATGCAGGAGCCAAGCTCGTTGTATGGACGGAAGCTGCAACGATGAGCTATCCCCAAGATGAGCCTGCGCTTCAGGAGAGGCTCGGAAACCTGGCCGCCACCCTTCGCATCAACCTCGTTGCTGGCTACGTCGTACCACTTCAAGAACGCCCACTGCTCTATGAGAATAAGTATGTCTTCTTTCGTGATGATGGAACGATGGATCACACCTACTTCAAGCATCGACCTGTTCCTGGCGAGCCAGCGGTTCAGGGCGAAGGGGAGATGCCGCGGGTGGAACTGGAAGGCGGATCTGTTGTGGGAGGAGCTATCTGCTACGACTACGATTTTCCGAGAGTCGCGTTGGCCAATGCCGAACGGCACCTCGACCTTGTTGCTTTGCCGTCCTCGGACTGGCGAGGCATCGACCCCATTCACACACAGATGGCGGCGCTACGCGCGATCGAAGGTGGGCATTCGATTGTTCGTTCCACACGATTTGGCTTGTCGGCTGGCATCGATCCATGGGGACGAATTCGCGGGTGGAACAGCCACTGGGACAACGAGCGCCGCGTCCTGCTTGTAGAACTTCCCCTGCGTGGCGTCTCAACCATCTATGCTCGACTTGGAGACTGGTTTCCACTCTCCGCCCTACTGGCGAGTCTCGCTCTTTTCGGCTTCGCAGGCTTGGGGCGTCGCTTTGGTTCTAGTGCGCGATCCAAGGACATGGATTCGTGATCGCGAAGTCAGCTCATTTGCTGGCGAGGCCCCGTCTTGCTAGCAAACGAACTCTCTTCGTTTCAGATGACCAATGTCAATGAACTCGTGATGTGGCCTACCCGAGTGCTGCTACGATGACTGCGTGTCTAGTACGGTACTTTCGGTTGCGACTCGAGCCGTGCTCGATGCGTGCGAGAACCTAGGGCTAGACACGCGGGAACTCCTACAGAGTGCGGGCTTGTCGCGTGCACTCATCGAGGATGCGAATATGAGAATAGCGGCTGAGAATGCCGACGCTCTTTGGGCGCATGCATATGCAGTCGCCGATGATCCGCAGCTTGCACTTCACGCGGCGGAGGCGCTGCCCTTTGGATCCTATAGAGTACTGGACTTCATCGTTGCGAACGCGCCGACAGTGGGAGAGGGGCTCGCGCGGGTTCTGCACTATTTCCCAATCGTTGACACAAGGGCCACCCTAACGATCGTTGAGCAATCAGAAGAGTTCGTAATCACGATGGAGTCCGCGCAGGGCGATTTGCCGGGCCCAGCACAAGAATTCACGTTTGCTGCTCTCGTGCTCCGGTCTCGAGCCAGTAGCGAAATCGCATGGCCTCTTAAGAGTGTGGGTTTCACTATGGAGGTTCCGGGGAGCTCCAAAGAACACGAGCGCATCTTTGAATGTCCAATCCGCTTTGGTCAGCCATGCGCGCAATTGGCTGTGTCTCGAGAAACATGGAACCTGCCTGTCATCGGTTCCAACGCTGCGCTATTCGGCGTTCTTGAGGAGCATGCGACTCGGCTTCTCGGTGAGCTGCCGAGTGATCCTCCACCATCGCTCCTCGACTCCGTTCGTGCCGTCCTAAGAGAAGAACTCGGAGGAGGAAACGTTGGTGCGGTGTACGTGGCAAAGCGTCTAGGGCTCGGCGAGCGAACTCTCCAGCGAAGACTGGGCGAGAGCGACACCACGTTTATTGAGGTTCTTGCGAGTGCCCGCGAAGAAATGGCATGCGAATATCTCCGAACATCTGGAATCTCGCTAACGGAGGTGGCATTTCTCCTTGGCTTCGCCGAGCAGAGTTCGTTCTCCCGTGCCTTCAAGCGGTGGACGGGCAAGTCTCCAGGCGATTGGCGTAGAACCGTGGCTTCGGCAAACGATTCGATTTGTCGATGATGTGCCTACGGCAGGCACCCGAACGAAGTCCACAAGGTATGAAGCTGCCGCTCTTTGTGACTGGCACAGGCTGCGTGGGCCACTCGTCGGTGCAAAACCATCGAACCGATGGTGCGTTGGTCTCTCGAGATCGAAAAACGCCGTGGGAAATTCGTCGCCATCTCATTGCTACAGCACGAAAGTCCAGCTTGAGTGCCGCGGTTGCCAGTTGGGGCGTGGGCTTTTCTCAGAGTCAGCCTTCGCACGCAGCCTGCGGCCTAGCCCCTGAAGAGAGTCTTGCCCTGGCGAGCACCATCAATGAAGAAGCGATCGTTGATGTAGTCATCGGCAAGGCACTCATCGCCAAAGGCCTTCACAAGAGCCTCGCGCTCCTTATCCTCGAGTTGGCGCGCATCAGCGACAAACAGGGCCGTCTCGGGTTTGGCCTTGCATTCAAAATGGTGGTCATCCATCACAACCGCCCGTCCTTTGACGCGCCCACCAACGGCAAGCGTGCCGTGGTTGTAGTGACCAAAGATCACCTCGTCGGCTGTCATATCCCCAGCCACAAAGAAGCTTCCATCAGAGACGATATTACGTGCCTCAACCTTGCCAGAAACTATGAGCATGGAGTCGGGCTCGCCGTCGATGATGCTTCCTGTGACGCGCAGGTCACCCGCGATTATTATGGGATGCGAGAAGTCCAGATTCCCTTCGAGCCGTACGTCGCCAATGATGAACGCGGCTTTGTTCGAGACGCTCTTGTGCACCTCGCCGGAAGTAAAGTGTTCCGCCGCCGCGTGAGCGAAGACCCACGCTACATCGTGTTGGCCTTGGTCGAAGATGAAGGCGACCAACTCATCAAGCGATTCCACTCCGCGCACCTTGGCGGCTTCGACAAGATGCTCGACTTGGATAGCCAGATCGTGATTCCCCAAAGGGTGCTTCTTGTAAAAGGAGACGTTGGATTTCAGTGCTTTTCTTACAAAACTCAAGTCCAAGCCCAGTGTCACAGGCTCGCTGCTGAGGATCTCGAGAAGCTCTTTGTCTCCCGCCTTTCTCGCCATATCAACAGCGCTCTTGCCCTTGGCTTTCTTGTTTGGATCAACGCCGAGGGATACAAAGAACCGCACAACCTCTCTGTAGCCACCCCGAACAGAGCTTGTCAGTGCCTCGGCATTGGCCACGAAGCCCTGATCTTTCAGGTACTGCGCAATGTCAACGCGAGTCACATGATTCATGAGCCCTTGGTAGGGAGGGAATCCATGTTCGACTAAGAACTCTGTTGTTGCCAACGTGCCTTCGGATACCGACGTCTTGAGAAAGTCTTCCTTCTCTGAGCTCGATGCGCGAAAGTCAGAATGCTTGAGGTAGAGTTCGATACCTGCGACATCGCCAAGCTTGATGAAGCTCTCGAAGTCGCTTGAATCGGCACTAGCTCCTTTTGCGAGCTGCGTTCTTGCCAGGGCGGCACGTCCAAGAACCCCTCTCCATCCATAGGCGTTAACGTAGGCATCGGCCTTCTTGAGACCTCGCTCGCGCAAATATGCAACGAACGTCGGATGCATGACTTCAGGGCCCAAAGGGCTCTCAGAGAAGTTCCTAACCGCCTGGCCCAGCTCTTCGAAGCCCTCGGCATCACCGGCAATTCCTCGTAGGAGCGCCTTTCGACCGAGACATCGAGTCTCGATGGTTTCGAGGAATTTTGCATCTCCTCGTAGCTCGTGGGCCTTCTTGCCAAGCGCCAGGGCCTTGTCTGCTTCGCTATCGCTGTTCGCATTGTTGAGAATCAGAGAAGCTGTGGCGTAGCAGGCAAAGGCCACTGCTCGTCGGTGTTTGTCTGAAGCGCTGGGATCGCAGTGTTCGATTAGGTTCGCAGCCGGTAGCCTCATCCGGCTGGTGATTGCGATGTCTTGCACTTCGACAGCGAGTCGCTCCAATGTCCAAATGAGAAGGTACTGAACCTCAAAATGCTCCGTTGCAATCTCATGCGCTTGCTCGAGGATCTCCACTGCCGCGCCATACCCGCCCGCCAAGTAGGAATGGTCTAGACAAACCTCAGCTTGCGACAGAAGGCTCGCGACTTGCGGAGTGTCGCCGCGCTTTACACGTGCTTGCACTGCCGACTTGAATGGCGCCGCGATTGGGCTTGTGTACCAGCCCGACTTCTTCGAGCGCTGTTCGAATTGAAAGGCCGCTAGGACACCTGGATGCAAGGAATCGTCTATGGTTGGGAGTGAAGTGGTTCGCGCCTTAGAGCCCATGGCGGGAGGTTACGATAGCTCCTTGCTCAGCGCACCGCAGCAGCGGAGAAGTCGCTCTCAGTTTGGCGGGATGAGTCGCACCGCATCCCAGCAAGCCGCCTCAGCGGCCGCAATGGTGTCATCGTCAAGCACAATACGGCCTTCCCAGTGGGCGCGAATCATTCCGTTGAAGGCACCAAACATCAGTTCCATCAGGAGAATTGCGGGCATCGGCTTGAGGGCCTTTAGCTCCTGAGCTCGTTCGACGAATTTGACCCCGAATGCCTTGAGCGACGCGTCAACCGCTCGGCTCTCATCGTCAAGATAGGAGGCGTGGTGATGGAGCTCGATAAACGCAAAGGCTCTTGGGTGCTCAAGCGCGAAGGCTGCCATCTCCATCCACATCGAACGAAACTGCTCCCTTGGTTCGGCGCCTGTTGGGAACTTTGTGTAGATGCGTTCTGCAATGGCTAGCTTCCACTTGCGAAAGAGCGTGTTCACCAGCGCGTCTTTGTTCTTGAAGTGGTGGTAGATCGTGCCCGCGGCAACCTTGGCCTCACGCGCGACTGCAGGGACAGCCGTGCCGTAGTAGCCACGGGTGACGAAGAGAGACAGCGCCGCTGTTAGTATCGACTCGTATTTTCCGGTGGTCGGTTCACTGCGTTTTTGCGGCACTGCCTCTGAATCTTTCACTAACTTCCTCTTTTCGTCAACGGTAACGGCTAGCGACGGGCGAGTCGGCGACGTTGGCCGAGCCCGAGAAGAAACATTGTGAAGAGGAGCATGGGCGCTCTGCCTGTGGAGCCACCGCTAGAGCAGCCCATAACAGCTTCCTCGTCTTCTCCAAGCTCGTCATCTTGTTCCGTCTCTTCACCTTCGTTGGAAGAATCGTTGCTGTCGCCAGCCTCAAGGCCGAGGGTCAAGGCATCGTGCATGATGAGATAGATCTCGGGATCGTACATGGTCTGAAAGTGACCAACGAAGCCGTCGCAGAGCCCAATGTTGGTTGCGCCTTCGACGATGGAAGTTTCGTACGGTTGGATGTATTCATCGGTGCATGTGTAAATGGACGTCATCGTGACGCTGTCAGGGATGGGGACACTGTGTAGTGCTGTGAGGAAATCGCTTCCCGGAGTGAGATGGCGAAGTGCGGGCCAGTCGGCAAAGTTCGCAGCGTATTGAGCTTTTGGCAGACCGTTTTGGGGAGATACGAAGGTAACAAGCCGCTCCACAAACTCGTCGCCGCCAAGGGATTGCACGTAGTGGCGAGCGATGAGGCCGCCAGTGCATTCGGCAAGAATATCGATCTTGTCTTGGCCGCTTTCCGCTCGGAGCTCTTCGACGACCTCTGCGAGTTCTTCTGAAGCTTCAAAGAGGTCTCCACTGAGCAGCTCTGGTGGCTCATACACCACCGGGACAAAGCCGTCTCGCTCGAGGCGAACAACGATGGAGTCGAACCATTCGGCAGGGATTGTGACTCCGGTGATCAGGAGAACCGTGCGTCCTTCGACCACGGGCTCAGGACCGGGTTCGATGTTGTCCAATGCTGCCTGGCGCTCAACCGCATATTTGGAGAGAAAGAACTCACCCCAGTATTGGGGGGAGGTGATGTCGCCTTCGGGGAGTTCACACGCTGTTGCGAAGAAGAGGCTGAAGACTGTGAAGAGGGTGAGGATGCGGGTCATGGGGATTCTCCTGGGGTGGGTTCTTTTCTCTGCCGAATGAACGTTCATTCGGCTCGGTGGCCTAGGTATCGTTCATGTCGCGATGGCCGTCAATAGCTATTTTAGGCCGATCTCAGAAGTCTATGGCTTCATTGAGAAAACCGAATGTTCATTCGGTTGGGCTCTTCCAGTTGAGCCTCGTTCTGCGAGGATTTCTTCCGAAACCTGCCAGAGCCGACCCGCCATTGCCTTGTCGCGAGCATTTCGACTGGGCTTGGCCACATTGCAATCCGCAAAGTACTTGCCGCTCACGGAAGCCAAGTCTGGGTGTGTGGCGACATAGCAAGTGGTTGCCGCTCCCTGCTGGACAGTCTTCGCATAGAGCATGTCGGTAGCCGCATAGGCAGCAGTCATCACAAGGTTCAAGTGGCGTCCGAGGTTGGTTCGAATCACACCGGGGTGCACCGAGTTTGCCGTTCGCTGACTGCCTTCAAAACGATGTGCGAGCTCCAATGCAAAAAGCGCGTTGGCGAGTTTCGAGCGCCCGTAGGACCGCCATCTCGAGTAGCTCTCTGCGCCCGAGAGGTTGTCGAACTCCATCCCCCGATAGGCCAGTCGGTGGCCCTCGCTTGAGAGCATGACAACGCGTGCATTCTCAGTCAGCGTGTCCAATAACTTCGTCACCAACGTGAAGTGACCAATGTGGTTTGTAAAGAATTGAAGCTCGTAACCCTGTACTTGTTTGAGCTTTGGCAGGGCCATGATTCCCGCATTGCAGATCAGCATGTCAATGTTGCGACCGAGCTTGCACACTTCGTTGGCGCAAGTGCGAGCCGATTCGATGTTGGAAAGTTCACAGGCAACCGGCGTTGCATTGCCCAACTGGTCGGCGGCAGCTTGTGCTTTCTCTTGCGAGCGAGCCACAGCAATGATGTGTGCGCCGCGCTTCGACAGCACTCTTGCCGTCTCTTGGCCAAGTCCCGAATTGACTCCAGTGATCAGCGCTGTCTTCCCGCTGAGGCTCACACCCGCTGTCACTTCTTCGGCGGTGGATGCGTAGCCAAAGCCGCTCGCTCCCCGCTTGCCCTTGATCCTCGCAAACACCGACATTACTCGCCTCCTAGCATCACAACGATATACCAGGTCTAGACCTGGCAGCGAAGCCACAACCAACGCCCTGTGGACAGCGCTCTGTTAGTCTTGAGGCGTTGATCGAGATGGCAAAACAGCTCGCTAGACTGCGCAGGTGGTGCACAGAGCAAAACGATTTGCCGGATTCCGAGTAGGAAATCCGTCTGGTCGAGGGGGCGCCTCTTTCGGATACTGAGATCGAAGCCATTGCCTCATGTCCTGAGAGCTATCAATATGAGATTGAAGAGCGACTCGACGCAATCCTGCGTCACACCTTAGGGCCATGAAGATCAACTCTCAGTCAATGAGCAACACTCCAACGAGCATCGGCGAACTGCGAACACTCATAGCGTCGGGCAAGCGTCAGCGGTTCGTGTTTTTCTGGGGTCACAAGCCAGGGCGCAAAGGCGCTATCGGGGCAGAGTGTCTTAGCCAGTGGTACGCTGCGCCGTTTGTCTTGAGCGGTGATCGCTACCCAACATCAGAGCACTATATGATGGCCGAGAAGGCTCGGCTCTTTGCGGACGAAGAGGTTCGGGCGCGCATTCTCAAGGCGGGTTCACCGGGGGCGGCCAAGGCTCTAGGGAGAGAAGTGCGCGGGTTTCGAGAAGAGGCCTGGACGGCCGAGCGGTTCGAAATTGTCGTGCGAGCCAACCTTGCAAAGTTTTCTCAGAATTCTGCCTTGGCAGCATTTCTGTTGGGCACAAAGTCACGAGTGTTGGTTGAGGCGAGCCCCAACGATCGAATTTGGGGCATTGGGGTTGGCGCATCAGAGTCGCGAGCGCAGAATCCACTGCTTTGGCGAGGAGAGAACCTGCTTGGTTTCGCGCTTATGGCTGTTCGGGCTCAACTGTCCGACCCGGGCTAGTGCGACAGTTGGCTGTGGCGACTCGGAATGCTCTCTATGCGTTTTGCAATTGCAGCTCGGTGCCTATTTTGACCAGCTGTTGCCGCTATTGTCCTCGTAATCGCCCGAGCCAACCGCACTGAATGATCCGCCGAAGCTTGAGTCTTCAGCTTCGACATCGCCGGCGCCTTGAATCTTCATCGCACCGGTGAAGGTCGAGTCTTTGCTTTCAAGATCACCGCTATTGCGTACTTCGATGTCAGATGCTTTCTCTCTGTGAGATGGGCTCTGCCGCGAGGTTCAGCAGATCTGAACTCACTTGCGTCTTGGGTTTGCCGTTGTGAAGAGATGTTCTGAGCAATCCACGATGATCGCTGTGTAGAGAAAGCGCTGTCCGCGACGAGATACGAGTCTGATTTGGGTGACTCCGTTCCCCCCAACGTCTTGCGCTGCACGTCGGAGGCTTGCGAAGTGATATGCCTTCTCTCCTTGGCCAACGAAGTCGATACCGGCGATGGCAAAACAGCTCTTTGGAGCACGTTCAGGGGCCACCGGATCTCTGCCAAAGAGTACAACAAATGATGGTTGCCAGGTTCTCTTGGTGCCATCTTCTAGCCAGCGATATCTCGCGCTTGGCTGACTGCACGACGCGCCCCCAATCGCCAGAGAAACAAGCAATGCAAGCCAGCCCCAATTCTTCGAGCGCATAGAGAAGGGTGCCTGTCCTGCGAAATGTGTGACAGCAAAACGCGATGCCACCTAGGCTGCACGAGGGGAGGCGAGCAGCCGCGTAGCCGTTTGTCCCAACTTGGGAGCGAAGGACGTGGCAAGCTGAACACCGTGATCTCGTCGCACAAAAAAAGGTGGCTGGCGCGATCGGTTTCAAAGAGCACCTCTTTGGGGCGTCTTGCGCCTTGCGCCATTGCGCCCACGTCCGGAATGACGCTAAGAATTCCTATGAGCAAGATCAGCAAAGAAGACTTGGCCGAGTTGCACGAGATTTTCGACCATTTTGACAAAGACAAAAATGGCTCCATCGAGTCGAGCGAATTCTCTGCGCTCCTGAATGCTCTAGACGCTGAAATGAGCGAATCCGAGGTAGCGACGGGGCTGCGCGCACTCGATGAGGATGGAAATGGAACCATCGAATTCGATGAATTTGCAACGTGGTGGACCAGCCGCTAGCTGGTCCTTGAGTTTCCCGGTGCGAGCCAGCGGGACGCGCTCAAAGCTGCCACGAGCACAGGCCTCGCCTGCTTCGAGATTGATGGTTCGTGGTGAAGCGAAATGCTACCTCTCGGAGTTCTAGCTGCGTCGTCGTCGAAACACAAAGAACATTGCGAATCCGAAGAGCAGTGTGCCGAGAGGTGTTGATGACGTTCCTCCAAGAGAGCAACCACCTGTCTTGGTGCTCTCGGGCCAACACACGCTTTGCTCACCCGCCTCGATGCATTCAAAGCCTTCGCTGCACTCATCGTTTGTGGTGCATAGGCTTGTGCAGGTGCCACCCTCAGCAGAGTTTGCGCAGAGATCAGACTCGCATTCCTCGTTGCTTGCACACTCGAAACCATCTCCTCCTGGAGTAAATGGAGCCGCTACGCAACGGCCATCGGCTTGGCAAAGTTCTGAGTCTTCACAGTCGGAGTCTTTCGTACACAAGCTGCAATCGTCATCGACCGGGAGATTGCCAGCTCCACAAGCATCGTTGCAGACTCCGTCAGTCTGACACTGCAGCTGCGGAGCGTGCGTGTAGAGGAAATCGAGTTCCGCGTCTACACGCGTGTCTGCCCCAAATTGGGCACAGTTTTGATCGCCAAAGGAGGTGACGCCAACCACTCGCTCAATCCCTCCGATTGTTGCGAAAGAGGGGCCACCGCTATCTCCCTGGCATTTTCCCTGTCCATCGACTTGCGAGAAGCACAAGAGATTTGCATCGGAGGTACCGAAGGTAGAGCAGCTAGTGCTGGCTTTGGAGCCAATGGCAAAGAGGCGACCTGCTTGTTGGCCACCGACCTGTGTTGCGCCGTAGCCAACTTGCGTGACAACGAGGCCTGCTTGCGCATCATCGCGAAACCGATTAATCGGCGTTGGAGTACGATCCGTTACCGCGGTTTGCAGACGGATGAGTCCGATGTCATCGTCGCCAAGTGCGTTTATAGAGAAGTTCGGGTGGGGGATTGTCTCCACAGCCTGAATGGCTCGGCCGCTGCCGTTGAAGATGCTATCGGTGTCAAGGATGACTTGGGTTTGGCTTGTGACCTGGTCTTGCGATCCCGCGCCGAGAAGCGACGGAGTTATGCAGTGTGCCGCTGTGAGCACAAGGTCGGGGGCAATGAGCGTCCCCGTACACAAGCCGCCATTGGAGATGGCTACTGTCGTAGGGAAATCCCCAACGGAGGCTGCGACCCCCCCTAGGATTTGCTGTGATGCCGAGTCGACATGTTCAGACTCGGTACTCATGCAGGCAGAAGAGAAAAGCAATCCTAGGGCGAGGGTACTAAGGGTTCCTTGGTGCATGCGCCAATCGTAGGTCTCAGGTTGCTTTGGCAGCGTCTCGCTAGGCCTTTCACGCGATAACAACGAGTGTGACCTTGGGTAGCACATGAGATTCTAGGGGCTTAGAGGCAGAGAAACTGGGGAGTTTCGCCGCATCTAGGGCAAGAGAGGTCATGTGGGGATACCAAGGAGGGAAACTCGAAGGGGAAACCTGCTGAAGTGAAGGGTTCGCGACTTCCTGGAGACCGCAGAGTCGAACGAGATGTGAGACGCCTTCATTTGAAGGAGGCTGAGAACTTTTCTGTATGCAAGAAGGTTCAGGCTATTTGTCATGAAAGAATTGGATCTCTTCAACCAAGCGCGCTGCTTCGACTGTACCGATGCACTGTAAGGCCCGGTAGGGGCGGTCACCGTGAAGCGCTTGCCTTTTTTGTCGATGTCTCGCAGGCACACGTGCTGGTCGTCTAAGGCCGAGAGCTCGTTCAGCCCTTGTCTTCAGCCGTCGGCTATACTGTTCGCATGAAACACGCAGTACTCTTCTTCGCTTCCGCAGTGTTAGGTTTTGGGTGTGTGAAAGCTGAGCCAGCGCCTCAAGCTCCAACACCGGTTACCCATCCACCAGTGCCAGCACCAGCACAGAGCCCACCGCCCACTACCTCAGGTTGTGGTGAGTTCGATTGTGCAGAATCAGAATACTGCGCCTTCAAATCCATTGGCTGTGATAGCGCGGTACGTGAGTGCGCGCCTCGTCCAGAAATGTGCACCATGGACTATCGGCCAGTGTGTGGCTGCGACGGAAAGACCTATAGCAATGCCTGTACGGCCGCCGGAGCGGGCGTGAACGTTGACAAGTCAGGCGAGTGCGAGCAAGAGCCTGTAGCAAGTTGCGGAGGCATCACCGGTGCTCTCTGCCCCGCTGGCAAGAGGTGCGTCGACAACCCGAATGACACCTGTGTGCCCAAGAAAGGAGGTGCAGATTGCATTGGCATGTGTGTGCCGATTCCTCAGGCCACGCCGCCCACATGCGAGCCTGTTCGCTGCAAGATGTACTGCAAGAATGGCTGGAAACTCGGGCCTGACGGCTGTGAGATTTGCGCTTGCAAGCCGTGATGCGTAGGAGTTTGTCTTAGCATCCGTTTCGGAGGGGAAGCGCAAGCGAGGCTCAGCCTGCGCTTGGGTCGTATGCATGAGGCCGGCGAGGCGAAAGCCACACGGCACTATACCGATGGCGGACTCTCAAGCGTGAGCATTCACCTGCCCGATGGCTCCGTTCGTGTCTCCGAGACTCGTCACGCCTTTGTCGTTGTGACATCTAACCGAGCTTGCGAAGGCGGTGGTGATCGAGCTGATGATTTGGTGTGACGAGTCTGTGAAATGCGAGAAGACCGGCCAGTAGCGCGCCTAGGCTAGTGGCACCAGCGATCATGAACATCACCACAATTTGGTAGCGAACTGCGTCCTCGGGAGGAGCGCCCGCCAGGATTTGCCCAGTCATCATGCCAGGCAAGCTGACGATACCGACGACGCTCATAGAATTGACGATTGGGATCATGCCGGTGCGGACGGCGTCTCCTACGAAGGGTCTACAGGCTTCCCAGCGGGACGCACCCAAGGCGAGCCAGCCCTCGACGACATCGCGTTTCTCATCCAAGTCCGTCATGATGCGATCGAGGCATAGCGATAGTCCATTAAGAGTATTTCCTAGAACCATGCCTAGCAACGGAATGGCGTATCGTGGCTCATACCAAGGGCGAATGCTCACGACGAGGGTGAGTACGATGGACGTTGTCAGGACACTACT
The DNA here is from genome assembly GCA_024762925.1 of Kofleriaceae bacterium. Taxonomy (GTDB): domain Bacteria; phylum Myxococcota_A; class Polyangia; order Haliangiales; family Haliangiaceae; genus NORP324. The sequence goes on along the minus strand of JANTGM010000044.1, from coordinate 16,692 downwards.
CACACTCACGGCGATGAGTCCGCTTGACCAAATTCCCGAAAATCTGCGCTCAGTGCGCCGTACTGCGGCAATACCGGCGTTTATGACCATGCTGACGAGAACGGCAGTTACCAGATACCACTCGCGTTGCTCGAATACCCACTTGAGTACCAGTCCCAATAGTCCGAGCTGCACGATCGTTCGAGCAGAAGCAATCCAGAGCTTGGTTTGAACTCCCAGCCGCAGCGCAAATGAAACCAAGCCGGCCAGAATGACAAAGCCCCCAGCGATTGCCAGGCCTTGATTGGAAATCGCGATGGCAGTCAAGAGGTCTTCTCCTCGAGTGTCTTGCCAGCGATGATGTGCAATCGTCGGGTGACTTCATCACCCCAAACATCGGCTCCGTGGGTCACAGCTACACCCGCACGATCGCCGTTCGCGAGCCACTGTGCGAGCGTCTCCACAACACACGCTTTGGTCTCTGCATCGAGTGCGCTTGTGCTCTCGTCAAGCAGAAGCACCGTCGGTTTGAGAAGGAGGGCGCGAAGCAGGGCAACTCGCTGTGCTTCTCCGCCGGAAATTTGATTGAGCTGGCGGTTGAGAATCGCCTTTGAAAGCTTGAGCTGGTCAAGGAGTTTGCTTACTTGGGCCGAGTCAAACGCGTCACGCGAGGTCGCGAAGGAAAACGCATGCCGCAGAGAAGCATCAACGCTCATCGGGAACCGCACAGGTGATTGAGCGAGGTACACAACCGAGCGTCGAAAGGCGGGAACCGCATCGCCGGATACAGAAGTATTCCTATAGTGGATGCTGCCTAGAGCGCGGGCATCGAGCATGGCAAGACAACGAAGCAGGGTGCTCTTGCCAGAGCCAGATGTGCCAGTGAGGGTTACGCGATCGCCTGCGTCCACAGCGAAGTTGATAGGTCCAGGCAAGGGAGACTCTCCGGCCTTTTCCGGGATCCGCAAATCACGTGCTCGCAACAGCATGGAAGGTTCATTCAGGGGAATCGCCGCGAAAAACTGACCATAGCATTGGTGCCGACACCTGGTTAGGTAATTGAAGATGAATAGGTATTCGTGATGCTAACAAGCAGCTAAAGATCTCGAGGATTTTCTCCAAGCACGGTTGTGTGTACAAGCATTTCCCCCCCAACCAACCAGGAGATACCCCATGTTTCGACCCTCATTTCTTCTAGCACCGATGTTGGTCTCGAAGGCGAGTGCGAAACCGCGCCACCAGCGATGTGTGGCGGCTTTGCAAACATTCCCTGCGCAAGTAGCGACGAGTGGTGCGGCTTTGGTGATGTGCCAACGGGAGCATCGGCTGACATGAGCGGCGTTTGTCTGCCAAGACCACAGGCTTGACCTTTGAGTTCGCTCCTGTCTGCGGGCGCGACGGGCAAACCTACACTTTGCGAATGCAGCCGGTGTTCATGCAGTAGCTGAAGGCGAGTGCGAATAACTCTTACTTAGCGCGCAAAGTCAAGGGCGACCCGAAACCCAAGCTTGATAAAGTGCAGGGTGTCGTCCTCGGCAATTCGCTCATATGCAACGCCAAACGCTGCACCGGGAAAGACCCATCGTCGCCTAGACGCGTTTCCGCCAAGGGCCACACCGACGCGAAAGCCATGAGCCGGGTCAAACTTCTTTTCACTGGTTCGAGCCAGATAGCCAACTTCGACTTCCCAGTAGCTATTCACTCTTCGGTGACGATAGATCAGAGGCGCAACGATATCCGCTGTGACCGTTAGGTCGCCTCGCTCACCGAGGTCGTCCTTGGGAAATGCCGCACTACCTCCAAGCTCAAGTCCTGTGAGGAACGTCGCATGTCGCCCAAAACCGCGACCAATGAGCAGACGGCCAGCCCCACCAAACTGTAAGTCCGCCTCACCCGCTTGTTGGGAGAGGATGCCCTTGCCGCCACCCCCAAGCGAGAGAAACCATCGATCATCGAGGATTTGTCGTCCACGAAAGTGGGGTTTTGGTTCCAACCAAAAAGGGCAATCGGCAGGCGCTGCTGCAATGCTGCCAGCCAAGAGCATTCGCACTCTCGTGAGGGTGAGGAGCTCGCTAACCGCGCCAAGGTCTTTGCCGCGCGCCTTGTACACGGCGGCAACATCACCACCCTCAGCTTCGATACGCACATCGAGCCAGCGAAGCAAGGTGTTGCGAGTGTCGTTGGTCGTTCGGCACACCGACTCCAGAGCAGTCGGTAGGGCTTCTTCCACTTCGACCCGATCGATGCTCCACCCCTCCGCGTCGGCGAGCTCAACAAGGCGCTCAAGGTCGCGATGCAGGGCTGCGCTGTTTGGTTGTGGAGGCATCGCTCCACCGCACGCCATGGCGAGTAGGATCAACAGCGCTGAGAACCACCACATTCGCGTCGAAGCGTACCACTACTGAATTCGCACCGACGTCACTGGATAGGTTTGGTGCAAGGTTGCTGCACCGGCCTCAACAAGTCGCCGATACCAGAGCAGATAGCTGCGGTTGTCTGTGTGCCAGGAGGTTTCCATGCTCGGAGAGCTGAACGTGATGCTGTTGTTCACCGCTTTCACTTCAGTCTCACGCAGAGAGAGAGCTGTGAAGGGATTTCTCGTGTCACGCGCAAGCCCAAGGAGAAGTGCTCGCGCTTCGATTTCGGTTGGTGTTTCGCCTTCGAAGGTGATGGTGAGTGTTGGCGCTTTCGTGTCCTTCCCTAGTGTTTCGATATGTCCAGAAACCTTGAATGGCAAGTCGCCAACGCGAGCGCGTTCGCGATGCGCTGCCCACCAAGCCCATGCAACCGACGGTAGGTAGGCAATAAATATCGCTGCCATCAGATAGGCGAGGAAAACCCGCGCTGAATGAAAGATGATGAAGAGCGCGGTGAATGGGACAGCCATGCCGATGACGGCGAGCGAAAGCGTCAAACGAGAAAACATGGGATAGAAGCACATGCTTCGCCTTCGCCTCCGCCTCGCTGACCAGCGATCCCAGCGGCGTTGTCGGTCCCTGGAACGTTCTTCTGCAGCACGCTCTTTTGCCTCACGCCGGATTTTGCGATTTTGCGCCAGCTTCTCTTCGAGCGCTCCAGCATTCAACAAGCGTTGCAGCGATGTATCGCATTTCTTGCCCGTTGACGCTCCTTCGAGTTCTTGAATTCTCAGTTGGGCGGACGCGAGGTCTAGCTCAAGCGCGGCACTTCGCCTTTGCGCGGCATCGAGGTCGTTGCGGTAGGTTCCTTGTGACATGGGCAGACTCCCTCTTCTTGCACTCATCTAGAGCAAGGCAGAATCCAAGTGGAGTCATTCGAATGTGTGCCTCTTGGAGTTCTTGGGCGCGACCATTTCAGCGATACGCCGGGGTGAAACGCCGATGATGGAAGGTTCTGCCGAGCAAAGGAAGAAAGCCGCTTGTCTGCGACGAGGGCAAGGATCTAGGCTCTGGATAGGAGTGACTCAGAAGCGAAACACACTTGTGATTGCGGCACTCTCGCTGCTTCTAAGCGGCTGTCTCTTTGCTGAGCAAAGCGGTGAAGTGCTGCCACATGAGGTGTATCAGTCAAAGGAGAAGGCCCTGGGGGAACTCTCGTTTCACTTTCGCACAATCACCAACTACATCTTTCTGTTGGCTCGTGCCGCACTCTTCGCGGGCGCTGCCTACTTGTTGCGCCGAGAGTGGCGAGCGTCCAGGCGACAGCTTCCCATCCTGGCAGTACTCGGTGCATTGAGTCTGGGAGCTGCTTGGTTTGTCGGCACGGCAGCGGTTCGCGTTGTGAGCTACAAGGTTGCTGTTGATGACTCTGGGCTCAAAATACACATTCCCTTTCAAGTAGATATCGACGAGCCATGGAGCGAAGTTGTAGGAGCAAATGTGGAGGGCAAGGAGTGGCGGGAGGGAAGTGACCGCCTCTACACCGAGTGGAGCAAGATGGAAGTCCTGCTCAGTGAAGGGCGGCGCGTGTCAGTCGATTTGAGCGCGCTTGGTGTCGTCGAACGGTCGAGCTTTATGAAAGCCTTCGTGCATCGGTCCAAGATGAGCGAGTTCGAGCTTCCCTACCCGATCCATTTCGACGACGTTCGCTAGGCGAGCTACTGCGTGGGAGGCACAAAGCCATTGCGCAGCAGGTTTCCCCGACCGGTTGGCCAGAGCAAGCAAGCATCGCTCGAACCTGGAACGGAGTAGAGCATGAGCTGCGGTTGATCGTCGGCACCCGCCTTCATTGCAAGGGCGATATCCAAAACGCCATCGCCATCGGCATCCGCGATTGTTGGGACTGCCATCGAGCCTCGGTCGGGCAGGGCAATCTTGTGTTGCTCACCACCACCAGCACCCAAGATGAAGAGATGCGACTTGTTATCGTCGGGCGAATAGCTTGCGAAGACAATCTCAGGTCTCCCATCTCCACTGAGATCGGCAATGGCGACGCCACCAGTGAGCACATTCGGATCATCGGTGTAGCCGTAGTTCCACATCTCGGTGGCACTTGCATCGACGGCGTGAATTCGACCGTCAAAGCCCGCAAAGACCATTTCTAGCCCAGCTCGCTCAGGATCGAGATCAACAACACTTACCTGATTTGTGGCAGCAACAACATTGGTGCCTTCGAAGTCCCAGAGGCCACTTAAGTATCCCTCTGCGTGAAACGGCGTTTCCCAGCCCGCCAATCGGGAGCCGTCATTGTGTAGAACCCAAAGACCAACACCACGCTCTCGATCGTCCTGCGAGGCGTTTTGCACGGAGCCTAAGACTACGAGCTCGGTTTGTCCGTCGGCATCAATATCCGCGATGGCGGGAGCTGAGTTTGTGAAGTGCGCTTGGTTCGCTGTGGCTTCATCATTTGCGTAGCCTTGCTTGGCTTCGTCGTAGTCGTGAAGAAAGCGGATACCTGGAAAGAAGTTGCGATCCTCAAAGAAGGACGCTGCTGGAAACGCTTTGCCATCCCCTTCGTGAAGGCTGAGGTACGCATTGTCCTGTGTTGCGAAGATGTCTGCTGCGCCATCGCCATTCACGTCGCCAAGAGCAATGTTCTGATCGTAGCCACCAGTTACATAGCAGGCGTCCTCGCACCCAGAGGCACCGCTTGTGTTGGGAGGAAATCCCGCAATTGGCTGAGCCCCTTCGGCTTCGATGGCAATGATGATGTCGCGCTTGCCGTTCTCTTCTAGCCGGTTGTGTGTCACCGCAACAATCTCAAGCCTGCCATCGCCATCGATATCACCGGCGGCAAGGCTTCGAAGCTCATCGCGCCACGCGAAGGGGTAGCCAGGCATCAGAGTGCCCGCCGCATCGTAGAGTGAGATGGATTCGCGACTCGCAATAGCGGTTTCGAGCCCCGTCGTGCCGGGCAGAAGATCTCCTACGATCGGCGATGACCAAATGCGGCCCGCAACTTCGGCTTGCCAAATGAGGCTGCCATCGGAATGCCACACACTGAGTCGTCCGGCTCTGGCGACGATGAGCTCGGTCGTTCCGTCTCCATCGAGGTCGGCGACGGCAGGGGAGCCAAGCCAGCCTTCGTGCCAGCGCTCAGAGATGCTTGCGAGGAGTTGGGGCTCCATTGCTACGGAAGCGCCGTTTTCCCCCGCTGCGCATGATGCGGCTGGTGGCGTGATGGGACCACCGGCGTCGGGCAGCATTCCAGGACCGTTGTTTGCTCCGCCATCGCCACCACATGCAGCCAGGGGCAAAAGAAGTAGGGCGAGAGGCACACTCCGAAGAATTCCCATCACTGCCAATGGTCTCATCGATGGGGCGGCGTTCGCAATTGCGAAGTGCGTGTGTGTTCGCTACGAGAACAGTTCGCGGGCACGCTCTGCCAAGCCAAGCGCGACACTGGTCATTTCCTCACCTCCGCGCAAGCACCCCGGGAAGCGACGCTCAAGACGCTCTCGAACCGCTGGGACAAATGATGAGCCACCCGTTGTGAAGACCCGGTGCACCTGATCCGGTGTGATGCCACCGTCGATGAGGACCTGCTCAACCACCGCATCAATCTTGTCTAGGTCGCTCGCGATCCATCCATCAAAGTCATGCCTGGAAAGCGGCGCGGTGATCTTGATGGGTGGATCTCGAAAGTCGAGTTCACCTTGCTCCGCTTGGGATAGCCCTACCTTTGCGCGCTCGATCGCTTGATGGAGCGGTAGGCCGAGATCGTTTTCAACGACGTGAATGAGGCTGTGAATGCGATCGGGGTACTCTGCCGCTCCTGCAATCCGCTGGAGAAGCGCCATCGTTTTGCGAGATTTGAGGAAGGCCAAGTGGTGCCAGCGACGCAGGTTTACATACAGGCTGCGGGGCACTTCTGTTTGCGCTCCAAAGCCGTCGCCATAGGTCGTGCCTTTGCCGAGTCTTGGCGCCACCAGAGAGTCGATCATGCAGCCGTCGAAGGTATCTCCTCCAATGCCGATACCACCGGTTGCGAGAATCTCGTTCTCAGCGGATCGGGGACGCATCTTGAGCAAGCAGAAGTCGCTTGTGCCGCCACCAAAGTCTGCGATGAGTACGAGTTCTTCTGAGGAAAGACCCGAGCCGTACTTCGCCGCGGCCGCATTGGGTTCGTTTTCGAAGACAACATCGTCAAAGCCTGCGAGTGCGAGACCTCGCCGCATGCGGCCAATCGCTCGTTCATCATCCGCCTCGGTGGATGCGCCCCAGTAGCGAACCGGGCGCCCAACAACCGCGCGATTTCCCAAGTCCACAGGCGATGCATCTCGCATCTGCATGAGGTACGCGGCGAGCAAGTCTTCAAGCGAGTAGTTGCGGCTGAGAATCGAGGTCTTGCTGAAAAGGCGCGATGCCATGTGTGACTTCACACTCTGAATGAAGCGGCCATCTCCACCCGTTTCGAGGTAGCGACCAATGGCCAAGGCACCGGCACTCACATCTGGGCGAGGGCCATCGGATGGTTCGAAGTAGAGAACGGTTCGCCATGTCGAAACCGCTAAACCACTCGGTTGGGGAAATGGGACGAGGTGCGGTGCGCCACCATCGTCCGCGATCGCAATGGCGCTATTGGTGGTGCCGAAGTCGATGCCAACGAAGCGCGTCATGGCAACCCATTGTACGCGTCTACGCGCCGCAGAAAACTGACCTTAGCCAAAAGAAAAGGAGCACAGCTCAATTGAGCGTGCTCCTTTGTGTCGCCAACGAGCATCGCTCTTGGCAAATGCTCTTGCGTGCCTACTCAGGCATTGCAGGCATGTCAGGCATGTGCTTCATCGAGCACTCCATGATCTTGCCCATGAGCTTTTCCATTTCCTTTGGATTCTCTTTGGCGAGCTTTTCCATTTCTTTGTCATCAAGGGCCTTTTCGGCCTTTTCGTTCACCTTCTGGACGCACTCAGCGTCCTTGCAAGCACAGAGATCGTCTGCGAACTTCTTGGCCTTGTCGAGCGAGTCATTTCCGCAGGCACCGAGGGCAAAGATGCTCGTGAGGCCGAGCGCGAGGGTCATTGTCTTGAAGCTTTTCATAGGTCGTTCTCCCGTGTGAGGGTCTGTTTAGAAGTGCAGGGTAGCGCCGTTTCCCAGCGCTCATGTACGAGAGGACCCACGAAAGCCGAGGTCGCAAGAAAATCACAAGAAATCCATGAAACTGTGCGGCAAGTATTTCTGCAAAGTTGCTGCGAGTCGCTTGACAGCAAACCAGCTCATGCGGCTAGGGGGCTGCTGGTACGCAGTTCCACTTCACATCGCCAACCTCCCAGCTCTCCTCGCACATCGACGCGGAAGCGTTCACCTTGAAGTCCTCGGCAAAGAGCATTGAGGCCGAACGCTTGCCCGGAGCAGAACTCGCTTCGCCATCATCACCAGAACACGTGAGCTCCCACTCGAGCGAGCAGATGACTTCAAATTTGCAGTTGCTTTTGAGAGTGAGGTCAACGCTTTCTTCGTCGGCGCCAATTTGTTGAGAGAAGCGAACACACTTGCGCACGTTCTTTGTTTTGGCTGCGGGTTTCACAACCCGTTTGGCCTTGCTTGGGGCCTTCTTTTTCTTTGTCTTCGGCTCAGCGCTGGCAGTGGCAATTGTGTGGGGAAGTGAGGTGATGCCCAGTGAGCAGACGCATAGCATCCACAGGCCCGGGCGAGAGAGAATGCGCATGGCGAACTCCTAGCAGGGGTGAGGAGCGATAAGCCCATAGAATACTTCCGAGCACCCCCGAGAAACTCTCGGGGTGGCAGGAGCGGCTCGTCGCTGGTTCTTGCTCGTAGAGACACCGCGTCTCCAAGGAGGTTCCCAGAAAAGTCGATTTCTTTTTTTGCTAGTTCTTGCTGCTAACGCCGAGACTGCGCACCAGCGTCGCTGGAACCAAGCATGACAACGGTCTGGTCGGAACCCTCAGACTAAGCTTTCCGTAGAGCGCCTTTGGGGGCCTGTGGCGAGTGATTCCTCCCTTTCCTTAGACAATGGAGGTTGAGGCGCGGGCCACCGCCTTGCCGAGCCAAGCGAGGGCGGGGTCGCTACCACGGGTCTTGGAGGTGATTGAGTAGACCGAGAAGCTCGGAATGTCGATGGGAGCTTTGAGGATAGCGAGGTCGAGGCGCTCGGCCATTCTCTTTGCAAAGCGGGTGGGCAAGGTGAGGACACAGTCGGTGCTAGCGACGATTTCGGGGGCGCTTAGGAAGTAGCGAGTGGAGACCAAGATGTGGCGTTTGTGCCCAAGCTTGGCAAGCTCCACATCCACCATGCCCAGGCCGTGGCCGTCGGGGGATACGAGGATGTGGGGCAATTCCAAAAATCGCTTCATCGTCATCCGCTTTGCCAATTTGGGATGAGCGGAGCGGAGAACACAGACGAAGGAGTCTTCATAGACAAAGTCGAGGCACAGACCTGCCTTGCTTCCTTTGGGAGCGAGGCCAATGAGCATGTCGATCTGTCCTTGACGCAAGCGCATTAGATCGTGCTCGGGGCCTGTGGATTCGATGGAGAGTTGGCTGGCGGGAGATTCTTTCTCTAAGAGATTTACCAAGGCGGGAAGAAAATTGGTTGCGAGCTCATCAGTGGCGGCGATGGAGAAACGTCGCTTGGATTGAGCGGGATCAAATTGCGGGTTTTGGCGCAGACCGGCGGAAAGGCTTTCTAGAGCCAGGTTGATATGGGGGGCGAGTTCGAGGGCACGAGGAGTGGGCTCCATTCCCTGGGCGGTGCGGACGAGAAGTGGATCCTCTAAAAGGCTACGCAGTTCTCGCAGAGCGTGGCTAACGGCCGACTGTCCGACACCGAGGGCGATGGCGGCTTTGGTCACCGAGTGGGTGCGCAAGAGGGTTGCGAGCACCGGGAAGAGGTTGAGATTGACATGAGAGAGGGGGGATGCCGGATCCTGCATAATGAAAATATCTCATACTTGCATGAGTATTATGAGTTTGTGACATGAGAACGTTCCCGGCATGGTGTTTCCATCTGGCGGGCAATGAGGCCCGTCTTCACCGCAGAAAGCGTAGTCAAATCATGGCAAACCAAAGCATCCGAAAAACACCGACACTCTTAACCTCCCTGTCGTCCTTGGCCCTTGTTGCCAGCCTCACCCTCGGCGCTTGCGCTACCGAGTCCGTGCCCAAAGCGCAGACTGCTCAGGGGGAGCTTGGGCTGAGCTTTGAGGTGTTTACGGGGGATGAAAAGGGCTTCTATGCCAACTCCACTCTCATCTCCGGCGAGGAGAAAGCGATTCTCGTTGACGCCCAGTTTACTCTCGGCAATGGCGAGCGCCTGGCCTCCTGGATTGAGGAGAAAGGCGTGGACTTGGCTGCCATCTACATCACCCACGCCCATCCCGATCACTATTTCGGGGTCGAAAAGGTTCTTGAGAAATTTCCCAATACCCCAATGTATGCCACCACTGAAGTGGTCGAGCACATGAAGGTCTTGGGTCCGCAGAAACTGGCTTATTGGGGGCCTATCTATCAGGAGGACTTGACCGCCGAACCCATCACCGCGACGCCCGACACCGATTCCTTTCTAGAACTCGAGGGCAAGCGGGTTGAATTTCTACCTCTGGAACAATCGGATTCAGAGTTTTCGACCGCCGTTCATGTGCCTTCCCTCGAGTTGATTGTCGCCGGGGACTTGGTCTATTCCGGTGTGCACACATGGCTTGCCGATACCCCGAGCCCAGAGCAGCGCACAGCTTGGCTTGAGACGTTGACTCGCATTGGAGGGATGAAGCCCAAAGCTGTGGTACCAGGACACAGCGCCCCGGGGACGGGAAGTACTCCTTCTTCCTTGACGGCAACTAGGGGCTACATTAGCGACTTTGAGAGGCTAAGAACATCTAGTAGTACTGCAGAAGAGCTGATCTCCGCCATGATGGAAGAGCATGGCGACGACAAGCTTCCTGTGATTTTGGAACTCGCTGCCAAGGCGAGCTTTGCGCCGGTGGAGAATCCCTAGAGGGACCTTGAGGGCTTACGCCTCGGCGCTAGAGGGACATGACTGTCTTGACGACGATGATAGGACTAACGCCGATCTTGTTTGCGTCGGGAGCGGGCGCCGACGTCATGAAGCGCATCGCGGCACCAATGATTGGCGGGCTCGTCTCGTCCTTCTTTCTCGAGTTGACTGTTTATCCTGCCATCTTCGCCATATGGAAAGGTACGACGAAACGAGCCGTTTCAGTGGAGGCGCGTATTGAGGACCAATTCTCTAGAAACGACAAACCAAGGCGCCACTGATGAATAAGGCCCTTCCTTCCAGTAGAATGTATTTGGGTGGAAGGGAAGGGAAGGGAAGGGATTGAGCATTAGGCAACAACTACGCCGGACCTATCTGTCGGTCCTGCTCCTCCTGGAAATGCCCTTTTCGCTGCTGGTCGGTGCAGCCTACATCGACCTCGCCGGCATCGATTTTTGGGCGGAACCGCAGCTGATCGTTTCGGTACTCGTGGCGATCTTTCTCGCGATGCTGCTCACGTGGAGCGGTGTGTACTGGGGCATGGCTCGCGCCATCAGCCGTGCCGCGCCCGCCTTCGAGAAGGGGGAGCTGTCCTCCGAAGAGACCCTGGCGGTGGCCAAGAAGTCCTGGCGTCTGTCCCGCTACTTCCCCTGGTTCTTTTCCTTCACGTGGTTTCTTCGTTACGTCCTGGCTACGCAGGTGTGGCTACGCGTCTTCCCCGAGCGAGTTCCGACGACGCTATCTGTTGGAACCGGAACAGCGATCTTCTCCGCTGCCCTCTTCGTAGGGGGCGTGGGAATCTGCGCTCCTGTGGTGCATGCGCACCTACCAGCGATTCACAATGCCTTCGGCGCCAGGCTGGCGCTCGATGGCGTGACCTTCCCGACTCGCAGCTCCTCGCTCAAGCGCAAGCTGGTGTGGCTTGCGCTGGCCTTCGTGGTGGCTCCCACGCTGTGGCTCTCCAGTGTGGCCTACGTTCGCCACATAGACTCTTTTCAGAGCGCTGCGGAGCTGGCCTTGGGCGGCGTTCTATTGACCGCATCGGAACCCGAGCAGGACAAGGCCGTGCCCAGGCCCTACGACCTGCGAGAAGTCAGCATCGAGGGAAGCGGTGGAGAACCGGTCCCCGCCATCGTCTTCACCACAAATGCCCGAGAGCTATCGCGACAGATGCCGGCGCTCGCCAACTTCGATGCCTCGTTTCCGCTGTTCCGTCGCCGCCTGGAGCAGGCCCTGCTGGAGGGAACGAGCGGGACTCTTATCAACGCGCCCTCTCAAACCCTTCTCAAATACCGTCCGACGCCGTCGGGGGAGCTATTGGTGGCCGCGATGCGCTTCCCCGCTTTGGGCGGCCACTCCTTCCTCTTTGCGTTCATCGCCTTTCTCATCGTTGTTATCGCCTGGGCGCCCATCTCGGCCTTTTATGCCGGCCATTCGATCTCCGCTCCCATCGTTCGCACCCGGTCCACCATGCGTCGAATCATGAAGACCGGCAAGCTCACTGAAGCGGTCTTGGACTACCGAGACGATGAGCTCGGGGACCTGTTCGAGGAGTTTCGTACTCTGCTGAAGACCAAGCGGGACACCGAGCAGCTCTATCGCTTGCTTGCAGAGAACGTCAGCGATGTCATCTGGGCGGCGGACGAGGAGCTGCGCCTCACCTACTTGAGCCCCTCCTTCGAGCGTCTCACTGGGCTGGTCCCCCCGGACCTTGGCCAGCTCCTCCTCGAAGAGACCCTGTCCTCCGCAAGCCGGAGTCAGCTTCTTGAAAAACTGCGAGGCGCGATCACTCGCGTCAACAAAGGCAACGAGGACAGTGCTCACATTCCCGCCGAGGAAGTTGAGCTCTTGACTGAGGACGGCTGTGGGGTGTGGGTCGAGATCAGTGCCCGGGTGGTTCGCCACAATGCCGATGGTATCTCGGTGATCGGAGTGACCCGAGACATCGAGGCCCGCCGCCGCCTTGAACATCAGCTGAGGCAGTCCCAGAAGCTCGAAGCTCTGGGCACCCTGGCCGGAGGCGTTGCACACGACTTCAACAACAACTTGCAGGTGATCATCAGTACTGCCAGCCTAATGCGACGAAAGAAGGAGCTCAGTGACTCGATGCTGGAGATGGTCGAGATGATCGAATCGGCAGGGGAAAAGTCCGCGGCTCTGACTCGGCAATTACTGACCTTTTCGCGCAAGCAGGACGTGAAGCTCCAGAAGGTCGAGCTCGACGAAACCGTGGCAGGGATCGCCGAGCTTTTGGATCCGGTCCTGGGTGAGGACATTCACCTCGAAATCGAGACTGCCGAGGCATCCACCCTGGTGGAGTGCGATCCACCCCAGATGGAGCAGGTCATCATGAACCTGGTTGTCAATGCTCGTGATGCCATGCCCACTGGCGGATCGCTCACGATCCGAACCTCGATGCGCGAGCTGAGCGCGGGCGAATCGACCCTGCTCCCCGGACGCTATGTGGAGCTCGAAGTGACCGACACCGGCATGGGCATGGATGAAAAGACCCGCGAGCACATTTTTGAGCCCTTCTTCACGACGAAGGGGCTCGAGCACGGTACCGGGCTCGGGCTCTCGACGGTGTACGGCATCATCATGAAACTTGGCGGCGAGCTGCTGGTCGAGAGCACGCCCGGGGCGGGCACGACGATGCGTGCTCTCCTTCCCGCTGCGGCGGGAGAGGCCACGCTCGCTCTCTCCGAGCAAGGCGTGAAGCCCAACGTTCTCGTGGGCACGACCGTCCTCCTCGTGGAGGACGAAGCCAGCGTGCGTGCGACGGTCAAGAGCATGTTGGAGGCAGGGGGCTGCAAGGTGTTGGTCGCCGACAGTGGCGCGAATGCTCTCGCGGTCCTCGATGCGGAATCCTGCGATCTCATCGTCACCGACGTGGTCATGAATGGGATGAACGGTCGTGAGCTCAGCGAAGCGCTGTGGAAGAAGAAGCCCGACGCCAAAATCCTCTTCGTGTCGGGATATTCCGAGAACGTCATGGGCCGCCACGGCATCATTCCCGAAGAGATTCACTTCCTGGCTAAGCCCTTTACCATCGACGCCCTACTCGGCAAGCTCGCCGAGGTGCTTGCGTCCTAGAACAGCTCACGCTCGGGGATCGGCGACGAGCAAATCTGGTTGCTCGCTAGAAGTGGGGCAAGCGACCGATGAAAAACGAAGAAGACTGGCAGAGCCAGTCCAGCGGGCGAGAAGACGAGTGAGCGCGTTCTATATTCATGAATCGCGCACTAGCCAACGCTAGCGCCCTCGCAGCGCCAGGACTCCGAGCTTTGCAACGAGAACCAGCCACGGAGCTCCGTGCATCAGCATGTCAAAGATGTCGATGGGCTTTCGCAGGTTGCCAGCAAAGAGCAGTTGCAGTTTTTCCCAGATGTGCGGTTCGGGAACAAAGGGGGCCAGCCCCAAGGTGAGGCATGCGAGCACGACCAGCGGCCATGACAGAGAATCCAGAAACTCCATAGTCTTACTCAATCGGTGGGAAGCGGTTACAAGCAGCTTCAAAGGTGTCCAGAGCTTGCTGCAAGGCCAAGGTTAGGTCGCCACTGCAGATCGAACTAAGGCTCGAGTTATCACCTGCTTGATTCACGAAATCAATCATACGCTCGGCCTCTGCTGCCTCACCAAACGACGATGTGCAACTCCCTGGCCCTGGGCCAGCAATCACGGCGCTTGCCCAGCGTCCCCGCCCGCCCTTTAGGGTGTCGAGAAAATCGAGGTAGAAGGATAGTGGCGTGATGCCGGTATCTCCCGGTGTGTAACAGCTTGGTCGATTGCCATCGATAACGAAGCCATCGTCTTCCCGAGAGCAGTCATCCTGGTCGGTGATCATGACAACGGCGAGCAGGGCATCATCGCGAAGGAAGCCCGCATTGGTGCCATCTGTTGCGCGCCGGTTTAGCGACCATTCCAAGCCCAAGAGAGGCATCTCGGCACCAGGTCCGCTCGTTCCAACGTCAGCGCGGCACGCGAAGGTGGACGAGACATTTGGGTCGCCCTTTTCAATCCATTGACGCTCGAGGCCGCAGCCTCCGCGAAAGACACCATTGTCGCCGCCCTCCGTGAAGGGAATGCTCTGGTTTAGAATCGGAAGCGTGATGGTGTAGCTAACATCGCGCCCAGCTGTGGTCACGCCGATGCGGTAGTCGAGAGGCTCGCCACTGGCGGTTTGGTAGTTCTCGATGAGTTGCGCGAATCCGGGGAAATTGGCAATGAGGTTGCTCTGCTCTTCGCTCATCGAGCCGCTGTTGTCGATGACAAAGAGGATGTCCATCTTCTCGCAAGCCTCGGGTGGTGCAGCATCGACAAACTCATCAATACGCCCGCCGCCATCGATGCCGCCACTTGGGTTGCCATCGCTACCATCTTCGTCGCTCACACAGCCGCTGGCGAGCAATAGAGAGAGACCGAAAACAAGGTGTCGTTGGAGGGGGCTGTGCATGGAGAGGAACCTAGCTCGAATTGCGGTCGTGCCGTATGCTCGACTTTGTGAAAACTGCTTCTCTTCGAACCGTTGGTCTGTCTCTCTTAGCGCTGGGCGCAGGTTCCTGCAAAGCAAAGGAGAAGACCCCAGCTGCGGCACCAGAGCCAGCTGCTTCCCCAGCACCTATCGCACCAACAGCCGCTCCAACGCCCACGCCAGCTCCAGCACCCATGCCAACCTCGGCAACAGAAGCCGAGCGAGAGCTCGCCAAGGCCTTTATCGATCGCTTCTTGGCGGCGATTGAGAAGGGCGACGCATCACAATGGCCAGCACTTCATACGAAGGCGCGTCGTGATGCGCTCAAAGCCAATGATGCTGTCGACAAGTCGTATGAGGCTTGGCGCAAGGGCACCTTGACGGCGATCCCCTTCATCAAGGCCGCTGACTTTGCCCTGTTGAAGACCGGCGAGCGCTACACCTTGCGCTTTGCTGGCGTGAAGGTCCCCACTGACCCTGAGACCGAGTACTCGATGACAGTCGCGATTGAGGACGGGGAAATGCTGATCAGCGAAAAATAGCGGTGTAGATCTCCCCAAATTCGTCTTTGAATAATCTTCAAGCTGCATATCAGGGCTTTTGGCGCCCACAAGAGCTGGTTTATGGGGCTAGGCTTGCTGCATGTCTATCACGCCCATCGAAACCGCGATGAACAAAACCACTCTCATCAACGAGCTTGCCACGAACACCGAGCTTAGTCCCAAAGATGTCAAAGCCGTGCTCGAGCAGCTCGCTGTCACCATTGAACGTCACCTCACCAAAGATGGTGCTGGCGTCTTCACGCTTCCCGGCCTGCTCAAGATCAGCACCGTGGTTAAGCCTGCGCGCCCAGCCCGAACCGGAGTGCCAAACCCATTCAAGCCAGGTGAGCTTATGGATGTTGCAGCAAAGCCTGCCAGCAGCAAAGTTAAGGTCACTGCCCTCAAGCGCCTCAAAGCAATGCCTGCTCCTATCGAGTAGCAATCGTGCTGCAAATGCCCACTGTGGCCCGATTCCAGGTTCGGGCCCAGTTGGCGCTTCCCCTTGCGCTTCCAAGCGATTCTTGGCAAAAGCGCATCGTGCAAACCACAACCGCAACGCTCTATCAGTTCGAACTCTGCCCGTTTTGCCACAAGGTCCGGGCCGCCCTTGAAGCCAAGGGAATCGCGTTTGAGACTGTTGAGGTCAATCCCATGACCAAAAAGGAGCTGCCCGAACTGGAAAGCAACATGCGCCGCAAGGTTCCAGTGCTCCAGATTGATGGTGAGCTCGTGGCTGACTCCACCGTCATTCTCAATCACCTTGAGGAGCGAGAGGCGAGTCTCACCCCGGCTGGCGATGCCAAAGCCAAGTCGGACATGATTGAGCAGTGGACCGATGATGACCTGGCTCAGGTCCTTCCCGCTGTGATTTACGGTACTTGGCGTGATGCCGCCCGAGCTGCCAAGGTTGTGGCTCGCACTTCAAACTTCGGATTTGTGCAAAATGCGGTGGTTCGCGGAGGTGGCTCGCTCATCATGCACCAGGTCGCCAAGAAGATTTCAGCCAAGCGAGGCGGGGGAAATCCCAAGGAGATGCTCGCTGCAGAGATGGACAAGTTTGAAGAGTGGCTTGGTGACCAGCGCTTTGTCTGTGGCGACGAACTTAGCGTCGGCGATATTGCTGCACATGGATGTCTCACTTGCATTCGCGACTTCCCCGCCTTTGGGGACATCATGAAGCGTCCACGGGTGGCTGCTTGGTTTGAGCGCGTGCAAGAAGTCCGCGAGACAAACCGCGCAGCGAACTAGTGTGGGATCCAGAGGCATAGAACGCCCTGGCTCGGTTCTTCGCCCTTTGAACGCCTTCGGCTCATCGTTGCTCAGATCCTT
>JANTGM010000043.1 GCA_024762925.1 Kofleriaceae bacterium | reverse complement strand
ATATTCATGAATCGCGCACCAGTGCGCGATCCATGGACATTGATTCGTGATCGCGAAGTCAGCTCGTTTGCTGGCGAGGCGGGAAGAGGGAGTTTGCCGGGGCAATTGACCGAGCACGAGTGCAAACTACAACTCGTTTTGGAGTCTCGTTCGCAGCGAGGTTCTAGAGCGTATCTCACAGCCTCTTCGGTCGTCGGAGTCCCGATCTGCGGCGCATCTCGGCGTCGCGAAACCTTGCCATAGAGCCACTATGGCCTCACTCCTGGACCTGCTTGCAGCTCAGGCCCTCACACTCGGTCAGTAGTTATGGGATACGCTAGCTGGCAAGGCCTCAGCTGTTTCGGCGCTCGATCATTTACCTCTCAAGTCTTGGCAGTGAAGTGCCGATATGGAGGGAGGAGAAAATTGGATGGCGCGACGACACAAGAGAGAATCGATGGTTGGCTGGACAGTGTGCCTCGAGGACGAGGGTGGCACTCTTCACACCTGTGACCTGCGAGATGTCGCGATGGATGGTGTCTTTGTCTCTCCAAAGGGTGGTGGTCATGGATTCAAGCCAGGGCAACGTGTTCGGCTACTGATTCAAACCGGCGGGGTAAAACTTCACGTAGGTGGCGAGGTGCGTTGGGTTGGTGCAAGCGACACTCACGAAGTCGAAGGGTTTGGCGTGAAACTCGACAGTATTCCAAACCCCGTGGTGAGTGCATTGGGGTTGGATTCCCAACGTCGTATTGATCGACTTGCAAGCTAGCCAGAAGCAAAGCTATTCGCGAGGCCTCCAGTGTGGTAGCCAGAAGGCACAGACCTAAGGTTTGGGCTTTCCCATGACGCCAGAAATCACAGTTACCGACATCGCTCAAGATAAGTTCTCAGCCGCGCTCGCAGAAGAGCCAGCCGATGCAGGCATTCGCCTTGCCGTGCAGAAGAGCGGCCCCGTATCCTTGCACTACGAGCTTGAGATTGTGTCACCAGAAGATCTAGGCGAAGACGATGTGGAGGTGCAAGCAGGCAAAGTTCGGTTTTGGATTTCTCCAAGTAGCGTCACACTCATTGATGGAGCAACCATCGACTACCTGCAGAGTGGTGCAAGCGAAGGCTTCAAATTTATCAATCCCAACGACCTCCGTTACAAGCGTTGGGCTGATCCAATCGCCGCCAGGTTTCAAAAGCTTCTCGAAGACGAAATCAATCCGGGCATTGCGGCACACGGTGGCGTGATTGTCTTGGTCGACTACACAGATGGCATCGCCAAAGTTCACATGGGTGGTGGTTGTCAAGGGTGTGGCCAGGCCGGTGCGACCCTACAAGAAGGCGTAGAGGCTCGCGTCAAGGAAGTCATCCCAGAGATCCTTCAGATCGTAGATGCGACCGACCATGGCTCTGGCGAAAACCCCTACTACTAATTCCTAGACCATGAACCTCGCAGAAACACTAGAAGTAGCGCTGGAACAAGAGTTCCAACCTACGCATATCGAAGTTGTAAACGAGAGCCACATGCACAATGTGGCTCCGGGTTCCGAGTCCCACTTCAAGGTGGTCCTGGTGTGCGAGGCGTTTGAGGGCAAGCCTCTCATTGCACGTCATCGGTCCGTGAACGCAGTCGTCGATATGAGCAAGCACGGCATTCACGCCCTTGCACTCCACACCTATGCGCCGAGCGAGTGGACCAAAGACGACGAGCTGGCACAGAGTCCCGACTGCCTCGGCGGCAATGGAAAGTAGAGTCGCTAGCGAAACTGCTGAGCGCTGCGATCACGCTCGAGCTTGTCTCGTTGTCCCAGGCCCATCGACATTAGGGAAGAGAGAGATGACACCATTCCCTTCCGCTCCGTGTAGCTAATCTTCAGGAGGTCGGCATCTTTGCGGCGTGACATCAGATAGTCATCGCTGGTGCTCAGCTCATCAACGAGGCCAAGGTCGAGTGCGCGAGTTCCCGGCCAAGTCTCGCCTGTGGCCACTTTCTCGATATCCAGGTCGGGTCTCAGGCTCACGATGAACTCTTTGAAGAGCAAGTGGGTGTCCTCGAGGTCAGCCTGCATCTTCTCACGCCCCTCCTCGGTGTTTTCCCCAAAGACGGTTAGCGTGCGCTTGTACTGACCTGCGTAGAGCATTTCGTAATCGACGTTGTGCTTCTTGAGAACCTTGTTGACGTTGGGCATTTGCATCACAACGCCAATGGATCCGACATACGCGAACGGTGCTGCGAGCAGCTTGTTTGCAACACAAGCCATCATGTAGCCGCCACTTGCTGCGACCTTGTCGACGGCGATGGTAAGTGGCACTCCAGCATTGCGAACACGCTGAAGCTGCGAAGCGGCCAATCCGTACGAGTGCACCAAGCCTCCACCGCTCTCAAGCGTCACAAGCACTTCGTCGCTAGCAGTCGCAACGGTGAGTACAGCAGTGATTTCCTCCCGCAACGAAGCTACAGCCGTTGCGCGAACATCGCCATCAAAGTCTAGAACGAAGACTCGAGCACGCCCGGTCTCCGACTCCGCTAGGGCGCCTTTCTTCTTGGCCTTTTTCTTAGCCCCCTTAGCTTCGAGCTTGTGACTCTTGCGGTCGGCTTTGTCCAGCAGGCGAAGATCTGCGTCCGATGCCAACGCAGACGAGAGGCTCTTTTCCATGTCCTCATAGCGTTTGTTGAGATGCACGATTTTTAGTTTGGCCTTGGCAGGCTTCCGCTGTCGCACTATCACCGCCACAACGCCCCCGACGATCGCCAACGTCGCCGCGACAATGGTGATGGACTTTGCGAGAAAGAGACCGTAGTCGTAGAGGTATTCCATGCCGGCGCAGCATATACGACCAACGAGCAGCAGTGGCGCTAGACGCTATAGATCGTCGAGGCTGTCACAGTGCGTCGCATAGCTGTGCCCGGAAATCGTTCCACTGGCAAACGTCGCTTCAATATCAACCGCAACCATTCGACTTGGCCGATCCGGTTCGGTGCCTTCTGCACAAGCAATGCAGGGATCGTAACCAGCCCAAGTCACAGTATTCGAGGTGGCCTCTTCGCGAATCGCCTTTGTGAGCAGGTCGCCCTCAAAATCGAGAAGGTTGGCAGTTGCCGTTATGGGGCCTGGATCCAACGTCGCAAGCGGCATCCCCGCAAGCAGCAGCAAGAAGTCGGGCGTTGGTGACTTCATGGTCGGACACTGATCGTCGTCACCAGCACCGTTCTCGATGTACACCTCCCAATCACCGCTCTCAGACTTTTGCGGAGAGGTGAGCCCAAAGAACGCCCGGTCGAAGTTTCGCGTTGTGCCGCCAAACGTCGCAACAAGACTCATTGTGGCGCAGTCACCGGTGCAGCTATTGGGCAAGCCGTCCTGCGCATCGGCGCCCAGAACATCACCCGCATCTACCGAAGCGCCAGCGTCCGAGCCAGCATCTGTAGACGATTCGGAGTCGCCAGCACTGCAGCCGGCACTGCTCAAGAGTGCACCTCCACAAACGACAAGAGCACACAGCAAGGAATCATAGGACTTGTAAAACATCATTGGCATACCTAGCTAGAGCGTATCTCATAACCACTGACCAAGTATGAGGGCCCGAGCCTCTCGCTCGCTTTCTTGCCCTCTGGACGCGCTGGCAGGGCCAGCGCTCTTCGGGGCTCAGCTCCTTCCTTCCCCCGTGGGGCAAGTGACCGATGAACAATGATGAGCAAGGCGGCCAGCGAGCGAAGAATCGAGTTTGCTTGGTCAATGTCAATGTCAATGCATCAGGCACTAGCTCGCATTGGGTGCAGGCAACATGGCTTCTCGAAAGCGCTGCACGATCACATGCACAGGTTCAATCTCGTGCACGCTGTCCACGCTCTTGCCCGCTTGGAAGAAGTCCTTGTAGCTAGCGCCTCGTAGGGACGCGCGCTTGAGTTGCCAAACTGACTTGAGCTGATACGCCAGGCGCATGTAGTGCTTGGTTTTTGGATTGCGAAGAAGCTTCTTCTCGATGCCTGTGGCACGCAGCCCAAGTGCCTCGATGTAAGGCGTCTTGATCACCGAAACCGGGATGCCGGAGATGCGTTCCGTTAAGACGATGTCCCGCTCTTGCGCTCGGCAGATTGCCTGTTTGTAGTCATCGTGCGCTTGGCACTCGCGTGTTGCGATAAACCGAGTACCCATCTGCACAGCGGAGTAGCCCATCTCAAGTCGCTGCACAAAGTCTTCGGGGCCCCCGACTCCACCAGCACACACCAAGGGTACGCCAAGGGTTGAGAGTTCTTCGTAGAGCTGCTCTGGGGCCTGATCACCGGCATGCCCACCAGCACGATTGTTTACGCAAATCAGCCCATCAACCCCGCTGCGCAGACCTCGTTCGGCCCATCTCATATTGGTGACATCGTGATACACAAGGCCGCCACGTTCATGCACCATCTCGACGACCCAAGCGGGATCGCCGAGTGCTGTCACAAAGAAGCGAATACCTTCGTCCAACGCGATGCCCACCCATTTGCGCATTCGATCTTCATAGAGTCTGGAGCTTTTCTCGATGAGAGCGTTAAATCCCACTGGCTTGTCCGTCAGCTGGCGAATTCGTCGAATGCCGTCCTGCAGCCCCAGGCCGTGCACGTAGGTAATGCTAATTGGCTGAATAATGCCGATTCCGCCCGCTTCGGAGGCAGCGGCGACGAGCTCTGGATTGGAGCATGGATACATCGCGCCGCAGATCAACGGAAGCTCAATGCCAACGCTCTGAGTGAAGGCTTCCGAGGCAACAGTCATGGCCGCACGCTACGCAGGAATTGCGGTCTCTGCAAGCTCACAAAACTTGCGATGCGACATCTTGGAAAAGTGCATTTTCTCGCATCAGAGCACGCGATTTTGTAGGGTGAAGCCCCGTGCGCTACTCGACTCTGCTCACCGTTCTCTTCACCACGCTGCTCGCCACATCCTTGCAGGCATGCGGTGCCCGTAATGTCATTGGTCCCAACGAGCCTGCCGTTGAAGGACACGCATTTGAAGAGAGTGGGTCGTCGGCTGGCGAAAGTGGCGAATACGCGAACGCGAGCGTCCAGACCGACGATGTAAACCTCGACACGATTTCGGGTGACTTGCCACCCGCTGCACCTGAGCGAAAGCCACATCCACTCGCCGAACTTAGCAACAGCGAACTTGAAGCTATGCTTCTCCGGGATGAAACCGAGCTGGGGCCAGCATCGCTTGGAAGAACAAATCGCGGTGCACTCTTTGGTGCCGTTCAAATGAAGTCTGAGCCAGGATGGAGAGTCGTCAATCCGCGTGAGACGTGGGGCACCCAAGAAACGATCGACTACCTTTCCCACACCATCCGACGCGTTCGAGAGATGTACCCCGACACGCCCGACATCAACATCGGTGATATCAGTCGTGCCAATGGTGGGCATATCGCGCCGCACCTTAGCCACCAATCTGGACGCGACGTAGACCTGGGCTTCTACTACCTTGACGGTAGCGCCTGGTATTCGAAAGCCAACGCCAAGAATCTTGATGTGCCACGAACCTGGGCACTTCTTAAAGTTACGATCACCGAAACCGATGTGGAAGCAATTTTCTTGGACCGAAAGATCCAAGCGACGCTACGCAGCTACGCGACTGAACTTGGTGAGAGTGAAGAATGGCTCGACCAAGTGTTTGGCGGTCCGACGACAAACCTCCGTCCACTCGTTCTTCACGAAGAGGGGCACCAAACGCATTTGCACATTCGCTACTACAACCCGATCGCGCAAGAGACAGGTCGACGCGTGTACAAAGCGCTTCTTAAACACAACAAGATAAAGCCGCCGACCTACTTTAAGAAGTACAAAGTAAAGCGCGGTGACAGCCTCAATCGCATTGCCAAAAAGTTCAAGACCGACGTAAAGACGCTTCGCAAGGCCAACAAGCTGCGCTCCAATCGCATCTATGCGGGTCGCACCTACAAGATTCCAAGGAAAGGTGGCGTCGTGCAGCCGGGCAAGCTCGTCCTTCCGGAGCGCCGCCTCCCAGCTCACGTTGCCAAAGCACCCGCAACCGCTGTTGTCTCCGAGGCTGCCAACGAGCCAGCCTCAGAAGAACCCTTAGACGACGCCGGCGTCAAAGCAAACACGGGCGCCGCAGCGGCAGCCAAGTAGCTCGCCCAACACCTGGCACTGCCTGGATTGCGAGGAGAGCCGAGACCGCCTGGGGCCAGGCTAACCGTAGCTTTCAAGGTGCAGACGCTTCTTTGGCACGCCCACGCTCTCAATCGCAGCCACCACAGACTCCATGAAGCGAGGCGTTAGCTCCTCGCCTGTCTCCTTGGCTTGCAGCTTGTCCCACTTGCTGAGCGCGGGACCGCAGGCGAACACTTCTGCGGCGCTCGGGTCCTCAACATACTTGTTGATGAGTTCGGCATTCACCCGTCCTGCATGGACATGCGGACCATGAGACTCAGCGTCGGGCTCACGGCTTAGAGCGTGCACAACCTTGAGCTTGTCGGGGTGCTCGGAGCGAAGATCTTCAAGTGCGTGGCGGTAGATGACATCCTCCCACGAGCGGTTGCCATAGATGAGGGTGTGACGCACGTTGAGATTCTTGTGCAGGGCGTACTTGATGATGCTCCAGTTTGGAACGAAACCGGAGCCGGCACAGATGTGAACGATGTGATCGGTTCGGCTCTCAATGTCGTCAGGCAAGTAGTACGGCCCTGTGAAGCCGGTTATTTCCATGCGTGTTCCGCGGGGTATGCGTCGCACGAGGATTGGCGAGAGTAGCGGTGGGTACTTGGTCTTGCCTGGAATGTATCGCTCCTCTTTGATCGTCACAGCGAGGTATTTCTCATGCGGTGAGGAAGCCAGGGAGTAGGCGCGAGGTTTTTCCTTCTTGCCTTTCTGATACTCAAGAAACCTGCCCCATCGCTCCAAGCCATCAAACTGATGCGGATCGATGGTACAGAAGTGACCAGGCTTGTAGTCCAGGATGTCGTTTCCCGAAAAGAGGAGCAGCGTTGTGGTGTCATGCGTCTCGCGGATGGTCTCTGCGACCATCACTTCGAGTTTCTTGATCCGCTTGGTCTTTTTCTTAACAGGAGGCGTTTCAGACATTGCTACGCGCCCACTCCTTCGATGATCGCATTGAGCGTTGCACTTGGTCGCATCGCAGCCGAAGCCAAGTCGTCGTTGGGCATGAAGTAGCCGCCAAGCTCAACAGCAGGCCCTTGTGCCTCGGCCAACTCTCCAACGACCGCGTCTTCCGCCTCGGTGAGCTTGTCGGCAAGCGGCGAGAAGTGGGCGCGAATCTCAGAATCGCTGCTCTGTGCGAGTTCTTGAGCCCAATAGAGCGCCAAGTAGAAATGGCTGCCGCGATTGTCGAGCTCTTTCACCTTGCGTGAAGGCGACTTGTTGTTGAGCAACGCCTTGGTAGTAGCATTGTCAAGCGCCTCACCGACGATGGCTGCCTTCTTGTTGTCGTAGCGCTCAGCCAGGTGCTGAAGCGACGCGGCAAGAGCCAGAAATTCTCCTAGCGAATCCCAACGCAAGTGATTCTCTTTGATGAACTGCTGAACGTGTTTTGGTGCGGAACCGCCAGCGCCAGTCTCAAAGAGCCCACCCCCTTTCATTAGAGGAACGATGGAGAGCATCTTTGCACTGGTGCCAACTTCAAGAATCGGAAAGAGGTCGGTTAGGTAGTCGCGAAGCACGTTGCCGGTTACAGATACCGTGTCCTGGCCCTCTTTGAGTCGTACAAGGGTGAAGCGAGTCGCAGCAGCTGGTGCGAGAATTTGAATCTCGAGCCCAGTGGTGTCGTGCTCTGCCAAGAATGGCTCGACCTTCTTGATGAGTTGAGCGTCGTGTGCTCGGTCTTTGTCCAACCAGAAGATGGTGGGAACGCCCGTTGCCCGAGCACGTGTGACAGCAAGCTTGACCCAATCCTTTACAGGCTCGTCTTTCACTTGGCACATGCGGAAGATGTCGCCCTCTTCAACAGTGTGCTCCATGAGCGCATCGCCTGCCGCGTTGCGAACAGTGACTTTGCCGGCATTGGTCATCTCGAATGTCTTATCGTGAGAGCCGTACTCCTCGGCTTTCTTGGCCATGAGTCCGACATTCGGCACGCTTCCCATCGTGGTTGGGTCAAACGCGCCATGCTCTTTGCAGAAGTCGATGACCTCTTTGTAGACGCCTGCGTAGCTGCTGTCGGGAATAACAGCTTTGGTGTCTTGCAGCTTGCCGTCAGCATTCCACATCTGGCCAGAGCTGCGAATCATCGCCGGCATCGACGCATCAATAATGACATCGCTTGGCACGTGCAAGTTGGTGATGCCCTTGTCGGAATCGACCATCGCGAGACCTGGGCCCTTTGCGTAGATTGCCTGAATCTCCCCCTCAATCTCGCCACGCTTTGCATCGTCCAACTTGGAGAGCTTCGAGACGAGGTCGCCAAAGCCATTGTTTACATCGACACCGATCTCTTCGAAGGTGGCTGCGTGCTTCTCGAAGAGGGCTGCAAAGTAGGTGCGAACGCCATGGCCAAAGATGATTGGGTCAGAGACCTTCATCATGGTGGCTTTTAGGTGCAGCGAAAAGAGCACCCCTTGTTCGCGAGCGTCACGCACCTCCCCCTCAAGGAAAGCGAGCAGATCTGCACGACTCATAACGGATGAATCAATGATTTCGCCGCTAAGAATCGCTAGGCCCTCTTTGAGCATCGTCTTCGTGCCATCAGCGGAAACGTGCTCAATGGAAACCGTAGTTGCATCGGCAACGGTCACCGATTTCTCGTTTGAGCGGAAGTCGCCTTTGTCCATGGTGGCAACGTGCGTCTTGCTCTCCCCACTCCAAGCGCCCATCGAATGTGGATTGGCACGCGCGTATTCTTTGACAGCCTTTGGTGCTCGGCGGTCAGAGTTGCCTTCGCGGAGCACGGGGTTTACCGCGCTTCCCTTGACCTTGTTGTAGCGAGCAGCGATTGCACGCTCTTCATCGGTCTCAGGGTCCTCGGGAAAGTTCGGAATGTCGTAGCCCTTGCCCTGAAGCTCGGCAATGGCTGCTTTGAGCTGTGGCACCGAGGCGGAGATGTTTGGCAGTTTGATGATGTTGGCCTCAGGCTTCATCACCAGTTCCCCAAGCTCAGCAAGGGCGTCTCCAGTTTTTTGCTCGGCAGTCAGCTTGTCGGGGAAATTCGCCAGAATGCGACCTGCCAGCGAGATGTCTCGTGTCTCGACATGGACGCCAGCAGCAGCGGTAAAGGCACGCACAATCGGCAGCAACGAGTGAGTGGCGAGTGCCGGGGCTTCATCAGTCTTGGTGTAGATAATCGTCGGATTCTGGCTCATTACAATGCGTACCTTATGCGATCTCACGCGGGGCGCCCACCACCAGTCGTAGCGATTTGCGGCTAGGACGTGCGAATTTGCCGCCTGGCGATGGTCAGATACGCTCATCGCAATGACTTCAGCACGATTGGTTTATTGCACGTTCCCCAACGCCGCGGAGGCGGAGGCAGTGGCGCGGCAATTGGTGCAATCTCAACTCGCGGCTTGTGTGAATATCATCGGCTCGGTGCGGTCGGTCTACAGCTGGAAAGGCGAGGTCTGCTGCGATGATGAGTGCATGATTGTTGCGAAGACAGTGGACTCGCGATTTGGCGCCCTCAAAGAGCGCATCCTTGAGCTGCATTCGTATGACTGCCCCGAGATTGTCGCGGTCTGCATCAACGATGGTCATGAGGCCTACTTGCGGTGGATTTCGCAAGAGACCAACATCTCGTCCTAAGTCGCAATTGAGTCTCGGCATGCACGGTACCGATTATTGGCACGGACTCAGTAGCCAGTCCGTGGGCTAGCACGATGAGGCGACTCGGTGGCTGTAAGAGGCACCGAGGCGTTGGTGCCTCCACCTCCATAGTTCATTCAACGAGTTCGGTTCCCAAGATCGTGCTGAGATCGTCTCGTCTGCCGCGTAGACCTGCCCATCTCGTGGGCACCTGACAAATATATGTACAGCGCCAAACGCTTACGCGGCGAAACTCAGATCGTCATCACTGCAGATGTCGACGAGTTCGGGCCAAAGGTCCTGGAGATCCGCAAGGGAGAGTCCCAGGTATTCCGCGCAAGGATCTTGAACCACAGCGCGAATTGTCTCTTCCATCGAAACCTCATCGCGGGTCAATGCGTATGCCAGCTGGTCAGCAATGCGAACCGCAGCAATAATCGCCGTCGTTTGATCGTTGGCTTCAATTGCACGCTGTGGTTTGTGATGCCACGCAATCGCCGTTGGCAGTGGCTCGGGAATGTTCCATTCGGCTAGCACGTGGCCTGCGAGCACGGCGTGATCATAACCGTACAGCTCCCGTTCCTTGGCATGAACCTGATCCGCACCGTCGCAACTCTTGAGCAATTCGACATAGGACTCATCAGCCTGAAGTTGCAGAAGCTTGCCAATGTCGTGAAGGAGTGCGCAGCTATAGACGTCGATATCGTGCAGTTGTGACACGCGAGTCGCTAGCTTGTTTGCAAGACCACCAACCATCGATGAGTGTTGTAAGAGAAGTTCTCCGTAGCCAGTCTTGTCATCAAAGACGCCGAGCAGCGCCAGTGCCACGGCGGTTTCTCGAACCGTCTTTGCGCCAAGCAAGACAACCGCGTGAGAAATTGATTTGCACTCGCTTCGCAGTGAGTAGCTCGGTGAATTGATGACGCGCAGGATTCGCGAAGAGAGTCCCGCATCTGTAGTAATGAGATCCGAGATGTCGGAGGTCTTGTAGTCGGGGTCGTTCACCATGGAGACGAGTTTTGCAGCCACATCGGGCACAGGTAGCACTCCTCGAAGCTGCCCAACCGTCGCAGCAAGCGACTCAGCGGCCTTTTCCTCGGCCTCGTCATCCTCAAAATCCGCAAACCACATCCGTTCCATCAACGTAAACTGCATCGATACCTCCTGCGTAGATCCTTCGGTCAGCTCCAGCAATAGTTGATGGCAAGGTGTGGTATCGAGGCTCTATGCATAGGCTCTGTACGAAGAAAGCCAGCAATGACGGCTGCTAACGCCAGCATCGTGGCCCTCGGTCCGGCCGATCTCAACTCCCTCATTGAGCACTTCATCGCGTCGGCGGCACAGTCGGGGCGAAACGGAGATCCTGTCAACAGCCCCTATGGCCGCGACTACGTTTTCGAGGAGGAGAAAGCTCGAGAGACGCGTCTTTCTGCTTGGGGCAAAGCTACGACCGAGGCGGGCTGGCGTCGCTCTTGGGGGCTGCGCGGCGCAGACCGCATCATTGGCCACGTTGAGCTGCACGCCGGCCGCCTGCCCACCGGACTTCATCGCTGTACGGTGGGCCTTGCAGTGGAGCGCGACTATCGGCGTGAGGGGTTTGGTCGCGCCCTCATGCAAACTTGCATCGACTGGGCGAGAGAACAGCCATCAATTGTTTGGATTGACCTTGGCGTCTTTGCGAACAATTCTGGTGCGGTGCGACTCTACAAATCCCTTGGCTTCTCCGAAGTCGGGACAACTCAAGATCGCTTTCGCGTCGATGGACAGTCTATTACCGACATCTCCATGACGCTGCGAGTTTGAAGCAAGCAGGTATTCACCGTGCTCCCATGCTAAGCGATCTTTACGATGGGCGCGCGTTGCGACCGCTACCTTTGGCAGGGACAGCCTTGGTAGGAGTGCCAGCTTTACCCTTGCTGTCCTTTGCACTCTTTGCACTCTTGGAAGTCGAAGCATTCTCAGCAGCCCGATCCTCCACCTCGATCTTCTTCTCGCCGATACCAAAATGTGCGAGCACCTTCCGGTCAATCTCTGCGTAGATCTCGGGATGCTCTTTGAGGAAGTTGCGAGCATTGTCGCGTCCCTGCCCAATGCGCTCATCGCCGTAGCTAAGCCATGCGCCGCTCTTATCGATGATGCCTGCATCAACTCCAAAGTCGATGAGTTCGCCCTCTCTCGAGATACCTTGTCCATATAAAATGTCGAACTCAGCCTCTCGGAATGGCGGTGCGACTTTATTTTTGACCACCTTCACTCTCGTGCGGTTGCCGATAACGCCATCGGCTTTCTTGATGGCACCAATGCGACGAATGTCGAGACGCACAGAGCAGTAGAATTTGAGTGCATTGCCGCCCGTCGTAGTCTCAGGACTGCCAAACATGACGCCGATCTTCATGCGGATTTGGTTGATGAAGATAACCGTTGTCTTGGACTTGGCGATGGCTCCCGTGAGCTTGCGCAGCGCCTGACTCATGAGTCGAGCATGAGCACCAACGTGGTGGTCGCCCATGTCCCCTTCAAGTTCATTGCGTGGTGTGAGCGCTGCAACCGAGTCCACGACAATGAGGTCAAGAGCGTTGGAGCGAACCAACATGTCGCAAATCTCAAGTGCCTGCTCACCGCAGTCGGGCTGGGAAACCAGAAGCTCATCGGTTTTGACACCGAGCTTGCGTGCGTAACCAACATCGAGTGCGTGTTCCGCATCAATGAAGGCTGCGACTCCGCCCTTCTTTTGCGCCTCTGCAATGGCGTGTAGCGTAAGAGTCGTCTTACCACTGGATTCCGGCCCATAAATCTCGACGATGCGCCCCTTTGGAAGGCCTCCCACTCCAAGTGCGATGTCAAGGCCAAGGGAGCCGGTTGGGCAGGTCTCGACCTCTTGGATGGTTGAGTCGTCGAGTCGCATGATCGAACCACGACCAAACTGCTTTTCGATGGCGCCAAGTGCCAAGTCAATGGCTTTGCTGCGCTCGTTGGTGGTGTCTAGTTTCTTCGTGATTGGTTTGGTTGCCATGATGTTGCTCCGTCTGAAATCGTCGGTTGGGTGCTTATAGAAGGACTGCTTTGGGGAAGGTAGGAACGGCTGCGTGGTTAGGAGTTGCGCCCTGATGAAATCCTTTCTACCTCCCCCCTGTGACGACAAGACGTGCTTGAGGACTATTCAGACGGGGGTCCAAGGGACCATTGGGCAACTTTTTCGTATTCCGAAGCATCCGATTCTACTGAGGTTTTATAGAGAATCAAGGTTTCGACCGAAGTTTTACTGAACACGTGCGCAGGACTCTCCTGAGCAAGCTTCATCAGGTCCGCTGAGCCCTTCACACGCGCGATTGTGACGTGTGGATGAAACTCTCGTTCATCACAGGGAAAGCCCAACTCCGCACAAGCAGCGCTCACCTTCTTTGCCAAGCCCCCCAACTCCCCCATTCGATCCCGTACGCCGGCCCAAAGCACCTTGGCTTCCTCAAGACGGGGAAAGCCGCCCAGGTCTGCACAACGCATCTCAAATGGTTTCACTCCAGCTGTCACAGCCCCAACCGCATCCACGATCGCCGGTACCACAGCTGGTGATGCCCAACCCAGGTACGCAAGCGTGACGTGATAGCGCGCTGGCGCTACCCAGCGCAGCTCTGCTGTCAAAGAGGCACTACGTTCTTTGAGGTCGGAAGCAGCATTGGCAACAGCCCTCAGTGACCGCATGGAAAGTGGCACGCCAATAAAGAGGCGCATCGAATCATCATCAGGCATCGTGCAAAGCTCCTACGCTTCTCGTACTTCTCAGAGTTTTCCCAATTGCTGGCGCACAAGGTTGAGAGCCCAGTGGGCGGCCAATGCTCGAACTCGCTCACGAGTCCACGGCCAGCAGTACATCTTCGTCTTGCGGATTCCCGATGGCCCAGCAACACCAATCCAAACGGTGCCAACGGGTTTTTCCTTGGTGCCACCACCAGGGCCCGCGATGCCACTCACCGCTACCCCCCAGTCGGCTCCCATGCGCTCTCGCACGCCATCGGCCATTTCGCGAACAACCTCTTCGCTAACGGCACCGTGCGCCTTGAGGGTTTCTTCCGAGACACCAAGCTGCCGCATCTTCTCTTCGTTGGAGTAGGTCACAGCGCCACCAGGAAAACTCTTAGAAACCCCTGACACATCGGTCAAAAGAGCGGAAATCATGCCCCCTGTGCAGGACTCGGCCGTTGCGATGGTGTGCCCTAGTCGCTCAAGTTCGCGAACAAGGGCCTTTGCCATCGAGTCGTCATCAGTCCCGTAGACCAGCCATCCAAGTCGCTCACGAACGTCGGCGTCAATCTTTGACAACTCGGCGTTGGCGGCCTCTTGCGCATCGCGGCGCACCACAATCTTCACCAAGGTCTCGGGGAACTTCACTTGATAGTGCAGACTAGCGCCGTCGCCCAACGCCAACCCTTCAAGTGCTGTGGCAACCTGCGATTCCCCTTTGCCAAAAACGCGAAAGATTCGCCGCGCGACATGTTCCAGCTTCTCACCTCGCGCAAGTCGCAACTCCGAAATGCGCTCGACAAGATGGTCGGCAAAGATGGCTTTGAGTTCTCGTGGCGGTCCGGGAAGAGCAATGACCGAGGCATCACCATGACTCACTTCGAAGCCCGGCGCTAACCCTGTGGAGTTTTCATAGACACGTGCGCCTGCCGGTGCCCGAACCTGACGCTCAGAATTCGGCACAAGGGCAATTCCCGCTGCGGCAAAACGCGTTCGCATATTTTCAGCCGACGGCTCGTGCACAACTGGCTCAGCGCCCACCAAGTCCGCCAGCATATCCACAGTGAGATCATCGGATGTTGGGCCCAAGCCGCCGGAAAGCAGCACCAGATCGCTCCGATCGGCGGCTTCGCGAACAAGTTGGGCCATGTCCTCAGCGATATCGAGGCAGGAGTGCATATGCGTGACCGTGACCTGCTGGTCCCAGAGCGCTGCTGCTAGCCAGCTCGCGTTGGTATTGACGATTTCGCCACGACACAGCTCGTCACCAATGGTGATTATCTCGGCCCTCATGCGCAGCCATCGTACACCGGCCTCATGGCAACTGCCGACGAGTGGAGGGGGCTTGTGGCGCCTTGGCGTTGACGGCGCTTTTTAGACTCACCTACACTCAAGGACTCCGAGGCCTTGGAAGTGCCTCCAACACGGAACCAACTTTGAAGATTCGTTACGCAGCAAAGACCGACGTTGGCATGAAGAGGACTCACAATGAGGACTACTTTTCACTGATCGAAGACGAGCAACTCTTCATTGTTGCTGACGGCATGGGCGGACATGCCTCAGGAGAAGTTGCTTCTAAGATGGCTGCCGAAACCATCAGCGAGTTTTACCAACGCACCAAGGACGAAGAAGCGACCTGGCCGTTCAAGATGGACCGCTCGCTTTCCTACCTAGAGAACCGCTTGGTTTGTGGTGTGCGCCTAGCCAACCTCAGGATCTTTGAGACAGCATGTCGAGAGATTCGCTACAAGGGAATGGGCACCACCATCGTTGCATCCATGGTGAGCGGCGACAAAGTCTACTTTGGCCATGTTGGTGATTCGCGCAGCTACCGCATTCGCAACGGCAAGATTAGCCAGCTCACACGAGACCACTCGCTTCTCGAGGACTACAAAGAAGCCAAGCCCGATATGACCGAGGAGGAGGAGCGCAACTTCCCCCATAAGAACGTCATTACGCGTGCTCTGGGCATGCGCGAGACCGTGCAGGTCGACATCAAGTCCCATCAAATTGAAGACGGCGATGTCTACGTCATGTGCTCTGATGGGCTCTCAGGCATGCTCACCGATGAGAAGATTCTCGAAATCGTCGAAAACGCCGACTCTCTAGAGCGAGCCGTCGCAGAACTCACCGACAATGCAAATCGCAATGGCGGCACCGACAACATCACAACGCTTCTTCTGGGCTGTAGCTCAGAATAGTACTAACCCCAAACATAGAGGCCTGGTCCCATGCCGAAGTACACCATTGATTCAAAGACCAGCAAGCTGCTTGTAACAGCGCGCTCCAGCGTTCACGACACAGAGATTGCTTGGCAGGGCATAAGCGGAACTGTCGACGCAACTGCAGGCGATGACGTTAGCCAGATGGCGGCAGATATCAAAGTCGATATGACGACGGCTGATGCTGGCGATTGGCTAAAGAACCGCAAGATGAAAAAGGATATGCAGTTCGACAAACATCCATCGGCCACCTTTGTCCTAGGTGGCGTCGATGAGATCACCCAAGAGGGTGAGCGCATGACAGCAACCATTCACGGCACCCTAAGCTGGCGCGGCAAGAGCGTTGAAGTGAGCGCAAAGGGCGAAGGCACCTTGGGCGCAACCAAGCTCGTGGCGAAAGGGAGCTTTGACATCGACATGACCAAGCTAGGGATCACGCCTCCCAAGGTGCTCATGATCAAAGTGGAAGATGTCGTGAACTGCCAAATTGCGCTACACGCTACGGCGTAGCAGCAGGCTTTCGCGCCTCATCCGCTGCAGGGGCGGCATCATTGGCAATCGGTTCCGGTGGCTTCTCTTTGGGTGGAGCGACCAGGTCCTCTGTTCCTGGAAAGAGTGAGGCAATGCGCTTGGTGTCACTGTTGTCAAGAAAGTGCACCATGCACAACTCGTCATCTTTGGGGAGCAACGCGATCACCGTCATCTTCTTGAGGGACCAAAGAGCTCGCTTGTTCGCAAGCTCGGTCGGCTCACCCAACTTCTTCTGAAGATCAGCGCTCACAGGCCCGACTTGGCAATCCCAGACCCCCACTGAGATCTCGATGAGCGGAGCGTCCTCTTCGTGACCGCGAAAGTAGAGATCGGTTTGTGTCTTGTGGCCAGCGATTGATGGAGAGCGATTTAGGAAGCAAAAGGTTGTGCTGCCCTCGGGACGGCACTTGCCCATGACGTAGCTATCCGCTGGAGTGGTTTTTCCAATCTTGTACTTTCCAAAGCCAACCAGTTCGCCCTCGCCACTGCTGCAGCCGAGAAGGCCCAAACAAGTCACGGCTAGGAGTCCCAAGCCCCACTTGGGGCTGCAATTCGACGAAATCGCTCCGATTGCGTGTCGCGGCATGCTTTCAAGGATACCATCGAGGCCAACCGCCGCAATGAAAGCGACACTCCTCAACCTGCTCTGCGCCCTGCTCTTCATCGGTGGCTGCTACAGCGATAGACCAAGCGAATTGCCCGAGGCCAAGAGCCTCTTGGGCCAACCGCTCACTATGCCTGAGCTTGAGCGAGCAAAGGTGCTCTTCAAGGAGCAGTGCGCCAGTTGTCATGGTGAGGTGGGCCGCGGTGATGGTTGGCAGGTGCCAAAGCTCGAGGGCCCGCGCCCCAGGGACTTTCACAAGGCATCAATGATGGCATCGATGTCACCATCGCGGGCCTACACTTCGATAACGGTTGGTGTGCCTCGCACCGCCATGGGCGACTTCACGGTTCTAAGCGACCGAGACCGCTGGCACCTCGCCTTCTACGTCCTCTCTCTCGGCTACGACAGCCAAGATGCCTCTCAGGGGCAGGTCGCGTTTGGCGCTCTTGGATTGGAGCAACCGCGAGCCCGTAGCCTGGCCACGCTCAGCAACACAAGCATTCTTGAAAGCCTCAACAATCGCGTTGCTGATGAAGCCACCTCGCTTCAACTCTTGGCCTATCTGCGAACGCTGGCGCCTTACCACGGTGGTGATGCCCCGCTCTCGATGTTTCGCCAAGGGCTCTCCGCCACCATCGAAACCTATCGACGCGGAGATCACGACAAGGCACAGCGGCTGCTAAAGGCGGCCGAGCTCAACCATCTAACGAGTCCTCTAAACATTGTGCGGATGCGCGATAGCGGCCTTGCCCTCGCTGCCGAGCGCGCTGTTCGCGAGCTTCGCACACTACTCAAAGAAGGGGCGCAGATTCGAGAAATTGAAGAGCGCGCGCAAACGCTCGCGGCGAGCCTCGACTTGGCCGACCCTCTGCTCTCGCGAAAGCTCAGCGCGGGCATTGGCGCTGCGCAGACTGCGAGTCTTGTCTTCTCTTTCGCTGTAGATGGTGCGTTGTGCCTATTTCTCTTGGTGGTCTTAGCCGCTCGTCGCGGTTCCGATCGCAGTGAGAGACGAGCTGTGGGATTGGGCCTGATTGTCGGGCTCCTTTTGACAGTTGTCTCTTGGCTTGCCTGGTCATCAATGAACGAGCTTTTGCCGGGTGGCGCTCGCACCATGCTCAGCTTGGTGCTCTCGGGGTTGGTCGCTTTGCTATCGGTGCCCCTGCTAATCGTTACGATTCGACACTTTCGCAGTCCGCCACAGCACCGCCTTCGAGCGCCGATCTCTTGGCTTGCACTCCTATTTATTCTTAGTAGCGGAATTCTGTTTCGCGATGCGTTGGAAGTGATTCCAGCAATGACAATCATTGCCAGTCATAGCCCGGCCGCCGTGCTCGGCTTTGTGGGTGCTGGCATTGCGATCGTTGGCATGGTGAGCATCCTCGTGGCGCTAGAGCGACGCATGAGCATTGCACCGCGCACTGGTCTTATCTGCATCAGCATTACGATGGTTGCGGTGATGGCGATTGGTGGAACGCTTCGTGCTGCGCAGCAAGTTGGCCTCCTGAGCGCGACCCCTGCCGGAGCAACCCAGAGTCCGTGGCTATGCATGTGGCCAACCCAGCAGGGTGTATTGGGGCAGCTCGCGATTGCAGCGCTGTGCACATTGGTCATCGTGGTGGGCACCGTGCTGCGACCAACAAGTGCCGCTGCGCGCGCAACGACGACGATCTAACCTATGCGTAGTCGACCTTGAGGGCGGCCATCGCTTGCTGACTCGGCATCATACTGCGAGCACGTTCTTCGTACGGATACGGAGAATCTCATCGACACAGAGAAGGGAGTCGCCGAGTACATCCACGGCACGTTTCCGATGACAATCCATATAGCGAATCGAACTTCAAGACGCTGAAGTACCGGCCCGAGTTTCCTGAGCACTTTGGCGCCATCGAAGACGCTCGCGCGTTCTGCGGCGACTTCTTCGACTGGTACAACGAACAAACAACATCATGCCGGCCTCGCACTGCTAACGCCGGCCATATCCACTACGGCCTCGTCGATCAGTATCACTGAACGACAACGCATCCTCGATGCAGCCTTCAACCGAGAGAGGAGCAAAGCTCTCGGGCGAGAAGACGAGTACTTGGCAGCAGGACAAA
Source organism: Kofleriaceae bacterium (assembly GCA_024762925.1). GTDB lineage: Bacteria > Myxococcota_A > Polyangia > Haliangiales > Haliangiaceae > NORP324. The sequence continues at coordinate 27,248 of JANTGM010000043.1, read as the reverse complement.
GCCGGGGCTTAAGTTTCAGTCCATGCCTCTCCCCGAAGAAAGAGGCAACGCGCTGAGTGCACTTCGGGCTCTGCCAGTTCTCCTATTGATTCGCCTGTGGCTGCCGCGTTCCCGGCATAGAGGAGACGAGTATCTCCTAGCGTCTACTTCGCTTGGGCTCATGCAGCCGATGTGGGCGGTCGCCAAGTCTCACAGCTGGCCGTGCAGGCCACCCACATGCTCCGACATGCGCCTTCAGAAAAATACTGATTCGGCACAAAAATGCCAACCAAGTCTTGGCTTGGGACACAGAATGGGCGATTCGACTTGTGCAAAGCGCTCGCCTTCTGGGAGAGGCGTGGATTGAAACTCCTCTCTCTCTCTACTCTCTCTACTCTCTCTACTGTCGCCTCTTCCTTCGGGGAGAGGCGTGGATTGAAACTGCCAGCCGTAACGCAACAAGGGCACCTAGCACCGTCGCCTCTTCCTTCGGGGAGAGGCGTGGATTGAAACCCTCTAGGGAGTCGCGAATACATTCCTGGGACAGTGTCAATTGCAGGGATTCGCTGGCGAGAACCCGAAACGCAAAAAGCGCCTCGACCGATATCGAAGCGCTTTCGCGGCCAACGGATGTAGCACTTAGGGCTGCACCCTCGTCACAGAGTTTCTCTTAGGGGCACACCATATTGATGCCCCAGCTGTTGAGGTCGCCTGTGTCTTGGTTGAAGTTATCATCGATTGAAATTTCCCAATCGCCGAGTGCTTCTTCGCCTTCGAAGACAGTGATGTCATCAGCAGAGGTCAGCGTTTGGTTGTAGTTGCCAACGATGTTGTCGGTGCCGCCACCGCTGCGGTTGTGAAGAGTCACGGTGGTTCCCGCTGGACTCGTAACCGTCACAAGAAGGTCACCAATGAAGGTGTGGCTAACGTCCAGGTCGAAGCTGATTGCGCCAATGGTGCAAGCAGCTGCCGTGATGGTATCCTGGACACCCAGCGGATCGTTATCAGGAATTGCCACGGCAGGAGCGCTCGTTAGTTCTTGAGTCTCAGCAATCGCAAGGTCGAGGGTGTAGTCGCCACCAGCGCCGCCTACGTCGCGGATTGCAAAGGCGATAGTGCCGTTTGGTGTGAAGGTGAAGTTCCTCTCGATGGTGTCGGCACCAGCGTTGTTATCGATAATGGTTTCTCCATCGCTATCGATAAGGACGAGGATTGGGTCGAGGCCGTTGTTGCCAGTCACGGTAACATCAACTGTCTCACCAGCGAGAGCCGAAGCGAGGTAGTACTCATCGGCACCAGCACCCGTAACAACAGAGTTCACAGGAGCTGCGGCAGCAACCGTTCCAAGGTCGGTGAAGACATGATCGGCGATTGAGAAGTCAAAGGTTGCAGCAGCGTTTGGTGTGCCACTGTCATCGGAGATCATGAGAAGCACAGGGTCAGCGTTCTCAAGAAGCTGCAGATTGTCTTCTCCATCCACCAAGACAAACTCTGCGACTGTCGCTACTTCCGCAAGGAGTTGCCCGTTCTCTGCATCGTCGAATACGGAGAGCAGCATGTCGGCGTCAAATGCGGTTGGTGTACCTGTGATGTTCCACCACTCAAATGCGTCGGGAGCAATGCTGTAGAACGTGGCGTTATCTACATCAAAGGTCTGAGCCGTTACAGGGGTGCCAACTGTGAGCGCCGTTGGAGTGTGATCGATTTGGGTCGATACGAAGTCGTATGGATCAACCGTGCTGCCGCTGAAGTCTTGAATCTCGATGTAGTGAACACCGGTGTCTTCAAAGCGATAGTGAGCGGCCTGCTGACCATTGCTGAACGTATCAATCGTTGCCACTCGCTCGAGAGAAGAGTTGAGAATGAACCAATCAACGTCATTGCTAAAGGCCGATGCATCGAGATCGAGGAAGATGACGTCATCAGCGCTGGCAACGTTGAAAGAGATGAAGCTTCCGCCATCAGCGGTTGGGCTCGGGACAGAGACGGTTGAACCGTCTGTCGCCATTGCAACGACAGGGACATCAGTAATGAGATGGCTGAAGTCGACAGGAAGAAGGGAGAGGTTGATGACGGGATCAATGACGTAGACAACGTCGTCGGCGGCATTGAGACCACCAACCGTGTTTCCTGCATCGTCACCGAAGTCGCGAATGCTGAGGCCACCGTTGCTGCTTTGGTAGACATCGTTGACCATCAGGACACTGTCAACAAGAGCATTCTCGTTTGCTGCCGTCGTTGCGCTGATTGCGATGGTGCCATCCGCCGCTGGCGTCAACCCAAGAAACTGGGTATCAGAGCCAAAGGTGCCATCGACAGCAGTGCCAGCCGTCGCTGCAGTGGCGGCTGGGATGGCAACGTTGCGAATGGTTGCCACGTAGCAAGCATCGGTGCCGCCAGCAGGGAATCCGCTGAGAATCGAGCGGCTATCGCCAAAGCTAACTGCGAAGTCGGCTGCCTTTGGGAGGAACACAGTTCGCTGCGACATGTCGTTCGCAAGGTTGATACCAAAACGCTGGTAGCCATTGTCCAGAAGCTCTTGGTCGCCGGATTGAAGTTGGAATGCACCAGCTGCGCCACCGATTCCATCAACGGTGATGTCGAGCAGAGCGGGGCCTGTGCTTGAGAAGATGTAGGCATCAAAGTCAGCGATCGACTCGCCATCGACTTCGGTGGGTTCGATACAACCGCTAATCGTGATCGCATCGCCAACGGCAGGGAGATCGAAGGTACCTGGCGTGCCACCAAGGTCGTTTGGCTCTGCAGCCTCGTCGATATCCGTCGTGACATCAGCAGGATCCTTGCACTCGCCGTCGATGACGACCGTGCCAGCTCCGCAGCCTGTGATGTCGGCAACGCAGGTGCCAGAGTCCATGTCGAAGGTGGTGCCGGTTTCGCAGATAACACTGCCATCCGGTACGCACTCAGTGCCACTTGCAACGGTGCCAGTGCCGCACGTCGTGTCGCTGTCCGCTACGCAGACGCCATCGACTTCCGATGTGTTCGCGCCACACTCAAGACCGGACGCATCATCGCCACAACCGGCGATCGTCACAGCCAGCGTGGACGCCGCCAATAACCCAATTAGTCTGTTCATGGAGCGAGGGTGGCCCCGTTGCTAGACAATTTCAACCTAGAAACTCTGCCGATTGGCACCCGCTCTTGGCGCACGCAAGCTTTGGAGCCACCGCTGAGAGATCGCGCACGTTTTAGATCGCGGGAATCACAGAGATTGCTTGGCCCGAAACGGCAGGAGCCCCACACCTGCCTCCAAAGAGGCCTGCGCGGGGCTTGTTACCAACGATGGAACCGAAGCTCCAATCGCCTAGATAACTAAAGAAGCAAGCTGGAGAAGTCAGACTCCACCGGCTCGTTTCCTAGGCCATCACCAGCGCTGATACCGACAAGACAATCGGTCTCAACCACAGTGAGGTAGGTCATGGTGATAACGCCCGTGTCAAAGAGCTGCACCTGAACGTTGATGTCGTTGCCACCAAACGAAGGAACTTCGAAGGTGACCGTTAGGTGGTCTGGGAACTCATCGTAGGTGACGGTGCCGTTTTGTGGTGAGAGATCATCAAAGAAGAACGAGATCCGAGGAGTATCGAAGTGATCTGCCACGCTCTCACTGAAGTCAGTGTCACCTGCGCCAAAGGTAATGTTGCCATTACTGTTCACAAAGTAGGTCGTCTCATCGACGCCAAAGAATGGGAAGGCGAAGGCGGTCGTAACCGTCTCGCTGTCGTCATCGCCGAGGGCTCCCAGAGAGCTTGCCACGGTTCCTGCACCCGGGGTGTCTGGGAAGGCTACTGCCGTTGCTCCAACGATTCCAAAGTCATCACCAGCAGGCGTGAATGTAAAGCTCGTGTTCGCTAGGTCGAATTGTCCGCTGAGGAATAACTCGAAGTTTGCGCGGTCTAAGACCGGAGCAACACAGGTGTCGGAGGCTGGGTCGCAAGCGAGGGTTGCAGGATCACAGAGGTCGAACGCCGTATTGCAAGCATCGCCATCAGCGAGCACTGCATCGATCTGAATGTCGAGCGCGTACAGTGGCACCTCGTCATTATCGCCAAACTCGCTAACCTTAACGAAGTAGGTACCGGCAGCGAGTAGCACAGCAGTACCATCCGCTGGTTGTCCAAGGAAGCCACAGAAGCCGTCGCCACCATCGTCATCGAAGAGCAGAGCCGTTGTGTTGTCGGTTGGGTCACCCATGCCGTCGAAGACGCGAAGCTGCAGATCGTTTCCGCAATCCAAGGTGTTGTCCAAGCCAGGACCTGTGTAGTTGCCCAAGTCTCCATCAACCGTCGTGTACTGCTCAAGGGTCACCCAGCTGGTGTCAACGAGCGTGAAGGTGTAGATGTCTAGAGCGTCGAGACCTGCTGGATCGAGGCTACCGCGAGCAACCTGACCTGCGGTGATGAGCTGCGCGTTGGCGAAGTCATCATTGCCATCAAGGTCGAGAACGTCGGCGTTAAGCGTGCATGCATCAGCACAACGATCATCATCGATAAGGTTGCCGTCGTCGCACTCTTCGCCGGTGTCGAGGATGCCATCGCCACAAGAGAGCACGCACACCGATGGGTTGTTGGTGTTATCGCAGGTGAAGCCCGGGTCAACTTCGCACTGCGTACAACCATCGTTGTCTACCATGTTGTCGTCACAAGCTTCGCCGATTCCGACGATGCCATCACCACAGACAGGTCCTGCAACCGTTGACATCGCAAGCGTCCAGCCTGTTGCCGCAACTTCCTCAAAGGCAACAACTTCGATGGTGTAGGTGCCAGCAACAAGAAGCTGGTCGGAGAACACCTCGCCACCACTGGTTGCTGCATCGAACATCAATTCGCCAGCGTCGTTGAAAAAGCCGATATCGATGTCTTCACCAGCAGCACCATCGAGCGTGCCTTCAATCACGACGTCTTCGGAGAACGTGATCGAGTAGAAGAACGAATCGTTCTGTGCGAGAGCGACCGTCTCAACCGTGTCGGGAATTGCCTCTGCAGCAGCAAAGGTTCCAAGGTCGACAGGACCGGTGCAAGCGGAGATTGCGGTGTTGTCGCACTCGAAACCAAAGTCGACAGCACAGGCGCTGCAGCCATCGCCATCATCAGCGTTGCCGTCGTCGCACGTCTCAGGACCTTCGGTGACGCCATCGCCACACTGGGTGATGCTCACGCGAATGTCGTAGTCGGCTGGGCTTGGGGTTCCGCTGAACGCTGCGGCGAATACCGTCACAGTCTCGTCAGCCTCTGCGGTGTAGGAAACTCCCGCTTCTTCGATTGCAGCGCGCGTACCACCGAATCCGTCGACGCTTGCGTAGCAAGCCGTGGTGCCATCACAGGCCGGAAGAATTCCGAGAACCACGTCCACTCCGCCAAACTCGCTGATTCCGACGGTCTCGCCTGCGAGAAGAGGAACTGTGAAGACCGCTTCAACAGGAGTACCCGTAGCGCTCACCCCAAGGCAGTTGTCACCAGTAAAGTTCTCAACATCTGTAAAGTCCACGGTGATGTCTGCGCCGGTTAGAGCGACATCGTCTTGAACGAGGAATGGCTCTGCGCATGAATCGCCACTGGCATTCGCGATACAAGCAGGAGCTGCGCCCGACTCGTCACAAACTTCAAGTGCGCAGTCGGTGCCATCGACAGGAGCGAGGCAACCGTCAACATTGGTCTCGCAGCTAACGATGGTGTTGCCATCGCAGAAAGCATCACCAGCGCTCAACAACTCGCAAGCAGGGTCATCTGTACAACCTGCAACGCAGGTAGGTGCATCGCCGGTGTCATCGCAGATCTCGTTTGTTGCTGTACAGTCGACAGCTGATTCGACAAGACATCCGTTCTCATCGGCTTGGCAGGTAACCAAGTCGTCGCCCGAACAAGTGATGCGAGCTTCGGTGCAATTGCTAACGCCAGCACAGACATCGTCCGCGGTGCATGTGAGGCCATCACCGGTGAAGCCAGCGTTGCATTCGCAAACACCAACATCGCCCGAGGTGTTGCAGGTTGCATCGGTACTACAGGTTTGTTCGCACTCAACGGCGTCGTTTTTGTCATCGGCACCGCAGGCGCCCAAGGCCGCAAAGAGCGATATGAGTAAATACGTTCGAAAGTGATTCATTAGGATTGTGCCTTCCAAGGAAAAAAAGCGAGAGCTGAGCAAAGCCGCTAACTCTGACTCTCGCTACGTAACATAGACGTGCGATGGCGAATACCTTTTGCCGTAGCCAGAAATGCCAGCCCAGCGAAATGGGCCTCCCCGGCTGACCAAGGTGTTGCGTGTCAGGAGGCGCCTTTCGCGCAAGACTTACCGCGAGCCCGCTAAGCCCTCTGAACTGCTTGACCAAGCTGCAGAGCTTGGGCGACTTGGCGGCAGATTTGAGCACCCCAAAAGCGCACAAAAAAACGCCAAGGCAGTTGGGCCTTGGCGCTCGTTTTTCGGCAGATGTCTCTCGGGCTAGCTGCGCTTGCGGCGCATCAGCAGCACGGTGCCAAGAAGAAGCAGGAGCGCTCCTGCGGGGTTTGGTCCGCCCGAGCCGGATTGGCATCCACAGCCAGCAGCGGAGCCACCATCAGCAGCCGGCACACCATCTTCAGGAGTTGGTGGCTCGGTTGGTGGAAGGTCGATGCAGTCACCAGCCTCGCAGACTTGCCCAAGACCACAGAGTCCCATCACGTCATCGTTGCGCTCATCGATTTGCCCATCGCAATTGTTGTCGATGCCGTCACACATTTCTTCGCTCGGTTCGAGTGCTCCTTCGCAGGCGCCCCAGGTTCCATCGGCACCGCAGGTTTGCTCACCCGCTTGACAAGCGTCTTCACTACCGCAGGCAAGCGTGTCACCAGGCATGCAGTCGCAACCGGGATCGATGGTTCCGTCACAGTCATTGTCTTCGCCATCGCAAATCTCTGTCTCCGGTTCAGGGGCGTCACAAGCGCCAAATGCACCATCGGTACAAGTCTGAATACCAGTTCCACAAGCCGTTCCACAGGTCTGGGTCACGCCTTCATCCACTTCGCCATCGCAATCATTGTCTTCGCCATCGCAAATCTCAACACCGCTAACAGCGTCGGCAATGTCGGTGAGCGCAGCGATCAGTTCTGCTGGGTTGTCTGCTTGGTAGTAACAAGGGTTGGCCGCAGCGGGGTCACTACCTGTCGGGTCGCAACCTGCGAGAGCCGTACCTGCGGTGACCGCAACTTGATTGAGCGTTAGGGAATCTACTGAGTCACCAAAGCCAACCACGTAGGTTGTGATGCCAAGTGCGTTCAAGCTAGCAACGGAGTCAACCGAATCGAATCGTGTCGCTGGGTCGTAAGGAGAGCACCACTGCCAACCATCGGTGATGAGAACAGCGTAGCGAGGCATATCACCAGTTGCGATTTCAGGCTCGAGGGCGAGTGCATCAAGCGTCTGTGCCATTGGCGTCCAGTTACCAGCAGCAGGAGGCGCGTCGGCAAGCTCGCTCATGATCGCTGCGTGAGTTCCGCCTTGCGGAGCAACCTTCATTGCGCCAGGAGCGCATTGATTGGGCTCTGGAAAGATTGTGAGTCCCAACTCCAGTTGGTCATCGAATTGCCCAGTCACTTGGTCAAGGGCATCAACGGCGATGTTCCACTTTGTGTCGTTGCCAATGAGACCGGTTTCCATGGAACTCGACTTGTCGAGCACCATCATCATCCGTGGCTGAGTACAGTCTTGTGCTTCGGCATTTGATGGCAAAAGAGCTGCGCCGAGGCCTGCGACAAGAGCAATAGCGGGAATCTTCAAAGACATGATGAATCGCTATATAGCAGCTGGTGTGCCAACCTTTCGCGACCTGGGTGGCCAATCGAAAGCTTTTTAATTACTAACCATTAGCCGATTCGTATGTGCTGTATTTACCACAACGGCTAGTCGGCAAGCCGGCTAGAAATCGATCGCATAGGACTTGGGAAGCCAGCAGATTCACGCCCGAGGCTCCGGGGTTGCGGAGAAATCCGTGAGACTCGGGAATGCGATGATGCCAGCTCGGCTTATGGCTTGGACGTGTCTTCCGTAAGTCGCATACCGCTACGCTGGTTCATGCTTCCGCTGATGCTCGCCCTCCTTATGACCGCTGCAGGCAATGCTGAAGCGATGATCTGCGAATCGGAAGAGCAGGCACTAGAAGAAGAACGGTGGAGCTCGCAGCTGATGCCACAGCCCTCGCCAGTAGAAGCAGCTGTTGCTCGCAAAACCAATCCAGTGCCACAGCGTTGCGAGTCCTTTGGAGACACAGATTGTGATTTGGGAATTCCCGATGGAGCGCCAAGCACACCCAAGCCACTAAAGACTCGCCGGCCCACTGCAGCTCTAGCTTCGGCGCCTCTCGCACCGCGGCCGCCTCAATGCGTGACGCTAGGCAGCCGCAAGACGGCACATACGAATAGTTCTGATTTCATCAAGAGCATTTTTCGCCCTCCTCGTCGTTCATAGCGCGCCCCTTCTCCCGCACTGAACAGTAACTCTCGGCTTCGGACTTCCGATGCCGAGCATTCCCCTGTGCCTTGAGCACGGGAAGACTTGGACACGAAACAAATGACACGAACAAAAACGAACATCGCAACGACCCTTCTCTTTGGACTTTTCTTGGCCGCCTGCCAGCCGATGAAGGACAAGAATTCTTCTGACGCAGAACTAAAGCAGCTGAGCGCCAAGATCGATGCGCTTGACAAGAAGCTCGATCGCATTGCCGCGGGGCAAGGGCGAGCCAAAGCACCGCCCCGAAAGCGTCCGATTGCAGGACAACTCTACAAGGTTGATGTCTCTGACGACGATGCCTACCGCGGAGCGAAAGATGCCAAGGTCACCATTGTCGAGGCCTCGGAGTTTGCCTGTCCGTACTGCAAACTGCTCGCAGGCGCAACCGACACGTTGCTTGCTCAATACAAGGGTGAGGATCTAAAAGTCGTCTCGAAGCAATTCGTCGTACACCCGAGCATCGCCACACAGCCAGCTCTTGCTGCATGCGCCGCGAGCAAGCAGGGAAAGTTCTCAGAGTATGAACACGCACTATGGAGCACGGCCTGGAAAGGCGACGACAGGCCGCAGCTTGTCCGAGAGGGCCTTGCTGATGCTTCTCTAGACTCGATTGCAGCCAAGCTTGGCATCGACATGGATCGCTTTCACACCGACATGAAAGGTAGCTGCAAGCAAGTGGTGGCTCGCAACCGCAACGAGATGACAACGCTCGGCGTCAGTGGAACTCCTGCTGTCTACATCAACGGCCGCTACTACGGGGGCCCGCGAACTGCGGAGGGGCTCAAACAGGCGGTCGACAAGGAGCTAAAGGCAGCCAATGCCGCGCTGGACAAAGGTGGCTCGCTCGAGGGCTACTACGACGGGCTTATTGCAAAAGGAAAGACGCGATTGTAACGAAAACGACGATGCCGCGGTGCCAAGGTGCCGCGGTTCGTCTCTCTGAGCTTTGCGCAATGCCGTGCTTCGGCTGTTACCATGGAGTTCATGCAGCTCCTTTGCTCCAGATTGCTAGTCCGGTCAACGATCGCATTGGCAATGCTCTGCTTCTACTCGTGCTCAAAGCCAGCCAAGAAGTCTTCTGAGAGCACGCGTGCCAACACGATGACAGACCTCTACGGGCTAAGAGAAGTTCCCACTTTCGATCTGGTGCTGAGCGAAAACGACATGGGAGCTCTTCGCAAGAATCCCAAGAAGTGGAGAAAGGGAGGATTCGAGTACGAAGGCCAGGTGTTTGAGGATGTCGCACTGCGCATCAAGGGGCACCGTAGCCTGCGCAGCATCGACAAGAAACCCGCTCTTAAGCTGCGATTCAACAAGGGCAAAGAACACAAGGGACGACGTTTCCTTGGCGTGCATCGGCTAACGCTCAACAACCTGGTTGAAGACCCCACTATGATACGGGAGTACCTCGCCTATCGGCTTGCACGAGAAGTGGGGCTACCCGTGCCCAAAGCGGGCTTTGCCAACCTTCGCGTGAACGGAGCGCCATATGGTCTCTATTTGGTCGTTGAAACTCCCGACACCGACTTTCTCGAGCGACAGTTTGGTTCCGGTGCGGGCGAACTCTACGAGGGGGAATATGGCTGTGATCTGACAACAGACGATGTCGAGGGCTTTGACCTTGATGTCGGCCAAGAAGATCGCAGCGCACTCTTGCGCTTTGCCAAGGCCACCGAAGCGAGCGGCGATGCGCTAGCAGACTCTCTTTGGCGCAAGCCAGAGTCGCCGCTGAATCTCGAGCACCTAACGCTCTTCTTGGCCTTCTCGACGTATGTGGGAGATTTTGATGGCTACCACCACAGTCACAATTACCGAATCTATCGCAACCCCCTGGACAACAAATGGCAGTTCATGTCCTGGGGATTGGATCGAGCTTGGTTTAAGGACATTGCCCCATATGCCTCTCGCGGCCGTCTTGCGAAGAAGTGCTTTGCGCACGCCGAGTGCAGACGCGACTACCTGCTGGCCTTGCGACGAGTGCACAAGGCTGCGCGAAAACTCAATATGACAACAGGTGCCAAAGTGATTTCTTCGATCATCTCGGAAGATGTCAATGCCGACCAGAAGCGTCCGCACAGTGCGAAGACCATCATGAAGCGCCGCAAGCGACTCGTTGAGTTTATTGAAGATCGCGAGCGCTACGTTGAGGAGCACACACGCTGCCTTGATGCGGAGGGCAACGAAGTGGATGCAGATGGCGACGGCTTCGGTTGCATGGATTGTGACGATAGCGATGCCAAGGTGAATCCAGGCGCTGTTGAGGCATGCGATGGTGTCGACAACAACTGCTCAGGGCTTGTGGATGACGCGGTATCATGCCCCTGCGCAGAGGAGCGCATTGACAACGAGACGTACGCGCTCTGCAACTTGCCCATGCCCTTTGTGGATGCTCGCGAGCACTGCGTCGCCAGAGGTGGAAAACTCGCTAATCTCAAATCAGCTACGTCGTTAGAAAAACTCCGAGAGCGCGCAAATTCGATCGACACGGAGCGCTGGTGGCTTGGCGGTTCCGATAGAGAAACCGAGGGTGCGTTCTTGTGGAGTGACGCCACCGCCATTGACCAGCAGTTGTGGGCCAAAGGCGAGCCCGACAACACCGGCTGCAATCAAGACTGCGTCGTTCTTACCAAGGGCAACGCCAAGCTGCACGATACCCATTGCGGCCAGCACCTGCCGTTTGTCTGCGAGCTCCCATAGCCCCATAGCGCTCCATCTCGAAGGCCCAGACGGCAAAGCGCAACTGTGGCAACCCGGTGCAACTGCCTGTGCAACCCGGATCGCATCTCCCCAGATGGCGTTTCTGGGCCAGTTGCGCCCGATTCTGCACTTCTAGCGCTGTTCGAAGAATGGCACGCCCGTTGCTCTAGTGGAATGCATCGATGGCAATGTCGCCGTCATCCTCCCCACACCAAACAAAGGAATCTCCCATGGGACTATTCGACTTTCTCAATCCTAAAAAGACCATCGAGAAGAAACTCACCCGTAGCGTTGAGCGCGAGATGGGCCACGAACTAACGAGCCTGCGAAGTGAGCGTGATCCTGTGAAGCGACGTGAGAAGCTCGCCCGCGCCGTTGAAATCCGGTTGCAGGCCCAGGCCAACCAAGTCATTCCCAACAGCCTGCGCAAGCACAGCAAGCCAATCATGAAAAACGTAAGCAAGAACTTGGTTGCGAAACTCGACCAGCAGCTTGCAGCCCAAGCCGCGGCAGCGTAACCAAGCGCCTTCGAGGTTCGCGTGGCGAAGAGCCCGCTCGCGAACCTGAAGGGCTATTCGCCACCTACGTAGTAGGACGCTAGGCTGTTGGACATGAGTCCCGTTGGCGAGTGCTTGACATGCATGTAGAGCGTCGAATGAGCTTCGTGCAAGGATGCAACGCCTGTGTACCAAGGGTGCACAACTGGGCACGTTGGCATGTGGCTCATTGCGATAACTCCCTACATCTAGCGCGCTACACGAGCGGCACGTGTGTTGCAAATCTCAATTGCCTTGCTGCGACAACGTCATCACTACGTCATTCGACTCGTGCTCGCATTGGCATTTGGCGTGCTCGCCGGCTGCAACCTTGGCACCTATGAGGCCAAGGATGCTGGGCCAGAAGATGATGCAGCGCCTTCCGCTCCAATCGAAGCAGCCTGCTCATCCCCGTGTCACGGCAGCCAAGGCACCGCGGCTCCTCCCCTCGACACAACCGGCAACACAGAGACCACAAGTCGGGGCGTCGGTGCTCACCGCAGCCACTTGGGAACCTCGGATTGGCGGCGCAATATCGAGTGTTCAGAGTGCCATGTGGTCCCTCTTGAGATTGGGTCTGAAGGTCACATAGACGATAGCCTCCCCGCTGAACTTGATCTCACAGGGTTTCTGCAAAACACCGACTGGAACGGCACCACTTGCAGCAACAACTACTGCCACGGTTCGACACTAACCGGCGGCGTTCAGACCGAGCCCGAGTGGACGGTAGTCGATGGTTCGGCATCTGGGTGTGGAAGTTGCCATGGTCTTGCCCCGCCTGCTCCACACCCTGACAACACCGATTGCGGCCAGTGTCATCCAACCATGAATCCTGGCGAGGGCTTGGTGATTGCGTACCCTGCACTTCACATTGATGGAAAGCTTGATGTGAATGAGAGTGCCCCTTGCGATACCTGCCATGGAAGCGATGGAGTTTCTGCCCCGCCTACCTCGGTTGATGGACAAACCGAAACGACAGAGCGTTCGGTTGGCGCCCACCGATCACACCTTGGTGTTTCTGATTGGCACAAAGAAGTGCAATGCGCCGAGTGCCACTTGATTCCAACCAGCACCGTAGACATCGGTCACGTTGATTCCCCTCTTCCTGCAGAACTCACGTTTGGTGTGTTGGCTGGCGAGGCAACATGGGACGGCACCACATGCAGCAACAGCTACTGCCATGGTGCAACACTCTCAGGCGGTGCAGATCGATCCCCTGAATGGACAGTGGTAGATGGATCCCAGTCACAGTGCAGCTCCTGCCACGGGGCCCCACCTCCAGCTCCACACCCTGCAAGTAGCGAATGCGCTGATTGTCACCCAACCATGATCGCCGGTGCGGGATTGGTGATCGCGTACCCAGACCTGCACATTGATGGAAAGGTAGATCTGACCGATGACCAGCCTTGTGACTCTTGTCATGGCAGCGGCGGAATCGCAGCGCCTCCTCTAGACGTCAGCGGAAACGACGCCACGACAGAACGTGGTGTAGGTGCTCATAGGGCACACGTAGAGGCCTCGTCTTGGCGCAAGGAGTTCTCCTGCGCAGAGTGCCACCTTGTACCCGGTGCAACTCTCGCCGTGGGTCATATGGACACGCCCCTGCCAGCCGAAATCAACTTTGGCGCCTTGGCTGGCAACGCGAGTTGGAACGGCGGCTCTTGTTCCAACACCTACTGCCACGGAACAACTCTTAGTGGGGGCACTTCAACAAATCCTCTTTGGACACAAGTCGATGGAACCCAGGGGCAGTGCGATAGTTGCCATGGCGCGCCTCCACCAGCGCCCCATCCTAGTGGAAGCGATTGCGGCCAATGCCACGACACCATGACCGCCGGAGCAGGCTTGGTCATCACGGATCCAACCCGACACATCGATGGCAACCTTGATGTAGCGGGGGACTTGGCATGCGATGGCTGTCATGGCTCGGGTGGAATCGCCGCTCCGCCAAGCGACACCAATGGCAACACAAGCAACACCACGCGCGGGGTCGGCTCACACCGTGAACACCTCGGTGCTTCCGATTGGCATCAAGAAATTGCCTGCAGTGCCTGTCACTTGGTGCCCTCAACCACCGGCGCCGTTGGTCACATTGACTCACCACTTCCGGCAGAGTTGACCTTCAGTCCACTGGCGGGCTCGGGTGCGCAGTTCAACGGGACCACCTGTACCAATAGCTACTGTCACGGTTCTACGCTGGCAGGCGGCCAGGTCGTAGCGCCCCAGTGGACACTGGTCGATGGCTCGCAGTCACAATGCGATAGTTGCCATGGCGCGCCACCCCCCGCTCCGCATCCTGCCGATACCGATTGCGGCAAGTGCCATCCAAGCATGACCCAAGGTGGTGGTCTCACGATCACCGATGCCACACTTCACATCAACGGAAGTGTGGATGTGAGCGGAGACCTCGCTTGTGATAGCTGTCATGGGGGCGGAGGCAACGCGGCTCCTCCCACAGATGTCGGCGGCTCTGCCCTAACATCCTCCCGCGGAGTTGGCGCACATCAAGCACACCTCACTCCTGGGGATTGGTACAAACCAATTCTGTGCGCCCAATGCCATCAAGAGCCCGGCAGCACAAACGCTGTTGGACACACAGACACACCGCTCCCAGCCGAACTAACCTTTGGCCCGCTCGCAGCAGGGACTACGTGGAATGGCTCGAGCTGTAGCAACAACTACTGTCATGGAGGCACAGCCGCACTGCAGGGCGGAGCACTAACAACTCCCGTGTGGACCAGTTCGGGCAGCGGTGCTTCTGACTGTGGTGCGTGTCATGGCACTCCACCTCCTGCACCACACCCAACAAATCCCGATTGTGAAAGCTGTCATGGCGAAGTTGTGGGGCCCGGCATGGTCATCATCAATCCCAATCTCCATATCGATGGCGTCTTACAAGTCATTGCGGTCCACCCACCGGGTTGGGCAGAGCCAGGACAACATGGCTCTGCGTTCAACACAGGCGGCGTGGGTTCTTGCAACGCTGCCGGCTGTCACGGCACCGCACTCACCGGCGGCGGTTCGGGCATCGCATGCACGGACTGTCACTCGAGCTGGCAGACCGACTGCACCTTCTGCCATGGCGGAACGGACAACCTTACGGGTGCACCACCATTGTCTCTTCTCGATCAAGTCAACCGTTCCATTCCCGCTATCGGTGCTCACTCTGTCCATGTGGAGCCGAGTGGTACCCACGCAGCATTTGACTGTAGCGCTTGCCATCTAAAACCGTCGAGTGCACTTTCGCCCGCACATATCGAGGGCGGGAGCCCCGGTGCCGAAACGCTCTTCTCCTCGCTCAACAGCGCGGCAAGCTACAACGGAACAACATGTAGCAACCTCTATTGTCATGGCAACGGTCGACAAAACAATGGCAGCGAAACCTGGACCTCCACAACGGCCCTTGGTTGCGCTTCCTGTCACCCTGGTGAGAACACGACAGGAGATGCGATGTCGGGTGAGCACAAAAAGCACATTGACGACGAGAACATGAGGTGTTCTGAGTGTCACCAATCGGTCGTGAATACAAACTTCGACATCATCGCCCCTGCGCTGCATGTTAACGGTGTGAAGGACATTGAAATCACCGTTGGTGGCACGTGGAATCCGGCGAACAAGAGCTGCTCAAACGTGGGTGGCGGCTGCCACGAAGACAACGTCGAAATCTGGTAGCCCGGTCATCCTGGCGTCAGGTGAGAGCATTTGCTGCGTTTTGGCTGGAGCCGTAGACTCTGGAGAATTTGTCTGATCTACCGGCAGCGCGCGTGGTCTCCGCAGAAATATTGCGACATCATGGGGTTCACATCGTCTCGATCGCAAGCCAGTCCTTTCACCACTTTGTTCTTTCCAACTACTAACAACTCATACCCATCAGAAAATAAAGCCGTACCCATGCATCGTTCCCTAACCTTAGTTCTCCTTTCCAGCCTCGCATCTCTATCTATTGCGTGTGGCGGTGGCGGTGCCGCTGAGTGTGAAAAGGCATTCGACAAAGCAATCGAGTGCAGCGAAAACCCCGAAGAGGCCCGCGAGCAGGCCAAGGCGATTCGCAAGGAGGCCATTGCTACCTGCAACGAAGAAAAGTCCACCACGGACGTGAAAGCCTCACTAGCATGTGCCAAGAAAAGCGGCTGCGACGAATATCGCGCGTGTGAGCTAGAACGGCGCTATGGCGATGATGTGAAGGAGATTGAAGGCCTGATGGCCGATGGCAAACTCAGTGACGCCATTATGACGTGCTCTGTGCGCATCGAGGCGTACAAAGCAGCCCCAGCGATCAAAGCTATATGCGACAAGGTTATCGCAGCCGTCTTCGCCGAGCGCAGCGACAAAGACGTGCAAGATTCCGCGGAGTATTACTGCTCCACAGACGATGACGTCGCGCAGTGGCTGGCCGTGAGTGCACCACTCAAGGCCGGCTGCACGGCGCTTGCCGCTGACTTTAAGGTGCGAGCAATGAAACAGCGAGATGAAGGTTTGGAAGCCGACTCCACCTGCTCGTCGTACAAGAAAATGGTTAAGCACCTCACTCCAGAGAAACTCGCCGCTGCTGAGATGTTGTGCAGTGAGGTTCGTTCTGTCGAGGATCTTGAGGAAAACATCGCCGAGGTCACTAAGGCTATTTCTGAGAAAACAAAAACCATTCCATATGCCTGCGATCAGTACTTCCAATACAAGAAACCTATAGAAGGCTCCGAGTGGCACGCAGCGAAGGTCAAGGAGCTTGCAAGACTGTGCTTCGGAGAAGTCGGCAAAGGTATCTTGGCCGAAGCTACGGGCGCTGGATGCCCCTACGATGGCGAGGACGTGCACAAGTACGCGGCGAAGTACTCGCTTGCCGAAGACGACGCAGAACTCGCCGCATTGCTCAAGAAGACCGCTGCTGCATGCACAAAGCAGTAGCGCTAGAGCGGGTGGCCCTCTAGCCACTCGCTTACAAGCTTGATGCTGCGTTGCGCTTTAGCACCAGACTGCCTGTAGAGTTCCATAGCGAAGTTGCGATCGTTGGCGCAATCGGTGGAGTTGCAGCCGACAGTGAATTGGTCTAGCAGCTCTCACGCTCAGAGATATTCTTACCGATAGCGATAGCGGAGCCGGGCAAAAGCTGTCACCGAGTGAACCAGCGGCAGAGCAAGGGGTTGCTGATCGGCATCATGGGTTTCGACGCTCTCAAGCCCCCAGTGGCCGTCGACCAAAAACATCCAATTCTTCGACGATTGCACCGTCACCTGGAGACCTGCCTGTACAGCGCGAACGCGTGACTGTCCAAAACAGGTCAGAGGATCGGCGGCTTCGCATGTGCCACGTCGGTCTGCGTCCTCAAGCGACTGGGCCGCCGCATCAAACTGAATCGTCGCTAGGCCATCAAGCACATCGCGACTCGCTGCAATGGATGCCACGCCACCTTTCGAGGTGGCTAGATCGCGCTTGCCGAGCCCCTGCAGCAGTCGAAACTCCCCAGCGAGCCGCATTCCAAAAATCGAGTGTCGGTCGAGGACCTGCATGCTGAGCACAGCGCGACGAGACGTTGGGAAGGTGAACGTCGAGCCATCCGCGAGCACCAACTCAAGATCGGAGCGCTGTCTCGCAGACGCTCCAAGAGTGAACTGCAGACGACGTCGCGCTGCATCAACACTCGCAGCGGCACGAACAGTCTGCGACGCAACCCGCGAAAGCGTGAGTCCATTTTGCACCAATCCCATAGAGGTCGTATCGGGATCTTCTAGTTGATTGACGACCGACTGGCGAAGCAAATCGGTAGATTGATGGTGCACCGAGGCGCGCAGTACCAAGTGGGTAGATGCCTGGCTGCGAAGAGCCGCGCTCAAGTTGCGAAGAGCAGCCCCCTGTTCACTTGCAAGATCTGCAGTGGCATAATGATAGAAGGTCGTCGACTCAGAAGTATTCCAATATCCGTTACTATGAAGAAACACTTGCGGACGAGCGCGGGCATCGCCAACACCATCACGACGAAATGGAACAATGCCCCCAACCCCGACATCGCCGTGCACCGAGGGCTTGGCATAGCTAGCACCCGCCCCAACAGTCGCGGGAATGATTCTTCGGCCCACTTCGGCTATGGTGCCGTCCTCCTCATAGCGTAGACCTCCACGAGGATAGTCCTGTGTCACACTGCGCGAGCCACGCGTTGGAAACAGTCCAGCAAACGCCACAGCAGACCAATGTTTGGTTCTCTGGTGACGGTAGCTAAGTCCGTCGATGGTGTTTGCTCCCGCTGGACCAATGCGCTGTCGGCCAAGTGTGAGAGCCCGCTTCTCACCTTCATAGCGTATGTACGCATCCTGCAAGTCCCACTCTTCACCACCGCGAAAGCCCGACTGCACGTCGCTCCGATTGGCTTCCCGAAGCCGCCCATCGAACTTGAGTTCAAAGTGACTTCCAGAGATTCTCTTAGCGCCAACTTCAAGCCGCAAGTCACCAAAGACTCGGCGCCTCGGGCTCGCTGTCTGCAACTCTTCTCCGCCTTCCAACAGCGGCGCACCGTCACTTCCCGACTCGGCATAGGCAAAGCTGCTTAGCGTGAGCCGCAAATCGAGCTGCGTAGATTCGTCGGCAGGTGCCGCTGGAGTAGCTCCTTGACTGGACTCGTTCTGGGAGGAAACAAACTGCGCAAGGGACTCTTGCTCACCAGAAAGAATGACCACCACCATTGCGCTAGGCAGCAATCCTCGCAATCTACGAGTTTTACTTAACGGCACAAGCTCTGCCTCCCGAGACGAGCCATGGGAAGCCAGGCGTTGGTATTGTGACAGTCACCGCACTGAACTAAGTTGTTGTGTGGCGGCACAGAGACCCGTAGAGAGTCTCCGCGATGGCAGTTGACGCACAGAGGTGAAACCGCCCCAAAGTTGCCGTTTCTGTGACAGTCGGCGCAGGGCAGAGTTCGGTGCAAGCCTGGAAGATTGCACCCCACACTTAGGTGGTTAAAGCGCACCGGAAGAAAGGCCGTTTGCTTATGACACTCACCGCAACGTGGAGAGAGTCCGTTTTGGTGCACATCGTCGTTTTTGTGGCAGGTGATGCACAATTCACCAGAGCCCCGTCGCTTCTCCCCATTCTTGTGGCAGCGATCGCACTGCACTCGATCATGAGCTCCTGCTAGCGAGAAGTCGCCTGCGTCATGGGTCTCCTCGATATCGCCAAAGCTTGCTGTTGTGTGGCAACTCTCGCACTTCTTGCCGTAGCGACCTTTGTGAATCGCAGGCTCCTCGTGGCATCCACTACACGCCTTCGGCGTTGGCTTGAATCGGCGGTCAGCATGGCAGTTCGCGCACAGCGCCAAGGTGTGCGCACCATCGATTTGAAATGCAGCCTGTCGATTGTGATTGAAAAGCGTCTTACCTGTTTCAGTGTGGCATCGCTCGCATTTGTTTCCCAGTGCGGTCTCGTGAATATCATCGGCCTGGTGACACCCTCGGGCACCACATGTCCGGGGGGTATCTGAGAACCGAGAGTCGGGGTGACAGTCAACGCAAGCAGGCACCGTCTTGTGCCGCCCTCTTAGCGGAAAGTCAGTGTTTTTCTTGTGCGTGAACCGATCAGGCTCCCACTTGCCGGGACTGTGGCACCCAGAGCACTTGTCCCCGAGATTTCCTCGATGGAGCGAATCCTCATGACAGCGGGCCCCACACTCCGTTGGAGTGCTCTCATAAACATCCCCCACATGGCAACGCTCACACGCAATCTTGGCGTGTTGAAGAGTGAGAGGAAAGCGCGCATTCTCACCGTGAAAAATCTCCAGAGACTGTTTCGTCATGCTCTTCTGGCCGGGCTGGGTATGGCAGTTCAGGCATTCTTCGTCCTTGTACTTGCCGCCGTGAGCCTCCTTGTGTTGGTGGCACCCCAAGCAGCCAACGGTCTTTGCCTCGAACCTCTCAAACTCAGAACTTTTCCTACCCCGATGACATTGGCGACATTTAACTGTCTGGTGCTTCCCCGTGAGCGTGAATGCTGTGTTCTCCGCATGGTTGAAGATCTGCCCACGCCAGCCTCCAGGCTGGTGGCAGGTCTCACACGATGGCGTCTTGCTGCCTGCAGGCACAAACTGGTCGAAGCGATCTTTGTGGCGGTTCTGTGATGCGTGGCAACTCGCACAATCCGTCTTCGGCTTTCGTTTCTTTAGCGATGCCTTGTGGCAACGCACGCAATCAATCGATCCATGACGCCCAAGCAGAGCGAATTTCGTCTGTCGCTTGTGAGCAAAGCGAACCGCCTTGAGGGATCGCTCTTTTGGAGAGTGACAGAGCTGACATTTCTTTGTGCCGAACAACTGACCATCGTGAGGGCTCTTGTGGCAGCTATCGCAAGAATCGCTGCCTTTGCCGAGCTTGAATTTTGAGTTTGGATGGCACTTAGAACATGCGACGTCCAAATGCGTCCCTTCCAGCGACATCGCGGCATCACTCCGCTTGTTGTGGTCAAACTTCATTTTGCGCAGTGGCGGATTCCAGGACGCTTGCGAGTGACAGCGCTCGCACCGCTTGAGGGACTCACGCAGAGGCCCATGTGGTTGTTTCTTCTCATGACAATCGCCGCAAGACTTACTGCTACTAAGAAAAACCCTTAACCCCTGTCGATTCTTCGAACTGTGACATTCTTTGCAAGCAAGCACTTTGTGCTTTGCTTCCAATGTCCAACCAGTCTCCGAGTGATTGAACTTTTTCTGACCTCCGATAGACTCCCAGCCCATCAAATCGAACCCACGACCTCGATGCTCTTTGTGGCAGTTCTGACAGGGTTTCCCTTTGACGCGCCTAGAAGCGTGAAAGCCTTTTTGGGCTGCAATGCGCTTCCCAAGGTTTTGATGATCGTGACAGCCAAGACATAGGTTGCGAGAAAGAGACTTGCCATCGGTGTGACACTTGGAGCACTTGTCTTGGCCCTCGAGCGATGAGTGACTTGACGAGAGTTTCCCAGGCGAAGACGAGAAAAAGTCAGCCTGTGCCACTGCCAGTCTCGAGAATGAGAAAAGCACCAAAGCAATTCCCGAGACAACGATTGCGACCCTGCAATTCACTACAAGCTAGCCCCCCCTAGAAGCGATGCGCGACGCCCAACCCAAGGCTTTGCGCATGATCACTTCTCTCAGATCGCATGACATCAGGATTTCGCTCACTGCGCCCCGACCAAACGTACTTTGTCCACCCATAGTGGAACGTTGCGACAACGTCGATGAGCCGACTCGCGGAATATATGGCTCGGAGATCTCCCGTGGCACCACGAATGTCAGTACTCTCGCCATCCTTCAGCCCCTGTGTTTGCTTGTGGCGCCCCGAGACGACTACGTCTCCCCGAATCGACAAGACAACTTCTGGAGCAAGTCGGTACCAATCAATGCGCAACCCACCAACAAGCGCCGCGAGGCTCTCTCGTGGCAGGAGGCCAACGTTATCGACTTGGCGGGTCAAGAAAGCATCGTAGCGACCTCCAACACGAGGCGAGATTTCAAGGTCCCCCAGAACAATTCCAAGGCGAAGCCCAGCCTGCGTCTCGTACATCGAGAAATCCACATCTCCGAGCGACATGTCTTCACGAATTACATCAATCCCCGGCTTGGCGTAGCTTGCCCGAGTTCGGCCGTCAAGCCCAACATGCAGACGGCGACTAGAACTTCGCCAAACCACATCAACGGCCCCCACTGCGGCCATCGCCTGGCTCTCTGTAATGGTGTTTGCAAGCGCTCCTTCCCCAGCAGACTGAAAGTCCATCGAGATTGCTCGATAGCCAATACCTATCCGCATCATAGCTTCCAACGAAGGTAGCGAGCCTCTGTCCCAGGAGGAGGCTTCTGGAGCGTCTGGAGCTCTCTGCCAACCATCACCATCAACACCCGCCATCGTATTGCTCTGGACGCGATCGCTCTGAATCCACGCAACGCTGCCATCCTTCGAGCGAATCTCTAGCCACTCGCGATCATCGCTCCTAGATAGCACTACGTAGTTGGTTCCTCGTGATGCACTTCCGGCAGTCGCCGACTTCGAACTGGGTTCGACAAAGAGCGAAGCATCGCTGCTCACCACCTGTACTCGAAAGGCAGCGCTTGCCATCTCGCCTCCCCAAACTCGCCCCCCCTCAACAGGCGCTTTGTCTACCGAGTCTGGTTGGTAGCCGGTGAGACTTCTTCGTAGAAGCCAAGCCACATTCTTGCCGCTTCGCACCTGGGCCCATCGACCCTTCAGCGCGATGACAACCACCGCCGTTCCCGGAGGCAAAACCCCTGTGGACTTGTAGTTGTCTCCAGGACCTTTCCTCAAGTTGGCAGCTTCACCAGCGTTTATGGTGTCGTCCCGAATCCGTTTTACGGGCTTGTTCTTGCGATTCTCCTTCACCTTCTTGGGGCGGCGGCGCGCCTCCACATTGGCATCCACAGCGAGGGCCAACACCGCAACACACAAGGTGCTACATGCAACGTTGAGCGGACGAACCATCAGAATGCCGCTTACCTAGCAGAGACCAGGCCAGTCGTACATCACCGACCTCCCTACATCTAGAAAGGTATCTTCCAAGGAGTGTACGTTGCCTGCACAGTCTGGGACGCACTGTGCACGTTTCCGACAGTTCGGTGTTCAATCTGCTAGCGGGCGCATTCAAGCCAAGGGCCACGGTGGCTCGTACACAACCACATCGCGGCATGTTGGTTGCAACTGCAGTCTGGGCTCATGCCTCACCAGCTCATCAATCGAGTTGCTGTTGCCAGCTCGATTCTCCTCGCGAGCTGTGTAGGCACAATGGAAGAGAAGTTTCCCAATCAGGTGACTTCCGATGCCAGCCCCTTTTCTGACGCGGACCCCTTTGCACCAGATGCCGATATTCCCGACTGCTCTCCCCTCACGGCGGCTCCCGGCGACGGATACCATTTTCCAGGGGAGGACTGCGTCTCATGCCATCGCCAAGCGGGAGGAGCTCCACCATTTACCATCGGGGGAACTCTCTTCACCGATGAAGAAGGCACGGCGGGTGCTGCTGGGGCAACCATTGTTGTGGATGATGCCTATGGCAATCGATTCACAATGGTTACGGAAACTAACGGCAACTTCTACTCGATCGATCCCATTTCCTTTCCTGTTCGAACGTACCTTGCAGTCTGTCCCGACGTAATTCCGATGCTGTCGGATGTCCCTCAAACCAGTGCCAGCTGTAACGCAGCATCCTGCCATAGCAGTGGGTTTCGAGTTCACCTGCCATAAACAAATAGTCAATGGTTCTTCTTCTCGTACTTGGCGTCTTCATTGCGGTTGCGATCGTGATTGCATCAGTGCATGCAGTCTTCGAGGACCGCAGAGTCGTTCAGCACGAAGCTGAGATCCGCCAAGATAGCTCTCTCGCGCTTATTCACTCCATCAACGCCGATCGTTGCATTGGTTGTGAAGGTTGTATTGATGTGTGTCCAACAAAGGTGCTTGCCCTTGTGCATCACAAGGTACAGGTCGTGAACTTTCGAGATTGCGTACAGTGCGAGCAATGCGCGTGGGCATGTCCCACAACTGCACTTGTTATGCACCGCGAGGGAACGAAACCACAGACACTCACCGTCCCTGAGATTGACCCCCACTTCCAAACCTCGGTACCAGGGCAGTACCTAATTGGTGAGGTTGCAGGCAAGCCGCTGGTCAAGAACGCTGCGAACCTCGGTAGGTTGGTCGTTGAGCACATGCTGCGCGATGGTCTACAGACTACGGACCCAAATCCGGTTGTGTTGGACGTTGTCATCGTCGGTTCTGGCCCCGGTGGGCTTAGCGCCGGCCTCGCCAGCATGCATCACGGATTGCGATGCGTCGTGCTCGAAAAGGAGCACACCATTGCATCAACCGTCTCGCGATACCCAAAGGGTAAGAGTTTTATGTCGGAGCCGGCAGATGCCCGAAACGTCTCGTTTCTGCCCGTTTTCGACGCTCGCAAGGAAGAACTCTTAGCAGCGTGGAAGACTCTGATTGCTGAAGTAGCCCTGCCTATTCGGAAAGGCGAAGCTGTCGAGGATGTGAAGCGCCGGGATGATGGAATCTTTGAGATTCGCACCACCGTCACAACCTACCTAGCCAAGCGGGTCATCCTCGCAACAGGCCTTCGTGGCAAGCCTCGACTTCTCGCGGTTCCTGGCGCAAATCTCTCAAAGGTTCACTCGGTCTTGGAAGATCCCGATGAATTTGTTGGGCAAGCGGTGCTCGTAGTCGGTGGTGGAGACTCAGCGCTCGAGGCTGCGATGTCTCTATCCGATGTTGGAGCGACGGTGACCTTGAGCTATCGAAGCAAAGCGTTCAAACGAGCCAAGATTGAAAATCAGAAGCGAATTCAAGAGTATGGCGATGCTGGCAAAGTCCGAATTCTTATGAGCAGTAATGCGACCTCGTTTGACAAGGCAAGTGTGACGATCAAGCAGTCCAGTGGCGAGGAAGAAACCATTCCCAACGAGCAGGCGTTTCTACTCATTGGTGCAGAAGCACCCGTGGCTTGGTTAGAAAAACTCGGGGTACGATTTGTAGAGCGCCCTCATCTCTACGAGCTTGGCGCGGTTGACTCGCTCGTGCTGGGCTTGGTCCCCAACGCTGATGACTGCCCAGCCGAGCCACTGCAGGCTGCAGCAAGAATCCGTGGCGAGCACTTCGAAGTAGCGCAGCCAGTCGCGCCAGCTCCTGCTCCTCGCCAACCGCGGCAGCGTTCAGTGATCGAATTTATCTCCGACGAATGGACGAAGGTTCGCACCGCAGTGCGGGAGATCGTCGAGCACACACCGGCACCAAGGCTTGAAACTCACGATGACCAATTTGCGAACGATGATGTCACAAGTGTCGAGTCCTCGGCACCGCGCCCAGGTCTTTGGAAGCGCCTCACCACACATCGAGAACCTGTACCGCTTTCCGAAACTCTCGGGGGCCCAGAAATCACAGATGATGAACTCGAATCGGTGTTCTCGCCGCTCGCCGAGTTTGAAGCACCAATCGTTGTAGAGGAATTTGACGAGAGCACTGTTGTGGACGTACCACGACGTGCACAAGGCTAGCTTGTGTCTGCTTCCGTAGATTTCTCAGGCCTGCATGCGATGCCTCGGCATGCGGGCACAAGCATGGGCCTGCTGGAAGGCGCGATCGCAGGCCACGCAGCATTTGCTGAGATTCCACAGCAAGCCCTGGTGGATGCCCTATCAAGAGGTGAATTGGAGGTCATTGAGCTCGAACGAGATCAACTCCTCACCGCAAAGACCGACACGAGCCTCTTTTACGTCTGTGAGGGCCAAGTTGTCCTCGGTGTCTTTCGCCAAGAAGACGTGGCTCAAAGACGCGCCCTTCAAGACGAGCGGAATAGCAAGACCGAAGCCGAGCGAAGTCTCCTTCCCCTGCCTCCACTCGCTCGCACTGCAAACAAGAACTTGGCGCGGTTTCGCAAAACGGATGTGTTCAACGTGCAGGCATTGTGCGACGCAAATACGCTGGCTCTCTACTCCACAACTCCAATCACGATGCTTCGTTTCGACCGCGATGCGTTGGGACGACTCACACAACACCACCCTTCACTTTCCAAGGCCCTTGCAACTTCGATCGCCTCGTCCGAGCGGCTTTTGCGCGGCATCACTGGCGTCAAGCAGGAGATCTTCGACTTCTACCTTCGACACGGGCTTTCGATTGCTGGCCCCAGTGTTCGCGTGCGGCAACTCGATCTGTGTATTGAGTGCAAACAGTGTGAAGACGCCTGCGAAGAGCGCCATGCCGCGAAGCGACTCACTCTCGGCGGGTTTCGCCTCGGCATGTTGGATTTCGTGTATTCGTGCAGAACCTGCCAAGACCAGCGATGCCTAACGCCTTGCGAGCATGACTCCATTTCCTATTGTGCCGAGCGAGGTGAAGTCGAGATTGATCATGCAAAGTGCATTGGCTGTAGCCTTTGTGCTCAGAGTTGTCCCTATGGGGCTATCGACATGGTCAACATTGCCGAGGAGAAAGAAGAGACTTTCAACTTCAATCTCAAGGCGCG
Organism: Kofleriaceae bacterium; assembly: GCA_024762925.1. Classification (GTDB taxonomy): domain Bacteria; phylum Myxococcota_A; class Polyangia; order Haliangiales; family Haliangiaceae; genus NORP324. The sequence goes on along the minus strand of JANTGM010000043.1, from coordinate 1,545 downwards.
TTTGAGCGAGAAAGGCCTCCTCGAACATGGGCCGGGCAAGGGGCGCTCGGCTCCACCAAGGCGCGTGGCGAACAAGTGCGACCACTGCCATGGTTTTGCCGAGCAGGCGTGTATTTCGGCGTGCCCCACTGGTGCTCTTGTCGAACTCGATATGGCGCGGCTCTTTGGAGATTCGGGCCCAGAAGAACTGGGTAAAAAGCCCCCAAAGGAAGTCCTGCCCATAAAGCCGTTCACAAGCAGCGTTGGGGTCAAGGATGCAGGTCTTGCGAGAATTCGCGACGGCCGCTTCGGCCTTTGGATCTGGGGGCTCGGCCTGCTCGTCTGGGGGCTCGCTGCTACCGAGGTCGCTCTCCGACACTTTGCGCCGACCCTCTCACTGCGCTTTCAAGTTCTACTTGCCGAGGGCCTAAGTCCCGACTTGGCAAAACTCGGAGTTGGCTACCTTGCAGGGTCCGAGCTAGCCCTCCTCTGCGGCTATGTAGGCACGGCGCTAATGGTCATATCCATGGCCTATCCACTTCGTCGTCGACTCCGGCTCTTTATGCGGACAGCGAGCAACAAATACTGGCTCGATTTGCACCTCATGACGGGCACGGTGGGGCCACTCTTCATTGTGCTGCACAGCGCGCTTCGCCTGGACAATTGGGTTTCGATTCCTTTTGGCAGCATGATCATGGTTGTGGCCTCAGGATTTCTCGGCCGGTACCTCTACACGCTCGTTCCCTCGATGACCTATGGACATGAAATAGAGGAGCTCTCGCTTCGAGGACAACTCACTACGATGACAGCGGAGCAACCACAACTCGTCCAACTGGCCGAGTCATTCATCGAAGAAGATCGCACGCGAGTCCACAGCACACGCGAACATGTGCGACTAACGTCGCTGCTGTTTTGGCTCATCAAGGACGAGCTCAGGAGAACGTTTGTACTGAGAAAGAGGCGTAGAACGCTTCAAAAGCTCTCGAATCGCAAGACGGCAAAGCGCATTGCATCGCTTTGCGACCGGATTGTGATGATTGAGCGCCGAAGTATTCTCGCTCCCCGTGCACGCCTGTTTCTCAAGTCGTGGAAATACATCCACGTGCCCTTCTCGGTGCTCATGATGGTTACCACCATCGCACACATCGTGATCGCGCTTCGCTACTCCATGTAACAAGGACACCCGAATCCACGACATCTAGTGTTGGGTCCAGAATGGTTGTTCGACGATCGCGAAGTCAGCTCGTTTGCTGGCGAGGCGGGCAGAGGGAGTTTGCTGGGGCAAGCGACCGAGGAACAACGAAGAAGACTGGCTGAGCCCGTCTGTTCAGCAGGCGAGAAGAGCGCGTTCTATGTTCATGAATCGCGCACCAGTGCGCGATCCATGGATATTGATTCGCGATCGCGAAGTCAGCTCGTTTGCTGGCGAGGCGGGAAGAGGGAGCTTGCTGGGGCAAGCGACCGAGGAACAACGATGAGCCGAAGGCGTTCAAAGGGCGAAGAACCGAGCCAGGGCGTTCTATGCCTCTGGATCCCACACTAGTGTGCGGCTCAGAGGAATAGAAA
>JANTGM010000042.1 GCA_024762925.1 Kofleriaceae bacterium | reverse complement strand
GGCAAGGAAGGATCTGAGCAACGATGAGCCGAAGGCGTTCAAAGGGCGAAGAACCGAGCCAGGGCGTTCTATGCCTCTGGATCCCACACTAGTTGAGCAGAACGCGCGAGTCGTCCGAGCGTGCAGACTCTGCAGCAGGAGCGAGCGCTTTGGACTCTGCAGCTACGGCCATCTTTGCGGCATTGCGCTTGGCAAAGACTTGCATGATGTAGGGAAAGCCCACATGGACGGTGTTGAGTTTTGGAGCGAGCTGAGCTGAGAGACCAAAGAGAATGACCACTGCGCGTTCAACGAAGAACCAGCCGTCGGGGTAGGCCACCGATTTCATCAACTCACGAAGCTCTTCACGCTTGACCTCTGGGTCGGCGAGCTTCTGCGCAACGTCGGGTGAAATCTTGCTGAAGTCTTTGATGTCGAGACTCATGAGTTTTTCGAAGTAGGTACGCACCGCCTTCTCAAGCAGGTTGCGATCGCCATTGTCTGCGACAAACCCCATCGTCTCGATGCCCTTCACGACCAAGTCGTCTTGGCCCGACATGACGCCAGAGAGAATATCGAGCATACCATCGACGAGGTCCTCAGAGACTTCACTTGCCGAGCCCAAGTCGAGCACGACGATTCGCGCTTGACCTTCTGGCCCACGTTGCACAAAGAAGTTCCCTGGATGTGGGTCGGCGTGGAAAAATTTGTCAAAAAAGAGCTGCTTGTAAAACACCTGAATAAGCTTGGTCGCCACATCCGCCGGATCTAAAGCCATCTTTGCGAGTTGTTCTGATTTGGAAATCTTGCTTCCCTCCATGAAGCTCATCGTCATTACTCGGTTGCAACTCAGCTCAGGATAGAGTTTTGGGAAAAGCACATCGGGGTCATCGTCGAAGTTTGCACTCATGCGAACCAAGCACTCCGCTTCGTTGTCGAGATTGGTTTCGCGCTCAAGCATGTCGGTCAGCTGGTGGTGAACACGCTCAATCTGCTGAATTGGAACAAACCAGCGATACACGCGAATGGCCCAGCCAAGCACACGCAAATCAATTTTGATGATTGTGGCGACGTTTGGATAGAGCACCTTGACGGCGACTCTCTCTCCTTGGTGAGTGGTGGCTTCGTGCACTTGGCCCAGCGAAGCCGCAGCAATGGGTTCGCGTTCAAAGCTTGCAAAGAGTTCTGTTGGCAACTTCCCGAGCGCGTCTTTGATGGCGCGTTCTACTTCTCGGTATGGCCGGTGTGGCACTTCGTCCTGCAGGCCCTCCAACTCTTCTGCATAGGCGCGTGGCAAGAAGGTGCCCATGATCGAGAGAATCTGCCCGAGTTTGATGTAGACACCTCGCAGCCGAACGAAGCCCTTGTACATGCGTCTCGCGTTACGACGATGCACGGTCTTCCACCGCTTGCGCATGCGCTCACGTCCAAAGACTCGGCGCAGCGTCAACTGCAACATGTAGCTGGCAAAAATCCAGCCAAAGAGCCATAGGGCTCGAATCAATCTAAGAACAGCCCACACGAATGACCGTAAATTACCACGCCAGAGCGCAGGAGAGGCGAAAGCCTCAGTTTCACTTTTTGGGGAGTCTTGCGGGAGTGGGTGGACACACAGAGAAGTTCGTTTTGTTAGAAGGCAACTCCGCTTTGCCCTTGCGAGCAGGCAGCGATTCCTAGAAACTCATTCTCACGATCGCTCATTGGTGCTTGTCTCTGTTCCCCTTCACAAGTGTTGTTGGGATTGGAAGGTAAGCAGCTTGCAAAGATGTGGATTGCCAGGAAATCCGTTTGAGAGTTGCAGGGACGCGGTCGATGAATCTGTGGGGACCGACAATCGACATGGAACGAAAAAAGTATGATGAGCGAAGTCCCCAACAGGGCGTCAAATGTCATACCCAACGTGCATGGTGCCCGCGTTTGGAGAACAACGGTGGAAGAGGGCAAGGTGCTCTTCCAGTAATGGTCTCCATGCGATACACAGTCAAGCTGCAGCCTAGAGCCCTAGGCGACAAGCTGCACAAGACAACACGAAGCATTGAATACAACCTCTTGAACCACTAGCAGTAGTAGGTAGACCTTGACGACCTACTAGGGATGGCGTAGCGTTTACATATGGCGAAGAAGCAAACCCGTCGAAGCATCAGTGTCAGCCGTGGCACCTATGAGCGCCTTAAGGCGTACTGTGAAACCAATCAAATCTCGATGAGCCAGTTTGTTGAGCGCCGAGTTGGGGACTACCTGGGCCGTTCTGGCGCAGCACCTCAGCCAGCAGCCTCAGCTCCTTCGGCTCCAGCACAAGCTGCGCGGCCAGCTCCTGCACCCGAACCTGTGCGCACTGACGCATTCTCGATTGCAGCCCAGGCTCCACAAGCCCAGGCTCCACAAGCCCAGGCTCCACATCCCCAAGCTCCACATCCCCAAGCTCCACATCCCCAAGCTCCACATCCCAAGACACCTTCTCGGCCTTCCTCGATTAACCAGCCCATCTCTCAGGCGGTTGCGGCTCCAAAACCTGCTCCAAAGCCTGTCAGTGATGAGCCAATGCTCAAAGACCCAGACGAGAAGCTCTCGGCAGACCAGATTTTCACTTTCTAGGTCCTGCTTGACCAACTAGAGGCGCACCCATTTGGAGTGCGCCTTTTTGTGTTTTCGGACGTGTGTTTTCCAACGTCAGTGTTTGCTAAGCAGTGCGGCCGGTGGAGATGAGAAGTATTCTCAATACCTCCCTTCTAAGAAATTGATGCCATCTGCCAGCACAACGCTATAGCTAGCCATGCGTGAGGAGAGCACAGGTGCTGAGGTTTCCGTCTGGCTGAGGCGACATTGGCTTCATATTGCCATCAGTCCGCTCACGTTTCTGCTCTATACCGTCGCTCATGAGTGTGCGCATGTGGTCGTAGCCTGGCTTCAGGGCGCCACCATCACCGACGTTTCAGTTTTGCCAAGCGAAGGCAGCTTGGGGCACATGAATTATGTCTTCTCCGAAGGCAGTGATGGCTCCACCGAGCTCGTCTCCATAGCGCCATACCTCCTTTGGAGTGGGTGCATGTCGGTTGTTTTCCTTTTGAGCCTGCGTCGCTCGGGCTACTCGTTTCCACTCGCCTCAAGCTTGTTTTTGTGGGGATTCCTCGGTGCATGGGGAGACATCGCCATGGCGGGAATGTCTTGGTCAGAGGCTGGGCGCGGAGATTGGGCTCATGTCCTGGGAAGCAGCAGTGGTGCTCTGGACAGCGCGCTGATGGCGTTCGCTTGGCTCGTCGTCATTGTGGTTGGGTACGGGGTGCAGGCACGCCTATATAAGCGCGGTGCACTGAGCAAGGCGAGCTATGCGTTCCTTGTCCTTGCGGGCAGTTTCCTCTGGGGGCTTGGCACGGTCGTTCTTGCGCTAGCCCAGTCCGTTTGACTCGCTCACCACACCTCTTCGGTCGCCTGAGTCCCGATCTGCGGCGCATCGCGAAACCTTGCCGCAGAGCCACGCCTGTGCTCTCGCTCCTGGCCGTACTCGGTCAGTGAGATACGCTCTAGCTTGTGTGTGATTCAAAGAGATTGAGCGTGCTCACTCGTCTTCTCGCCCGCTCGCGTTGATGAGCCAACGCGCATCGTTGCTTGATCGGTCACTTGCCCCAGCAAGCTCCTTCGCATGTGTTGCCAGCGAACAAGCTGACTTCGCGATCCCATTTCAATCTCTCTGGATCACGCACTAGAGCTCGGGGTTTGGGTGCCTGGCTTCAACCACGGTGGTGATGCCGCCACGAACCCAGAAATCGCCGGTCACGGTCATTTGTCGGGGGGCGATAGCCGCGACCAAGTCATCGAGGATGCGATTGGTAACCGCTTCGTGAAAGCAGCCTTCATTGCGAAAGCTCCACAAATACAGTTTGAGAGATTTTAACTCAACGCAGGTTTGATCGGGAACGTATTTGATCCGGATCGTTGCAAAGTCCGGCTGACCGGTCACCGGGCAAAGACAGGTAAACTCAGGACAGTCAAAACGGATTTCGTAGTTGCGATTGCTCTTGGGGTTTTCAAACGTATCCAAGTGCTTAGTTGGCTTGCTGGGCATTGTGTCACTCGTACTTCTAGGTTTTTCAGGTCCGTCTTTGGTTCTTTTCTGGCGTTCCTGGAAAAGTTCTCTTAGCATAAGAGTACGGACATGTGTCGTCTAGGGGACAAACTGGTAGTGATTGTGCTGCCCGTGAGTGTTCTGGTAACTGACCCTTTGGGGTCGAATATACAAACGTCCAGTCAGGGAACCGCTGCCGTTGGAAGAAGAAACAGCGTTGACTGAGCGGGCCAAGATGGCCGGGCGCTGGCCGAAAGCCAGGGGAGGTGCAAGAAGATGAATGAACATAATCCTATCAATACAGCCTATGAGGCTGACTTCTAACCTCTTCTGGTAGTTACCCAGAAGAAGAAGTAAGGGTCCGACGAGAGTCGGGCCCTTTTCTTTCTTTCGGACCTCAACTCGCCCCTAGCGATAGGGGCCTTTGGAAACGACACCGTGCTGCTCAACTGCGAAGTACTCACAGAGACTGGCTGCATCGCGGAGTTTTTGCTCGCGAAGCACAGCTCCGGCCCAAACCAGTTCAACCGCTGCCTCCGAGCAACTGAAAACTAGTGGCGACAGTCGTGCAATGGCTCGAGCCCACGGCTCGGTGAGGCGCTCATGAAGTCGCTCTAGATTGCTCGCGTGAACAAAGTACCCAGGGGGATGCAGAGATCCCAAATGACAGCGCGCAAGCTTGCTCGCCAACACAGGGCGCTCCTTTCGAGACAAGCTGTCCGCGTAAAAGACAAAGCGGTCGCTGCGGGCCGTTAGTCTGCGACACCAGAGCCGCGAGAGCAATCTCCGAGTTGCGCGACGGCTAATGCGTCCGTGTTCGATGGCGATCGAAACTCGTCGACTGCCACTGATGAATTCAAATTCAGGGCCGCCACATTCAAGCCACGGTGTATCTTCGATCGTGTCGTCACTGCCCAGCCTTCGCGCCAGGCCTCGTATCTGGGTCGTGAGCTCGAAGCCGCGTTTCGCAAGCAGTGCGAGAGCATTGAGTGCCGACTCAAGTTGCCCGGCATCGTCAGCTCGGTAGCTGGAAGCGGTGACTCGCCCGTTGTCGATTTCGAATGCGTAGTCAGGGGCGGCCAACATGGCTTCGCGAGATTGCGCTGTAAGCCAAACCCGTGCATAGGCTGGATCATTGGACTTTAGGTTGAAGTTGCGATCGAAGTGCGGTGCACCAGTAACCACTCCTTCAACACCAACGACTCGCCCTCGCTGAGGAACGAGGTAGTTGCGATAAATTCTTAGCTTCAATCCGATAGCGCTAGGAACACGCGCGGAGAGTTGGGCGAAGGTTGCTGGTGGGTCGCCCTCGCCAGTGACTTCGCCTTGCACATGGATGCCGCCGATTGTGGTCTCAAGCGAGGGCAAGCCAAAGCGTTTTCTCGCTTGCCTCGGGCCTTTGAAAATGTGACGAACCTGTAGGCGTCCATTTGTTTTTGCGGCGACATGGGCCCAGCAGCGTACTTCGGGGTTCACCGACACGGCACTATGGAACCAAGAGAGACAAGAAGGCGAGGCCGCTAGCGGATCGCTGACGCAAGCTGAGCACAAGTGCCGCAAGGTCTCTCGAAAGAGGAGGCCCGTCATTGGCCACCTTTTGGAGCTGAGTGGTTGCTGCATCGTGCGTCGCATCATCGGAAGCGAGTACCCACAAGGCTGCTGCTGCCACCAACCGGCGGTTTGCTCGACTCTCTGACTTGATCATTAGCTTTGTGAGTGCTGCAGGCTCCATCGTTGCCGCGAGGGCTCGTGCCAATGGCTCTAAGAGTGCGACACGAACATCGTGACTTTCATCTTGCAATACTGGTTCGAGCAAGGTGCGTGCTGCTGCTGAATCCTGTGTCACCAGTCCTTGGCTGGCCGTCACCGCTTTAGATCGAACTGCCTCGGAGCGGCTTGCCAGGTCTCTACCAAGGCGAGCCGCCACCGCATCCGGCGCTCCCAGGCGCGCGCTCGCCATCATTGCCAGGTCGGCGATGCCAGGCTCGACGTCGCGAATCGCTAGAGCCAGAGCGGTGTCCACGTCGCTCTGTGGCAAACCGTGTTTGCCTTCGGAGAGCCGGAGAAGAGCAGCACGGCGGACGCTGGTATCAGGATCGGTGAGAGAGGAGCTGAGCACCGAACTCACATCAGTACCAGTGGCGATCGAGGCATCCAAGGCTCGAATGCGGACAACAGGGCTGGCATCTGCGATGCCGAGCGGAACAATATCGACTGCGCCGATCTTGGCGGCCACCTCGAGAATTGCTAGCTTCTCGCCCTCATCTCCGTTGTCAAAGGCAAAGGGCAAAGCGGCCATCGCAGCTTTGGGGGCGCCACCATCGAGCTCGGCGAGGGCTCGGATAGCGACCATGCGAACACCACGGTTTTCGTCCTTGACCATCTTGCTCAGCGCTGGGCCAACGAGTTTTGCACTTTGTCCCGATGCGGCCAATGCGGCGAGGACGCGAGCACTCTCTGTGCGGATATCACCGCTGCTATCATCGACCATTGCTGCGGCGACTCGTGCAGCGACCTCAGAGTATTTCGGATTGTCTACCACACAGTTGATGGCGATTCGACGAACATCGATCTGAGGATTGTTGGCGGCGTTTGCGAGGTCTCTGCCAACCTTTGGGTACCCAGCTTTGAGTGCATTGCACAGGCCCTCCATGCCAATTGGTTGCAAGCTCTCATCATCACTGGACCGGGCTGCACTCACCAGCAAAGCGTAGACGGGCCCAGGATTTGTGCGGGCGATGCGTGCAAAGACTCGAGTTGCGATGCGACGCAAGCGACCCTTTCTCTTCCACATATCGCGAATTCCCATGACCGCGTTGCCAACTGGAGCACCAATCTCTGCGCCGTTCGCAAGGCCATAGGCAGCGCTCTCGGCAACATCAATGAACTCCGTCTTCACCATCTTGATGAGATTGGCTTGTGCACCGCGGCCGATGTAGCCGTACGCGCGAGCGGCTGCTGCGCGAACATCGCGTCGATCGCTGCGAAGAAGCTGCTCGAGCGCGCTCTGTGCGGCCATACGATTGGCGCTATCTCCTCGGGCGACTTCCCCCCAAGCAAGGGCAAGGGCGATGTTCATTTCTGGCGGCAGGTCTGGTTCGGAAAGCATGCGGGCTAGGTCACCAGCAGCGTTTTGCGGTGCAGCGTGAGCGTAGAGAGGAAGGGCTGCAGCTCGCACTTTGATGTCCTGAGACTTGAGGGCTGCTTCGGCCGCTGTGGCGAGCTCTGCGTAGCTTTCTTCGGGTGCAAAGTCGCGGGCAAGTGACATTGCCAGAATGCGATCCTCTGTACTGGCAGAGGCGTTTGCGATGAGTTTGCTTGCGTCGGTAGATGCCGCTGCAGCTTCGCTCTGAAAGGCTCGTCGAAGCATCGCTCGTGCCTTGTTGCGAGTCGCATCAGAAATATTCTCACCCAGGAGAACCGTCGTTGCCGACGCCGCTGATGGTCCACGTGTGTCGTCAGCAGAACTCATAAGCGCCAGAAGTTCGCGTCGTGCCGCTGGATCGGGGGCCTTTGCGAGTGCGCTTTGGTAGAGACTCTCCGCGGTTTTCGCCCCGAGCGTTCTGACAACGGACATTGTGAGGCGTCGTTGGCTTGCATCTGCAGAGGCGAGTCCATTGGTGAGGATCTCGGAATAGCTGCCTTCTCGCCGTTCAGCAGCGGCTGCGGCTACAAGAAGCGCCTCGGTTTGCACAGCGGGGGAGGCATCGGCCAGTGCCTTGGTGATGAGTTGCTCTTCCTCTGGCGACCCCTGGGCAATTGATCGAAGTTGGCTAAGTACCTGCGCAAAGTCGTCTGCGCTGGAGACACTCTCATGCAGAGCCTGAAGTGTGGCGCCATCTCCATCTTTCGCGTAGTCCACAAGCAGCGCGAGCCTGGGTTGCAACGCTTTGGCGGACTGCACGGCATACTCCCTGCCGTCGAGCGATCCCGAGACATCGCCAGCGCGTGCCCTGTTCCAGAACGTTTCCGAGACCATTCTGGAAGAGAGGCCGGTGTCAGCGACCACGGATCCAAAGGTGGGAGAACTCGGAAGCCAGTCAAACCACGAGAGGCTGGGTTTGCCGGCTCGCACGACGATGGTCTCACCACCGTCTTTGCCCTTGTTGGTATCGAGGTAGTAGCTGCCAGACATTGCAATATAGGCAATGAGGATGATCAGGATTGGAAGCGCGCAGACTACAGCAGCGACGATTTTTCCGAGGAGCAGCGTGCGATCGATGACCGCCTTCTCTTCTGTTGTTGCGGGAACAATGCCCTCGCGTCGCACTTCAAAATACTCTCGAATTGACAAGCGCTTGCCGCTCTTGGACTTCTTGCCCAAGAGTTTGAATGCGCGTGCCGCTGCCCGTCTTGCCGGGGCCGCTACTTCTCGCACCCGCGCGGGCAGAATCTCATGAGAAAATTCGTATAGGAGTTCTTCTGATCCTGCGACCGAGGCGGATTGGGAGCGCACCAATCCCTTGCTCTCAAACACCGCCAACGCACGTGCTGCAAATTCGAGGGGGACACCGGCTCGACTCGCGGCATCGGCCCCAGAGTGCGCTGTTCCGAAGCTACCGCTAGCAAGCTCTCCAAGCAGGCGCATCGCACCACGCTCGTTGCCGGTCGCCGCCGCCGCAGAGGTGAGCCATCGTCGCTCTATCTCGGCATAGCCCCCCACCTCGTGCAGTTGCATTGCACTTGTGATGCCCTGCTCTTTGACGGCCAACGCGGCTATTTGCAACTCCGCGGGAAGCACTGGGCCGCGCAGCGCCAGGTCTTGTACAAGCGCCTTTGTGACCTCGTCGTCGGAGGGAAATCCTGACAATGCAATGGTGCGCTCTAGAACGTTGAGAGCCTCGCTTGCGAGCATTCTCCCAAGTTCGTATCGGCTCGTGGGTGGGAATAGCGAGCCTGTGCGCTGCTCCAGTGCCCCATAGCGATGCACGTGCTCACTTGAAGAGGAGAAGAGAAAGCGCGCGCGTCCTGCCGAACGCGACGCAACACGAGTGAAGAGTTCGGCAATCTCCGTTGTCACTCGCTCGCTTGTTTGCATCGCAAGATCCACATCATCGAAAATGAAGAGATACATTTGCGATGACTCGGCGATGACTCGGGCAAGAAATGCTGTTGTGGTCTCGCGCTCGACAGGAGACTGGCCCGTAGCCGCCCCGAGGGCGTGCGCAAAGGAATCGAGGGGACGAGCGTTGTCGCCGCAGAGCAGAGCAACCACACCTTGATCGCGAAGATCGGGTTGCAATCCAGCACGAAGGAGTGAACTCTTGCCAACGCCCGCTTCCCCATACAGAAGGCCGGCACGAAACCCTTGAGACGTCACAAGACGGGCGAGTTCCTCTCGTTCTCGATCTCGACCAAAAAAGACGTCACGCTCGGATTCGGCAAAACAGCCCAGACCGCGGAGTGGCGTCACCGTCCCAGAATAGGTAGCGACAGGCACGGCCCGACTATACCCAATTCCCCAAGCACCGATCGGTTTGAAACCGCCCAGTTGCGCTGCAAGCCGGAAGGTTGCCGTGGTAACAACGCGCCAGATGTCCACTTCCTTGCTCGATGTCGAGAGCCTCACGGTTCACTACGGAAAACGGGTTGCCGTTGATGCACTGGACCTCAGCCTTCAGGCCGGGGAGATTGTCGCGATGCTCGGCCCAAATGGTGCCGGAAAGAGCACAACCTTGCTTGCTATTGCAGGCGCGCTGGTGCCGAGTGCTGGCACGATCAAGGTAGACGGTTCATCCTTGGTCAGTGCGCCTCTGAAAGTGCGCTCTCGCATTGGTTTTGCCGATCAGCCACCATCCCTCTACGAGTTCTACACAGTGGAAGAACACCTAGCGTTTGTTGGTCAAACCCGAGGAGCAGACGAAGCAACCGACTACACTCCACTTCTTGCCGACCTGGGGTTGGCGTCAATCGGAAAGCGCCTTTGTCGGGAGCTGTCCTTTGGTATGCGGCAACGCGTTGGGCTGGCAGCTGCCTTGGTTGGTGGAGTCGATGTTGTCTTGCTTGATGAAACGCTCAATGGGCTCGATCCAAGAGCGGCGGTTCGCGCGCGCAGCGCACTGAGCAAGGCTGCCGAGGGCGGCGCTGCCATCCTCATGTCCACGCACCTTCTTGGCATCGCCGAAAGGTTATGCCAACGCATTCTCATCATGGACCAAGGTCTTCTCAAGGCCGATGTCTCGGGCTCGGAACTCGAAGCATTGCTTGCCAAGGGGCCGGGCGCCATTGAAGAATTGTATCTCTCGCTTGTCTCAGAGCCCGGAGGAGCCGAGTGAGACCGTCCGCGCTCATCCGCTGGGCCAACTTAGAAGAACGCCGAAGACGACAGCAAAAAGGCGGTTTTCAGGCGCTTCCCGGGGTGATTGTCAGTGTTTTTCTGGGAACTCTGCTGGCGGTCGAAATCGCTCGGCGGCTACTCATGGCCTCAGATTCCGACGTTGTTCCTACCGCGATCGCCGCGTCAAATTTGTGGTTTGCGGCCGCAGTGTGTGGATACCTTGTTGGCGTTTTTGGGGCGTCGTTCCGGCTCTTTTGGCGTCGTGACTCCAAGTTGCTCGCAAGCCTCCCCGTGCCTGGGCGCAGCCTATTTGCCCTTGCCTTGTGGCGTTCTCAGCGAGTTGCATTGCACGTCTCCATTGCTCTTGCCTGTGGTCTCATTGCACTGGGCGCCTTTGTCGATTGGGACGTTGCCGCTAGACACACATTGCCTCTCGCGATTGGCTTTGCAGGTGCAGCTTGGTTGGGGCCAGCGGCATCTCTTGCTGCAGGTGCCATCGTGGCTTCCGACAAAGCCCAATCGATGATCGCTAACATGGGGGGAGAGTTTCAGGCTCCGCGCACAACCTGGTTGAGCATCTTGCCAGGCCTGGCTGCTACCGCGGTTGCTATCGCGCTCATCTCCTGCGCTTCGTGGACCCTAGGAGGTCGTCCACCTGGAGGATCCATCATGCTAGTTGCTGGGCTTGGCCTTGGCATTCCGATTGTGGCAGGCGTCTGGGCCTGGACCAAAGCCGACGACATTGTTCCTGCTGCAGTGCGCGAAGTAGCAGCCCTCGACCAAGAGATCTTGGCGCACATTGAGCGCAGTACACCATCTGCACTCGAGCGGGGCTTCTTTGGAGTTTGGTTGCGCAATCCCGGTGCTCACAAGGTTGCCATCAAAGACGCCAGTCTGGCTCGTCGCCGTTACCCATCGCCGTATTTCCTAATCCCAGTTGGCATCGTTGCTCTGTGGATTGTCGCCGGTACCGAACCCGATGCTTACCTCGCGTGGGGTGGGTCCATCCTCGCAGGGCTTGTGGTCTACGCGCTTGTGATGGCGAGACGGTATATGGTTGAACCTGTTGAAATTCCATCGCTATTGCGCACACTACCCATCTCTCCGCAAGCTGCTATCGCTGCAAAGACGGGGGCTGCTCAGTTGCGAATCGGCCTCATCGCTGCACTTGGTGGGGTGCCGCTCATCCTCCGCGCGCCCGATTTCGCAGGCACGCTTGTCTTTGTGGCTTCGGTGACCGTGTTGGCTCTTGCAGCTAGCCAGGCTTGGTGTCGTCGGCTGTAAATCACTTCAGTCGTTACGCCCTGCTGGATGTTGGCGATGTAGGGCGAGGCTGAAGCCAACACAAAGAAGACATATCAAGGCCCGGCCTGCGCTGGCACAACCACCGCTCTCTCGGGCCCGAAGACCGACAAGCCAACGAACGGGTTGGTGTTTGTTTCGGCGGCTTCATTCCGACCAACTTTGAAGCGCAAATGGGTCCGAAGAAGTTGGGCGCTTCCGCGCGGGATATCCCCAATTTCCCGGTGGGCTCCGTGCGATGCCATAGGGCCCTGAGAGGTGCGTGTATGCCCATGTGCCATGAAATTCGGCATCAGCTACCCAACTTCCTTTCCGTGGTGCGGAAGAGGCGACCCTCGATGCAACAGTGATAATCTCTTGGGGCATGGCTGATAGAAGTGGCAAGTTGCCGAGCAAGCCCCCGCCCGTGCCCCCAAAGCGCAGGGCAGCAACTGCTCGGCCGCCAAAGATTCCACAGACATCGCCTGGGCCAGATTCTACAAACATGGAGAACACCGACGTCGATGGTGGCCGTCGTCTGACCAGTTCTGGGGCCAACGCGGCAATCCAGGAGGTCCGGCTTCATCTTCAGTCGGAGCTTGAGGCGCTTATCGATAGCGACTCTGACGCTAAGAAGATTGCTGATTTCGCGATTCGCCTTGCCCTCATTGAGCGCGACATTTCGGGCAATACTAGCGTCGCCCTTGGTCTCCTGGAAAAGGCTGAAGCGCACCCACTAACGACAAACATTTTGGTGAGTTTGGCGAAGGGGGCACCAAGCGAAGCGGAATTTGAGAAGATTACGGAGGCTCTCGAACGCCATGCGGGTGGTGCTAGCGCCAAAGATGCAGCAGGGATTCGCGAAGAAATCGCCAACGCATGGTTGTATCGATTTGCGCGCTCGGACCGAGCTGCAGAGGTTGCCGCTGAGGGGCTTGAAGACGACCCCAGTGTCGAGCTGACAAGCACCTATACAATGGCTCTAGCGCTCCAAGAAGATTGGAGCAATCTTGAACTCTTCTATGCTGAGAACAAGGATGCCAAAGGAGCTTGCCAAGCTGCGCAGATTGCTACGGACAACACCAACGATCTCGCGCGTGCCCTTTCCCTTGTAGAGGAGCATTCAGGCAAAGAGTCTCCCACGGCCCACTACGCATCGATCTTGGAAGCTCAGCTGTTGGCGCAAACCGGGGCGAGCCCAGGAGAGCGCGCTGCAGCGCTAGCGCGGCGGGTTGAGTTGCTCACCGCACGCGCTCCAAGTTCGGCGGAACTGAGCGCCACACGTTTCGCACATGCGAGCGCGCAGGAGCAGGCAGGTGAAGAAGAGGAAGCACAGAAGACATTTGCAGCGCTCACATCAAAGACAGGTTGGTCAACCTCCGCGGCGCAAGTGAGTGCTTTGCGGGTTGCAAGCCATCGACGCGACTGGATGGAAGTTGCCAATCAGTTTGGCAAGCTTGCCACCCTTGCAAAGGAGCCTGAGCTTGAGGTTGCCTACGGCCGAAGACGAGCAGAGGTTGTAGAGCACTGCATTGGAAACAAGGTCGAGGCGTTGCGTGCATGGACACGGTTGGCCGAGCGAGTGCCGTCGGATGCGGATGTCATTCCCCCCTTGTTGCGGCTTTTGATGGCAAAGCCCAAAGAACTCGCTGCGTGGCTTCAGAAGATTGCTGCTGTCAATCGCCGAGATGAGCTTGTGTACCTTCGGCGTGCCGCTGCCGTCGTTGAGACGCGGCTCGAAGATGTTGCACAGGCCGCTGTGCTGGCTCGCAAGGCCGCAGATTCCAGCAAGCAAACCGCAGATCTGCACGACTTGGTTAGGCTTCGCAGTAAAGAGGACAAGAAACACGCGATGGCCGAGATCTATCGCGAGATGGCAAGCCTTGAGGCGGACGACCGAATCGCCGTGCCACTCTTGCAGGCTGGTGGCCTTCTTGATCTGGCTGCTGGTAGGGAGCAGCAGGCTCTTGCAATGCTCGCTGAGGGAATGGTTCGCGCACCGGACGACTTGGCGACGCATATATCTCTCTCTGAGATCTACGCCGCTCAGAATAATACTGAGAAGCAACGCGCGAGTCTTGCCACAATCAGCGAGCAAGCAACTTCGGAGCAGATTCGTTTTGGCGCCTTGTGCGACCTAGGCAAGGCTCATTCGACCCTCGGTGACGAAAAAAGCGCGCGTGAGACTCTGGCCAAGGCGAGCGCTTTGCGGCCAGACGATGCACAGCTACTGCTATCCCTGGCTGAGCTGAGATCTGCGAACAAAGAGTGGGGCGAGTCTGTAGCGTTGCGCGAGCGTGCTGTTGAGGCTTTGCCTGATGAGCTGGAGACAAGCCTTATCCTTGTGGAGATTGGCCGAATTCACCAAGAGGAACTCACGGACCCATCAGCTGCTCTGGCTGCTTACGAGCGCGCCAGGGCGATGACCCCAGAGGATGTCGAGGTACTGCAGCGTTGTAGACATCTCTATGCGACCCTAGACCGCCCTGCAGATCAACTTTCAAGCTTGCGTACCGAGCTGGAGTTGGAAACTCAAGATGAGAAGCGTCTTGTGCTCTTGCTTGAGGTAGCCCGAGTCTCGAAGCAGACCAATGAGCCCGAGGATGTGGTGATGCAAGCGCTTCTCGACGCTCTTGCAATTGACTCCGACAACACCGTCGCGCTCGAGGAGTTGCTCAAGTCCGCAGGCGAGAACAATCGATATGATCTCATTGTCAATGCATACTCCTCAGCGCGAAAGACAGCGGACAACCTCCGGGTGTTGTGTGACGCGTACGAAGAACTCTCAGACTGGAAGAACCTTGTCGAGGTGCAAAAACTCCGTATCGCACTGGCAACGACGCCGGCTGAAAAGACTGAGTTAGCAGCCCAGAACGCCAAGATCTACGAAGAGAAACTGCAGGATGACAAGGGCGCGATTGCTTCGCATCGTTTGGCTATTGAGCACGATCCAAGCCGAACTGAGAGCTACGAGGCTTTGGTCAGGATTCTTGAGAGTCGTAGCCTTTGGCGCGAGCTAGTGCAGGTTTTGGAGGGGCAGTACGCATCGATCGCCGATGCAAAGAAGACGATTCCTCAACGCGTGAACCTCTTGTGCAAAATGGCAGATTTGCGGCGTCATAAACTGGGTCGCGAGAGCGAGGCGGCCGTGTCCTACGAGGCAGCGCTAGCGCTCGATCAATCCAACTCGGTTGCAATCGAAGGGTTGGAGCAGCTCTACAAGTCGCTGGGGCGGGATGCCGAACTCCTACGAATTCTCGAGCTCCGTCAGGCGAGTTCCGGTAGCCAAGCACTCTTGAAGGAGATCGCCGAGCTACGTGGAAATACGGGCGACATCGATGGTGCGGTCCGCACCTACTTCTTAGCCTTTGGAGAGGATCCGGCAAATCGTGAAGTATTCACCTCCTTAGAAAAACTCTGCTACAGCAGACAACGCTGGCCAGATGTCATGCGCCTTTACGACGAAGCCCTTGCCAGTGTCGAGACTAGCAAGACACAGGCGTATCGGCTTGGCGATTTGTATTCACGGCGAGGGCAGGTGCAGTTGCGGTACCTCAAGCTTCCTGCAGAAGCTGCTGAGTCGTTTGTCCAAGTTCTCGATGCCGATCCGGCAAACGAGAAGGCGATGGCTGCGCTACAGGAAATCTATAGTGAGAGCGCAGACTGGGCTGCACTGATTTCTACCTACGAGCAGAGAGCAGAAAAAACCTCAGACGTGGCACTCAAGGTGGAATCGCTGCGGCAGGCAGCGGAGATGGCACGGAGCAAGACTCAGGACCGAGTAGAGATGGCAAGGCTCTATCAGGCTCTCTCGGAATTGAATCCAGATGATCTCCGGGCGAGTGAAACCCTTGAAGAGTTCTATTCGGAGACCAAGAATTGGCCACAGCTGATCAAAGTTCTTGAGGCTAGGCTCGAGCGGGAGAAGGCGAAGGGCGATGTAAGCACTGAGCTTCTTAAGAGACTTGCGAAGATTTCTGAGGAAGGGCTTCGCGATGATGGTCGCGCGGTCAAGTACTACGAGATGCTCATCGAGTTGGCTCCGCAGAATCGACGCTCGCTCGATGCGTTGGCGCGAATCTTCGAATCGACCGAGCGCTGGACCGAGTTTGTTGAGGTCACGCGGCGCCTGGTCAAGGTGACGAAAGATCGCAATGTAAAAGCGCTTCTCTACTTTAAGTGCGGCTCGGTTACCGAGGCGAAGTTTGGCAACGAAGAAGACGCCATCCGCTACTACGATGCTGCGATCAAGACATCACCTGCATGTCTACCGGCTGTGCATGGCCTTCGCGATCTGTATCTTCGCCGGGAGGACTGGGCGCGAGTTATCCAGACTCTCGAACTTGAGGTCAAGCTTTGGCAAGATGACAAGGAGCGAGCAGGCGTCTTCGCTCAAATCGGTCGAATCTACAGCGATGAGCTAACCCAACCAGATCGCGCCATGCACTACTACGAGTGTGCTCTCGCAGTAGATCCCGATTGTGTGCCGGCGAATCGAGCCTTGTTCGAGCACTACTTTGCAGCCCAGGAGTGGGCCCGAGCTCAGCCTCTAGCGCAAGCGCTTGCGCCAAGAGCCATGCGCGATGGGGATCCAACTCGCCGCTCAGAGTTTTACCGGAAACGTGGTGTCGTCGCCGCCCATACGGGAGATCCTGTCTCTGCGGCAGAGAGCATCGTTATCTCACTGGAGATCAAACCAGAGAATGTCGCTGCCCTGGAGGATCTTACAGACCTCGCGGCACAGTCGCCTGGCGTCTATGATTTTCCTTCGACGTTTCGCGAACTCGAAAAAATCTACCGAAAGCGTGGCAATTCGCTAGAGCTACTCGCGCGAGTCATGGTTGGTCAGGCTCAGGTAATGACTCGTGCTGGCAACTTGCACGAAGCTGAATCGCTGCTTCGAAAGGCCGCTGAGAATAGTCCCGACGATCTAGGGATTGCCGAAGCGCTTGTTGACCTTCACACCAGTGTTCGGAACTGGGCGCAGGCCGTCCAGGTCTTGCAAGAGTTTCTCAACGCAGGGCGCTCGAAGGAGACTCGTGTGGCGGTGATGATGCGACAGGCGCAAATCTACGCTGACGGCCAAATGGACCCCGAACAGGCTGTGCAGGTGCTTCAGCAGATTCTCGCAATCGACGCTGAGAATCCCGAAGTGCACTATCTGCTCGCCCAAGAGTTCTTCCTTCTGGAACGATTCCCCGAAGCGCGAGGATCCATCGAACGCGTCATTGAGCTGGCAGCAGCCCCAGGGTCCAAGATCTCAGCAGAGCGACTTGCTCGGTACTACTACTATCTCGGAAGAATTCTGGACCGAGACGGAGACTCCCGTGGCGCGACTTCCAAGTATCGACGCGCCGCGGACTACGATCCTGGCTACGCACCACCGGCACAGGCGCTTGCCCAACACTCGGTCGCCAGTGGCGATGTGCGAGCGGCCGAGACACGGCTTGTTAACTCGGCCCATGCCGCGATGGGGCAGGGCGATCGTGAGTCGGCAATTCAGCTTCAGCGTAGCTTGGCCAGAATTCTTCTCAAAGGCGGCGATCGAGACGCGGCCATTGAGGCCTATCGCGGAATCTTGGAAGTGAGCGATCAAGGGGCTGCTGACCGGTTGTCTCTGGCAGAAATCTATGCCGACTCGGATCTGCAGAAAGCAATCGACGAGACACGAAGAGTGATCGAAGGCGACCTCCGACATGGGCCGGCCTACCGAGTCCTCGCGAGCTACTATGTGCTCGCGGGGGAACCTACTCGCGCTGCCAGAGTTCTTTCGACGATGAGCCTGCTGGGCTACTCCGAGGAGGAAGACCAAAAGATGCTATCGGCGGCGCTATCCGGCATTCGACCGATAGAGCCGAATCAAACGCTGAGCACTGAGCTGCGAGCAACGCTGTTGGCAAATGAGTCGCTTGGCAGCGTGGTTGGAGAACTGTTCGCGTCGTCTTATCAGCAAATGAGTCAAGTCAATCGCAAGGCGAGCCTGGGGGAGAACCTCACTCCGCTCCCCTCAATTGACGACCATGCCCTGCACATTGCCGTGGGTGACATGGTTCGCCTATTTGGAATGGAGCCTGAGGTGTATGTCGGCGAGAATGTTCCTGGACGCGTGATCGCGATCGATTACCCACGAACCATCGTGGTTATCGACCAGCTTGTGCTCAAAGAGCCCGAAGCTGCGCGCCGATTTGCTTTAGGGTGGGCGTTTGAAGCAATTTGTGGCGGCTACTCCTCAATCCTCAACCTTGGCGAGAAGCAGCGTGTGGAACTCGCAAATCTGTTGCGGTCACTCTTCCTGGCTGAAAGCGAGCGCTCAAATGCCACCAGCGATTTCATCAAGGGGCTGCCCGCGGGGGCACAGGAGATCATCCGCCTCCATGAGGGCGCGTTTCAGGACTTTGATATGGAGGGGTGGATGACCGGTATGAACGCTGTCGCACGACGTGCGGGGCTGCTCGCCTGTGATGATCTTGGAGCAAGCGCCAGGATGCTAGCGGTGATTGGCGGCGAGGACATTGGTGAAAACTACGCTGCACTTGGCACCGTATTCTGCGGCGAGGACCTCTTCCAGTTCCACATCAGCGACGAATACGATCAATTGCGTGCTGCGCTATATCGGGTTCAGGCCTAGCCTGAGAGCCTCGTGGCACCAATCTCGCCCCTTATCCGCGGTGTATTCCACCGTCCTTCATCGGACCCGCTGATTCCTCCAAACGGGCAACAAAGATGGTGCCCTCAGCTGTACCGGCCCGTATCATCGGTTAGAATTGTAAGAGACTTGGGTGGCGCGCCTGTACCCAGGGTCACTCGAATTACAGCCATGAGTAAAAAGTTTCAAGCATCGGTACACCATCGTGACGACGTTGGTTTCGCTAAACTCTCTGGAGTCATTGACGAGGACAATGAGCTTGCTGATCTCACTGACAGCATTCCCGGCAGCATGGTCGTTATTGAGCTCGGTGAAGTCGAGCGCATCAATTCCTGCGGTGTTCGCGATTGGGTGAACTGGCTTAATGCGCTGGAGGCCAAGGGTGCGGAGATTGTCCTTGTGGAGTGTTCGCCCGCAATCGTGGCACAGATCAACTTGGTCAACAACTTCACCGGCAATGGCTCGGTTAAGAGTTTTTACGTTCCATACTTCTGCCCTGAGTGTGATGAAGAGAAAGTCCTTCTGTGCGAAGCCGCAGAAATGGGCCCACCTCCGCATGAACCACCTGTCTGTCGATGTGATGGCTGTGACTTGGTCATGGACTTCGATGACATGCCCGACTCGTACTTCGCATTTCTATCGAATCAGAAGAAAATCGCCAAACCTGAGGCTGTGCAATCGGTACTCGACGAGTTCGGGGGAGCAACCAGTGAACCGTCTCGAATTCGTTCACGCGTAGGCGCAAACGCCACTGGCAACATTTCGGGCACCGCGCTTCCCAGCGTGCCATCCCTTCCTTCGATATCTGGTGTTGGTACTGGGGTTGGAAGTCACCCTGGAACGATGGGCGGTATTGAGCAAACCGATCCCAGTATGTACGAAGTGGCGCCTGCGGAGCCTTCGCAGGCTACGTACAACTCTATGGTGTTTGTTCTGGTCGCCGTGTTGCTTGCCGCAATCGGTGTGCTTGGCTTCCTCGTTTTTTCTTCGTAGCGACAGGCGGAGTTCAAGTTGGGTGCAATGCTCGCCAGCGCAAGCTGCTAGAGCATGAGCCCCTTCTTATACGACAGGAGTTCTTTCTGTGTGCGTAGAAGAAGATGGTTGGTCTCAAGCAGTTCTTTGGTCCGCAGGCGGATTTGCGTGGCCAGCCGTTCTCGCTCTTGCGCCTCCGTCTCAAGCATCTCTTGGTACTTGATCTGAACTTCAGCCTCATCGGTGACGTTTCGCTGAATTTCGAGGGCGCCAACGTGAGCCCCTTGAGCATCGGTGATGGGGACAGCAGAGAGAATAAATCTCATCTTTTGAGACTCGGCGTCACCAATAATGGTGCCGCTAATCTCATCGAGTCGTACCTGTCGGCCCTCTTTCCAGCACTGCTCGGCGATGCAGCTATCGCGGCAGACATTGAGCTCAAGCACCTCGAAACAGGTTTTGCCCTTTAGGCCTCGGGCAATCTGCCTAGGCAGCATTGCGTAGAATGCCCGGTTGAAATCCACGATCTTTCGCTGGCGATCCACTACGAAGTAGCTGTCGATAATCGCTGGGGCTACCCGCTTAAAGTCCTGCAGAAAGGCATTGAGAGCGTCGGACATCGCCTAGATTGTACACGCTTGAACCCCGTGCAGGGCACCGGCCAATTGACCGAAATGGCTTGGCGTTCTAAAATTGAATGGAATGGGACCGGGAGCCGATGTGCTGCTTTGTGGAGATGAAGTAGTGGTGCAAACAAATGGCTAGTGCCTCAGATTTGATGACGCTCTCATGGCGTATCAAAGAGCGGGCGGATTTTACGACCGTTGAGTTCTCAGGTGAGATTGATAAGAACACCGATTTCTCAGAGCTAAGTACGAGGCTGCAAGGCCATGTTGTCTTTCATTTGCAACAAGTTCACCGCATCAACTCCTGCGGCGTACGCGAGTGGGTAAATTTTGTTCGCGAGCTTCCAAATGTTGAGGAGCTAACATTTAGCCACTGCTCTCCGGCCATCGTTGCTCAGTTGAATATGATCTACAACTTTCGCGGAGCAGCGAAGCTTCGGTCATTTTACGCCCCTTACATTTGCGACACCTGCAATATCGAAGTCACCAAGTTGCTTGATATCGAAACATCATTCCCCAACCGTGGCGAGAATGAGCCTCCAGAGTTCAACTGTGAGCGATGCAGTAAGCCACTGGAGTTTGATGACTTGCCCGATCATTATCTCGCTTTCCTGGCCGAGGCATAGGACGGCAATCCCATGCCCACGCACTCGGGCAGCATGCGACTTGAGTACAGAGAAGCTACATCTGCTAGTTGTTGACGACGAGCCGCTCAATCGCGATTTGCTCAGACGTCTGCTATCGGCTGACTACAGAATTTCGGTGGCTGAAGACGCCGATGAAGCTCTGGCGATTCTCTCTCGTGAGGATGGCGTGGCGCTGGTGTTGTGTGACCATCTAATGCCCGGAAAGACGGGTGTTGAGCTGGCGCGGACGGCCCGCGAGACTAGGGCAGACCTGCAGTTTCTGTTGCTAACGGGCTACGACCAGGACGACGAAGTTGTGGAGGCGAAGAGCGACGGCGCCATCGTGGAGGTGTTGAGCAAGCCCTGGCGCAGCACGGAACTGCGGGCGCTTATTGCTCGGTTTCTACGTTAGCTGGCGCTTGTTCGCGCACTCCACGGCTGGACTCGACAGTGGATAGGGGGGGCGCTGGATCCGGCCAAAATGCCGCCGCTCGTTCGACAGATTGAACAAGCGGCGCAGGCTTGCGCGCAGAAGTTCCACGAATAGTACCTAGAAATAGATCGTGCCCCGACTTCTCACCCGCACGCGATAAGAGCATGTTGCGCGCGCTGCTGCTAACTTCCATCGCTTCAAAGCGGCGCCAGCACATGTACTGACCTCCGGACACACGCACGGCGCAGGCGTCGAATTCTTGTTGAAGGCTTGCCCACTTTGACCCAGAAGAAATGCTCACAACACGGGCTGCTTGCATGAGTGTGCGTTTCACTGCCTTGCCATCAAGACGAAATGCATAGACGACGTCGATCTCGCCTTCGTTGTACGCACCGATGGCGCGAATGCCATCGGGCGCAATCATCATCCCTCGGTCGGGGGGATGGTTGGCAAGTACGTCGCCGGTATCCAGGTTCACGAGAGTGTTCTGTGGACCCAGAGCAACGTGCCGGCTTCCCGCAAAAAACATCGCGCCCAGGGCTTGCTTGTCGATGATTCGAACGTTGAGTGTCGGGCGCATTTCGAAAACAGCAATTCGGCTGGCAACTTGCGTGGCACAGATGACTTGGTTGCCATCTCGACTGATGTCGGCGTCGGGACCGGCACGACAAGGCAACGGACGCAGCGTGGTGGGAGCGGTTCGCGATGACAAGTCGGCCCATGCTTGAACCCCGCCAACCGTGACCAGCATGGCCGTGCCTGAAGCCGCCACTTTGATGCGTGAGACATCCGATGCAGGCCGCTTGAGCGAAACCAAGATCCTGGGCGCACTGGCATCGCTGGCGATGCTCCAGAGTGCCTCGCCCTCGGCATAGATGATTCGATCGGTGGTGAGCGGTGGGGCCTCTGGGCCTGCATGGCTTCTCGAACTCGTGCCGAGGGCAATCGCGCAAACCGTTGCTGCGCCGAGCAGTGCGTGCACGATGCCCACGTTTGACCTACTCCAACACTCCCAAGAGCAACTCAGTCTCGCCGAGATTCGAACTCACGAATCGAGAGCCATCGGGGCGAGCGAAGAGCATGACCGGGCCAAACCGCGGCAATTGCACTTCCATGCTGCGAACTCCGGTGTGTGCTCCCTCATAGGTCTTTGCTGTGCTCTCAAACTGCGGTTTGCTAAGGGGCTTCCCGTCTAAGAATACTTCTGAGAAAAACTCGATTGGGGCCACGAAGTCCGCCCCCTTGCGAAACAGCTCGTCTTTGGTCGCTCCGTCGATGCCGTCCACCGGAGCCAGAATGCTATCCCAGTCTTTCTTACCGAGCTTGCTGGCGACTTCAAGGTCGAACCGTTCCTGGGGAAATATCAGGAGGAGAGAATCTCCGAGCTGTTTTGTCTGCAGAGGCACCAGGTCGGAGGTCTCCTCTTCCACTTGCGCAGGCTCTTCCTGTACCTTGGCAGGCTCTTCTGCAACAGCTTCTGTCTCCGCAGACGGTGCCTTCTCTTTGTTCTTTGCGCCGGGGAAATGCGAGAACCTGTCGATCGCTGCAACGGCCATTTCTCTCATAAGAGAGTTCTTCTGATCCCACGTGCCGTCTTCTTCGAGCATGTCGATGATGATCAAGCCGTCTTCGCGTTGCTCGATCTTCGCATCGCCAAGGCTCTCACGGATCTGATCTTCATCAAGCTCGTCAAGGCGCTTGTCGTAGGCCATGAGCTTTTCTTCAAATTCGTTTTGGCCAAGAGGCGATGCTCTTCGTCGACCGTCGATGTCCATGGCTGGATCAAGCGCCCAAGAAATGAGGCAGAGTCCTCGCAAGTCTCGAAAGCTGCGCACGATCCAAACCGCGTCGCCCCAGCTGCCAAGCGCAAACAGCCTGCCAACTCGAACAGGCACCGCTGCACAGACTTTGATGAGCTCATCGCGTGCAGGCCGAAGATCTATGGGGATGACCGTTGTGGCCTGCGGATCGGGACGCATTGGCGCCACCGAATCGTCAATCAGCATCAGCCTGCGCTCTCCGCGTCGCCGGAACGGCATGGAGGGAGAGAGTTCCATTTCAAAGCGCGGGTCCTGCATATCCGGATCGAGGACCTGCTTCTTTGCCAACTCCTCCTGGCCGCCGAGCACTTCTACGAGAACTTCTGGGTCGAGTGCGTCGCCCGACTGGAACATGAGATCGGTGACAAGACTATCGATGGAGAGAGACATGGCTCGTGGGTTTTACAGGGTGCCGCTTCGCTGACGCAAGACCCACTCAAGCCCCAAGAAGAGCAGCGCCAGAAGCAATAGCCAAGGACGGCTCCAAAGCGCCACATCACTGCGCCGATCGACCCTTACAAGCTTTGGAGCGGTGAATGGCAGATCGCTCGGGAGCGCATCGATAGTGCCCAAATACTCGCCGCCAGAGGCCTGGCTGGCCATCTTGAGTACTGCATTCTGTCCGGCTGGTTGCAGGTGCTCGGTGCTCGCTTCATGAACCAAGAAAATGTCGTCTGAGGTGACAATTTTGTCTCGGACCTGCGCTTCGGCGTGCACTCGATAGACGCCCGCCTCAAGGCCGCGAAGCTCATGGCCCGCTTCCCCGGCTTCATCGGTGGTGACGGTCTCCACTTCGACGTTCTCGAGATTGGCCGGGTCGAACCCGCGATAGATGGTGAGCTTCACGGAGCCCTGTTGCAATGGGCTGTAGTCTTGGTCTTGGAGGCGCACGTTGAGTTGGACCAAATCACCTGGAGCATAGGAGTTCTTGTCGCTATTGACATGCAAGTAGCGAAGCTCGGGATCTTGAATGAGCCATCGAATTGCATTGTCCCAAAGCTTGAGGTAGTGGCGGCCATCGTTTCCGGCCTCAGCGGCGGCAACGAAATCCCATCGCCACAGTGAGTCGGTGGTAACGGCTAGGCTGCGACCCTCTCCGTAGTCGCCTGCAACGATGACGGGCATCGGTGCATTCGATTTGTCGCGGAGTCGCGGATGCACTGCCAGCACCGAAGCGTCTTTCTTTGCGCGAAGGACCTTGTTCACGCCCTCGAGAGGGGGCAAGTTTTTCCACAGCTCGCGATTGTCTGAGGTTTCGTAACGCAGCGCTGTCACGGGGTGGATGGCCCCAAGTGAGGTGAGCTTGGGACTAAAGCGCTCGGTGTCGAGCAGTTGATCTGCAGCGTCAATGGGGCTTGGCAATTCTACGGGAAGAGCCTTGGCAATCGGAGTTCCGGTGTAATTGCCCGACGCAAAGGAGAGCGGACCACCGAGCATCATGAGACCGCCGCCACCCTCCACGTAAGAGCGGATGTTCTCTAGGTAGCGACCGATCCCATAGGGGCCGTAATTGAAATTCTGCAACACCACAAGGTCAAACGAAGGCAGCTCTTGCGCGAAGAGTTCGCGCGTCGGAAAGGGAATGAGGCTAAGTTCGGCGTTTGGGGCGCGCTTGATGTCATCTTCTGTTCGAAGAATGAAAAACGAAATTAGATCGACGTTGGGGTTTTGCTTGAGCATTCCCCGTAGTGCCCGCACATCCCAAGAAGGCTGCCCCGCCACCTGCAACACCCGGATTTTGTCGCGAATAACGCGGACGACGAACCACGCACTGTTGTTCTCGGTAACAGCTTCTTCCTCGTCGACCGGTATTGAGACCTTATAAACGAACTTGCCAACGCGTGGCGGAGTGAATTCAAATGCGACAGCAACCGTGGTTTCCCCCGGGCCCACGTCGACCCACTTTCGGCGCATTGCCTTGCCTTCGCTGGAGAGGGTTACAGGGATGCGTCGCTTGCCATACCCTGTAGCTTGAATGACGGCTTCGACGCGCGTAACAGTGCGTACAAAGGCAAACTCATCAGCCCGGACCTCGGCGACCGAAAGGTCCTTTAGTCCTGGACGCGCCGCCCAGACCGTGTGCACTGGGGCATCAAGTTCGCGAGCGAAGTCTTGAAATTCTCCCATTCCGATCTTGGCCAGATCGCCGGTAACAACACCATCGCTCACGACAACGATGCCAGCGAGTTCGTCGTCCTTGTAGCGCTTGCGAACCGTCTCAAGGCCGTGACGTAAGAGCGTAGCGGGGCCTTGGCTTGGCGAGTCTCCAACGCGAGCCAAGCTGCTCTGCAGGAGGTCATCCGCGAAGGTGTAGATGTCGAGGATGTGTGAACGTTGCCACTTCTCCAGCGCATCGGCAGATTTCTTTAGGAGTGTGCGGACCAGCTCTCGGCGCGTAGCCGTGCCTTTTCTATCGGCGAGTTCCATCGAAGCGGAGTCGTCGATAAGGATCGCGACGTGGTTTGGTTCACGGGCAACTTGCCGCAACTCCACTGCGGGCTGTAAGAAAAGTACCAAGGCCACCGCGAGAGCTGCAGCCCGCATTGCAACGATGAACCACCATCGCCACGGTCGATGACTTGCGCGCGTTGAAATCGCGGTTAGTACCAGGGTTACGCATGCACAAATGAGCGCGAGCACCAGCGCCGTGCGCCCCCAGGGCGATAAGAAGACCCAGTGGTACTCGTTAAAGTCGACCGAATCGGGCGCTGCGGCTCTCACGAGGATGGCCGTGACTCTTTCAATAAGCAGAGCAGCACCGACAAGCGCGGATGAGGCCACAATGGGTGCAGCGAACTGATGCTTGCGAAGTGCAAAGAAGAGCGCGCCGAGGCCAAAGCTCGAGAGTGTTACGATGAGAAGGACAAGACGTAGCCCTTCGCTGAATATCTCAATCGACACGGCTACTCGGGAATCTCTGCGCCGTCATTGGGGCGCCACCGCCTGCGCTTCATGATGAAATCGACGTGCACCTGATCGGCCTTGTAGTCGAGACAAAGCGCATACATGATGAGATTGATGCCCATGCGAAAGCTGTATTCACGCTGGGTTTCGCCCCCTGGTGTGCACGGAAATTCCCAATTCCCAAAGTCGTCACGCGACCACGCACCACCCATGTCGTTCTTGATGTAGGCGACCGAGAGGCGCTCATCTCGGATAACACCTTCAAGTGCAGCACTCACCGAGAGACGGCCAGCGGGCTTGTCGAGAAGGTAGAAGCTTTTGTAGATGACGTGTTTCTTTGAGACGATCTGCAGGCCCTTACTGGGAGGTGGATAGAGCGTCTCTATGAGCTGGCGAACCGATCCATCAAAGGCGCCATCACTTCGGCCTTCTGCGGAGTCGATGATCAAAAAGCCCCCAAAGGTGAGAAAGCGCCTGAGCTTGGCAACATCCTCAGGGCTTGGCATGGGGAATTCCCGATCTCCCGCAAGGTAGAGAATGGGCGTTTCGTGCAGATTTTTATCGCTGAGTTTGACCGAGCGCGGTGTGAGATTCACCGGAATGGATGTCCGCTTGTCGACCTCGCGAACAAGCCTGCCAAGTGCGGTTGGCCTTGGTTGCCAGTTTTGGCCCAGCTCCAACTGGCCGAGCTGAAGGAGCGAAGATTCGCCAATCGCCTCTGCAGCACGCGAACGCAAGAGCGCCCACCCGGCGAGGGCGAGCCCAAAGAAGCTGCGACGCGAGATAGTCATCATGGATGAGGCGGCGGCCCCACTAGACACTAGCGCAGAACGGCAGAAAGTGTGAGTACGCACTGGGGCGTGTTACTGGTGGAGGATGTCTCGAGGCCGGCCGGGAGATCAGAGACGCATTCTGGAAGCGCTCACTCGCGAGGCGCGTTTGGGGGCGCCACTTCTGCACACGCTCTCTCGCGCCTTCGAGGGCGGGGACTGGGTGGATCCTGGCAGTCTTGGACCTCTCTACGAGGCTCATCTGGCGACCGAAAAGGCCCAGCAACGAGGTCAGGGGAGCTTCTATACGCCCGAATACCTGGTGGACTTCGTGGTAGAGCATGCACTTGCTGATCTTGTCGTTGGGCAGACGCCGGCGAAGATCAAAGCGTTGCGCATTTTGGATCCCAGCTGCGGCGGAGGGGCCTTTCTGCTGGGCGTCTTGCGGTACCTCGAATTCCACTGCTTGAAGGGGGGGGCACGGCGCGGTCCAGCGCTTCGGCGAAAACTCTCGGCCTGTCTCGTCGGAGTGGACTTGGATGCGAACGCTCTCGAAGTGAGCCGTGCAGCTCTGCAGCTGGCGGTTGGGCAGGAGTGTCGAGCCACGCTCATCGCTGGCGACGCCCTCTTGCCCGAGACGTCGCTCCCTTCCATTGACGCAATCGTCGGAAACCCACCGTGGGGGCAGAAGGGGTTGAAGCTATCGAAGCAAGCTCGAGCTCGATACCAGGAACTCTTTTTGACAGCACGCGGGGTTTGGGATCCTTTTAAATTCTTTGTTGAGCGCGCTCACCAGATTCTGCCCGTAGGTGCTCCCTGGGGCTACGTACTGCCCGATATCGTGCTTCTGAAGAACCTCCAGGAGGTTCGCGATCTGATTCTCGATGGGAGTGCCATCACCGAAATCGCCCACTGTGGCCAGGCTTTTGAAGGCGCAAATATCGACGCTGTCGCCATCTGTGCAAAGCGCGTTGCCAAGCCACCTTGTGCCGAGCATCAGCTGCGGGTTTGGCCGAGGCTCGACGCAACGTGGTCACAATCTAGGCTCCCGACTCATCGGCAACATCAAGCAGTGTTTCGCGAGTTGCCGGGGCACAAGTTCAACCTCTATCTCCACGGGCCGGCGCTCGCGCTCTATCGGCGTTTGAAAGCCCTTCCGCGACTTGGGCAGCGCTTCGAAATGCATGAAGGCGTGCACACAGGAAATGCTCGCAAGCGGCTGTTTATGGAAGAGAAGGGCACAGGTCCCGCTCGAAGAATCGTCGTGGGTGGCCGGGAGATGGCGCCCTATTCCCTCCGCTGGAATGGGCGGTGGCTGAATCTCGATCCGAGGGCGGTGGATCGAAGTGCTGGGTATTATGCCAACCTCGGGCGAACTGAGTGGCATGGACGCAACAAGATTGTCGTGCGTCGCACGGGGGACCGCGTGATGGCTGCCTTTGACGCCAAGGGCTACTACGTCTCAAACAATCTCTTTGTCTTGCTCGATAGGGCCAAGGGACACAGCAAAGAAGCAGTGGAGCGGCGGTTGGCATTGGTCGCCCTACTCAATAGTCGCTTCATGACTTGGTACTTTCGCGCGGTTCAGCCGAGGCGGGGGCGGCTCTTTGCCGAACTCAAACTTGGGCATTTGCGCGACTTCCCGCTGCCAACGCCTGCGCTCTGGAGCAAGGTTGAGCCTCGTCTTGCCAAGCTGGCCCAAGTCGCGTCTTCAAGCGGCGCCACATCGGTGGCCGAAGAGGTGGATGCTCTGGTGGAAAGCGCCTACGAAATCTCGCCCAACGAGCGCGAGTTGATTAGACTCTCCGAATGATTTCGGGACGTCGCGTGCTTATTACCGGCGGAGCGGGCTTTATTGGCTCACACCTTGCGGAACGACTGTTGGCAACCCCCGCCGATGGCAATCATGTGGTGATTTTTGACAACTTTCGTCGAAATGCTCTGGGAACGGCTGGGCTCGATGAGAACCCCAACCTCACCATCATCAAGGGCGATGTCATGGACGCAGCCGCACTCCGAGAAGCGATGCAGGGATGTGATGCGGTGGTGCACATGGCTTCGATTGCCGGTGTGGATACCGTCCTAAAGAACCCGGTCAAGACGATGCGGATCGCGATGGTTGGCACCGACAACGCACTGGAGGCCGCTAGAGAACTTGGCGGGATCAAGCGCTTCATCGATTTTAGTACCTCAGAAGTTTTCGGACGCTATGCGTACCACGTTACGGAGTTTGATTCGACCACGCTCGGAGCAGTTGGCGAGGCTCGCTGGACGTATGCGGTCGCGAAACTTGCAACCGAGCACCTGGCGATGAACTACCACAAAGAGTTTGACTTGCCTGCGTGCTCGATTCGGCCGTTCAACGTATATGGTCCGCGACAGGTTGGCGAAGGCGCCGTGCACCACTTCATTCGGCGCGCACTCGCGAATGAAGACCTCACCATCCACAACGAAGGCTCGCAGATTCGCGCTTGGTGCTACATCGATGACATCATCGACGCGGTGCTTCTATGCCTTTCGAAGGACCAGGCGGTTGGACATGCATTTAATATCGGCAATGCGCGTTCTACGGTGACCATCTACAACCTTGCCGAGCTCATCGTCCGTCTAACGAACTCTTCTTCCAAGTTGAATTTCATCGACTGGCCCAATACCGATGTTGAAGTGCGCGTGCCCAACTCTGGCAAGTCGAAGGAGTTGCTTGGCTTTGTGGCACAAACAAATCTCGAAGAGGGGCTTGGCCGAACCATCGAATGGTATCGGCGAGACATGGGGCTTTAGCGCAATGGATCACGCACTAGTGTCGGATTCAAAACTCTTGCTCGCGCTCGCTCGGTTCTTCGCCCTCTGGACGCATTCGGCTCAGTGTTGCTCAGCGCCTCGCTTGCCCCAGCAAGCTCGTTGTTCGCGCCTTGCCAGTGAACGAACTCCCGTCGCGATCGTCGATCAACCATTCTGGACCCGACACTAGTGCCTGATTGGATTCCACTTGCGCGCCCTTCCATTGGCGACGCCGAGCGCAGTGCGGCGCAACGAGTCCTGAGCGGTACCATGCTCACAGGTGGGGCGGAACTCACGCGCTTTGAAGAGCGATTGGCGCAAACCGCCGCCCGTGGCCATGCAGTGGCCACAAGTTCGGGAACCAGCGCCTTAGAATTGTCGCTCTGGGCCCTTGGGGTTGGTCCTGGCGATGATGTGTTGGTGACAGCATTTGGCTTTCCCGCTGCAGCCAATGCAGTGGCGGCTCGAGGTGCCAGGGCCATCGCCGTAGACATCACAAGCGATTCTTGGCTCATGGACTTCGAGGCTGCTAAGCGAGCGGTATCTCCAAGAACCAAGGCGATTGTGACGATCGATCAGCTTGGAGCGGTAACGTCCGGAGCCGCTATTGAAGCGCTCGAAGTTTCGACTGGAGTGCCTGTTCTATCCGATGCGGCGTGTGGCCTTGGTGGCGCTGACGAGGATGGTCGTCCTGGTGGTGCAGCCGGACGCATGGCAACGTTCTCCTTTCATCCCCGCAAGCTCATAACGACCGGGGAGGGAGGCGCCATCGTTTGCGATGATGAGGAGCTTGCTAGACGACTTCGGCAGTTGCGCAATCACGGGCAAGCCGGTGGCGGAAGTTTTGCGAGCATTGGCACCAATGCACGCCTGGGCGAACTCTCCTCCGCCCTTGGTTTGGCACAACTGGCTCGCCTTGAACCGATGCTTGTTGAACGCAGGATGCTTGTGACGGGATACAAGGAGCGACTAGAGGCATTGCGCGCTTCGTCACGGCTATCGTGGCAGCAGCTTCCAGAGGGTGCTGTGCATGCGAATCAGAGTTTTTCTGTTCTCCTTGCCGACAAGTTTCAACGCGGCGAAGTGCTCAAGGTGCTGCAGAGCAAAGCAATCGGATGCGGTCCTGCAACCTACAGCTTCGCGGAAATCGGAACTCATGAAGGCCCCGGAGAGGCCCCCAAAGCCGCTGTACTGCACCGGCAGGCGATTTCTCTTCCACTCTACATTGGCATGCGCTCGGCAGAACTGGATCGAGTGTGCGATGCTTTGGCTGAGGTGCTACCGTGAACGCGATTGAAGTGAAAGGGCTGACCAAAACCTACCGCAAAGGGTTCTTGCGAAGACGCGTCGACGCTGTACACGATATCGACTTCGAAGTGCTCCAAGGCGAAGCGTTCGGATTTTTGGGCCCCAACGGCGCTGGCAAGACAACCACCATGCGCATCCTCATGGGGTTGATCGCACCGACTGCTGGGACAGCGCGGATTCTGGGACATGAGATTCCGAGTCGCAAAGCTCGCCAACGACTAGGATTTCTGCCCGAGGCTCCCTATTTCTACGACTATCTCAGTGTATCGGAGCTATTGGATTTCACAGGCAGGCTCTTTGGGCAAGGGGCGGCAGACCGGGCAAAGCGGAGTGATGAACTCATTGAGCTCGTTGGCCTTCGAGACGCAAGAGACAGTGCGCTTAAGAGTTATTCTAAGGGAATGCTCCAACGTGCAGGCATTGCACAGGCGCTCATGAACGACCCCGACTTGGTGGTTTTTGACGAGCCCATGAGTGGACTTGACCCCATCGGCCGCAAGGATGTGCGCGACATAATTCTTGATCTCAAGGAACAAGGCAAGACGGTGTTCTTTTCGTCACACATTCTCTCGGATGTGGAGAGTGTTGCCGATCGCATCGCGATTATTGTGCGAGGGCACATTCACGACGTCGGCCGACTGCGGGATATTGTCTCGGCACAAGTTGGCACCGAGGTGGTCTTTGATGTGCGTGAGTTGGATGACGCGACTGAATCCAAACTGCGAGACCTCGCAGTGAAGGTGCGGCACCACGATGGCGAGCTCACAGCGATGCTTGGGCCAAAGAGCGACGTGGACTCCTTTGTTCGTCGTGGCTTTGATGTTGGGGCCAAGCTCATCTCGGTATCTCCAGTGCATGAGACCCTCGAAGACGTTTTTGTTCGCGCTGCCAACGATGGCGAGCAGCGAGCGAAGGTGCGAGAGGAAGAAGAGGCATTGTCATGATGAGGCGAATCTGGGCACTCGCCCTCAATACCTTTCGTGATGCGATTCGACACCGCGTGCTCTACGGCATCTTGGCCGTTGTTTTTGCCGTAAATCTCTTCGCCATCGTCTTAGGAGAGATGTCTCTCCATCAAGAGGCGCGTGTTGCTCGCGACCTTGGCCTTGGTGGTGTTTCGCTCTTTGGCAGCATTACCGCCATCTTCTTGGGTGTTTCGCTGCTCTACACCGAGATCAAAAAACGCACCATCCACACCATCGTCACAAAGCCACTTGAACGCTACGAGTTTGTCTTAGGCAAATATCTTGGTATGGTGGTTACCCTCACTTGCTTGTTGGCATTGTTCTCCATCGTGATGCTGCTCTTGCTAAAGATGCAAGACGTTGGAGTGACAACAGTGCTTCTAAAAGCGCTGCTACTGGCTTTCTTGGAGGTTCTGGTCGTTGCCGCCATCGCGGTGTTCTTCTCTTCGTTTTCCAGTCCGTTTCTCTCTGGAATCTTCACCTTTGGGCTCTTCTACCTAGGCCGGGTCACACCCGATCTGCGAGCTGTCTTGGAAACCGCCGAGTCAACAGTGGTAAAGGGGGCATGTGAGGCGGCGCTCTACGTTGTCCCAGATCTGCATCTCTTCTCAGTTAGTGGTGGCTCGGTGGATGGCAATCATGTGAGCGTGCATGGCGACTTTGTCTCTTGGGGATATATGGGAATGGCTTCGGGCTACGCACTGCTCCACATTGCCATTCTCATGGGGCTTTCGATTCTAATCTTCTCACGTCGAGATTTTGTATGAGCCGCAGGGCACGCACAAAGCGGCGCATGCTCATTGTTCTCGCGAGCGTTTTTCTCTGTGTTGGTGTGCTCTCTACGCGAGCACTCTGGGAGGGACGCAGCGCTCTGCAGCAAGGCGATGCACTACTCGCAGACGGCGATAGCGAGGGCGCTGTGCGCCTGTGGAGGCGGGCAGCTCGTTGGTACTTGCCGCTGGCTCCGCATGTGGAGACCGCCTACGATAAACTCCGAAGTCTGGCGCTCAGTGCTGAGGAGCACGGCGATTCGCAGCTCGCGGTCTCTGCCTGGACGGGCATTCGCTCATCGGTTCGCGCCACACGCAGCTTCTACACGCCATACTCGGAGCGTCTCGAAGAGGCAGATCGTCACATTGCGAGGCTCATGGCCCAGATCGAGCTGCAATCCAATCCAAGCACGAATCTTAAGGAGACGGAACAGTGGCATCACGCCCTGCTCAAGCGCGACCAAATGCCCTCGGTTGGTTGGTCCATCGTGGCGCTCTTTGGCCTCGCACTTTGGATTGGCGGGGGCTTTGGATTCGCGCTGCGCGGCGTCGACGACAATGATCGCTTGGTGCCGAAGGCCGCTGGCTATAGTGGAGCTGCGGTTGCGATTGGTATGTTGATCTGGCTTCTGGGCCTGCACTGGGCATAGAACCTCCGCTCTCCCCGCTCCCCGCTTTCAAGCTAGCGCTTGTGTTTGTGTTTGTGTTTGTGTTTGCGCTTCTTGTTCCTGTGCTTCTTGTGTTCACACTTGTGACCATTCCAGTACTCGCTTGGATGGCAGGAGTGAGAATGGGCTCCTTGTCGACGCTTTCCGCGCCGTGGGCCCACCACAAGGCAGCCCGAAACGAGGAAACAAAAGCCAATGCTGATAACGAGGTGTTTCTTCATGACGCTTCCCTGTGCGTTGCAAGCATTGGCAACCGAGCCTTTGTGCAAGCGCAGCCACCATAGTGAGGGGCATCCTGTTTTTGGATGCAGAAAACTCAAGCGTGGGCGCGAGAAGAACATGAATTCTCTTCAAGTGCGGCATCTTGGCGCACTGAGAACCCTGCTTCGCCATCGTTTAGTCGCGGATCGTTGCCTTCGCAACTACCGGTGCCTACGTTGCTATACGTCACCCCAACGCCGTGTGTCACCAGCGCTATGTGCCACCGATGCTACGCACCCCAACGAAAGACGAAAAGCATGAGCTATCGAAGATCCATTGCGGCACTGGCCTTTTTGAGTGCATCTGCCATGTCCGCCCTCGGCTGCGGAAGTACCTCCTCCTCTGGCGTGAGCACCGACGCTCCACAGACTCAGCCTGAAGATGGGCCGATCTTGCCGAGCACGCCTTACAACTACGCCAACCCAGAGATTCCCGCCCACTTCTTGGTCGAGACCGAGGGCATGCATGGCCAGCTGCCGCTCATGGATAGTGACAATACGCCAGCACACAATCCGATCACCGATGCCGGCGCGACGCTTGGCAGAGTGTTGTTCTACGACGTGAATATGAGCGCCAATCGCACAGTCTCCTGCGCCTCATGCCACATCCAAGAAAAGGGGTTTTCCGATGATCGGGTCTTGAGCTTGGGATTTGAAGATGGCGAGACGGGACGCCACTCGATGGGCCTCACCAATGCACGCTTCTACTTGGAAGGACGCTTCTTCTGGGATCAACGTGCAGCAACTCTTGAAGAACAGGTACTCATGCCCTTTCAGGACCCCGTTGAGATGGGAATGACGCTCGCAGGACTCGAGGCCAGAGCTGCCGAAGCCAGCTACTACCCCAAGCTATTCGAAGCGGCTTTTGGAGACCCGCAAATCAGCACTGAGCGCATGTCGCTGGCGTTGGCCCAGTTTGTGCGAAGTATGATTAGCACCCAAAGCAAGTATGACACCGGTCGCGCGATGGTCGCTCGGCGCTCCGATGACTTCCCGAACTTTTCTGAATCTGAGAATCACGGCAAGTTCCTCTTTGTTGCGGGACCTGGACGAGGCGGGTTTGGCTGCTTTGTCTGTCACCAAGGTGAGGGCTTTGTTGCACAATCCGCGGCGAGCAACGGTCTCGATGCGACTACTGAGTCGGACCTTGGCTACGGAGCCGTTACAGAGCTCGCTCAGGATGATGGGACTTTCAAGGTGCCCTCGCTTCGAAACGTCGCGCTCAGAGCTCCCTACATGCACGATGGCCGTTTTGCGACTCTTGAGGACGTGGTGGCTCACTACAGCGATGGCGTCCAGCCCAGCCCGAACCTGGGTCCTCCCTTCTTTCCCAACGGCGATGGTGTGTCTCAGATTGCGATGACACAGCAGGAAAAGGATGCCATGGTGGACTTCTTGCTTACACTCACCGATGACGCGCTCATCACGGATCCGAAGTTTAGTGATCCATTTACTGAGCTCTGAGATGGAAGCTCCATTGTGAGCTACCTGGGATGAGCCATCGCAATTGGTATCAACCTCCCACAGATCTGCGCGCCCAATTCCGTTCCATCGTGAAGCCTGGTAAACTTGCGCCTTCAATCTAGACCTGGTTTTTGCAAGTTCGGTGTTTGGGCCAAGGGCCTGGGGAACTCACTGAAGCAACAGTCAGGATTCCAAATATGTGGGGGGGAATGATGCGAGTAAAAGCGATTTCATGTTCTTTGGCCTTAGGGCTTTCTCTGGCTGCGTGCGGCGGTGGCGACGATGATGGCGGAGCCGATGACATTGACGCAGGGCTTTTGGCGGACGCAGCGGGTGGAGCGGATGCCGACACAACCGATGCAGCGATCGCGGTCGAACTCGGCCCGGTAACTGACTTCACCGCAACAGCGGTTACCACAGGAGGCCTTGCGCTTAGCTGGGTGAATCCCACCGAGTCGACCTTTGATGGGGTTGTCATTATTGCTGGCGAAAACGTGCCAGTCGATTTCACGCCGACCGATGGCGAAGCACTCACAGCAGGTGACCCAGCAGGCACTGGCCAAACGGTCATCTTCGCCGGAAATGCCACGGACTTTGACTTTCTCACCTCGATTCCCGCCATTGGCTACAACTTCGCGGCGTATGCATTCGACACCAATGTCGCATACAGCCCTGTGGCGCTAACCAGTGGCTTGAACACCGCACTTGGTACCCAAACAGCCACGCTCAGTGTTGATCTGGCAACGCAAATCGTCACGGTGGTGAGCCCAGAGAACCTAACAATCACAGCAACGGCTGTTCTCGATGACCTTGCCGACACGCTGGCCATTGAGACCACCGTGCAAAACGATACAGGACGTTTGCTCTTCAATCTCAAGGGGCTTTCAACAGCAATCAACCAAGGCACACAAGCTGGCAACACCTTCCCAATTGTCGGTGGCGAGCCATCGACATACTACGGGCCCGAGTCACTCATCGTCGGCGGCCAAGCTGTTCGCACCATTGATCTCTCAGGGATTGATGGCACCGTGGATCCAATCACTGTCGACCTTAGCTTCATTGATGCTCCGATGATCTATGGTGGCAACTTTGGTGGTGACTACGTGGGGGTTGATACATCAGGTAGCACTGAAGGATTCGCCGTTGACATTACGGCTGGGGAAAATGTTCGGCAAATCACAATGACTCCCGATGGACGCTTCATCTATGCCGTTGGCAAGAACGAAGCTGGGCTTGCCATCATTGACACCAGCACCAACACCTCGGTGGCGGGTGCCGACTTGTCCACGGCAGGTCTCGGTAGTGGTGGCGGAGTTGCTATGAGCGCTGATGGTGCGGACCTCTACATCGGCTACAACGACAACGCCCACTATCACGGTGGTGACGGGGCGAGTGGCGACGTTGGATCGAGCCCCGCTGACGTTCACATCATTAAGATGGACGCAGCTCTCACTGAGCAAGCTCGCCTCACGCTCTACACCGCCGATGCACAAGGCCGCACCATCAAGAACATCGAGATTTCGCCGGATGGCAGCACGTTGGCAGCGATTGTCTCATCAAGATCGGTTGATATCGACGAGCTCTTCCTCGTTGACCTTGCTACCTTCACCTTGATCGATACTGACGCGGGAACTGCAGGTGACCAACCGGTCTCACTCACTGTGGTTGGTTTTGCAGAGCACCTAACTTGGTCAGAGGACAGCGCTATGGTCTTCGTCGGTGTCAACGGTGGCAAGGATGATGTGGCAGCTTCGGTTGTGAGCGTCGTGGACGTGGCGGCCTTCACAGTGACGCTGCTAACTCCAGCGACACCTGGCCAAAAAGCAGGCGTGATGGCATCGGGCAACGGCAAGCTCTACATGCCACTGCGCAATGGAACAGGGTCTGTCACCATCTTCGACATTGCAGGTGGAACCCAAGTGAATGGTGATATCGGTGTGAGTGTCGAGACGAATGGTGTGGTCATGGATCCAAACGGCATCCACTACTATGTCATCGATGACAACACGATCATGAAGTACACCGCTGCCGATGATGTTCGCGTTGATACCGACGGCGATGCAGGCAACGGTGTCACCGACATTACGGCTCAAGAGCAAATGCGAGCTCACATGCTTGTGATCTCGCCGTTCTAAGGCTTGATTGTGGAGCGAGTCTCCACCCGAACAATCCCTCGGAGTTCCTCTTGAACCCCGGGGGATTTTTCTTTGTAGCTTCGGTACACCCAAATGCCGCGACGATTGCGCTTGAGCAAGTGTCGCTGGTCCTCTGCCACCAATGCATCAACGTCGATTCGAATGGATCGCCTTGCTGTGTGCAGCGTCAACGACTTGATCTTCTCAAGTGGAACGTGAGCACTGATAACATCCGATAGCTGGTATTGCTCCGTTGGGTGGCGCTCCGGGTTGCGACGT
Organism: Kofleriaceae bacterium; assembly: GCA_024762925.1. Taxonomy (GTDB): domain Bacteria; phylum Myxococcota_A; class Polyangia; order Haliangiales; family Haliangiaceae; genus NORP324. The sequence continues at coordinate 9,384 of JANTGM010000042.1, read as the reverse complement.
TCTGTGAACTTCAAACCGATTGGAAGTTTCGCAAAACTCTCTGCGGTCAGCTCTGCAACCTGCGAATCATCGAGCAGTAGCTCTAGTGGTTGAAACGCTACTGGAGCTTTCGCTTTTGGGGCCTGTGAGCGCAAGTCGACTTCTTCAACGCTCTGAAGTTGAAGGTGCGGTTTCTCGAGCTGTTGGCGAACATGGGGCTTTGCATCGCTCGGAATCGGCAGATAGAGCCCAATCGAGAAGTCATTGTCCTTCGCATCAAGGGAGATCGTTGCGCCCGGATACATCGACTGAGCAATCTTGAGTGTGCGCGAATTCCCCTTTGCATTGATGCTGTGCCAGCTCTCTCTGCCTTGATGCTCGCTTGGCAAAAGCGAGAAGAGCGTGCGCCGCGTGCTGAGGTCGCTTGCGCGAATCGATCGCACAACCTCACCGTCCACTCGAATCACGAGGCTACCGAGTGCCTTGCTGTCCTCGGTCGCTGAGGGCACCGTTGGACTGGTCTTTGCGGTTTGCTTCTCGTCGCCAGACTTGCCATTCGAGCAGGCGGTGAGCCCCAGAAGAATGCCAACAAGGATGGGCTCATGCTTCATTGCGAGTCATTATAGCCAGAGGCCAGAGAAGGCACCGCTAGCTGTGCGATCGTTGCTAGTTGCTAGTGCGCGATTCAAAGAGATTGAGCAATGCCTGCGCTCTCGCTCCTGGACCTGCTTGCAGCTCGGGCCATCACACATACTCGGTTAGTGGTTATGAGATACGCGCTAGTACGGCGGGACACCCTCAGCCAGTCGCGCGAGCATGGACTGCAAACGTCCCCTGTTTGCGTCGTCGATATCTGCGATTTTGACGCCGAAACCCGTTGGATAGTCCTCGGACTCCGCGCTACCAGGCTCCACAACACGCACCACAGCCACCGTGCAGGAGATGGAATCGTCGTAATCATAAAGCTCGAGCGTTAGCCGGCTGCCAACCTTGATGGGATAGATGTGGGTGACCTTGGTGTAAAGAAAGAGGCCGCCATCACTCAAATCTCGGGTGCGAAAGACGTATTCACGATCATTGCCGCCATGGACCTTAACGAAGGCGTCGACCTTGATGCGGGTGGTTTCGCGGTTGTTCTCGGGTCTTGGCAGGTCGGTGGACACGCCCAAGATCATAGGGGATAGGCGCCGAAAGCTCCAATTCCTTGGCAATGGCCGCACGATCCTCGTTTTTAGAATTTAGCGAAAATTAGCCGCCAGTGGGAGCTGTGGCACTGCCCTTTGGTGGGATAGGCTAGGGTCGCAAATTCATGGACGTACGCTGCCCAAATTGCCAAACCGAGTACGAACTCGATGAGAGCCGCCTTAAGCCCTCTGGGGTCACCGTCAAGTGCGCTAGCTGTGAGCATGTGTTCCGCGTTCGCAAGCGGGGAAACACTGCAGCGGGCGTGACAGCTCCCAAAGACTCTGCGCCCAAAGGGCCACCTGTCGCTCCTCCCGTTGCAGCCGCTGCCGCTAAGGGGCCGCGCGCACAATCCTCTGATGGTGAAGAAGAACGCTCTTGGCTAATTCGGCTTGCTGACGGTGAGATCAAAGTGTGCCGTGAGTTTGCAACGCTACAGCGTTGGATCGTCTCTGGAATCGTCACTGACGATTGCGAGATTTCTCGCTCGGGCAAGAAGTGGAAGCCGCTATCAGACCTCAAGGAGCTTTCGTCATTCTTTGCAATCGCGGCCGAAGCACGAGCCGCCGATGCTCCTCCTCCCGCGCGAGCGCCAGCCCGAGCGCCAACGAGCAATAGCCATCCACATACGATTCCACGAGATTCTTCCGCTCCTGTGAGCAAACCACAGTCGTTTGCCATGGACGAAGACACAGTGCAACTGAGTGCTGTTGAAGCCAAAGCACCATTCACCGAAACCGAAGAAGACACGATTGAGATGTCGGCAGAGACTGCTGCGGCCGTTATCGAGGCGGCTCGTGAAGGCATCACTGCTAAGGACATGGCGACGCCATCCATCGAGGTTGACCCCTCGATGCTCACGGGGCAGGGCGGGCCAGATCTCGAAGCAACGGCACCATCACTTTCACGGGTTCGGGCGAAGTCGGTTCCGCCACCCGCTCCTGGGTCTCGAGCTCGGAGCCAATCGGAAAGCCGCGGGAGAGCCAAATCAGAGCCTCCGCCGTTTCCGCCGAGGAATGCTGCTCCATCAAAGCCCGCCGAACCGACTGCACCCGCTGTGCCCAGTGCCCTCGCGGAGCCGGCTTCGTTGGGGCCGCCGGTTGCAGGTGGTCCTGGTGAAACCGAGCTTGGCTGGGCTGCTGGAAACATCCCCAAACCTGCTCCGCCCAAGCAAGCTGGGCCCAGTGGCCCTACGGGTGGTCTGGCAACGTCCGTTCCCATTGCAGACGCAGCGTTTGCCGGCTCGCGCATTGCGCCTGGCAAGGTCAAATCAAACGAGTTCAAGGACGGCCGATTTGTTCCCACCGATCAGGCTCGTGAGAGCGCCGCATATGTCTCGGAAGGTGGTGGCGCTGGCAAGTGGATTGTCCTCCTCGCACTCGTGATTTTTGCAGGTGCCGCAGCAGCGATGTATTTCGTGGTCTTCAAGGATTCCGAGTCAGAGCGCTCCGCTTCCACTGCCATCGATGCGGCCCTCACCGCCGAGCGAGAAGTGGATGGAGGGACAACGGCTGTGGTCCCAACACCCACTGCGAAAGACGCCGGTGCGGGAGATGTTGGCGAGTTCATTGGAGCGCTTCAAACAGCTTTTGACCGGTTTGATCGAAGTGGTGTTGAACAACTGCAAGCCGAGTTGGAAGCGCTGCCAGAAGGGTTTGAGCGCGCAGTAAACCGCGGACGCCTACACAATGCACTGGCGCAGCACGAACTCGACGCGGGAAAGCTCGCTCCAAAGGAAGCTCGCAAGCGAAGCAAGGCATCTCGCAAGCAAGCAAAGCTCGCTTTAGCGTTCGCCAAGGCTGCACTGGCGCAGGAGCGGGCCAACCCGCTGGCAAATGCGACGAAGGCGGATGCGCTTCGATTGAACGGTTCTCCCACCCGAGAAGTTGAGCGCTGGTTGCGCAATGCTAAGGATAGTTCTGAGGGGAAATACGTATCGGCAATGTTGCGTCTTCGCGACAAACGCGTTCGCGATGCGAAGACTCTGCTGGCGGACCTACAGTCCAGTAGCCCGACACCACGAATTCTCTATCGCTTGGCAATGGTGGCAATGGCAGAGAAGAAGTACGACGAAGCGTATGCACACATGCAAACCATTCTTGGGCTCGACCCAGAGCACGAAGGTGCAACAGAGCTAGCTGCGCTCCTTGAGGAGAATCGAAAGCTCGGCGATGGCGATGGCGATGGCGATGGCGATGGCGATGGTGATGGTGGTGATGGTGATGGCGACAGCAACGGTGATGGACCGACCACACCTTCCCGACCAGCGGACTACGACTCGCTCTTGGCTCGAGCCGATAAGGCTGCCGAAACTGGCAACTGCGCGGCAGCTGTGAAGATGTACGAGAAAGCGCTTGATGCGAAGCCAAGCGGAGTTGCTGCGCTCACAGGCCTTGGATATTGCCACTTAGACTTCAAGCAGTACGCGAGCGCACAAGCGAGGTTCCGTGCTGCACTTGGAATCTCCCGCCGATACCAGGATGCTCTTTGGGGCGTTGCCGAGGGCTACCAGCAACAAGGACTCAAGGACCAAGCGATCAAGGCGTTCCGCAACTTCATCAGCGAGCATCCAGCAAGTCGTCGGGCCGAGATGGCGAAGCGTCAAATTGAGCGACTTGGCGGCAGTGTCGAAGAGAAGCCGCCTGAGAACCCCACGCCGGACCCACGCCCGGATCCCGCAAGCCCGGATCCCGTGACCTCGGATCCCGTGGCGCCTGACCCGACTCCAACTCCTACGCCGACGCCTGACCCGACTCCGGATCCGACGCCAGAGCCGAAGCCAGAGTCGACGCCAGAGTCGACGCCCACACCCACGCCTGATCCTGCTGCTACAGAGTAGCTCCCAAAGCGGTCCCCTGTGACAACGGTTTGACATCTGGCGCCTAGCGGGGTGTGTGTGATGGGGTAGGCTTCGCCCATGCAACGACGAAATCGCTTCGCCCTCGCCACGCTTTCGACTCTGGCACTGGTGGCCTGCAAGCCCAAGGTCGAAGAACCTGCACCATCCTCCTCACCACCTGAGCCCGAAGTTGCGGCGCCTCAGTCAAGCGCTGGTGGTGACCTGATGAGCGGAGCGAATCTACTCAAGATGTCATCGATGCTCTCGGAGTTAGGCAAGCCTGGGCTCTACGACGCTCCTCGATCGAGCGCAGAATTCAGCAAAAACAAACCGCATGTTCTGACGATGGGCTTGAGCGGCTCCATCAGCGAGCTTGAGAACATTTCGCTGTTCTCTACCAAGGGCAGCACGCCTCTTCGCATGCTCCAAGATCGGCTGCGTGAGCTTGCAGAGCGCGATGATCTCAAGAGTCTGCTTTTGCGAGTGGGTGACCTTGGTATCAGTATGGCTACGGCACAGGAGCTTCGGGCATCGCTGCTTGCGTTCAAAGGGGAGGGCAAGCGCGGCCTTCACTGTCACACCGAAAGCGCTAGCAACATTCAGTACTATCTGCTTTCCGCGTGCGACAGCATTGCGATTGCACCCACAGGTGGCGTGGTGATTAGCGGTGTTGCGGCAATGCCCATGCACCTAAAAGGGCTCTTGGACAAACTCGGAATCAAGGCCGACTTTCTTCACGTTGGAGACTACAAGGGCGCTGCCGAGCCGCTCACACTCGACAGACCTTCCGAGGCTATGAATACCACAATTGCAGGCATTCTCGACCAAAGCTACGCCACGTTGGTTGAGGGCATCGCATCTGGCCGCAGCTTGGATGTCGCTGTTGTGCGCGATCTTATCGACACTGCCATGTTCACGGCCCCCGAAGCCGTTCTAGCAAAACTCGTAGACGAGGAAATCACGTATGAGGCATACCGAAGCAAGATCGCCGGTGAGTTGCCATGGAAAAGGGTTGGCGTGGAAGAGGCGGAGGAGCCAGGCATCGCGAGGATCATGCAACTTATGGGGCTTCAGCCTCACAGACGCGACGGGGCAGATCACATTGCTGTGGTGTACGCTGTTGGAAGCATCATTGATGGCAAAGGCGATGGTGTCTTGGGTGCTCGCGGGGAAATCGCCTCACGAACGCTTGTCGCCGCTCTTCGAGCACTCACCGAAGCGGAATCGGTCAAGGGCGTTGTGCTGCGTGTCGACTCTGGCGGTGGCAGCGCTTTAGCGAGTGAACTTATCTGGCATGCGATGAATGATCTAAAGGCGGTGAAACCCGTCGTTGTATCAATGGGCGGTGTTGCAGCATCCGGTGGGTACTACATCAGTGCTGGCGCAAATCGAATCTATGCGGATGAGAATACCCTCACGGGGTCCATTGGTGTTGTTGGAGGAAAGCTCGCTATTGGCGGTGCCCTGGAGAAGCTCGGCGTTACGAGTTTTCCTGTGGGCCGGGGCAAGCGCTCTCTTATGTGGTCTAGTTTGGGCGCTTGGAATGCAGACCAGCGCGCCGCGATTCAAAAGATGATGGAAGACATCTACAAAGTCTTCGTTCAGCGCGTTGCTGATGGTCGGGGCAAGACCTACGAAGAGATTCACGCAATTGCCCAAGGCAGGGTGTGGACGGGGAAGGCCGCGCTGGAGAACGGGCTTGTTGATGAGATTGGCGGCCTCGATGCAGCGCTGGCTCACGTCACAGAGCTCGCAGGCATGGAATCCCCTGGTGATCTTGAAGTCTATCCGCCAAAACCCACTCTCGTGGACTTTGTCTCTTCATACGCAAACGGTGTGTCGGCAACCGAGAGTTCGGTTCTAGGCGAAGTGCGACTCTTGCTGGGAGATGCTGCAGCGGTGACGATCGCCAACACACTCTCGCAAGTTCACTCGTTTCGAGACGCCAACGTACAAACCACCATGCTGCTGCCAGTTGTCTGGCAGTAGGTTTGCGGGACGTTCTTAGTCCCTTTTGTGCGCAATTTCCGGCGCAGACGCAAAGAATAGGTTTCGCTTTGGGTCGTTGAATTTCTCGTATTCGATGACCCATGGGGTGACCTTGGAATTCTCGCTTTCGAGCAGCATTGTCATGGCCATCGGGACCACGTCACGATAGCTCGAATCCTCTGGTAGGTCTCGGTTGTTTGCGCCACCAGCCGAGAAGAGGTTTAGGAGCCGAGCCCCACCGTCTTCATAGACAGAGCGAAAGCCCTCGATGACCTTCTCATGACCTCGGACGAGTGTTGAGCAGCCAACCTTGGCCATGAAGGCCTCGAATTGGTTTTGCCCAAATGGGAAGCGGGCGTTTTGTGCCTGCAGCTCCTCGGGAATGTACTTAGCGTGGCTTGGATCGCTCCAGAGCATCTGAAATCGCAAATCGGGATCGTTGAGCGTGCTCAAATCCACCCACTTCTCGCGCAGGTCGGCATCTCTTGGAATGCCTGCGTGCACAAACATGGTTCGGTCAAAGAAACACACGTTGGGAAGCGCCTCAAAGAGCGCCATGTAGTTCTCAAACATCTCTTGGGGCATATGGCCCTGAAGCGTGTTGATCGCTTCGGCTGGCTTAACGCCACCATAGATTCTGCCTCGGTACTCGAGGTAGTACTCGTGATTGCCTCGAAGTGGGATGACGTGGTCGGGCGCGGTGCAGTAGAGCTGCATGACCGTGCGAAGAACGCCGTTATAACTAAAGTGCCCTCGATCAATGTAGTCGCCAAGCAAGATGAGCTTGGGGTTTGGATTGTGCTTTGGGTCCAGTCGGAAGGCCTCAACTTTTGCAAAGAAGTTGCTCTGCAGAAGAGCACCCTTGAGGCAGCTGTAGCAGCCGTGCAAATCGCCGAGTACGATAAGTTCGTAGCGCTCGCCCTCCTTGGCAGGATGCACCATGATGTTGCCATCGAGGAATGCCTCCTGACCGTCGAACTCACTCACGTTCTGCTTACCTGTCAGTTTCCCTTCGCCTTTTGCCCGCGCCTCGGCGAGCGTGTCCATCGTGCGCATAATGAGCTGCCGGTCGGCCTCAGCCTGCTTGGCCATGCGCGATGGATCCGAAGAGTAGTGACGCTCAAGAGGTTCAAAAATCGGATGATTGTCGTGTTCAGAGTCGAGTGTTGTGGGCGCGTGAATCTTGAGATCAGAGGCGACCACTTCGATTTCGTGATCGTCCAAGGGGATTTCGCTCTCAAGAAGGGCATTGACCTCGCTTCGGAATTTGGCCTCTGCCGGGTGAACCTGCCCATCTGCATTGATGAGCTCATCGATGGTGTCGAGTAATGCAAGCTGGTTCTCTTCATCAAAACTCTTAAAGATCTCGTAGCTGCGGAGTTTGAGCTTGGCGTAGACGAACTCGTCTACCTTTTCTTCGTTCGCAACGACTTCTGTGAAGAGCTCTTGCACGTAGCGATCGGTTTGCTCGAAGACTTCCAGGAAGTGGGTCGTGAAGCGCGCCGCGATTTCCTCTCGTAGCTCAGGCTCTGCATCGGGCATTGCATCGGTCGCGCGACTCTCAACCAGTTTTGCGATGTACTCTCGGATAAAGAGCTTCTCGCTGCGATCGAAGTCACCGTCGATATAGCCGAAGGCCGTGAGGTAGAAGATGATCGCGTTCATCTGCTGCTCCGCGACATCTGGATTTGTACTGAATTTGAGCATGGCAGTAGCACTTCCTGCCCAGGCGCCGTGCTTGGGCATCGACCGGATCTCGGGACACCGGCCTGGTCTGATTTCCCTCACATTTGAACGCGCTCGGTCCACAGGCGCAAGATTGGGGCCCCTCATTGGTCGGTTGCCCGCCGGAAATTTTGGTAGAGTCGGTCGCCAAGATCTTGTTGGAGAACCTCGTGCGAATACTCAAGAAACTGCTTCCGGCCGTCCTCCTACCTGTTGCGGGCGTGACGCTTGCTATGAGCTCAGCGCTGGCAGAAGAGCTCATAGCGACGGAAAGTTCCTCCGAGGCGACTGCCAGCTCAGACTTTGCCTCTCGGATTCGAATTGGTGGCTTCCTGGGCGGTAACTACCTCTCTAGCCAGAACGAGCTTGGTAACTCATATCATGCGGATCAGGTTCCGGGTTCTGGCTTCTTGTTCGGACTTCGGGGGAGCTATCTCGTGTTCGATTCGCTGGCACCTTATACAAAGCTGGACCCTCAGCTGAGCGCCGAACTCGAAGCGAAATTTACGATTTCTTCAACCGACGGCAACGCCTCGCGTGAGTCGATTTCCTCTCCTGTGATGGGGTGGCGCGCCAACCTGGTGCTCGACATGTTGCCAGATCGCAAGGTCGTTCCATTCGCCTTGGTGGGCATTGGCGGCGAAACCGTATTTGGCGAGAACAAGTTCATGACGAGCCCAGATACGGACTTTGCGACGTACTTGGGCGGTGGTGTTCGGTATCCGCTGGCAAAGCAAATTGATCTCCGAGGCGATCTGCGGATTGGATTTACCGCAGCGCGTGAGGGAGCGATTTCGACTTTGGGCGAACTGCATATTGGGGTTGCATACGCGTTTGGAACGCCTGCACCAGACGACGCCCTTGTCAGTGGTCCCAGGACGGATGCGCCTCAGAAAATTGCTGATGAAGATGGTGATGGTATTGCCGACGATGACGACGCATGTCCAAAGCTTCCCGAAATTCTCAATGGCATTGATGACAAGGATGGATGTCCTGAAGTTGACTCGGATGGTGATGGGCTTGTTGGAAGTCTCGATACGTGTCCTGCTGCGGCGGAAGATGTTGATGGCTTCAAAGATGACGACGGCTGTCCCGAGCCTGACAACGACGGGGATGGTCGGCCCGATGTCATCGACAAGTGTCCAAACGAGGCGGAGAACCTAAACGGCTTTGAAGACGAAGATGGTTGTCCTGACGAAATTCCGGCACAGCTGGCAGAGTTCACAGGGACAATTCAAGGCATCCAATTCAAGACGGCAAGTGCCCGAATTCTGCGCCGCTCTCGCAAGACGCTAGATGCGGCCTTCAAAGTAATGACCGAGAATCCCAGTGTCCGAATTGAGATTAGTGGGCACACCGACAACAAAGGGAGCGACAAGGGAAACCGCAGGCTAAGTCGCAAGCGCGCCGACTACGTCAAGTGGTACTTGGTGGACAAAGGGATTGATGCTGACCGCATTTGGACGCAAGGACATGGTCCGGACAAGCCGGTCGCGACCAACGAGACTCGCGCCGGGCGACAACAGAACCGCCGAATCGAGTTTCGGCTCTTACCTGGAGCTGCAAGCGTAGAGGCGCCAAATGGAGCAACGCCGGCTCCTGCTCCAAAGCCGGTACCCATTTCAGAACCAGGGGCTTCGGAGAGCAAACCTGTAAAGAAGAAATCTCGG
>JANTGM010000041.1 GCA_024762925.1 Kofleriaceae bacterium | reverse complement strand
GTAGATCAAATCTATGCACACACCGCAAGCACCAACGCGACACCAGGATCCAAGTGATCGAAATGATCCAACTCTTAATAGGGACACCCCCTAGTGTCGGGTCCAGAATGGTGGATCGACGATCGCGACGGGAGTTCGTCCGCTGGCAAGGCGCGAAGGACGACCTTGCTGGGGCAACGGAGGCGCTGAGCAACGCAAAGCCAGAGCAAGATTCGTGAATCCGACACTAGAAGCGAGCATGCTCCTTTAACGCGGCACCCAGCATACTGAAGACTCCCATGAGCACAATCGAGAGGACGAAGACGGTGAGGATTCCCCAAACTCGATGTGGGTATGATGCACCGGATGGCCTGGATGGAGGTGAGACGACAGCCACATGAAGCTGTTGCTCTACCAGGTCTGCGGCGAGCCTCGTTCGAGCTGTTAACGCCGCCTCGTAGAGTTTACGGGCCAGGTCTCGCTTGTAGCGAGCCGTTTCGACGTTTGCAACCTGCGCAGGGGTCAGCGCTTCGTCTGTTGCAATAGTAACTTCCGAGAGAGCAGTCTGCGCGACGGAGAGAGCCTCGGCAGCAGCATCGACTTGTTGGTCCGCGAGAGTTCGTCGTGCAGATCGAGATGATCCATCGATAGAGTCTGCCATCGCTTCTGTTGAGGCAACAATTGCAGCAACGAAGTCTGGTGCAGCCTCGACCGAGAAGGCCCGAACAGAAATCTCCAGAGTGCGGGACTTACTGTGATAGTCGACTCCAACCACCTTCCGGTAGTAGTCGTATACGTCCTCCGTGTTTGCGTCTGCGGAAAGCCGTGTGAAGACGTCACCGTTTTCCTGATAGTGGTTGGTGAAGCCGTGCTTCTCTGTCAAAAGAGCGAGCATTTCCCGAGATTCAACATACGTTTTTACAAGCATGCTATCGACATCTGACTTACCACCGCTCTTGCTCTGTACTTGAATCACTGCGACCGAGTCGTACTGTGGAGCAGCCAAAAAACCATAGTAGACGATACCTAGCAGCGTAGGCACGACGACCCAGATACCGATCCTTCGAAGCAGGCGCTTGACACGCGCCTGGCGTATCTCTTGCGAACTTGCCTCCGCTCGAACCACCTCAGTCTCTACTTTGCTCATATGACATCTCCAGCCTGATACGCAGCGTACCGCTCGTAGGCCTCATCCACGGAGGGAAACAACTCCAACCCTCCACGGTTTAGTACCGCACAGCGACTGCAGTACTGTCGAATCGTATCGGGACTGTGGCTAACCATAATAATGGACGAGCGCTCGCTTCTGTCTGAGAAGGCTTCCTGACACTTTTTCTTGAAGTTTGCATCACCCACCGCTGTCACCTCGTCGACCAGATAAACACTGAAGTCGATTGCCATGCTCATTCCAAATGCAAGTCGCGCCTTCATTCCCGAAGAATAGGTGCGTATTGGCATGTAAAAGTAGCGACCAATGTCCGCGAATGCACGAGTCTCATCGGTCACCCGATCGACATTCTGGCCGTAGATCCGAGCCACAAATCGACAGTTGTCTTCGCCGGTGAGTGCCCCACTAAAGCCACCAGAGAACCCAATAGGCCACGACACCTGTCCATCGGTATAGACTTTACCGAGATCTGGCATCTCTGCCCCACCAATGATTCGTAGCAACGTTGACTTGCCAGCTCCATTCTTGCCAAGAATTCCAATACTCTCTCCCGTCGGCAACGCTACGTTTATGTCATTAAGAACGACATTCGGGCCAAACGGGGTTTGGTAAGCCTTCGTGATGTGACGGAGTTCGATCATGTGACTTCAATTCTTCTTCGCGTCACAACCTCGAGTGCAAGGCCAATCAGTATCATCCATAGAGCGCACTGGAGAGCGTAGGGAATATTCGTATATGTATCATCGTAGGTCGAAAACCAGCCCGCTCGCACTAACTCAACGGGGTGAATGACAGGGTTGTAAACAACCATCTCTTGAAACCTTGGAGAGAGTGAATCGACCGTGAAGAACAGCCCAGAGACCCAAAAGAAGGGTCGCATGAGGGGCCCGCGGGCCCGCTCTGTTACGTTGGAGAGCTGGCCGAGCCCCATGAATATCAAGCCCAAGCCCGCTCCAAGCAATGAAGCCAGTGCAAAGCCAACAGCGATGAGTAGAGGGTCAGAAACGGAGACCTCATGTCGGAGCATGACGTTTGCTCCCATCAACAAGAGGAACACAACGACATAGGTGGAAAACTCAAGAGCGATACGCGCAAAAACGACATCGAGCGGCTTCACTTGAGGATAGAAGAGCAGGCCCTTGTTGCCGTTGATTGCCTGAGAGACTTGTACCGTTGTCTTGCTGAAGAGCAAGTAGGGCAGGATGCCTGTTGCCATGTATCCAAACGAGTCCATATCGCTCGCAGGCTGTCGCCCAGCAACTGCGAACATTCCCAAGAATGTAAGAATCATGAGCGCTGGTTCGGCAAGGGCCCACGCATAGCCGAGCTGATGGTGGCCAAACCTCGTACGCGTCTCTCGAAGCACCAACGCATTAATGACGTTGATTTGCCCCATAATGGCACGTCCCCAGGTTGTTGCTGGGCTACCGTCTCGGCGGTCTGTTTTCCTGTCTCGGGTCAAAGTAGAATCTATGGCCAAGTATCTAGATTTATGGCGCTGGTCAAGTGCCTTGAAGCACTCCTGGGGAATGCAAGTTGGAGGACCTAAGAACAGATCCAGCCAACACATACGTTCATGAGTCGTGAATTTTCTTGTTTCTGGGAAACGGACTATCCAGCGTCGGTGACAGTAAAAACCGCTGGATCGCTGATCGTTAGTCGTCCAGGCGATGTTGCCCGATAGGCGATCCGAATCATCTTCGCCTCAGCTTGCGGCATGAAACGATGAATGTTGGTGCCAGGTCGCAAGTACACCCTGCCCTGATTGATTTGCTTCTCGTCATCAAATTCAAGAACTAGCAAGTGCATGCTTGGTATCTCTTCAAGGTGCCCCTCAACCTCAAGGACAATCTCATACAGCTGGGTTGGGTCTACCGGCAGGCTTTCGGCACTATTTGCCTTGTCAAATCCAGTGTCTCCATGAAAGAAGTAGACGTGACTGCCAGCGTCAGGGCTTAGCGTCAGAGTCACCCCCTCGTCTGCCCACTGAGCCTCAAGCACAGTACTGTTGTGGCCCCAGCACGTTCGAAACTCCTCCTCAGAAGTGCCAAACGAGAGAATTCTTGAGGGCAGAAGCGCCCTTGATGCATGTGGCAGACAAGCGCGAACTGCAGACTTCCAGCGCAGCATTCGATTCCAAAACTCCTCACTTGGTGGACTGGGCGCAAAGAGCCAGTTGGTGTATTTCCCCGAACTATCACCAACGATGGAGTCACGCCTCTGCAATGGAATCTCGTCAGTGATTTGGTACCAAGAGTAGCCAAGCGGCAGTAGAGCTGCGCTCAGTTCCTTCTCTGTGGCTCCTGGGAGAACCTCGCAAAGTATCCACGGCCTGTGTGTTTCGATGGTCTGCAACGCCCCTCGCAGAACTGCAGGCTCTGTGGTCTCTGTGTCGATCTTTATGATTGCAGGAACAAGACCGTGTTGTTCGGAGAACGAATCTAGTGTCTCCAAGGGTACCCTTAGCGTCTTTGTGCTCTCTCTGAAGTCGGGATTAAGGGAGTTGGAGCAATCACTTCTCGATGAAAGAAAGAACTCAGCTTCACCAGTGCAATCAGACAGAGCTAGTTTGTGCACTGAGATTGAGAGTCGATTCTTGACTGCGACCAACTCGAGACACGTTGCGAGCTCAGGTGTCGGCTCAAAGGCGTGCGCCTCACGATCAGAGATTGCGCCAACCAACCATGAGAACAAGCCCACGTTTGCCCCAACATCGAAAAACGGGCCCGCATTGGCCTCTTCGAGGGTCGCCAAAAAGCAGCCAAGGGTCTCGGACTCGTAGCCAGATAGCCCATGAAACTGCAGCTCTCGTGGAACATGATAGTCGCGTGGGGCCTCTATGCGTAGGAATCGCTTCTCCTCGCCGAGGGTGGGAAGGACAAGTCGAAAACCGCGCGTTTGGGTAGATGGATGGATTGGTTTGCTCATTCGTATTCCCTAGCCCTACGCTATGCCAGAACAAGTGAGTCTTCCAAGTCCTGTTGGAACTCGCTTACGTCTCAAACACGCCAGGTCATTGTCGTGGAGACAAAACCACGAACTACTGGTTTGCGATGTTGACAATTGCACCGAGTTTCGCCAACGAAACGGTCTTTTTCTCCGATGTGAGCGACTGTGGTGTTGCTTGAGCGTGCCTCTCGAGTCCGCGCGCTTGGTGCACGCTGGCGCCATGAAAACACCTCAGAAGACTTCTAGATCGTGGCAGCCCGATGCGCTGCGACTCCGTTGAGAGAAACGTGAGCGACAGAATAATCCAGGCAGGTTAGTTCCAAACATCGACCTTTCCTCCTGCAAGAGATATGCTTCGCTCCAGCATGGATTTGTACGATCTAATGAAAGAGGCCATTCCCAATGACCACTGCCACCAGGTCAATTCGAGGGACATGGTGCAAGCACTCTCGGCGAGTGACTTGCCAGCAAAACACGTGCTCGATTTGGGTTGTGGGGTTGGTAGTTCGATCGATCTCTTTAAGCAGTACTTTCCCAGCACAGACTGGACTGGCGTAGATATCGAGGACTCCCCAGAAGTGGCAAGCCGAACGCGAAGCGATGGAACGTTCGTAACCTACAACGGGCGCGACCTACCGTTTCCCGATGCGAACTTCGACCTCATTTACTCACATCAGGTTCTTGAACACGTTCGCTATCCGGATCAGGTTCTCGGTGAAGTGGCTCGAGTACTGCAACCGGGTGGAACCTTTGTAGGACAAACCTCGCAGTTCGAGCCGTATCACTCTTACAGCATTTGGAATTTCACGGTCTATGGCTTTAAGCGAATGATCGAGGATGCTGGAATGAAACTCGAAGAGATACGGCCCTCAATTGACGGCTTCACGCTCATGGAACGAACCTACAGCGGACGAGACCCTCGGTTCTCACAATTCTTCACCAACGAATCACCTAGGAATCGGGAGATTGAAACGCTGGCGCAGCACGCGGGGAAAGGTCCTAGAGTTGTGAATCATCGAAAACTAACGTTCTGTGGACAGTTCTGCTTTCGGGTAACAAAGCCCTAGCGCCGCCACGCTATCGAGCGCTCTGGTGCTCAGTATCTGAGCTTCTACTCAAACCGATTTCGGCGCTCAGGGTGGCAAACACGGATTTATCGCCATACCTGTCCACAATCAGACTTCGGTTATCGTCCACGATGCTCGCAAACTCGTTCGCCTCCAACAGAAGCGAGTCATGTACGCGCTTTACAGCTTCGTCGATGTTCGAAACTAGCCAACTTGGTGAGTAGATCGTTTCGGCCTCATCCCAATTCCAAACAACCGGCACGCATCCAGAAGCAACTCCATCTGCCAACGCATAATGGAATGACTCAAAGTCACTTGGGGACAGAATGAAATCAATTTTCTTGTACCAACGACGCATGTCATTGCCAAAGCCATCGAACACCACTGTGTCTCGAAGCAATGCACTATTTTCAATGCGCTTATATTGCTCATAGTAATAGTCCAACTCTTCCACACGGCCGGGCGCATGCATCCACCAATAGTCTTCTGGCCTATGACCCTTCACATACAATCTCGCCTCGGGAAACTCGGGTACGAGTTTTTCTAACAAGTCGAGCGCTCTGTCGAAGCGTTTTCTTTGTGGAGTAATTCCAACCAAGCCAAGGTTGATGGAGCGCCTCTTGGTTGGAGAGCTAGTGAAGCTATCCACCAATACATAGTTTGGAATCACAACGGTTTTCTCGATTGGCCAATTCCACTTCTCGATCGCGACATCGCGAACTCTCTCCGAAACAAAGATGACTCGCGTGACGTTTTCTATGTCGATAGCTGGCCCAAACTTTTGCGCCTTAGGATTAATTTCCTGCAAGTGAATGCGAATATAGAGAGGCTTCTTCTCTGAATTGTTCTGCGAGTACCACACCGCGTTGGCCAGCCCCCATTCACAAAAGATGATATCCGCCTTCTCGTAGAGTTCCCGACTACGGGCCTCCGTTGTTGTTGCCCCCCATTCCCAATGGTCCTTTACGCACTGGTATCCATTCGATTTGAGGTGAGAGTAGTAGTGGTCGACAAACTTGAAGTCATGGCCAGCAAACACCACCATGTCCTTCTGCAAAGGAGTTAACAAGCCACTTAGAGACGCAATTCGCTCTTCAAAACCGTACTCAGTTGCGATTCGCTCTGCCAAACTCGTATCGATTTTTGGATGAGGATTCTTTTCTAGGAGTGACTGCAGCTCGTCCTCCTTCTCAATGAAGTACGGATAGTTCTTACCCAGCAAGTCGGTGTTAATGGCCGCAGGAAAGCAAATCGCAGGCTTCTTGATCGCGATCGCTTCAAGTAGCTTCGTCGAAAGCTCTAGTGTGCAACTCTCAAAATACTCAGGACGAAAGCACCAGACAAAATCGACTCCTTCAAGCAATTCAATGCTCCTCTGACGATTCACGTTCTGGTGCAAGTCGACAAAGTCTTCCTCAAGAAGGCTATGAATCTCCTCAACAAAGCCCACACCGGAAACCATCTCGCTTCGGTGGCTTATCTTGCTCGTCACAATACGGACAACAATATCGACAGCTCCTTGGTTGAGCCTCTTGGCCTCTCTGAGCAGTTCGATCACTCCCCAGTCAGGTTGGATTTTCCCCGCATATCCAATCACAATGGGTGCGTTGCCGACTCTCGGAGCAGCACTCGCGACAAAGCCAGACATGTCGGGAAGTAGTGGCGGAAATGAAAGCGACTTCCCCATCTCGATGTCTAGAGACTTGGAAACAAACGACTCCATGGCAGGTGTCTGCCAAAGCCATGTTCTAGAGTTTTGCGCAATTCTATCGATTACCTCAGCGCACCCCTCTCTGAGCACAGGCCCTTCCATCGTGTGCATGTAGAAGTTGGTTAGGTAGGGAACCAAACGAGCGTAGAAGTCATTGGTCCTACAAAGCTCCGAGGCAATTTGAATCCCTCGAACAACGATAAACTCAAGCCCCTGAAGCTGCGCATCAAGAATGGAGATGACATCCGACACGTCCTCGACTGAAAGTCGATCGGGCACACCCAAATCCGAAGGCTGCAGCAAGAGCACTTGGTTTGCGCTGTCAACAAAGTTTGAAGTGATGAGATCGGTCTTGGCGTTCTCTCTAGAGAGAACGATTGTATTGGCACATCGTGCAGCAAGATTGCATACAGATGTCAGCCAAATCGAAGAACCATCTACGACATTGATACTCACGTCAGCGTAGACCAAGATCGTCGGGCCGCCTTTGCTTTCGCGTTCAAACTCTTCGAGCGCAGCGCAGGCAAAAAAGGGGATCGGCTTTCGCACCTCCTCTGTGGGCTGGGAGATGGCAGGCGCATCGTCCTTGCGACGGTTGGCCTTGCCTGCATTGCGAACGCGAAGTGCAAGGTGCCTCAATGCAGATTTCGCGATACTTGATGGCAACTCCAACGTCTTTCGGCCAGGCGACAACAACGCATCTTCAACTGCAGCACCTGTTTCAACCGCAAACGTGTCTGAGAGCAAACTATGCTTGTTGGCATAGTTCTTATACAGCGCCTGGTACTTTCTGGATTCTTTGCGCGCCGAATCAAGCTGCTCGCTCAAGCCCTCCACCTTGCCCTCAAGCGTCGCAATCTCGCCTTTCGCGGAATCCAGAGACTTCTGCAGGTCCTGTACGCGCTGCAAAGCTCGTTGTCGCATCCTCCGCGAGTTTCGTGCCTGTTGTACTAGTTCCGTGTTCCAGTGTTCTTGAAGAGCGAGGTCGTTGTTCTTCGCAATGTACTTCGCTGAGTTTTCGCCATCGTCAATAATGGCAAACACTGCTAGCGGGTTATCGCTGTAGTCGGTGTTCTGGATGCTCTGCATACACGCTTGGTTGCGGCGCAGAAAACTCGTTAGGCCTCGTGAGACAAGTGAATCGGCACTTGGGAAGACGAGAAGAACAGCTGATCCTCGGTAGGCCTGCAAGTCATCCGGGAGAAGCGTCATGTCATCTCCTACGATGACGTTCTTCGCACCCACCGTCAGTTCGTCGGGAGAATGAAAGCCAATAATCTCACGAGTCCCAAGACGGGCGTAATTGCGAATGGTGCTCGTCGAAGAGGAGAAGTCGTATGCGTGTTTGTAACCTTGGTCCCGGAATAGTGCGAAAATGTCTGCAATTCTCATTTGGAGTCCTCACCTTGCGTGGACGCTGCGAATACCAAGAACTTGTTGGGGTTAACACCAAGACGAAACGGAACGCTTCTCTGAAGGGTGAATCCACGCTCTCCGAAGCATTCAAGATACTGCTCGCGAGGACGATGAATGATGTAGTTGCCCAGCGATAGCCGCTCAGGCCCGGCAACATCTGTCACGATAATCAACCCGTTTATCGACACCGAGTTGATTAGATTCTTCAGAGACGCCTCCCACACTTGATCATCGAGAATGTGAAAGAGGACATCGATGCAAATGACCGCGTCGTAGAGCCGCTTCGCTTCGAAGGTCTCCAGTGGAACACAATGAAACTCACCAACGGTTTGCTCTCTCGCGATGCGAATAGCGGCTTCACTCGAATCTATGCCGTCAACTTCGTAGCCTGATCGAACAAGCCCTTCTGAGAAAAACCCCTTTCCACATCCAGCATCGAGAATGTGCAGAGGTCTCTTTCCGTAGAAGTGTTCATGTAGAAATCGGAGGACGGCGGATAAGCGGTGAATGTAGAACGCATAGTTCTCCCCTTCAGATATTCCCCTATCTCCCCCAGAACGAAGGTCATCGAGTGCCTGGTGTCGCTGGTCCCAGTATTCACGGGCGTTGATCATGATGATACTTCTCCTCCGCCCAACCAGGCGTAGCTATCTCTTCTCGGTAATCTCGAGCTTCGATACCGCTCCAACTTGCTTGATTCGTCGCAGCTCACTGACAATCTTGGCGTTCGTGATCAGAACATAGTCATCAACGACATCGAAGTCGGCGTTGCAGAACTGGAAAGAAAGGGTAGAGGTAGAAAGCCTATCACCTGACCGCCCCAGTCTCTTCAGAATCATGTCTGCTACGAAGAGGCCAGGGGACTCACGTAGCTTGCGAAGCTTTCTTCGTGTGGATGCCATTGCTGGTCTCGTTATAGCTCGGCCGAGATGATACCCACAAGTGCCTCGGGCTCTTGGCTCTCGAAAGCTGAGCAAGGGATTCTCTGCCGCTAGCGAGCCTTCTTGTCGGCAACTTTTATGTAAGCTTCATCGGACAGAATAAGGCAACGCCCTGAACAGCAATCTACTAACAATACCTACGACCAAAGATCGCTAAAAGCAGCGCCATAAGTCTCTTGATGAGCGCAAAGGACCCGACTAGAGTAGACATCTGTTCACCTGCCAAGCCGCAATCATGACGCCAGTGAAATGAATCCAACAAACAACCTGGGCTGGCTCCTCGACGCACAGTATCGCAAACTGAAGCGCCGCCTTACTCGTGGTCTTACGCTTGCGCTGGTTCGAAGTGCTCCGCTGCGCGCACGCCTGATGCCGGCAAACTATCCTGCAGATCAGATGACCCGGTGGTTGGTGCGCTATGCATTCGTTCCTGGCCAGGCAAGTGTCCGCACCTTGCTCCGCGAAACTATTCAGAGTTATGGAGTTGATCTCGTGGAGCTTCGCACTCGCCAAGCGATTCAACTGCTGTTTGAGGGAGGCCACACGACTGCCGCAAATAGGCTTCTTTGGGCAAGCATGCATGTCCTGCAAAAGCACGCACCGGAACGAGCAACAGACTTGGGGGATGCTTTCTTGTCACACACCTCTAGTGTCTCTGCTGTGAGGCTCTTAGCGAGGCTACACGGACGAGAAGGTCACATAACCCGAGCTGCCGAAATTAGCCGTTGTTGTCTTTCCGATGAACAAGACACCGCGTTGGCAAAGAAGCTCTCTGCGGAGAGAGAGCTCTTGGCTCGTGGAATGCCACGTAGAGCGAAGAAGACTCGCACATGGAAGCCGAACAGCCAAAAGCGAGTTCTCTATCATGTTAGCCAGTGCCCGCCATTTCACAATAGTGGCTATGCGATTCGCACCCATGCCCTAGCAAGACAGCTCCAAGGCAAGGGTTGGGACATCGAAGTCTTTGCCAGGCATGGCTATCCCAACGACAGGTATGACTTCATCGACAAGGCGCTTGCTGAGCGACGCGAAGTCGTAGAAGCCATTACGTATCACTTCGAACCTGACACAGAAGCATTTCGCACGCTCGTGCCACAAGAGTACCAAGAGCAAGCGGTCGAAACGCTCTGCAGACAAGCCGCCCTCTTTCGCCCTGCACTCATCCACACCGCGTCCAATCAGATCGTTGGGCTCTCTGGAACCGAAGCGGCGAGGCGGCTTGGCATTCCCTCCATCTATGAGATGCGAGGCCTTTGGCATATGACTCGCGCGTCGAAGCAGCCCAGCTATGAAACCACCGAGCACTACGCGATGACACACGCGCTAGAAATGCAAGCCGCCAGCCAAGCAGATCACGTCTTTGCGATAACAGAAGCCATTCGCGATATTGTCATCGATGCGGGCATATCGGCTAAGAAAATCACTGTGGTCCCGAACGCCGTCAATGTAGAGGACTTTCAGCCTCGTGAGCCAGACTTGGCACTCAAGAGTGAACTTGGCTATGACAGTGAGACGGTGGTTGGCTTTGTGGGCTCGTTTGCAGCATATGAGGGTCTCGATGATCTCTTGCGAGCGGTGGCGAGCCTTCACCATGCAGGACACAAGAGCATCCGACTCTTGCTCGTTGGCGACGGAGCAGCGATGCAATCACTGCGAGCACTTTCCGCAGAGCTCGAGTTAGAACGAGTTGTCACCTTCACGGGACGCGTTGCGCATGACCAAGTTGCACGATACTACTCGCTCATGCACATCTGTGCATATCCTCGAAAGGGTGCCCGCGTCTGTGAAGTCGTCTCCCCTCTCAAGCCCTTCGAAGCTATGGCGATGCAAAAAGCCGTCGTGGTTTCAAGTGTTGATGCGTTGGCGGAAATGGTACGCGAAGGCGAAACCGGTCTCATTCACAAGAAGGACAACTGGGAAGACCTAGCCAATTCTCTGCACCTGCTCATGCGCGATTCAGCTCGAATGACAGACCTTGGGAAGAGCGCCCGAAGCTGGGTTCGAGAGAATCGAACGTGGGACCGCATTGCTGACAGAGTAGATGCCGCATACAAGCAAATTCTTGAGCAACGCCCTGCGGGGTGCTAAGAATTCTTCTTAACCCTAACGTCCGAGCAACTCGATGCCAACACTATGCGAGCCGTGGATACGATTCGTCCACCTCGTCGTTGCCCTCGTCACCACCGGTGCTTTCCTGCGAGTCGAGGCGCTTGCAAATCTCTCGCTCGGGGCAGATTCCGTCGCGCACTTTGTAGAAGCTTCCGTTGATTTGATTGTGCTCGCGCATCCAGCGATTGAAGTCGCGGAACAGCTCGGAATCGACGCTACCTATTTCGCAAAAGAAGTTGGATAGGCTGCCTTGGTAGGTAAGTTCGGGGACGTTGTAGATCGCACGCCCCATGACCTTGACCGGAGCTTGGTGGTACAGCGCTGATGTGCCAACGGTACTGTTCATCGTCACCACACCCCGTGCGTGTTTGAGCAGAGTGGGCAGGTGTTGATCGTGAATGTAGTGCACACGGCCGACTAGACCCAGCCGTTCGGAGTGACGCCGCAATAGCTCGGTATAGTCTCGATACGCTCGATCGAGGGGATGATGTTTAATCAGCAGTCGCGTATCGCTTGGTCCGTGTTTCGCAAAGGTCTCTAAGACTTCTTCTATGAACGCCGGAATGCTCTCGTAGTCCGAGTGCACGATTTGAAAATCGCAGTGCAGCTGAAGTGGAACCAGGAAGTAGTTGCCGCTCCACATGCCGGTCGCCCGCTCCAATATGCCTTTCTCTTTGACAGCGTAGGCCTTCTTTCGCCACGCGCTTCGAGCCCATGCAATGCCTTGTCCCAAGGGTCGGATGTCGCGATGATGTTGGTAGTGCGGATACCGCCAGGCGCTCACCGAGTGTGCACACGCGTAGAGCACAGACTGAATTGCGAATGGTACGAAGGTATCTCCAACACGCTCAGCTTTGGGAGCTGGGCCCATGTTCGCAGCTTCTTCGCGATAGGTATCGGGATCCTTCGGCATGCTGGAGTTGCCGTTCACCCCATCGCGCTCCAATGTGATGTGATCGGGTCGCAGATAGCCTTCTTCAAAGACCCAAACCGCAATTCCCATTTCGTGGGCGATTGGGATGATGGGTTTGTGAATGGCTCTGCAGTCACCAACAAGAAAGACTGCGTCGACGCGACGTTCCCGTACTAGAGCGCGAAATCGAGCGGGCCACTCGTCGATGGGATCTCGGTACGAGATAACTTCTGGTCCTCGAAAGAAGAGAGCATCACCGCCATTGAAATTGACTTTGGTTACTTGGGCGCCGTGGCGCTGCAGCTCGTCGGCGAATCGACGAAAGAATGGCCCAACAGGGCCCTGCAAAAGCAACGCGCTCTTAGGACCCACGTCGTGCCTCCGACCCCGCAACCGCCTTGGCGATGTTGCGCAGTTTGCGAAATTGTCTTTGCGGCCAACTCACATGCAGTTTCTCAGGACTCATCGCAAGGGCAGCCTCAAGTTGTGCGACCACATGAAACGCCGTTGTGAATCGCTGCGTCGATCGATTCAAGTAGCGCGGATATAGCAGATACGTTCCCGCCACCAGTTCATCGAGCGTGAGACTCCGGGTGCGACGATTCACAGGATGGCGATCCACGGTGAGCCCCCAGCCGGCGTAAAACGGTTGGCCATAGGCATGAACTGGCAAGCCGCGAAGGAGAGCCTCAAAGCCCACCAGAGAAGTCATAACGTGCACCTCATTTGCCACTCGTAAGCATTGTGCCAAAGATGCATCCACTTCGACGTGGTCACAGACCATAAGTGCCTGCTCTTTGGGAATATTGCCACGTCGATTGCCACTTAACACATCTGGGTGCGGCTTAAAGACGATGTATGCATTGGGGCGCTTTGCGCGAGCGGCCTTCAGAAGGCCCAAATTCGTCGACACATCGCGGCAACCCAACTCGATCGAGGCGTCATCTTCGACCTGCCCAGGCACCAAGACGACATCTCGCGATCCAGGCTCGATGGGCAGCTTGCGCTCGGCATCGCCAACGTTGTACTTCGAGAGCCCCGAGGCAAGGAGCCGGGCCCGAAGCTCGCGAGCTCGAGCGAGAAGCTCTTCGGAAAATGTTGTGCTTTGCAGGGTCGACTCCAGCTCACTGGGCGCCGATGGGTCAAAGTAGATGCCCTCTCGATCGACAACCAGCGAGGCGGGAGCTTCCATGTCGGAGCCCAGTCCTACGGAGCGCAAGAAGCCATCTTCCATGCACCAAGGCTGCACGCCGTATTTCGCGGTTAGCGCGCTCACATCGCCTCTCGCTCGGCGGCCCCAGACCACCATCTTGCTCTCGTGATCAAACCCCAGTCGCTCGGCGTGAGCAACGCTGTATGGGAAGACGATCGAGTTCCCCGGACATCGCAAGTAGGCGCGCACATAGTTTTGCTTCCAAAAGTGCTTGATGAAGCCAAAGCAGAAGATGTGTCCCTCGTTTCGCGAGAACTCTCGGCGCTGAAGCGCGAGATGCTCGATCACTCGCTCAAGTTCACAGGGCTCGCCCGTGTCCGGATCCACGTACCGGCTGTAGAGAATGTAGGCGGCCGCAAACACTTGCTCAAGAGTTCGACTCTCTGTGCGTCTTGCAACTGGTTGGCGGTCATCAGTGAGCCCCCACCCCGAGTAAAAAGGAGCGCCAAAACAGGATACGGGTGTTCCAACCAAGAGCGCCTCGAAGCCAAGCTGTGAGGTCACAACGTAGACTTTGTCTACGTGCTTTAAGAGCTCGATAGGGTTGCACGCATCACTGATGATCCGTTGCCGGGCACGAGTCTCAAGCGCTCCCAAATAGCCCTGTTTCTTTCCGGATACGACATCGGGGTGTGTCTTTATAAGAATCTCGGCTTCAGGGTTTTCCCTATGAGCGGCCGCAAGCATTTGAGAGAACGTGTCGCGTCGCCCAAGGCCACAAGCGACACTCAAGTCGCCTGCGGTTTGATCGACGACGAGCACACGAGGCTTGCCCTTGCTGTCGGGAAGCTCAAACATCTCGGTGGGAGAGTTGTTGTACTTGGAGAGGCCGTTGTCGACGATTTCGGCAATGGCAGCCCTCGCTCGCTGCAAGAGAGCGGCGTCCTCGAGCGGTGCGGTGAGAAGAAGAGTCTCCAATCTCGATGGGCGTCTAGCGTCGTAGTACATACCTTGGTCGTCCATGACCATCGAGAGCGCGGTATCCCCCTCAACTCCCAACCCAACGCTTCGCAGAAACCCATCCTCCAGTCTCCAATAGGGCAGGCCGTGCTTGTGAGCAAACTCAATGGCGATCATTGTGTTGCCCTTGTGACCCCACCCAACCACGGCGTCGATTCCCGATGCGCTTAGCGGCCAATAGACCAACTCTTGACAGCCGATGAGAGCTGGCCCGTGCTTCGAGTTGGCAATGCCACGGGAAAACGTTGCTACACGATTCAATTCACTCTACTCCGAATAATACGTACACGCGCGTTCGAGATCAGCCGCCGTATCAACCCCGGGAGGAGGTGGCTCATCGATGATCGTCACATGAATCGCTATGCCCAACGCCATCGCGCGCAGTTGCTCTAGTGACTCGGCGATTTCGTTGTGGGTCTGCGGCTGGCGGGCCAATTCACCCAAGACACCAGCTCGGTAGGCATACATGCCAATGTGCCGCAAGAAGCGAAACTCCGGTGGCAAGTGCTGAGGAATCTGCCCTGGATGAAAGACTCCACGAACCCATGGAATCGGCGAGCGACTGAAATAGGACGCCAGGCTCTGCTCATCGACTACAACCTTGACCGCATTGTCGTTGAAGAGTTCTTCAGTCGTTGAGATAGGAGTCGCCATTGTTGCGATCCCTGCGTTGGTATTTGCTCGCAAGGCGCCCGCAACGTCGCGAATAAGTTCGACGGGAATGCACGGTTCATCTCCTTGCAGGTTCACCACCACGGTCTCATCGGGCCACGCCAAGCTCTCGACAACCTCAGCGAGTCGGTCTGTGCCCGACGCATGATCGTGCCGAGTGAGCATGGCCTTGCCTCCGCATGCGACTACCTCATCAACGATCCGAGCATCGTCGGTCGCAACGATCACCTCATCGGCTCCAGATGAGACTGCTATGTCCCAGACCCTGGCAATCATGCTGCGCCCAACAATCGACTTGAGCGGCTTTCCGGGCAGGCGCGAAGCCGCAAAGCGCGATGGAATGATGACGTTAAAACCTGCTTCTTGCGACACTACGAATTGGTTTCCTGGGCGATTGTCATTGGCGAGGCCTTGTTAGTCGACGCACACGCGCGCGGTTCGGGAATTCTCAAACATGCGAGTTACATCGGGCGCCCGCATTGGATCTCGATCGTTCCACAGCGATCGCTCGATCACGATCAAGTCTGCATCAAAGTGCTCTCTTGAGACTCTTCGAGTTCCACACGGAGTTCCCTCATCGCTCAGGCCTTCAGAAATACTCTCAGTCCTGGTTCGAGCCACATCGTCGTATTCGATGTCGATCATGCGCCCGTTGCACTCGTTGTCTTCCTCGGAGTAGTTGTGAATCCCATGCAGTACACGCCCGTCAGCCGCGTGAGCATCAAATACAGTAACCTCGGTGCTTGCAACAACGTCTTGGGTATTCCGCGAAATCTCCACCAACCGTCCATCGGTATCGTAGCGATAGTCATCCTCATGTCGGATACCACCAATCTCGGCAACAACGGTTGCGTGCACGAGCCGCGAATCTCCGAGCAGTCGTCCTTCTTCGACAAAAGCGGACTCGTCGGCGTACTCCATCGTTCCACTCCACCAATCGGCATTGCGATTTTCATCCCAGCGCATTGTGTTCTGGTCATGGTCCCAGACAGCTTCATACTCGTAGTCAAAGCCCACTCCAACCTGAGCTGAAGCGTAGGTTCGACACTCGCTTGGGTCATCATCACAACTTGCAACCGAAATCAGAAGAAGTAGGAGAAGTGAGCCTCGAAGAGACCGCTGAAAAGCGATGCTGGTTGATGGGGCGATGGCCGAGGTCGCTTCTTGCGGTTTCGTCATGGCTGCATTGCCTCTGGGGCTGGAAACGGGCGCGTTGACGCTGGAAACGGCATCAGCGACGAGCTCTCACCATTGAAAATCTCTTCGTGCCATTGCCTCGCAGAAGCCCGATATGCGCGGCGGGAAGCGGGCATGACCGCAGCTCCCTCGGCATTGGTGGTGAATGCGTGTGGACCAGATGTTGTCAACGAGCCCTCTGCGTGACGCGCGTGATACGCAACGACGGGCAAGAGACGAACTTCGCTTCCCGTCACGACATGGAGCCTGTCGAAATACTCCGTATCGGCCGCAACTCGAACCGAATCAAAATAGCCCACGAGCCGCAGTGCCTCGGCCCGACGCAACATGAGCGTGATGTAGCCCGGCCTGTGTGGAGCTTGGTCGAACCACACTGCGTCACCCAACTCCGAAAGGCGTTGATACCGAGTGAAGTTGCCAACGTCTGCCGGCTCGGAGATCAACGCACTTGCTTGCAGTTCCAAGCGGTGAAGAGCGGAGACATCGTCGGAGTCTTGAAACGCCACAAAAGCACCGCGGGCAAAGCGAAGGCCGACGTTCTTTGCAAAGTAGGTCCCCACGTTGCGTGGCGTTTGTAGCACGCGAACTCGCGAGTCTTCGGCGGCCTTCTTCTGGAGGATGGCCAGTGAACGGTCAGTGCTACAATCATCGACGACAAACACTTCGAGCTTCGAGTGGGTCTGCTGCAGAATCGAATCCAACGCGGCCTCAACGGTTTTCTCGGCATTGTAGACAGTCATCACGACCGAGATGAGTGGTGACGCATCCTCTGCTTGCGTTTCGCCTCTGCGCACCCATGCAGGCTTGCGTTCAAAGCACGTTGGAATTTCACTGAGCTCACGCGTGTCGCCAAACGGTCTCGACATAGGCACGGAGCTGTAGCACCAATAGTCGGTGACTCCCTCAAGCTGCGGAACAACCTGGGAGGTGGGTCCGGGACCGAGAGTGTCAAGCCAAGCTGCGAGACCTGCATGCTCGCTGGCGGCGGTGCCACGCTTGGCAACGGTGCTAAGCCAGACTACATTTGGTGCTAAGAAAAACTCTGTATACTCGACAACGAACTCTGTGTTCTCATCAATGGAGTGAAACGCTCCGCTAAGTGACCGTGGAGGCACCGTTTGCTTTGCTACCGCGACCTGCCCCCCAAGGCATCGTGCAAGCACGTAGGCGAGCGCATGGCGCGAATCACAATTGGGTAAGACAAAGATTCTCGCCTGTGGGCACTGAATCGCGCCAAGAATGTGCGAGAGGCTTGTAGAGGATTCTGCCCAAAGCACAACGAGGAGTTCGGTGTCTGCGTCAAGGGCTTTCGAAAACCGTGCTAACGCCGCGTAGTCCGATGTCTGCTGCTCACCCAAGAATAGAACCACAGAGCGCCGAGCCAGACCGTCGCTGCTCGGGATTCGGGATTTTGCCGAGGGCCAGGGCAGTGATGCAATCGTCTGGTAGGCTCTCAGACCAGCACCTGAGAGCAGTCCCAAGGAAGAGTCCTCTAAGAACTTCTCTGGTTTTTCAAGGAGTTTGTTAAGCTTTCTTCCACGAAGCACCTTGGGGCGCAGGCCACGCAGGTCGAGGGCAAGATTCCTCGCTCGCTTAAGCCTTGGCAGGGCGCTCACGATCCCCCCCTTGCGAATGGCGGCGACCTTCTCCCGTATTGATTGGCCAGGGTCCTCGCCATAGCGTTCCACGACGCCTGCGCTGGCGAAGCACAGGGTCTTGCTAGCGGGTATTTTGGCGATACTCTGATAGTCCCACTCGGCGAGCAGTGCGCCGATGTCCTTGGGGCAAGTGCCACCAGCGCACTTGAGAAAGAGCATCTTGTCTTCGCTAAGTATGGTGCTCCGTGCTGCACGCAGCGCCGATAACACTCGCAGAACGCTGACAGAGTCACGGGCATCGACCGATGCCGTGAATCCTGCGAGTTTGTCTGAGTTGGGCACCAGTACTACTTGTCAAGAACGGCAGCTATTGCCACGTCAAGCCCCACCTGCGCATCTACAATGGCATCACAGAGCTCACGAACAGCACCTTGGCCACCTCCGCGGCTGGTGACGATATCAGCCACCTCTTGCACTGCCTTGTGCCCGTCAGCGACGGTTACACCGAGCCCGGCGAGACGGAGCGCGGGAATGTCGATGATGTCATCACCAATATATGCAGCGTCGTCAGCCGAAATGTCGAGTTTGTCGAGAATCTCTTGCAGAGCCTTGCCTTTGTCACCGCGCCCCTGAGCAACGTTCTCGATCTTCAGATCAGACATTCTCTTAGCGACGGCAGCTCCCGATCGCGCTGTGATGATCGCAACCTCGATGCCATTGTCCATCAACATGCGCAGTCCCATGCCATCACGGACGTGAAAGGTCTTCGTTGCTTCGCCGCCGTCACCATAGGTGAGCCGACCGTCTGTCAGAACGCCGTCCACATCGCAAACGAGAAGTCGAATGCGCTTTAGCTTTGCAGCCAGATCACTCATAGTTCGTCCTCTTGGTAGCTTTCGGATTTTGCGACCTCGTCAAGTCGCTTTAGCATGCTTAAGAGTTTTTCTGCTCGCTCAAGCGGCCACTGGTTCGGCCCGTCGCTCCAAGCGTTGTCTGGATCGGGGTGTACCTCCATAAACACGCCAGCGACTCCTGTGGCCACCGCTGCTCTGGCAAGCACCGGAACCATCTTGCGTTGCCCACCGGTTGAAGTGCCTTGCCCGCCTGGCTGTTGAACCGAGTGGGTTGCGTCAAAGACTACAGGACACCCAGTATCCCGCATCACTGGCAATCCGCGCATATCTGAAACCAAGGTGTTGTAGCCAAATGAGGCTCCGCGCTCGCAAAGCATGATGTCGTTGTTTCCAACAGCACGGCACTTTTCAACAACTGGTGCCATATCCCACGGTGCCAGAAACTGCCCTTTCTTGATGTTGATGGGCCTTCCCGCTCGAGCCACGCGTTGTATAAAATCGGTCTGCCGCACTAAGAACGCAGGCGTCTGCAGAACATCGACAACGGAGGCGACCTGATCGACAGGCGTATTCTCGTGCACGTCGGTGAGAACGGGCAGCTCGAGCTCAGCCTTTACCTTCTCGAGAATGCGCAGTCCTTCGGCAAGCCCTGGGCCGCGCTTGGCATTGGCCGATGTTCGATTGGCCTTATCGAAGCTCGCCTTAAAGATGTATGGAATGCCGAGCGAGCTGGTGATGCTCTTGAGAGCCTCAGCCGTGCGCATGATCATCCCCTCGCTCTCGATCACACAGGGTCCAGCGATCACAAATAACGGCAACCGATTGCCAACCTCAAAGCCCGCGAGTTTCATGGCGTGACTCTACCGCAGCGCGTTTCGACGGCGGGCGCCTGATGCTACCTACTCTTCGAAAACTTCGACGACACCAGAGACTTGCCCATCAGAGTCAACGACGACAAAAGCTTTGAGCTTCATTTGCTGCATTCGACGATGTGCGTCGACCAGGAGCGTGGTGTCAGGGATCGTCACCGGGCTTGTGGTCATGATGTCGCTGGCGGGGCGCGTGAGCATGTCGGGGTAGTTCTGCATTCCACGCCGCAGGTCGCCATCAGTGATTAAGCCGAGCAGCCGGCCTTCTTTCATGACCAAGACAAGTCCAAGACGGCCTTTGCTCATGATCATCAGTGAGTCGCCGACGCTATCGCTTGGAGAGACCACCGGTAGATCATCACAGCGCATCGCCTCTTTGACGGTGAGAAGTTGCCTTCCAAGGCTGCCACCAGGGTGAAACTGGGCAAACTCGCTCGGCCCAAACTGGCGCCTTTGAATCAATGACACTGCCAAAGCATCCCCCATCGCGAGCGCAGCTAAGGTTGAGTTGGTTGGCGCGAGGTTGTTTGGGCAGGCCTCACGTTCGACCGAGACATCGAGAGCCACATCGACACCAGAGGCCAAGGTGGAATCGAGAACGCCCGTGAGCCCTACCATTGGCACACCGAGGCGGCGAAGGTGGGGCATGAGACGGATGACCTCGTCGGTTTCGCCCGACTGGGAAATAAGGACAACGCTATCACCTTGGCTAATCATGCCAAGGTCGCCGTGGTAGGCCTCGCCCGCCTGAACGAAAAAGCTGGGGGTGCCTGTGGAAGCTAACGTAGCGGCGATTTTGCGACCAATGAGCCCCGACTTGCCAACGCCGAGAATGACTACTTTGCCGACGGTCGTGAAGAGCACTTCAACAGCTTCTGCGTACCCTTGGTCGATGCGTTCGGCAAGGGCTTCGATTGCCATCGCTTGATGCCGGAAGACATTGCGGGCCTCGGCCACCACAAAGGATGTGTGTGTGGAGCGGCGCCGGCGGGGTAGTCGGTGAAGCGTTGATGGAGGCATTCGAGTATTTAGTCCAGTCTTAAGTGACGATGAAGAATTGGCGGCGTAGGTAAAGGTAAGGGCCGCTGAGACCGAATCGCATTTAGTTACAAACGAGGAGACGTGTAACGAGATTGCGACGTTGGGTCAACATTCGACACACGATGACGCTACGCAACATCCGTGCCTCTCTACATCCAAACTGCCGCAGTTCAAGATTGTGTATGGGATCCATGCACATACACAGACGAGCGGGATTCAGACCTGCTAACTGGTTGAGAACAAGTCTGACAAGCAGGTCATGGGCGGGGGATAACCGCCCCAAAATTCTGATGGCGAGAGGCAACTCCAATAGCCTTGGAAGCTGCACTCGTCACCGTTTTTGCTCCGAACTCGGCGCCTGTCCGGGAGTGTCCCCACTTCGGCCCCAATGTCCGTTCGCCGATGAGGGAAACCGGACATTCTCCAATAGTATCAAGCACTTACTTATGGCATTGGGCTTGCGATGGCAGTTGGCGACTAGTCGTTAGCAAACCGAACTTTCAACCCTCAATCGCAAGGAACCCTATGTCCAAAAACCGCAAGAAGGTGCTCTGTCCAATGGAGCGCCAGGGGCGAACACACTGGATGCGCGTTGGCTCGGCCTTCATCAATTCGGATGGCTCAACCAACGTCTACCTGGATGCATTTCCCGCAAACGGAAAACTGCAAATTCGCGATCTCGATGAACGTGATCAGAAAAAACCTGATTCCGCCTCGAACTCACCCAGAGATCCCCTGCCCTTCTAACTAAGAGTAATTCTTACACCTAACCTCTCAGAAACACAAACCGATAAGGATACAAAAAAATGACAACCAAAACCAAGAACAACCTGCGCCGCTTTCTTTCGCTGTCTGCCTTTACGGCGCTCATCGCGGCAGTGACCATGGCCTTTGCCGAGGCTCCCACTGAGCGAACTCAGCTCGACTTCGATGACGCCCAGCCTGCGCTAAGCGTGGTCCCAAATCGCGCTGCCCGCGTGGCGGAAGCTCCAGCCTCGAAAGTGCCTGTCGTTCCAAAGACGAAGAGCAGCGCGAGTGGGCTATCTGGCACTCTCAATCTCAATACAGCGTCTATAGCTGACTTGATGAAGCTGCCAGGCATTGGGCCGAAGAAGGCCGATCGAATCGTAAATTGGCGAGCGCAACACGGCAAGTTCAAGCGAGTCGTGGACCTTCGCCGAGTAAAAGGCTTTGGCGCCAAGACAATCAAGAAGCTCCGCCCCTACCTCAGCGTGAAAGGCGCGAGTACCTTGCAGTAGCTGGACTCAGAACAACTCGGAACGGAGA
Organism: Kofleriaceae bacterium; assembly: GCA_024762925.1. Lineage (GTDB taxonomy): Bacteria > Myxococcota_A > Polyangia > Haliangiales > Haliangiaceae > NORP324. The sequence continues at coordinate 24,562 of JANTGM010000041.1, read as the reverse complement.
ACCTCACGCTATTTGCGGCGGTTCTTCTTCTTTGGCTTTCTACGTTTGCGGCGCGGTCGCTTCTTGCGAACCCTCTTTGGTGGAGGCTTCGCAGCAGCCGAGGCATCGATGGTGGGGGCAGCTGGCGCGGCGTCCACAATCGCTGCAGGCAGCCCCGCATCAGGATCGACTAGGTCGGCGCGCGCTCCGTCATCCCCACCGAGGAAGTGTCCTGCGATGACAAAGGCCAAAACCGCCAACGCCGCTGCCACAAGCCCCATGCGCATTCGACGCCTCCGAATCTCGGCTTCGGCATCGAGAACGCCTGCCGGTCGCCCCGAATAGCCAGGATAGTGGTCAGGAATACCTCCTGCGGGCTTTGGCTTCATTGCATGAGAGTGAAATACGTCGCGCTCTGTTGGAGTTTCTGCCCGCGCCAAGTTGGGCCGAACTGGAGGCGCTGCCGGCGACGAGGGCAACGCTTTTTTGCGACCTGGCCTAGGCAGCGCAGCATCGGGAAACATCGACTTGGGAGACTTTGCATTGGGGTTCGCAGGGCTCGATGTACTTGGTCGTGCGACACGTGGCACAGTCGGTTCGATCAATGCGTCGTCTGAGCTCGGTCCTACTCCAGGGAGCATTCCCTCGTGAAAAGCGTCTGACGGATCAAGCGTCACCGGCGCCTTAGGACGCGCCTGCATGATGGTCGGTTCGCTGAGGTCGCCAAGAAGCGGATTGGCGCGAGCAATGGTCTTCTCATCGTCTAGTGAATCGGTATCAAACGTAGGGCTGGTGTCACGAATCTTTGGCTCAGGAAATGAGGTCACAAGCTGGTGCAGCCCTGAGAGGTCCGTGAGATTGAACTCTGCTGCGGTGTCGATGCGAACCACCGTGCTGCCCCCATCAAAGTCGTCGTTGCCCGAGTCGGCACGCTCGTCGCGAGATGGCCCCCGCCCTTCGCGCATGACCAGTGCAGCGATCTCGGCGGCAGGATCGGCAATCTCGGTTTCCAACGAGTACCGATAGCCACGCAAGGCCGAACCAAATGCTCCTGCGCTGGCATAGCGTTCTTCGGGCTCCTTGCTTAGGGCCTTCATGATGATTTCTGCCATTTCAGGCGCTACATCTGCCACGTGGCGCGCATTTGGACGCACGCGTCCTTGCCGTACTTCCCTTAGAGCATCAAAGTCAGCGAGCCCCGAGAACAATCGCTGACCACAGACAAGTTCGTAGAGAAGAATTCCGACAGAGTACACATCGCTTCGCGCATCCACGTGCTGGTTCACAGCCTGCTCAGGCGAGATGTAGGCGAACTTACCGCGCACGCCGCCGTGACCGGTTGCCTCCTCAACACGTTTGGCGATTCCAAAGTCCGTCAGCTTCACTTCACCTGATTTGGACAGCAGTACATTGGACGGCGAGACATCGCGGTGCACAAGCCCGAGTGACTTGCCTTCTGCATCTTTGGCGATATGCGCATGCTCCAAGGCCTCACAAATCTCCGAACAAATGTGCAGAGCGACTTCGATGGGCAAGCGCCTTCCACCAAAAAGGTGCTCATAGACCTGCTTCAGATCCGTGCCATCGACAAACTCCATGACCAAGAAGTACTGGCCGTCATCGCCAAGCCCAACGTCATAGATCTGGACGATATTGCGATGGTGAAGCTCGGAGAGAATCTTGGCTTCCGCGATCAGAAGTTCGATGAAACGCTGATCTTGACTCAGATGGGGGAGGATCCGCTTGATCGCCACGGGCTTCTCGAAGCCACCGCCAGCTGTAGCGATGCCCCGAAATATCTCGGCCATGCCACCGATGCCGATCCGCTCGAGTAGCTCATACTGCGCCATCCCGGCGGCAGGATATCACAATGACTTTGCGCACTTTGGCTGTGTATGATCATGCACCGTGCTCGAAATGCTCACTCCCATTGTCGCCGATGCCATGCACCGCAAGGTCACGCCAGGAGCTGTCGTGCTTGTCTCCGATGGTGGCCAGACGTGCTTTCACCATGCCTTTGGTTGGCTCTCCGAAGATGGCCCCCCCACCCAGCTCGATACAATCTACGATGCTGCCTCAATCACGAAAGCTGCGGTCACCTCCGCCTTGCTCATGACTCTGGTCAGTGAGGAGAGAATTGGTCTGGACAGCAAGGTAGCGCCCCTGTTGCCAGAACTAACGGGTCCTCAGAAAGAGCACATCGAACTGCGTCATCTCATGGGTCATGCATCAGGACTCCCAGCTCATGTACACTTCTTCGACCGAATCTGGTCGGGGGACTTGGCTGGAAGGGCAACTCCCTGGGAGGCGCTGACCACGATGGCGGGTGCTGAGCCCTTGGCGTATGAAACCGGCACCAAGACAATCTACAGCGATCTCGGGTACATACTGCTTGCAAGGTTGATCGAGAGACTCACCGGCAAACGCCTGGATGATGCCTTTGCTGAGCGCATTGCGGGCCCACTGGCAATGAAGGACACCCATTTCGTCGACCTGAACGGCCCCCCACATCCAAATCCGGAGAGAGTTGCTCCGACGGGAGATGGGCCAACAAGCTCGGGGGAGCGAGCCATGGTGCACGCGCAAGTTCATGACGATAATGCACGATCGGGAGGGGGGATAAGTGGTCACGCAGGTCTCTTCACAACCGCTCCCGATCTCGCCCGATTTGCCCAGGCACTCTGTGATGCGTACCAAGATCGTCCAAGCTTTGTGCCAGGCGAAGTGGTTCGACAGTTCTGGACCACCTCGGCAGCCCCCGAGACGAGTTGGCGGATGGGCTTTGACACGCCTTCAAACACACCAGGGATCTCACACTCCGGTGACCACTGGCCAGCAACGGGCGTTGGTCATCTCGGCTTCACGGGAACGGCCATGTGGTTGGCGCCCAAGCACAACCGATTCGTCATCATCCTCACCAATCGCACCTATTACTCGTGGGAGCCCTCGGGTATCAAAGCGATGCGACGTAGCCTTATGCATGCCATTGGCGAAGCGCTTCCCCCGCTTTGACACGACTGTCTTTGGGCGCCTACCCTGCGCCCGTGCCTGGTCAAAAGCCCGAAGACGCTCTAACTCGCCTCTCTCGCATGGAGGGCGAAGCTTTGCTTGGCGGTGGCAAAGCTCGCATTGAAAAACAACACAAGGCGGGCAAGCTAACGGCGCGCGAACGCATTGAAGCTCTGCTTGATGAAGACAGCTTCTCCGAAATGGACAAGTTCGTCACGCACCGCTGCACCGACTTTGGAATGGAAAAGCAAGCCATTCTCGGTGATGGAGTGGTTACAGGCACTGGCACCATCGAGGGCCGCACCGTCTGTGTCTTTGCACAAGACTTCACCGTCTTTGGTGGTTCGCTCTCTGGTGCCTATGCCAGCAAGATCTGCAAGATTATGGACTTGGCAACCAAAATTGGCGCGCCAGTAATTGGTCTTAACGACTCGGGTGGAGCTCGCATTCAAGAGGGTGTCGAGTCTCTTGCGGGCTACGCAGAAATCTTCCAACGCAACGTACTTGCTTCGGGCGTTGTTCCCCAGTTCTCCGCCATCCTTGGTCCCTGTGCTGGTGGTGCCGTGTACTCACCAGCAATTACCGACTTCATCTTCATGGTGGATCAAAGCTCGTACATGTTCATCACTGGGCCCGACGTCATCAAAACGGTCACGCATGAAGAAGTCACCAAAGAAGATCTCGGAGGCGCTCACACTCACGCTGGCCGTTCTGGTGTTGCTCACTTCGCCTGTGATGACGAGCTTGGCTGCATTGAGAAACTCCGAGAACTGCTCGCCTACTGTCCTTCGAATAACACCGAGGACCCACCCCGTGTGGCTAGCGAAGATCCCATTCATCGCACAGATGAAGCACTCGATTCGCTTGTGCCATCCGAGTCAAATCAGCCGTACGATATGCATCAGATCATCACCAAAGTCGTTGATGATGGCACCTTCCTCGAGGTGCAAGAAGAGTTCGCAAAGAACATCATTTGCGGATTTGCTCGGTTTGATGGACGCTCGGTCGGTATCGTCGCCAATCAACCAGCTCACCTCGCAGGCTGCCTTGACATTGATGCATCGGTAAAAGCGGCGCGCTTTGTTCGCTTTTGCGACTGCTTCAACATTCCTCTGGTCACGCTTGTCGACGTACCAGGCTTTTTGCCAGGCATCTCTCAAGAGTACGGCGGCATCATCAAGCATGGTGCCAAATTGCTCTATGCCTATGCTGAAGCAACCGTTCCAAAGATTACCCTTATCACCCGCAAGGCCTATGGTGGCGCCTACGATGTCATGGCATCCAAGCACATTCGCGCCGACATCAATCTGGCATACCCCAATGCTGAGATTGCTGTGATGGGCTCGGAAGGTGCGGTCAACATCATATTCCGCAACCAATTGCTTGCAATCAAAGACGAGGACGAGCGTGCTGCCAAGCGTGCTGCCTTCGTAGAAGAGTACAAGGGCAACTTTGCCAATCCCTACAAGGCGGCATCGTTGGGCTACATTGATGAAATCATCAAACCTAGCCACACCCGCCAAGCGATTGTTCGCAGCTTGCGACTCTTGGAAAACAAGCGTCAAAGTAATTTGCCTCGCAAACATGGCAACATTCCGCTGTAGGCTTGATCAAACGCCGCGAATCCGCCTTTCTTCAAGCCTTGGGCGGTTTGAACCCTCTTTGACTGCCTCGAAGCCACGCAGATGAACCACACAGCGCTCTTCGCTCTCCTCATGTCGCTGGCTTGTGGTGGCGCATCTTGCGGCGGCGCTCCTAAGAAAAACACTAAGCCCGCTGCCCCTGCGCCGCTTTCTCAGAACACCTACAGCCACTACCTTCGGGGCAAGCTCGCCTTCTTCCAAGGTGACTTCGCGGAGGCAGAGCGTGAGCTTGCGATGGCAAAGCGGAGTGACCCAACGCAGGCTCCGATTTCCCGAGCACTTGCCGAGGCGCGATACCACGCTGGCAACCGCAAAGGTGCAGAGGCGGAGATGGCTTGGGCGCGGGCCCAGTGGCCCAAAGATGCGCAGGTGTGGATGCAGAGCGGTGATTTACACCGAAGCGCCCGCAATTTTGCGGATGCGGCCATCGCCTACAAGCGCGCAATCGCCTTGGGGGATCGCGATGAGGCAACCTATCTCGCCTATGGAAGCACCCTAGTTGCGACTGGCAGGCTCGAAGATGCCAAGGCAGTCTTCCGCAAACTCATCGCCCGGAAAACAAGCTCGTCCGAAGCTCACTACCAGCTCGCTCTACTGCTTCGTGCAGAAAAGCGGTTCAAGGCCGCAAGCACCCACGCCACCGAAGCAATCACCGAGGCGCCCTACGACTTGCGAGCCTGGGCACTGCTGTCGAATGCACTGTTTCGGCAGGGCCGCCACAGCGAAGCCAATGATGCGCTACGCCAGCCTTTTGATCGCAGCCAGGGCAGTCCAAGCACTGGCGAGCAACTCTTTGTTCGACTTCTCGAGCTCGACGCACGCGACCAGGCGCTTGAAATCGTGAAGGTGCTTGACCGCGACGATCTGCCAATTGACACACGCATTGGTATGGGGCACTGGCTCCTGCGTGCAGGCGACTTCGAGGGAGCCCTTGCCATCGCGGCTAGGCTTGAGAAGCGTGTGCCCAAGAGTGCAGCGATCGTCGAGCTTAGAGTGCGAGCATTGCGCGCCTTGCACCGCAACAGGGAAGCACTAGAAGAACTCTCAACAATCGGCCCAGAAGTAACAGGATACCCGTTGATACGGGCCATGCTCGCTCACCTCTTGGCAGACATGGGCGATACCACAGCGGCACAGGCAACCATCACATCCACTCTTGAGAAGCATCCAGACCAACCCGATCTGATCATGGCAGCCGCTGCTGTGGCGGAGGCGGCCGGCGATGTTGATAAGGCCAGAGAAATTCTCAAGACAGCAATTGCCCATCATCCATTTGCGCAGCGGCCGCTCTTTGCGTTGGCGGAGGTTGAATCTCGAAGTGGCCACACCAAGGAAGCGATCGCGACAATAACGCCCTTGTTGCGCATGAACCGACAGAGCTTCGCCGCCCTCAACTACATCGGCTACAGCCTTATTTCCGACCCGACACGTCAGGAGCGCGCAGAAGACCTACTTCTCCGAGCTCTCGAACTTGCACCAGACTCAGCCTTTGTGCTCGACAGTTATGGCTGGTTTCTATTTCAGGCAGACCAACCTCTAGCCGCCGCTCCACTTCTTGAGCGTGCGGTTCGCCTCACCCCGACGGAACCCGAACTTCTAACCCATCTAGCTGAGCTTCGGTGGGCTCAAGGGCGAAAAGCCGAGGCAAAGCAATTGCTACAGAAGGCCAGCAAGTTAGCCCTGGCAAAGCACGCGCGAGCTGCCGTCGACACGGTGCGAAATCGCTTGACGCAATCGATGCCATCCGCGCAGCCATGATACTCTCGGGCAATGATTCGCCCGCATCGCGCACTACTGCTCGGACTAGGCCTAGCTGCAGCAATGTTTGGCTCCGCATGTTCGGAAGCCCCGGCTGCTGGTGACTGCGCCAAGCTCTTCAGCCATCTCGTAGATATGCAAGCCGCCAAGAGCAATGCGAGCGATGAGGACAAAGCCAAACACAAGGCAACGATCGAAAAAGAGACCGGCCCCGAGTTCATCGAACGTTGTGAACACAACATCAAGGCTGACCAAGTGACTTGCAGCCTCAAAGCAACGTCCAAAGAAGAAATCGAAGCCTGCGACAAAGGCTAGGAGCGTTTTTGTTCGTCGTTCGTGAATCTCGACCAGAAGATGTCGATTCGATACTCAAGGTCGCCAAGCACCTCGACTCCTACAACCTTCCTTATAACCGGGAGGTCATTGAGGAGATCTTGGAACGCAGCACTCAATCTTTCGCGGCCGCAATTCCTATTGCAGAGCGGGAGTTCACCTTCGTTGTGGAGGACACCAACGAACGCAAGATCGTCGGAACCTCCATGCTCTATGCGCAGCATGGCACGCACCGTTCTCCCCATGTCTACCTAGACGTTCTTCAGGACGAGCACTACTCCGAAACGCTCGACACCTACTTGGTTCACCAAGCTCTGCGCATTGGGTACAACTACAACGGACCAACAGAGATCGGCGGGCTTATCGTACTACCCGAGTATAGAGGACACGCTGAGTCGTTGGGAAAACTCCTATCCTGTGCTCGCTTCCTTTTCATCGCGATGCACCGTGCGGTGTTTCGAGACGAGGTCCTCTCGGAGCTGTTGCCAAGGCTTGAGCAAGACGGAACTTCGCGTCTTTGGAAGCACTATGGAAAGCGTTTTACGGGACTGACCTACCGCGAAGCAGACCAGCTCTCGAAGGACAATAAAGAGTTTATCAAGAGCCTCTTTCCGCAAGGCATGGTCTACACCTCGCTCTTTCCACAAGACGTCCAAGATGAAATTGGAGAAGTTGGGCCGCAAACCAAAGGCGTCGAGAAGCTTCTCAAGAGGCTTGGGTTTCGCTATGCAAATCAGATCGACCCATTTGATGGTGGCCCGCACTTCATCGCAAGAACCGATACGATAACCTTAGTCGAAGGTGCGCGGAACGTCTCCATTGCGATTGGCGAGCAACCTCAAATCCCTAACAAGGGTAAGGAAAAACACTTAGTAGCACTGCCTCGAATCGGCGATGTGGGATTTCGCTGCACCTGGTCCCCCAATGCAGCACAAGAGAATCATCTACTCTTGCCAGAAGGCGTCTCGAATGCGCTTGGAACCAAGCAAGGCGACATCGCTTGGACGGTTGTTGTATGAAACGTGTAGTCGGTGGCGGGCTTGCGCTGCTTGCATCTGCAGCCTTGGCAACGGCTGTCTTCGCACAGGCGAACTCCGACTCGAAGGAGACGAAGTCTTTAGTGCTTCCCGACCTCACCCCTGGTGAAGGTTGGCACGAGCAAGAGATCAGGCCTGCAAAGGGCATACAAGCCCGAGCCTGGAGCGACCCTGCTGCGGGCTGTCAGCTCGCTCTCTTCTACCTGCCCGTGTCTGATTCGGTGGGTCCCGAGCCGATGCGCTCAAGCTTGCAAGCAACGATGGCCAAGGCAAATCTCACAGTCACCGACGAACCAGGTGACGTTTTGCGCATCACGGGCGCCGGCATTACCGGGCTCGCCTCGCTACGATTGATCGAATTGCCCACACGTAGCGCTTCGTTGTTGGCGTGCTATTGGAATGAACGCGAACCGGCCCGTTGCCAATCGATTTGCCAGGGCGTTCTGCAAGACCAAACCAAAGCCACTCCATGATTCGCTCCATCGCACTTTTTTCAATCGCCTTTTCGCTCTGCCTTATTGCGGCCGTGGCAAAAGCCGAACTGCCAGAGCTGCGCACCGGTGCGGCGCCTGCAACTCTCTCTCTGTCTTCCCCTGCCGGCTGGGACCACTTGCCCGGTTTGAGCGAGACAGTCGCGCAGAGTGCATCCGAAGCCGACTTCTTTGGCCCTGATGAGACCTTTGAAAGCGGAGCCATGGCGTATGGCCGAGCAAATCGAGGCGCGCTCTATCTAACGTGGATTGATAGCTTGCGCACCCAACCCTCCGCCGAATCGAGCATTCGCACGGCGTTCGACGAATTGCATCACGCCCCGTATCTTGCGAGTCCAGAACCTGGTTCTACGCAGGAAGTTACCTACCGGGAACGCATGTTTGACGGAGTTGCTGAGATGCGATTTGAGTGGGCTCACATGAGCAATGGGACGGTCAACGTCCTCCGTGCGCTTGGATGGAAGGATGCCGAGGCTCGCGTGCATGTCGCTGTGGCGGAGTGTGTGCTGCAAAGCGAGGGCATTGGGGAGTCGCGACCACTTTGCGACACCGCCCTCGACTCGCTCGCGCTAACCGACAAGGCCGCGCACGAAACGCTTGCAGCCCTTCCCGAGCCCACGGCTATCGGCGACATGAAGCCAGAAGAATTCTCAGTTCCGAAACTCAAGACAAGCGAAACCCTTCCGAGCGATAGCCTTGGAGCCGCACCAGCGCAGATGGGTGAAGTTCTCTATCAGGGGCGTCCAAAGCCCAAGAGCGAGAATAACAATCGCACGATCATTGCCATCGGAGCACTGCTGCTTGCAGTAGCATTCTACCTAACAACTCGCTCAGCACCGACGGACTCAAGCGAGGAAGAAGACGAGAATAGCGATCCCCCCAACAACATTGCCACGGAAGCCGGTGGCGAGAGCAACGAGGGTGACGCTAGCGAGTCAGCCAACGACACGGAGGAGCAAGCATGAGCACAGTTCTCATTGTTGATGACGAGAAGAACATCCGCCGCACACTAAGGCTTGTGCTTGAGGGCGAAGGCTATGACGTGCTTGACGCAGACTGTCAGGCAGCAGCGGAACAACAGCTATCAACCGAGACAAACGTCGATACGATCTTGCTCGATGTAAAGCTCGGAGAAGATGACGGCCTCGAACTACTAGAGCGAATCAAGTCGCACTTGGCAGGGAGTGGCACAGGCTATGACCCCAGCGTTCCCGTGATCATGATTTCCGGCCACGCGTCAATCGACGATGCAGTAAAGGCCACCAAACTCGGCGCGTTTGACTTCATGGAAAAACCCCTGGAGCGAGATCGGGTCGTGGTGACGGTACGAAACGCGGTGGATCGGGCCGCCATGCAAGCTCGTGTGAATCAGCTGCGAGATGCGGTTGACGCACAATTTGAGCTGCTCGGCACCTCGCAGGTCATGGTAGATCTGCGCCGACAAATCTCGAAAGTCGCGCCCACAAAGACCCGCGTGCTCATCACAGGTGAGAGCGGAACGGGCAAGGAACTCATTGCGCGAGCCGTGCATCGCAACAGCGCGGTCTCCAGTGGCGACTTTGTCAAAGTGAATTGTGCGGCGATTCCTCCCGAACTCATCGAGAGCGAGCTCTTCGGTCATGAACGCGGTGCGTTCACGGGAGCAACTGGACGCAAGCGCGGCCTCTTTGAAGTAGCCAACAAGGGCACCATCTTTCTCGACGAAATTGGTGATATGTCGCTGTCGGCGCAGGCCAAGGTGCTACGCGTCCTGCAGACGGGAGACTTCAGCCGAGTTGGTGGCGAGCAAACGCTCACAACCGACTGCCGCGTGGTTGCTGCGACCAACAAAGACTTGCAACAAGCCGTCACAGATGGGGAGTTCCGCGAGGATCTCTACTTTCGCTTGAACGTCTTGCCAATCGAGTCACCGCCACTGCGCGATAGAAAAGATGACCTACCGCTCTTGTTGCAGAGCTTTGTCGTGCACTGCTGTGACGAGAATGGCTTCGCCCACAAGAGCATTGATGATGCCGTGCTTGAGAAGCTTCGCGGATACGATTGGCCCGGGAATGTGCGCGAGCTTCGCAACGTCGCGGAGCGCCTGGTCATCATGAGTGATGAGTATATCGTGGAGAAAGACCTGCCACCATACTTGGGCGGACCCACGCGAGAAGCCCCGGCCGTGGGCAGTGATGGAAGCATCGACATTTCGGCCTACGCATCTAGCAGCCTGCGCGAGTTTCGTGAACTCATCGAAACCCAGTTTATTGTGCACCGACTAGAAGAGTTCCAATGGAATATTTCTCAGACTGCTCTATCTCTAGGCATTGAGCGCACAAATCTGCACAAGAAGCTCCGCGCTCTTGGCATTCACCGTCCATCGTGATTATTCGGATCGCGGTTCTGCTTGCTGTTGCATTTTTCCTGCTTGCAGGCGTGCGAAACACGCAGGCCCAGAACGCCGCAGAACTGTGGACCGAGGCAACAGAAGCCGCGGGCACCGATTCGGATGCCCGAGCGGTGAAGACCTTGGACGCGCTGACACAGAACTTTCCGGACGACGCACTTGCGGATGATGCCCTCTTTCTTGCGGGCAACCTGCTCGAAGAGAAACTGGGGAAACCGGCGGAAGCGCGTGCTCGATACCAAGAGCTGCTCGCCCGGTTCCCTGATTCCCGCACGGCCCTGGCCGCACAGCGCCGTCTTGCGCGCCTCAATGAGAGCCTTGGCCAGACTGGCGAAGGAGCCCAAGCTCTTGTTCAATTCCAGGACATTCTGCGCGGCTTTCCCAATCGAAAAATTGCGGAGAGCATTCGTCTCGCAACAGCACTGGCCGAGCAAAATGCTTCTTGGCCACAAGTTCATCAAATCCACCTCTGGCTGGCAGCCACAACACGGCGAACTGGCGATCTGAGACAGGCAGCTTCACACTACAGTCGAGTAATCGAGAGCCAAGCTCCGAAGAGTGCACATGTGCAGGCCCTACTTGGTCTCACAGAGGTTGCCATCCTCAGCGGACACCACGAGCGTGCAGAAAAGCTCTTAGACACCCTCGACGAGCAGACCGAACTCACAGCCGCCGACAGGCATTCTGTAGAGGAACTTCGAGATCTTCTGAGTTCGAGCCGACAGCGCAAGGTGCTCCTGTGGGCGAGCGGCATTGCGTTCCTTCTCGTGCAACTGGGGTTTCTCGGCTTACTACGACGACAGTGCGGCAGCTGGATGCAGGCGCTGCGAGCGCTTTCCAAACCCACAACGGAGTTTTACTACATGGTGCCAGGAGCAGGGCTTCTGATGATCATGGCAATGACCGGCCACCAGGAGATCTGGCCTGCAGTCAGCATCATCTGCATGGGCGGTCTTGTCACGACCTATCTGGCTAGCGCCTGGCTCAAGCAATGCAAGCCTCTGGCAACCTCTCAGGCGCTTCTTGCCGCATCCGCTTCGCTCTTGGCTACCGTGGGTGCATGCTACTTGGCATTGCAGCGCTCTCAACTACTCGACTTGGTCGCAACAACCGTACGCTTCGGCCCAGAATAGCTCTATGATGGGCAGCATGTTGCGCAGAAAGCGAGGCCGAGTATTGGCAGTCAAGTGGGGGCTCAATCCCAACTCGTCAAGCCTCGGCGTCGATGTCACCTTTCTACTCGTTGGCGCCGCTGCGCTAAGTGTGGCGACTCCATTCGTATCTGCCCTCGTAAGGCTTCGCGCGAGCAAGCGCGACGTAAAGAGCAACTCAAACGAGTCTCCGACCGATGAGAACCTGGCTTCGTCGTAAGCGACGCGGGCTCGAGAGACGTCTGCGCATAGAGCACTTCGGTGCCATCGCACAACTCTCATGGCCCCGAGCACTTGTCTTTCTCGATCGAGACTTTGCTCGGAGTTTGGGTGTGAATTCCTCGAAGCACTGGGATGAGGATGAACAAGAGGTGGGTGCGCGACCTTTGGTTGCACCACTCGAAGCGCACCTGCAGATCACGAATCGCTGCGACGCCGGTTGCCAAGGTTGCTACACGGCCGCCACTCCAAACGCGCAGCGGGAATGGCCCGTAGAGCGCTGGAAGGCCACCATTGATGAACTCGCGGAAATGGGCGTCTTTCATCTCGCGCTAGGTGGTGGCGAGAGTGCTGACTTGCCTTGGCTTGGTGAGCTTGTGCAGTACGCCCGGGACAAGGGGCTGGTGCCAAACCTAACGACGAGTGGCCTCTCCAGCCTCGCGCGTGTCTTGCAGCTGGCACCATTATTTGGGCAAATCAATGTCTCGATCGACGGCTTGGGCGATGAGTACGCTCGTGTTCGGGGCTTTGATGGGTTTGCGCAGGCTGATGCTGCGTTGCTTGAGCTTCGCAAGCGCACCAAGAACGTCGGCATCAATGTCGTCGTCACACGTCACAACTTCAGCTCTCTAGATAAGATTTTTTCTTATGCAAAAAGGCGACGACTAAACGAGGTAGAACTCCTGCGCTTCAAGCCCGCAGGACGGGGAATCTCGACCTTTTCCGAAATGACCTGCAGTGATATGCAACATCGTGCGTTCCTGCCTACGGTTCTCGCGGGTGCAAAGCGCCATCGCTTGCGAGTTCGAGTCGACTGCTCCTACATGCCCATGCTCGCGCATCACAAACCCAGCCGTGAGCTCTTGGCCCGGCTCTCGGTCTATGGCTGCACCGGTGGAGATTTTCTGATCGGTGCCAAGGCAACGGGTCAAGTCACTGCGTGCAGCTTTGCCCAACCTCCCAAAGACGGCCCCAACGTCGACACTCTGAAAGACTACTGGCGACGAGACGATGCCTTTGGTGCCTTTCGCGATTGGCACAATGCGGAACAACCATGCGCGAGTTGTGACTATCACGCGCTGTGTCGAGGTGGCTGCCGGGTCGTCTCTCGTCACCTGTGCGGCGATGAAACCAAACCAGACCCTGAGTGCCCCCGAGTTGTGGACGCCAGAGACAAGCGCAAGACTCTGCCGCTCGCGACTTGATGGCAAGCATCGATTGTTAATTCGCTATTCGGTTTGGCTCGCTTCAATCCAGTCGTCGACGTCTTGCCATTGCTGCGCGAGCCAGAGCGTCCGTTCCGACATGCTCTGTGGAATCTCTTCGCGAGGTACGCGCCACAGCTTCACGCGAACGGCGGAATCAACCAGAGTACCCGCCAAAAGGTCCTTGAAGTGATTGGCTCCCACGAGTGCGCGATCCATGGACATTGATTCGTGATCGCGAAGTCAGCTCGTTTGCTGGTGATTTCGACTGAGCCAACGCGACGAGTTGCGCGTTTTTCGAAATTCGTTTGCGACCACAGACTCGATGCGGGCTCCTTTAGGGGAAGCCACAACAGGAATCTCCTCTCATGAGCCAACTCTCCCAATCCTCCTCTCACATTTCTCACTCAGCTGCATCACGTAGTGGGCTTAGCATCGCAGGCTTGCTGCTCATGGCGGGCTGCTACGGAGCAGCGCCACCACGCCCCCAAGCCGTGACGCTTCCGGATGTCGCTCCAGGGTCGCCTCTTGAGGTGTACTCAAACTCCTCCACCACCTTTGAAAACGTTCAGAAGGAGAGCGAGACCTGCCCACAGGGACACGCTAGCGGTTCGCCAGCGTGCGTGAAAACGACGTATACGGCTAAAGAGCCAGTCACTCGCACGGTTTCCACGGCAACCCACGGCGGAACCCCCATTGACTATGCGCAGTTTCTCGTGATTAGCGATCCGACCTACCAACAAAGCCTGACCACACTCGCCGATCACAGCGAAGCGTGCCAAGAGGCAAACGTACCGAGGTACATAGGAATGGGACTTGCGATTGGTGGACTCATTGCCTACAGCGTTGGCGCGAGCAATGGCAACGACGTCGTCGGCAACATTGGATTGCTTGGACTAGCGGGTGGAGCTGGAGCCTACACTGCGGGCTACTTCGCCTTTGGTGGCAATCGCTGCGTTGCGGCATCCAAACTATACCGGCGCATCGACTACGCACGTGAGAGCGGCAAAACTGAAGTCCACGGATCGGTCACGGCGCTTGAGATGAAGACGCTCGCTGACAAGTTCAATCAGCGACGCAATCAGGCTGCTGCGACCGCCAACTAGCTAGCTAGTGTCCGTCCCGCTAGAGACAAAAACTAGCTAACGCTTCCGAGCAAGCGTGGTGCTAGTGTCGGGTCCAGAATAGTGGATCGACGATCGCGACGGGAGTTCGTTCTCTAGCAAGGCGCGAACAACGAGCTTGCTGGGGCAAGGGAGGCGCAGAGTAACGCCGAGCCGAAGGCGTCCAGAGCGCGAAGAACCGAACGAGCGCGAGCAAGAGTTTTTAATCCGACCCAGTTAGTTCATCAAGCGCTGCTCGCGTGTGTACTGACCATCTTCGAAGTCGTCCCAAAAGACTTCCACTAGAGGGTGGTCAATGGGCTCATCGCTAACGTCGCTCATCAGATGCGCTTCGGCTACGTAAGTTTCGTAGGCCGACTCATCGACAAGCACGTGATACCAAGGTCGGTCTTTCGAGGGGCGGCTTAGTGCGACCGCTTCGTACCAGTCGTCGCTACCTTCGAAGGTATCATCGACACTAACGATAACACCTCGATATCCATAGCGTTTATGAACAATGATTTGACCGGATCGGAACTGACTGCGCTCTGTCGACATGGCTTGCAAGATCGAATCGACCCAAGCAAATTAGTCTTTATAGCTTCAGCAGATCTCCGCGCCAAAACTCGCGCACTCGGCGGAGGAAGTCTTTGCGCCCAGCCTCGTCTTGCACAGCGCTCTCATCGGCCACGGGCAGTGTGGGCCATCGCGCAATGAGCGTCTCCGCCCAAATCCCGGGGCCTTTGCGAAGAATGTCTCCGCTCTCAGAAAAATACGGAGTATCGATGAGTCCGCAACTCGGAGAACGCGCTTTGAAGAGATAGCCATGAATACGCTGCGCTTCGAGCTGCGCCCTCATCGAGTCGCAGTAGTGGCGCATGGCTGTGTGCACGTCTCCACTCCCCGATACAAGCGCTATCTCGCGAGTGCCACTGGCACGTTCGACGATTTGGATGGGCGGCCTTGGCACCGACATGCCGGCTCCAACCTCGGGACAAATGGGTACGAGATCAACCTCTGATGCAAGATCTTCTGAGACCCACGGGACGCGTTTCTCCTCACCGTCATAGCGCACGAGATGGCCGAGCAGACACGATGACACTCCCACTCGTGGACGTTCATTCATACTAAGAAAAGTACCACTACACCACCAACGGCGATGAAAGTCCCGAGCACACTGCCAACGCCAACACGCTCGCGAAAGGCAATCACTGTAACTGGGATCAAGAGAATCGGAGTAACAGACATGATGCTGGCAGCAACACCTGCATGCGTTCTCTGCACTGCCAATAGAGAGAGCCCGACTCCTACTACCGGCCCGAAAAATGCCCCAATGGCGAGAAGCCGCATGGCAACCGAGTCACGAATTGTCTTGCCAACGCTGGGCCAGTGCCCAGCGAGAGCCATGATCAAGGTCCACCCTACAAACGCGGCTATGACCCGAATCTGTGTCGCGGCAAACGCATCAAACGTTCCCATGCCATGTTTGGAGAGCACGAGCCCCAGCGCCTGCCCAAGGGCGCCACCGAGCGCGAGCACAACACCCCACCCGCGACCATTCCCTGCGCCACCACCGCTACTCGAGCGATCGGCCAGGGCCCAAGCCACGCCAATGATGGTCAGGGCCATCCCGAGGAGCGCCGCCCATCCGAGCTCTTCGTCGAGAACGAGGTAGCCAATGACAGCTGTCATCAGGGGTGCAGTTGCCATAATCAGGCTCGAGAGGCGGGGACCAATGAGGATAAATGCCCGAAATAGGCACATATCCCCAAAGACAACTCCAATGAGCCCAGAGAGGGAGAGCCACATCCACGCGTCACCGCTAGCGTCTAGGGGGAGAAGCTGGCCACGGACCAGAAGGGTCACGCCACACAGCATGGGCAGGGCGAAGAACAGGCGAACATAGTTCACCGCAAGGGAACCCACCCGTTGTCCGGCCCGCGTAAATGCCAAAGAAGTCACAACCCAGCAGCAAGCGGTGCCCAAAGCGGCGAGTTCGCCGATCAGACCGGTTTCCGAACCCGAGTTCACTGTGCATCCCTAGACCACTGTCAGCTCGCAGTCAAGAGTGACGATCCTGCGTCAAAACGATCTAAGTGCCCATGAAGCGTCAAGATTCGCTACATTTGGCTAACGTGTTTGGCGACTGTACTGCACTGACGTTTCTTGCAGCTTGCTCTTTGAGCGTGCTCTCTGGGTGTTCTCACGAGCCACTCGACATTCCGTGTCCGGCCATATCCGCTGGCGAGCTTGTCGTGACCGAGGTGCATGGACCGCAAACAGGTGAGGACCAATACGGGGAATGGATCGAGGTTTACAACGCGTCAAGTCGAACCATCGACCTCAGTGGTTTGTCCGTGAGTTTCACAAAACTTGACGGCTCGTCCAAACTCAAGATGTTTGTTCGCACCGCGGTGAATCTTGAGCCGGGCGGCTATGCGGTCTTTGGCAAGCAGCTCCCAGGTGCGGAACCTGAGCACGTCGACTATGGCTACCTAGGTGATATCGGTGACATCGATGGTTCTGGGGGCAAGCTCTTTGACAGCGCCGCCGTCGAAATCACTTCTTGTGGAGAGTTCATCGATCTCGCTTTGTATCGCAACTTGCCAACGAAAGGCAGCCTCACTCTCAACGGCGATATCTCCCCGCCCACCGCAGAAGCCAATGATGATGAAGTCAACTGGTGCGTGGACAACTTGGAAGACGAAGAGACAGAACAAAAAGGTGTTCGCGGAACGCCACAAGAGGAGAATCCGTCATGCGCCGAGTAGTCAAGAACCTCGCCCTCGCATCTATAGGTGTTCTTCTTAGTAGCGCAGTACTTGGCGCCTGCGGTTCTTCAAGCCAAACCCGCCGCTACAATCGCAAGCAAGTTCAGAGTTCACTTAGCCGTCTCGAAGCACCAGGCCTAGTCATTGGAGAGTTCAGCCTTCCTGCAAACGCAATCGTCGATGGCGACACAATCAAAGTACGCGGGCTTGAGACCAGTCTCCGTCTGCTGGCAATTGACACCGAAGAGACCTACAAGCGCGATGCAGATCGACGAGCATCTGACTCGGACTTTGACACCTACCTGAAGAACAAGAAGGGCGACAGCGTTCGTCCTGCCAAGGCAGCGACGCCACTTGGCGAAGAAGCAAAGAAGTGGGCCAAGAACTTCTTTGCAGGAACAACGACAGTTCGCCTTGAGCGCGACCATCCAAAAGAAATCCGTGGCCGTTATGGTCGCTACCTCGCCTACGTCTTTGTTCAAAAGAACGGCGCCTGGGTCAACTACAATGTCGAAGCGGTGCGAGCCGGCATGACTCCATACTTCAGCAAGTATGGCTATTCGCGACGCTTTCATCCCGACTTTGTGCAAGCGGAGAAGGAAGCCAAAGAGAAGCAACTCGGAATCTGGAAGCCAGGTTGTCAGTGTTATCCCGACTACGCAATTCGTCGAACGTGGTGGGATGCGCGCGCCGATTTCATTTTGGATTTTGAACGGAAAGCTGCTGAACGCGATGACTACATCGTGCTGACAAACTGGGACGCCTTGCGCAGGATTGAAGAGAAGCTTGGCGAAGAGGTCACAATCTTGGCCACGGTTGGTGACATCCGACGTGGTGATAGCGGTCCAAGTCAGGCCCGCCTAAGTAGACGCCTCTTCAAAGATTTTCCGGCGGTCTTCTTCGACAGCGATGTATTCGCGAGTTCGGGAATCACCCGCTACAAGGGTGAGTTTGTCGCTGTGACGGGCGTCGTTAACAAATATAAGAACAAGTACAATAATAAGCAGGTCCTACAGATCCTTGTGAGCTTGCCATCCCAAGTCAAAGGCTCGCGGCTCCCCCTCACGGAAACGCCATTGGAGCCACCAGCACCAGCGACCGACGCCGAGCCAGCCGCTTCCGCCTCCAACGCTCCGTAACTCAAGCTCCCCTATCCTGCCAAACCTCGCTGCCGAAACAGGCCATTCCCTATGCACTCAAAACCCGTACTCGCACTCGCCAGCGCTTTCCTTCTCACAGCTTGTGGACCGGGAGACGATGGTCCGATTGACGGCGAACAGGACTGCACCGCGGCGCTTCTCACTGGCGACTTGGTGATTACCGAAGTGATGGCCAACCCGGAAGGCGATGACGATGGCAACGAGTTCTTTGAGATCTACAACGCCACTGGCAGCGCCATTGACCTAACAGGGCTTGTCCTTGAGAAGGCATCGGTTGATGGCAGCAGCGCCAAGACGCATGTAATGAGCGAGACCATCATCGAAGCTGGCGAGTACCTCGCCCTAGGTGGAGTGCTGCCCGAGTTTCGCGCTGAGTACATTGGATACGGCTATGCCGATGATCTCGGCGGCATGACGAATAGTGGTGGGCAGCTTGGGCTGCGTTGTGGTGATGTTGAAGTGGATCACCTCTTCTATGGCGAAGCTGTAAGCGGCCACTCTCAGGGACTCGATGGCAACATCACTCCCGACCACCTTGCGAATGACTCAATAGAAAACTTCTGTCCTGCGACGACCGAATACGCGACGGGGTCTTACGGATCACCGGGCGTTGCAAACGAACCGTGCAGCATCGTCGTACAAACCACCTGCCTCGACAATGGCACGGAGAGAGACGTTATACAGCCCGAGGTTGGGGATCTCGTGTTCTCCGAATTCATGCCAAACCCCGATGCTGTTGGCGATGAAGTTGGCGAGTGGTTCGAGCTCGTTGCGACAGGCAGCTTTGATCTAAACGGAGTCGTTGCTGGAAACGATCCTGAATCACCGAAGATCAATCTCACTGACGAAAACTGCCTCGCCGTGGCACCTGGCGACCGTTTGCTCTTTGCCCGTTCAACCGACGCAAGCGTCAACGGAGGCCTTCCTGCTCCCGACTTCACGTTTAGCTTTGGCCTCAGCAATGGTGGCGCGACACTTTTTGTGGGGGTTGATGAGACTGTTATCGACACGATCACCTGGACGGGCTCGAGTGCTGGCGAGTCGACCTCACTTGACCCTGCGCTTGAGAGTGCGGCAGCAAACGATGATGAAGCCAACTGGTGTGATGGAAAAACTCCATATGGCGATGGCGACTTGGGAACTCCCGGCGCGGCCAACCTGCCCTGCGATACAAGCGGCATGTGCATGGATGGCGACACTCTTCGCCCCACGAACCCACCACTCGCTGGCGATGTTCGTATCACAGAATTCATGCCTAACCCTGCAGTGGTTTCGGACACCAATGGCGAGTGGTTTGAAGTGCACTTCGCTTCCGCGGCCGACCTAAACGGATTGCAACTCGGAAAGGAATCCGACCCGGCGCTTGTTGTCTCAACTACCATCGATTCGGTTGAATGCGTGGCCGTTGACGCCGATACCCATGTTCTCTTTGCCCGCAAGACCGATCCGCTCGTTAACGGCGGGCTTCCCGAAACCAACATCTTCCCAAGTGGCTTCAGTCTTGGACAAACCGGCGCTGGCACCAGCTTTAATATCTTCGTAGCGATCGATAATGCTCTGCTCGATTCAGTCGACTACCTCGGTGGCGACACGTCATCAGGCGTCGCACGACAGATTGATCTTGCAGACATTGTTTGCGATGCAACGGATCCATACGGCCCTGGCGACAACCTGGGAACGCCGGGACTTCCCAATGGCACCTGCCCATAGGACTTCGTGAAGACGCTCTGGATACTCGGAGCCGCCCTATCGTTGGTGGCAAGCTGCGTTCCCAACCCCGACCGCTGTGGCCCAAGCGAAGGTGTGGTCGCTCGTGTTTTGGATGGGGATACGATCGAGCTTGAGAGTGGCGAAACCATACGCTACCTCATGATCGACACGCCTGAGATCAGCCACAACTCCTCCGAAGTCGCGGAGTGTTTCGCCGACGAAGCCAAGCAGTTCAACGAAGACTTGGTCGCTGGCCAAACCGTCTCGCTCGCGTATGACACAGAATGCACCGACCGCTTTGATCGCCTTCTGGCCTATGTCTCAATAGGTGATCGAGAAATCAACACGCTATTGGTCGAGCGGGGGTTTGCCTGTGTCCTGCACATTCCCCCAAACGGAGCTGATCGTAGAACGGAGTTTCAGACTCTCGAGAATCTTGCTGAGCAAGACGAACGAGGGCTCTGGGGCGCCTGTGAAAGCAACCCATGCTAAATACTCGTACTCTTATCGCCACGCTTTGCGCCAGCTTGGCACTCGCCGCTGGTAGCCAAGTTGCTCACAGTAACCAATACGAAGTTTTCGTAGACATCAATACCGAAGACGATCTCTACGATCTGCAAGTCGCGGGTGTAATCGACGATGTCACCTTTGAGACGCTCGTTGAGTTGCTACAGCGCGGCGTTGATATCAACAAGGCCAGCCGAAAAATTCTCTACACCCTTCCCAACCTAACGTACGCAGAAGTTGATGGCATTCTCAGTTATCGCGATGAGGTCGGGCGCATCGAAGATCCTGCCACATTGGTGACGCAGGGAATCCTACGGGCTGACAAACTCGCAGCCATCGCAGCCTTCTTGATTGTTGGCACTGGCCCAAGAGCCGAACTTCCCCTCGCAGGAAAAGCGCGCTTTCAGACCAGCTACTCCATCGAAGACTCAGGGCTTCCCGCATCCGCCTTGCAGCTGCGGGCACAAGGGCTGCAAAACGTATCTGTTGGCCTCGTTGCGCTCAACACACGCCTTCAGGTTGGCGAGGTTCGCTACGATCCCGTAAGACAAGCTCTTACTGCCGAAGCGCCAAGCGATGCAGTGCGCCTTCGCAAACTCTTTGTCCGTTGGGAAGGTGAGAACGCTTCGGCCATCGTCGGTACCTATCGCATCGGATTTGGCCAGCGACTCACCTTCGACAATACCGACCAAACAGACCCCGACGGGTTCAACGGTGATGCTGATGTCTTTCGCAGCACCAACCTTACCCGCGATTGCAAAGAGTCACAGGGCGAGCTCGACACAGCCCCTTGCCCTGCGTCAGCGGGCTACAACTACATCACACCCGACTTTCGATCTCGTGATGGGCTCACGGGTATAGCTGCATCGCTCCGCAATGTAGAGATCGGTGGTGGCAATTTGGAGGTTCACGGATTTGCCTCGTATCAGCCTCGCTCGATCTACCAATACGAACTCTACAACCCCGCGGTCTGCGAAGATCCCCGAAGCGAGGATCCGGTGTGCAGCGCCCCAGATGTGTATCGTACCAATGCAGATCCGCTTGCGCCCTCCTCGGAGTTTTCGTTTCAAACGCTTCCCAACATGTATGCGGAGCAGATTGTTGGAGCCAATGTCACCTACGCTCTCGACCGGCGCGCTCACATTGGCGTAACGGGGTATGGCGCATCGATTGACTGGCTTACCGAGGGTATGGAGCTCGACTTTCAAGAGTGGTCGGCTCTGCCCTACGGGGGAAATTTCGGTGCGGTTGGCATCAACGCGGCGAAGGGCTTTGGCATCACCGATGTGCTCACAGAGGTGAGTCGCAGCTTCGATGGCATGCCAGGTGGTGGTGGTCTAGGTGCCCTTACTCGTGCGATCACGGCATGGGACAAGAACGAAGTTGAGACATCGGTTCGGTATTACGATGAGAACTTTGCCAACCCGCATGCACGCCCAATCGCAGCAGCAGATGAATTCGACGGGCTTCGCGCTCGAGATGAGATTGGTGGCCGCGTTCAATACACAGGTCAGTTCGACAAGCGCTTTCGCGTCCGAACACGTCTTGACTACTGGCACTCGCCTTCTGAGTCCATCAACGAAGTGCAGGCCTTTGTTCGTGGCGATGTGAAACTCAGCGACCAGTTTCAGTGGGGCTTGTGGACGCAGTACCAGGACAAGGACCTAGCGCGCAGTGGTCGCGATCAGTGTTACATCGGGGATGACCCTGATGAGATTGGCCCCAATGGCCCTGTGAGCTGTGCAGGTCAGCGCATGCAAGCAACGGGACGACTGCGCTACACTCATAGCAAGACCACGTGGCTTGACCTGCAGTACCAACACGAGTTGCAGGACGATGCGCGCTACACCGAGAAGTACCGCCAGGACCTGTCCCTAGTGGCAATCGCCACAACCAAACCACATCCGCGCTTTCGTCTCCGCGCTCGCAGCCGATTTCTCTACGAGGACATTTCTGATAACGAATACCTGGAACAGAGCTGGTGGAGTTATGCGGACCTGACATACCGACTTCGCAAGAAGGATCAACTGCGTTTCCGCTACGACATCTTGATGCACCTTGACGATCGCACCAGCACCAAGACCCGATCTCCAAACCCCGAACACTGGCTGCGGTTGGACTACACGGCGTTTTTCTAGAAGATCCGTGCGACACCAGCGTTTGATGGGCCTCTTCTACTTGGGGACTCCTGATGAACGTCGCAACACGCCTTACTTCGCTGCTCATGTTTACCGTGCTCTTAGCGCCAGCCTGTAGCCGTGATGCAACAACAGAGCTTGAGGCCTGGAAGGCCAGCGCCTGTTCCTGTAAGGAGCACTCCTGTGCGACCAAGCAACGTCGCGAGTTTTGGCGACTCGTTCAGGAGTTCCGTGATGACAACCCCTCAAAGGCTGAGGCGCAAAAACTCGGAGCGCTTATTGACGAGGGCCAAGCCTGCCTCGAAACCATGAGCGTAGACATCTACGCGTCTAATTGATGTGGTGCCTAATTGACGTGGTGATTGTCGATAGCGCCACGAACCGCCTGCAGCAATTCGTTGACCCCTGCGGGTTTTTGCAGAATCGCAACTCCACGTAGTCGCTCAACGCGTGCGTCGCTCAAGCCTGTAAAGACCAAGACGTTGACGGTTGGGTTTTTCGTGCGCATTGCCTCCAACACTTGGTCCCCGGTGAGTTCAGGCATGGCCATATCGAGCACGACCAGGTCGATGGCGCTGTCGTCGCCCTGCGTACGAAGCGCCTCGTTTCCCCCCTTGGCTTCGACCACTTGGTAGCCAGCTTCACGAAGTGCTGCCGACGTCACTTGGCGTACTAGCGGATCATCGTCGACAACCAAGATGCGCTCGTTCCCCCCAATAAAGGAGGGAATCGTTTTCTCTGGGAGAGGCTCGACGATGCCAGCATGAACAGGGAGTCGGAGAACAAACTCGGTTCCACGATTTGGTTTGCTCATGCATTCAATCGTCCCTCCGTGCTCTCCAACAATCGCATTGGCTGTTGCCAACCCGAGCCCAGTTCCCGCACCTTTTGTTGTGAAGAATGGTTCGAAGACACGCTGCAGCGTCTTTGCATCCATGCCGGGGCCATTGTCCATGACCCGGAGCATGAGATTGTCGTCTTCGACATCGAGTTCCAAATCAATGCGAGGGCACGAAGTCGAACCTTCTTCGAACGCATCTCGGGCGTTGAGCAGGAGATTGAGTAGTACTTGTTCGATTTGACTCTCGTTGCCAAGCAGGGCGGGCACCTCATACTCACACTCAAAGGCGAGTTGCACCCAACCGCCAAACGTCGTGCGGCAAATTCGCACGACACGGTCGACGATCTCAACAAGGTCGAGAGCCTTGCGTGTTTGGCCCGTTTTTCTACCAGCAACCACCATGAGCTCCGACACCAAATCGGTGGCTCTCTCTGCGGCCAACTGCGCGTTGCGAACGAGCTTGGTAGCCTCCACACCAACGTGAGGCGCCATTAGATGCAAGCTCGGCAAGATCGCACTCAAGATGTTATTGAAGTTGTGAGCAATTCCTGCAGTGAGCTGCCCTACCGCCTCCATCTTCTGCGCTTGTAGCAGCTGTCGGTGCACGAGCATTCGCTCGCTGATGTCAAAGCAGCTCCCCATCACTTGCATACCATCAGTGTTTTTCTGAGCATCGCCACTGAGTCGGACCCAGCGAACTCCATTTCCGGCATCTGCAAGACGAAACTCCAGGTCGCGAAAACTTGTGAGTGTGTCTGCACCAAGGGCAGCTTGCAGCTTCCAGCGATCTTCTGGATGAACGAGAGCGAGGTACGCATCAAAGGAGAGGTTGGTGTCCTCGGTGCAAGTGAGGCCGTGTATGGTGCAACTTTGCTCATTGAGCGACACACGTGCTAATGACGCCACGAACCGCCACATCCCCATCCCGCTGGTCTTCACTGCAACATCCAATGTTGCGCAGGATTCGTCCGAGTCGTCCCTCATCAGATTTCAGGATAACAAGAGTCAGCACAAAAAGGGAACCTAGCTAGTTCGCGTCCCAGTTGGACGCGAACTAGCTAATTTCTGGTGTGGAACACCAGACCACAGCGCCGAAGGCGCGAAACACCACGCTTGCT
>JANTGM010000040.1:10000-46652 GCA_024762925.1 Kofleriaceae bacterium | reverse complement strand
GGTTCGAACCGGAGTGAACCGGTTTGGTTTGATTCGAGGGTTTATGATCATCTTATTCGGAGCCCAAAAGGGCGGCACAGGGAAGTCAACGCTTGCCCAGAATGTTGCGGTTGCGCTGGCCAGGGAGGGGCGAGACATCGTTCTGCTCGACACTGACGTGCAGGGAACAACGGCCAAGTGGATGGCGCGACGACGCTCGATAGAGACCGTCAAAAATATCCACTGCCTGCAGGCTCGCGGGAATCTAATTGACCCAGTCCGCGATCTGGCAGGCCGCTACGGGGATGTCGTTATTGATGTATGCGGCGCCGACCGTGACGAGCTGCGAACCGGGATGCTCGTTGCAGATCAGTTCGTCGTTCCCGTGCAGCCTAGTCAGGCAGATCTTGAGACGATGCCGCACATCGGCGAGCTGGTGTCTGGGGCGAAGGGGATAAACCCCGGGCTACAGGCGTGTGCGCTCGTGAGTCGGGCGCCTGTTGGGCGCAAGAACACCGACGCAGACGATGCCCGCGAGTTTTTGGCGGATTCGGCACCTCAGCTCAGGGTGATGGATTCTGTGATTTATGAGCGCTCGCCCTATCGGGAGGCTCAGAGGATGGGGCTCGGTGTCCTGGAATACCCTCGGTGGACAAAGGCGCGGGTTGAGGTAGCCACACTAGTGAAGGAGTTATTTGATGTCGAAGTTCAGCGCCACACAGCTTAGTTCTAGCGACCCCAGCGTCGTTGATTTCGTGAGAGGGCCGGAGTCTGCTCCGGCCAAGACTCGCTCTTTCACGATTCGGATCGAAGAGGGCTCCTATGACTTGCTCAAGCGGATTGCCAAAGAGGAGGACCGCTCGATACAGAAGACGCTACAGCGCCTGCTGATTCCGGCGCTTGAGGCCCATGGGAAGAAAACCGGTTTGCTTTGAACCGGTTCGAACCGGTTTGGTTCAGGTGTGTACATGAGTGAATTTATTGACCTTGCAGCCAAGAGCGAGGCTGCCCGTGAGCGAGCCCGTCAGGGAGAGGCACAGCGCCAGGAGGCTGCAGTGCAGGCTGATCTTGCTCAGCAGGTTGAGGATGGGCGCTGCAATATCGTCCCGATGCCCAATGTGGCCACCCGGCCATTCCGAGCTGAGCTGTACACCGAGTCGATGCCGCTTTTCGTCTCAAACACGTACAAGGGGGAGTCTCGATCTTACGAGCGAGAGCTGAAGCACCCGGAGACGAGTGAGCCTATTCGGGACCGAATCGTGGTGGGTAAGGCAGCCCGTAAGGATAAAGAGCGCGGTGTCCTCAAGCAGGAGCATCAGGAGTGCTGGTACAAGCAGCACGAATTCTGCCTCGGCTTCGTGCTCAGGCAGGCTGATTCGCTGTCCCGGTGAAGGCAAGACTACCAAGACCGGCACGCCGTGCTTGATGGCAGTGGCGGGGAGCTGTCGCGGACTGCGGCCGCCCAGTTCGATGAGTGTGTCGAGGCATCGAGGGAGCGTTTCGAGAAGCGCTGTATCGGATTGAAGGACCTCCGGATACGCCACGAACTCGCGATGCACTTGCGCGAAGAACGCCACAATATCCTTGGCCTGTGGACGCCTGGAAATTCCCAGCGCCTCGGCAAGACGCGGAAGCTGCATGCCTTCCGACCAGTTTCCTCGTCGCTCTCCGAATAGTCTCTTGCCACCGGATACCACAAGTTCTGAAGCGCGACGCATTTGTCCATGGTCGTCAACGAGCATGCGCACATCGGCGAGTGCAGCGCGAACCTCTTTTGCGGCAATATGATTCTCCGCGATTTGCATGTCCAACCATGCCAACGCGTTGGCCCCGGCAGGTTGCCCCTTCGCAGCGCTTGTCCTTAGGTGGGTCGCAATATCCGAAATTGCTGCATCTTTGGCGTTCCGCAGCGGTAGCCACTTGCGTGATTCAGGAGCGCGTAAGACAAACTCTGGGTGCAGGTAGAGACGCGGATTGTGACCAATGAGCGCTTCAAGTTCCGGGGTCTGCCAGTACAGCGTATTGGGTGCTCGCAGCTCTCCCAACGCATCTGGCAGCCACGAGCGGCGACGTAGGTCGAGGTCACTTCGAAGTGATGGCTGTCGATGAGCCGCACTTCCGACATAGCATGCAAGCGCCAGATCGGAGTCGTTTCCGTTGCAGCGTTCATTGCCTTGTAGGTAATTGCGCAATGCTGCCACGCTCAGTTCATCGGCCGCACCTGCTGCCCGTAGGAGTCTGAGTGTTTGCGGTTGACGATACCGATGCGCGGCACTCAGAGGTGGCGCAAGGGCAAAGCGAGGGACGAGGTCGGCGTCGAGTGGTTCGGCAGCCAAGAGGCGCCTGGCATACGCAAACTGTCCATCTTCCGTCTCAACGCGCAGTCGTTTGCGCAGCTTAAAGCGCTTTGCCAGTGTCTCCAGCTCGTCGGAGTCGTGGCCGGCTCGAAGGATCTTCGCGAGATGTTGCAGGACGTTGGCGAGGCGGTCTGCGTTTCCGTTGTCGGCAGCCGCATCAATCGCTTCCAGCATATGATCAACAATTGGTCTCAGCTGTTTCGATGCTGGGCGGTAGTTCGAACGTAGCCAGTCTTGTAGGGGTTCAGTAATTTCCCTAGACGGGTTCCAGTCGATGCCTAGTTCGGGGAGCGAGGAGTCAAAAAGTAGATCGCGAGGAGTTCGAAGGACTCCTTCCTCAGAAAGGATGACAGCGCTCTTGCCCAATAGGCCAAGGCTCTGATCATCCCGTGAGATTTCTTCGGCATGCAGTCTAAGCCATCGGTAGAATGCTGCCCGAGCTTCGATGCTGTGGAGAGCCTGGTGCGAATCGGCTTGTTGCGAATCGCCCGACACATCGCGCATCGCGTCGAGTAAGCGCCGAGTGCCAAGAGACTGCAGATGCGTGTCGTGTTCCCCAACGATGCGGGACCAATCTGCATCAGCCAATTCCTCAGTCAGAGGCAAGCCGGCGCAAGCACACAACTCATCCTCTGTGGCGAGCAGGAGCGGCTGCGCGACAAGCTCACCAACTGCATTAACGGAGATTGGCAGCGTCCATGGCTCTGAGTGGTGTCTTGCTAAGGCTGCAGCCAAGCGGGCAACTCTGTGTGTGTCTGCCAGAGCGTCGTGTTGGGAGGATAGAGGGGCACCGACAAGCGCGATGCGTTGCACGGTCTCGGCCAAGAGCTGTACAGGCGAGGCGAATTGCACGTGTGTGCAGAGCATCTCGGCCTCGTTCTCGGCAACGGGTTCGAGCAGGGCAGCCTCGTGGAGACCTAGTGCAGCGCGACTGAGATCGACGTTCTCAAGTAGCGCGTCCAAGGAGCGACCGCGCACCACCTGGTTTGCTGGAACAAGGGCACCGTTGCATGGCCACATCGCAATTTCTGAAATCTCGGCTCGGAGCGTCTTGTCCAGGCTTGCAATGTCGCGGCAGAGGGCTTGCCGAAACTGTGCCGCTGATTCCTCTTGCAGCTCGTGTTCGCCAACATGTGCCTCGCGAACTAGGTCAACCAACGTGGCAGGGCGCAAGAGAAGTGCATCGAGCAGTGGCTCTAGCTTCTGTGCAGACTCGGGCTCAAGCACGTTGAACCGAAAGGACTCAAACACTGCGACGAGGAGCTTTGGGACCCGAAGTGCGCGGCCTCGCTGGCCCGCATTCGCGGCTCCCAATCGTCTGCGCTCGCCATCACGGCAAAGGAATATCGGCGCCTCGCAAATGCCAGTAAGAACTGTTCTGGGTAACGCTTGAGCCGCATCGTTTAGTAGCGTTGCTACGACCTGGTCTACGTGCGGATTGCCTAGCTCAAGTTCCTTGTCACTGCGGTAGGCCCCACGATCCACAGCACTGGCCGTTTGCAGGTCTTCAATAGCTGTTGCGAAGTCAGGGGCCACAATGCGATGTGCTACCCGGAGTGCGCTTGCCAAGTGAAGTGCAGAGCCGGGCGAGTTGTCTTGGTCCATAGTCATGGCGCGGGGCCAGCACTCGTAAAGCGCCGCCACCGATGGGTGCTCGGCGGGGCTGCGGAGTTCATCGAGCGGACGAAGCTTTCCCTGTATATCGGGCCAAATCGCCGCTTGCACCAAGTCCTCAATCGTTTGTGTGGAAAGAGCCAGAGCGTGGCGTGCGAGATAAGAGAAAATTGCTCGCAGCTGCTGGCCAACAGGTTGGCTAAGCAACGAAGTTGCCAAGTCCTCGGGACCAATCACTGGAGCTCCCAGGGTGCGAATGTAGGGCAGAGCTGCGACATCTGCTTCGAGCCAAGGCTGATCTGGCCAAAGCTGAGCTAGCTCTTCGTCGTGTGGGATTCTCGCGACTGCTTCCCCCACCAGCGGCCGGGGACTGGCATCGCGGACAGGAAAGATGCAAGTCTGCGCTAGGCGTTTGGCGACATTGGGAGTGATGTCGTTTGAAGTGCTGTCGAGAGCCGTGTGGAGGGCGGAGAGACTCTCGCCTTCAATCCGAAGACTCTCGTTCTCCAGACAGTCTAGCAACGCCGTGGTGTCAAGCGTTCGACACCCAAGAGCACGGAGGGATGGGGCTAGGAGTTTTTCTGTGTCCTGCGCAACGAGAGGCGGCCGAACTGGCATTCTGCGAACAAGTCCAGCAAGGGGGGTCGAACCAGTAATCCAAACGTCCCCAATGGCACTCAGCGAATGCCTGTCATTCGGAACGATGGCCGCGAAGTCAATAAGCTCCAGCTCGGCGGGGGAGGCTGTCTGCAAGAATCCAAGCAGCGCCTGCACACCTACTTTGTCGATCAGCTGCTGTGCGGGCTTGGGTTCTGCGCAGAGCGAAACAAGATCGCGAACCGTGGAGGTGGCAACACCCAAGGTGTCGAGAAACGAGGAGCACTTTGGTGCTTCCAAGTCTGTGCGCACCAGAGGTTGGAGGTGCCTAAGGAATACTCTTAGTTCCTCTGTTGCGCGACGCAGCTCGCCAGGGGCGCGAGCGCGTCCACCAGAGTCTGGTAGGCAGGCCACAGCGCGCAGCACATCCAAGGGAACGGAGGAGTCTGCTAGGGCTACTGCGACATTCGCTAGCTGTGAGTCCCAAGGAGGAGCAAACAACGCCCCCTCAGGTAAGTGCTTTGCGTGTCTTACGATTTCATCGACGACTGCCGAGATTTCTAGGTCCACCGCACCCAGCCAACGGGCAACTTCAGCAGCGCGTTCACCAATGGCCCTCAGTACGTGGCGACCTCCCTGTAGTGGCACGGTCGAGAAAGCGTCACGCAATCGAGCATCTTCACATAGAAGAGCGTTGGTGGCGGGATGGCGTTCTCCATTCGCGCCAGGAAGAAATGCCAGCCCGTGCAACTGGCTACCAACCGCTTCAAACGCGGGATGATTGAGCTCGCTCGGCAGAGAGACGATGCCCGGCAACGCATCAAGTACCTTGTCTGCAGCTTTGTCGCCTTGTGCCTTTTCGTGGCACAGGCGCGCGATGGCTTTGGCAAGAAGAACCCCAGCCTTTCCTAGTGCCCATTGATTCCACTCGGAGCTTAGATCGATCCGCTCTCGATCGACAGGCAGGTCAAAGTGCGCGTGAACCAATACACGCAGCCCAGAGCGCTCACGTGTTGGCAAATAACTAAAGATGGTTGCGGCGCCAATGCTTGGTGAGGGTAGGCCCTCTTGATCTAGTGGGATGGCAACCAAGACAGGTGTGTGGCTCGCGCGATGTGCGCCTCTGGAAACGTCATACTGTGCGTCGGTGCGTTCTACAACGTAGCGCTTGCTGGCTTCGCCGTCCTCAATTCGAAAGCGTCCACTGGGCTCATTACGGCCGCGCACATGCCGGATTTGGGGGCCGTAGCGCAGGTTGAGCTCGCGTACTGAGTTGAGGGTAAGCACGACTTCAGCGGGGAGTTCGGCAAGGGTTTGGAAGAGCTGTTTTGGTGAAATGCTCGCGTCTGGTCCACGGCGCAGCGGCAAGACAAGCCTGGTATGTCCATCGGGGAGTGTATCGATTGGGCGGAGGGGCCTCGGAATCGAGACATCGGCGATTTCAAGATTGAAGACGCCAGAGTACAGCTGAGGTCGTTCGCAGATTTCGTAGACAGACTTGAAGCCCACGCCAAAGAAGCCGATCTGTTCTTTGCTCTTAGTAGTTTGCCCGATCGAGAGGATGCCCACAACGTCGAGGGCGTCGAAGGGGGGCCCATTGTGTTCCACTTCGATCCGATCATCGAAGACTTCCACTTGCCACAGCTCTGCGCCAGCATCGTCAGCATTCTGCAAGAGCTCTACGAGAAAGTGGCCTGGGTCGGTGTACACCTGTCTGGCTAAGAGTTCTTCTGCATTCGCCTGGCTAAGAGACTTAGGCTGTGCTTCGAGCATCTCTAGCATTTGTTGCGCGAACTGTCTCTGGCATGCGAGCCACGGCTCAAGACAGCCCGCTTTGCGCGCGCGATCGGCGAGTGAGGAGAACGCTGTGCCTGGAAGGCGCATGAGATGACTTGCAGGCAGTTGCTCGACAGCTCCCTTCGAGAGTTGCTCTTCACAGAAAGCAAGCCCAGCCGCTGCACGCTCCGCACGGTCACGCGGTGCCGTATTCTTCAGCCAGCGGTCAATCATTGCAACGGCCGCAATGCGCTCTAGCCCGAGCTGCCACGCCCCATCGGCAAGGGCCATTGTGAAGGACCTCGGTGTCTCTACTTCGTCTAAGCCTTGCAGGACTCGTCGCAATCCGATATCCGGTATGTCGAGCAGTGCAGTGATGAGTGTGGGGTCGATTTCTTCAAGGACACCGTTTCTCGCAAGTGAAGCTAAGGCGTAAGCGAGTGGTTGGTGATCGCGATACGAGCAGAGCTCAGCAAGCAGCTCCGCGACTCGCCCGGCCTCAAGCTCCGCATCAATCGCGGAGATTTGCGCCGGGTATGGCAACTCGCGCAAACGCTGGGATGACAGTGACATCTCCCTTGAGTGTAACGGCGGAGAAAGCCCCAAGCGCAGCCTCCAACCGCTCTTATGTGTCGCTCCGAGGGGGCTTGCTACCGTTTGTAGGCTTCGTCGAAGTCAAGGTCGAGTTGGTTGCGCGGGATTCCCCACCAACGACTAATCTCAACACCAACCCAAAGACCCGCGTTGGGAAATGTGTCATCGCGTCCATACTCCATGGTTATGGTAGGCGAGACAATCCAACCTCCGCTTCTCCCTGCATCGGAGAGGTAGAAGTTGTGACCAGCGCCTGCGGTGTAGACGTCGCCAAAGCGTCCCCGGGAAAAGTCCGGGTCCTCTGGATCCGCCCCACCTGCCGCGCCAAACCCAAAGCCTAGATGAGCGAAGGTTTTTTCGGTGATGTAGCCCTGTGCGTGCACGGTAAGGCGACCAAAACTCCAAGGGTCATCACCGCCAACACTGGCATATGCGAACGCTAGTCCCAGATCCAATCGGTCCATAATGCGCTCCCCCAAGCGCAGTGAGTAGCCGGTTCCAAAGGCAGGCCCGCGCCGCCCACGATCACGATCGTTTGCGATCGCACTCGTTCCATGAAAGCCAAGGGAAATGTAGTGGCCTTGACGGGGCGAGGGTTTCGCGAGAGCGGAATCGCTTTTCTTGGCCTTCTGCTTCGCTACTGCAGGCTCTTCACGGATTTTCTCTGCACCCTTGGTTGGGGCGTCTAACGATGTTTTCGCAACAGGCTTGGTGGTCGCAGGCGTGAACAACTCCTGTTCGTTAGGAGTCACGTCGGTGCGTGACTCTGAGGGAGATGTCGTGTCGACGATTGGTGTTGACTCATGAGCGACGGGCTCGTGTGCATCCGGCTCTGTCGACGTCTCATCGATGGGACGTGGTTCGGTTGGAACTGGGAGTTGTTCTGAAGACTGCGCCTGCGCCGATGCGGTCGCCATACCGAACACCAATAGAGGGGAGATGAATCGCATGTGCATTAGAATTCCCCTCGAAGGCCAAGGACCGGAACAATGGGTAGCCCACTGGTAACTTCTGTTTCCGAGAAGTCAAAGTTGTAGTTGATGCCTTCTGGGTTGGTGCGGTTTGCTACGTTTTGAATGTCGAGGTATGCGTTGAGCATCCAAGTGTCGTAAATCCACTTCTTGTCGATGCGAAAGTCGATTTGATTGAAGGCGCCAACCCTTGCTGAGTTCGTTGGACCTCGAATGCCTAGGTAGGTGTCATCATCGGAGCTGTAAACAGCGCCAACATAGGGCGTATAGAGATTTCCTGAGACGAGCCGGAAGCGACTACTGACCTCCCAGTTGCGAGGAAGCTTGTAGCTGCCAATGACCGTGAGAATGTGGGTCTGATCGTAGTCGAAGAGACGATAGTTAGTATCGCCATCATCCTTGCGTTCCGCTCTGCTCAACGTGTAAGCGACCCAGCCAAAGAAGCCTTTTGCGAGCTCATGTCGCGCGGAGACTTCCAAGCCAACTACACGGCCAGCCCCGTTGTTGTTGTAACGAAGTGGCTCGCTCACACCATCAACCTCACGAACGTCATCAGTGGCTACAACAAGATCGCGTAGCGTTTTGTAAAAGCCTGTTAGCTCGAGCTTGATGTGCTTCTTGGGTCGGTACTCTGCACCAAAGGAGTAGTGCATGGCCTTCTCGATCTCTATATCAGGATTGCCAAATGCGGGGTCAGACTCTTCGAATTGCGCTTCCTGGACAAAGAGTCCAACACCCGCTTTGAGCGCCCACAACGGATTCAGGTTGAGTCTCGCGGTAGCCCGTGGCGAGACGGCAAACTGGCTTGTTCGGGAGAAGTGATCGAGGCGAAGCCCTGGAATGAGTAAGAGCTGCTCGATGGGGGTGTACTCAGTCTGTATGAAGCCCGCGGTGGAATGCGAGGTCCCCGTTGCTTCACTGAAGATGAAGTCTTCTTCTTCGAGTCTTGGTGGGCCATTGTCGTCATCATCGCTTGGGTCGACTACAGGAGCGCGAATCGAGTAGTCGACATGCGCCAGCAAGTAATCGAGACCTCCCCGGAGAGTGAGCGTATCCGAGAGTTGATACTTGGCAGTCTCTCGCAGTTGGACTTGTAGGTTTTCGAGACGAATGAAAAACGTTTCGCCGAGGTTGAAATTTAGGCGGTCACGCCCAACGGAGAGCTTGAGTTCGCTTGAGAGCTTCTTGTCGGGAATGTAGTGGTGGCTCGTAATGGCTCGCGCAAAATCTACTGTGTAGCCGATATCGGTAATCGGCACGCTATTCGGCTCATCACCAACGGGCTCTTCGAAGAGCACCTCAAACTTGTCATCGGAGTAGAAGAAGAAGGTCTCGAGACGGTGAGCGGGAGCTGGTCGATACGATGCGAGCACCTGTCCATCGTAGTAGCGCGGCAAGACGAAGGTTGTGCCATCGTCTGGCAAGAGCGGCCCCAAGATGGCATCGATGTAGCTCCGTCTGCCAGCAACCGCGATGGCAGCTTTGTCGTTGATTGGCACTTCCAAGTAGAGGCTTGTGTCCAGGATGCTTACGTCGGCATAGCCACCAAGTTTCTTGGGAGATAGATCTTTGAGGTCGACATCGATGATGCCACCAGTTGCGCGTCCGTACTCCACCGAGAAGTTGCCAGGGTAGAAGTCGATGCGCTCAACCATGCCAACGGGAAGCACGCTGCGCAGCCCACCAAAGTGATAGATGATCGGAACGTCAATGCCAGAGACGTAGACTCTGGTGTCTTCGGGAGCCGAGCCGCGAACCACGACGTCGGCCCCTTGGGTTCGCGCCACACCGGGAAAGTTC
This sequence comes from Kofleriaceae bacterium, assembly GCA_024762925.1. Taxonomy (GTDB): domain Bacteria; phylum Myxococcota_A; class Polyangia; order Haliangiales; family Haliangiaceae; genus NORP324. Next base: position 36,964 of record JANTGM010000040.1, on the reverse strand, counting down.
TGAACTACGGCAAGGACGTCGCCAAAGGTCCCTGGGATTCTCTCGGCTTGTTTTGCGCTGATGCTAACTTGGCTCACTTCGCGCGCAACCTGGCTGGTTTCAACGATTACGTCATAACTGTTGTAGGATTGTTTCTCGATGCGGTAGCTCGCCTTTGTGCGTTGATTCTCCGATACGCCCTCCTCAACGCGAAGAGGGTAGTAGCCTTCTGGATCCGCAAGGATTCGCCATGTCCCCACGCCGAGTTGTTTGAAGAGAAAGGTGCCCGTGTCGTCAGTCTCGGTCTCGAACCCCTCTGCGCTGTCGCCCGCGCCGCGAAAGATCGTTACACGCACGCCAATGATGGGAAGGCGAGTTCCGCGCTCGATTAGACGGCCACTAAGTTCGCCGGTTGGAGCTGGCGGTGGTGGTGCCTCGGGGACCGGTACGGCGACGGTCGGCTCTTCCACAACGTCGGGTACAAAGCGAAAGCGATAGCTGATCGTCACCGGAATTGCTTGGTTTCCAACACGGGCAGGTTCGAAGAGGAGTTGCTTTGCTGCGGCAATCGCCGCTTCATCGAAACCATATCCTTGCGCTGTGGCACCCTGCACAACAGCTGCGCGTTCTACCCGTCCCGCTGCGTCGATATCAACATCAAGCAGTACCTCGGCCGCAATGCCCTCTTCCTTGGCACGAGTGGGATAGACCGGCTGCACATCCTTCTTCAACTGTGGTGGTGTGAGCTTCTCGTCGGCTTGCGGCTCTTCGGGGGCTGGATCTGTGGGCGCGTCTTGTGCGTGCGAGAGTTTGGTGGTCATCACCAAGAGCAACACCACGCCACTGAGATGCGCGAGTATGCTGGTACTACGGCCGGGCATCTATCGCGCCTCTTCCAGTGCGAACGTATGTTCGGCCCAACTCGTTCCGCCTCTCTCGTCGCGAAGCACCAAGAAGAGTCGTGCGCTTGAGTCTTCTCGTTCAAAGGGCATATCCCATGTGTTCTCCGTGAGTGACTCGATTGATCCCTCATCGAAGTAGGACGTTCTTTGCTCTCCTTTGCGATGGGTCGATCCAACCGTCACGAACCAACTCAAGAACAGCGACTCGCCCCTTGGCTCTGGCGGCGGAAGGCCATCTCGCGCTGCTGGCAAGAAGGTCTCACTCTGCGATGCATCGACATCTGCAACGACATCGTAGATTCCCTCAAGTCGAAAGGGATCGGTGTCTTCAAGCCGGGGTCCATTGCGAAGCGTTCGCTCGAAGTTGGGGCCGATGACGGGATTTTGGTTTCTCTCATTTCCCTCTATCAAGATGGGGATGTCTTTGATGGCTACAATCTGATCGGATCCCGCTGTTACGCGAAGCTCAATGCTGAGCCCTAGCGTTGATAGGCACGTAAAGAGTTGGAGGTCCGGCTCTGCCGCATCTCGACTCAAGATTTCACACAGCCCCAGGGCTTGCTGTGGTTCAAAGAACATCTCAAACGATGCCGTTTCGCCCGTTCCAAGGTCGTACGCTGGTAACTCGACGCCCGTCTCAAGTTCACTCCACGCCGATTCCAAGTCTGCCTCGGAGATGTTGCACTGGTAGCCCTCCTCAGAACTTCCCCGAGATATGCACCAAGACCACTGGTAGCGAACTGCGCGCTCTTCTTCATCAAAGACCAGTGCGCTGATGGTCGTTGTCTCACCCTGTACAAGGTCCGCGGGTTCGGATGCAAGTGCCAAAACTCGCAGCCCTTCTATTTGATTGGCTCTCGTGGAATCGTCACGAATGGTGCATGCACTTGCAGCTGCAAGCACGAAGCAGAGCGCTGTGGCGACACTTTGATGTCTAGGCATCCTAGTTCTCCTCAATTCTAAATCGGTAGCTGTACGAGAGCGTGTAACTGACGGCCTTTCCGTCGCGCGTTGCTGGCGTGAAAGTCTCCATGCTTGCAGCACTGCGCGCGGCGTCGTCGAAAGCTTTGTGGCCCGACCCTTTGAGAACGTCGACTTTGGTCACTTTGCCCTTCGCATTGATCCTCACCCGCACTTGCACATCCCCTTCGATATCACGTGCTTTGAGGGTAGGTGGATATGGCGGCTTGCTCGGCTTCTTTCGCTTTGGCTTTATGAAGACGGAGTCGCGAGTTGGAATGTTGGAGGCGGTGCGCTGTTCGCGAGTGGCTGACGTTCCTGTTCCCGAGCTTTTGCCATTGGCCACTCCGCCTTCTTCGCCATCAGGCTCTTGCTTTGCCACATTCGGTTCAACCGCAGTTGTCTCAGTCTCACCCATGCGGGTTGTGCCCGTCGCAAAGGCTGGACCCGTTCCGCCAGTTGTGGTTGAGGAAAAGTCGAGTCCGGCAATACGTCGTCGTGGTGGTGCTGGAGCAGTGTCGGGCCGCGTTGGTGGTGGATCCGGTTTCTTAACGATGCGTGGCTTCTTGGGGCGTTTGCGCAGCGCTGTCTTGGGCTTTGGTGGCGTTATGTCTTTCGGAACAAAGTCAGGTTGCAGTGGTGGTGCGACTACTTCGGTGGTGTCTTCTTCGACCGGTAGCGGTAGAGGTTGGACTGGTGGCTGCGTCTCGATGACCCGTACAACGACCCGCTCTGGCGGCTTGTAGGCTCCTTGCTCGCCCATCAAATCATTGACCGCAGCAAACACCAAGATGATGAATCCATGAACCGCAATGGCGGCAAAGAGCAGCTTGAGACTGCCAATCGTCGAGTCGAGTGGAGAGGTTGGGTGAAAGAGCGGATCGCGCAAAAGCGAGGGGGTATCGATCGGATGCAGAACTTGCTCGTGAATCCGTTTACGCACAGCCTCGCGCTCAAGGTGTCGAGCCTCTGCGTAGTTGATGGGCGCTGCTTCGCCCTTCTGGGTGCTCACACTCACGACCTAGATCTCGCGCTGAATGTTGAGAGCAAAGCTCTTCACGCCATTATTCTTCACCACGTCGATAATCTTAATAACTCGACCATAGTCGATGCTCGTGTCCGCAGAAATGACTGCTTGAAGATCCTTGTCTTTCCACGAGGCGCGAGCGACATGGGCCCCCAAGGCCTTGTGTGTCGTTGGTTTGCCATTGAGGAAGACCTCTCCTTCAGCGGTGAGAACGACATTGAGCGTGCTGGCAACTGCGCTTCCCGCACTCGCGGCTGTTGGCAAGTCGACGCGAATACTCGCCTTGGAAATCGCAGAAGATGTGATCATGAAGATGATGAGCAGCACCAAGACGATGTCCACAAAGGGAACAATGTTGATTGATGCAATGACGTCATCGTCATCGTCGAAAACGCTTCTAGCCATGGCTAAGCCGCCTTTTCTTCTGGTACCGCCACAGACTTGAGTGACGATAGAAGAGTCGCTGTCATGAGGTTGCCATCATCGGTGATTCGCTTCACGCGACCCTTGAGCATGTTGTAGGCGATCACAGCAGGGATGGCGACAAGCAGACCAACTGCCGTCGCGATGAGGGATTCCGCGATACCACCCATGACGGCTCCACTTGCTTCCGACATATTCGCGCTAAGGTCCTTGAAGGCTCGGATGATTCCCAAGACCGTGCCAAAGAGGCCAATGAAAGGCGCGTTGCTGGCGACCGTTGCGAGGAAACTCAGGCGCTTCTCGTACCGAGCTTTTTCTTTCCGAGCGGCAGCTCCTAACAAGTCTTCAACGGCTTCAGGTCCTCGTGCATAGTCGCGCAAGCCAAAGAGGACTGTGTTGGTTTCGAGGCTGTCGAACTTTTCTAAGAACTTTGCTGCCCCCTGCAAGTCACCCTTGCCCAGAAGAGTGGAGAGCTTCTTGCGAACTGCATCCACGTCGATGGCGTGATTGCGATAGAAGAGGTAGCGCTCGGCCATCACTGCCACCGAGGCGATGGAGAGACCAATGAGCACCCAGAGCACCCACTCGGCCTCAAAGATCGGCAGCTCCATGAGGGTAGGGACCAGACCTTCTTCGTTCTCATGCATGCCAACACATTGCCGCAGACCATGGTGGATGTCTGTGCGCGTTACGTTCGCTTACAATCCCGAGGAGGCACAAAAACGATTGATTACAAAGTGTTGCGCTGTGTGGGTTGCTCTGCTGATGACGTTTTTCGAGAGCCAGAGCTCCAATAGATTCCAACCTAGAAGACGTCGAATAAGAGCCGCGCTCCCAGGGAGAGGCTCAGCTCACTGTGGTCGCCAAAGCCACGGTCAACTCGGGCGAACGCATCAACAACGGGAGTTCGAGCGTTACCTTCCCTCCACGTGAATGCGGAAACCCGGGTCCTCGAGAACGCGGTGTCGGCGTCCAGCAATATAGGCTTGCAAGACATCGTTCCAAGCGTCCTTGGCGATTTGCTTGGCATCGACGCTGCCACCACGAAGTTTTCTACGCATCGCTTCACCGAGTTTTTCGAGGAAGAGTTTCTGGAAACGGCCTTTCAGAATTGCCTCGATCTCGGCGCGGTCTGGGGCAATGGGGATGTCAAAGCGGGCGAGGCCCAGGCCAAAAGAGATCGATCCATCGAGGTCTCGGCCACCGCCGCCAACGCCCGAAAGCTCCGAATGGCCCAATGGCAAATGAGCGACGTGCGCGTTCGAAAGCGCTTTGCCCAATGCGCTGCCAGGGAATGTTCTGAGCGAACGCTCCTGCTTGATCTGCGTAGTTGGTTTCTTGGGCGCTTGCAGTCCTTGGTACACAAAAGATGGCGGCGAGAAGAACACCGGCAGCAGCTAGTGAAGAGTACTTCATTGCTCGGTGGCAATTGTCGCGCGTGCGCAAGACGGGAGATTGCACCGGAAACCAGACTTTGCCGGCCAAGACGACCTTGGTCACAAGTCTTGGCAACATGCACTAGACCGCAGTTGTTCTCAGTGACACTCTAGCTCGCGACCATGGCCAATCACGCATCACGCATTGTGCTCGTCGAAGATGACGAGGAACTTGCCGACCTTGTTGCTGACTATCTTCGAGATAGCGACTTTGAGGTGGAGATCATTGCCGATGGCGGTTTGGCGGAGGAGGCGATCCGAAGATTGCATCCGGAGCTTGTAATCCTCGACCTCATGCTCCCAAACAAAGATGGTCTACAGATTTGTCGCGACCTTCGGACATGGTTTCAAAAACCCATTCTGCTTTTGACGGCCCGCTCTGGGTGGGTGGATGAGATTGTCGGCCTAGAGCTTGGCGCCGATGACTATCTAGGCAAGCCGGTAGAACCACGGCTATTGCTCGCCCGCGTTCGCACGCTCTTGCGAAGAAGTGAGGCAACGGCAGCGAGTAGCCCAAGCGCTTCAACTTCTGAGCTGAGCATCGATACGGTGAACCGCGTTGCTTGCCTCGGCAACAAGGAACTCGATCTCACGGACGCAGAATTCGATTTGCTTGCGTACTTGAAAGAACATGCCGGGCAACAACTCAGCCGAGATACGTTGAGCCGAGAGGTGTGCCAAACCGACTACGATGGCCTTGGACGTACCATCGATGTCCGTATTGGACGCTTGCGGACCAAACTTGGAGACGACGCAAAGAAGCCGCGTTGGATCAAATCCGTTCGAGGCGTTGGCTATCTCTTTGTGGAGAACGACGCTTGATCAACTTCTTTGCCAAACTCGCGATTCTGATCGCGACGGCGGTTCTGATGACACTGCTGATCACGCGGATGCTCCTTGATAGTTCGGCGGATGAAACAAGTTTGGATCTGTTGCGTGGACACGCCGAGGGATACGCTCAGAGAATTTCCGAAACTCCTCCCGCCGAGCGGCGAGACTACGCAGAAGAATTGAGCGAGAAGCTTGGCTATGGCGTTTCGCTCGAGGCCTCGAGCGGTAGGGCGCAGACACGAACCGAATCTCGATCTGGACGACTCTTCGTAGTTGCGCGGGTGCCTGACAATCCAGGCCAAGTCGTCTTTGGGCCACTGCCATTTGGCTACGCAACGCGGCTTCCCACAGTGATTGGCTTGGCAATTGTCATTTCCTGCTTAATGGCGCTGTTCATTAGTCTTGCAGCGTTCAAGCGCATTCGCGGGCTCGAAGAGGTTGCTGCTCGAATGCACAATGGCGACTTTAGCGCGCGGGCGGAGAGGAACGAGGCCGATCCGCTCGATGGTATCGGTTCCTCCCTAAACCTCTTGGCGGATCGGGTTGGACAACTTCTTCACGATGAACGTGACCTCTTGAGAACGGTGGCCCACGAAGTGCGGACTCCCATCTCCCGCATGCACTTCCGAGTTGAGAGCATTGAGCGCAAGGTTTCTGATGCGCTGCCAAAGGAGACCTCAGGACTTGTTAGCGACCTCGAGCAGGTTGATAAGCTCTTCGAAGAACTCTTAACCTATGTTGGGTTCGATGAGTTTCATCAAGACCGCCCCGAGCTAAAGACGACGGAGATTGAAGTCTTGGATTCGGTCTCGCGTATTGCCGATGAAGTCACCGCAGTGCGAGAAGACATCGAAGTTGTAATCACGAGTGACAAAGGTGCTCGCGTTACAGCCAACCAGAAGCTTTTTGATCGTGCAACAAGCAACGTGGTGCTGAACGCGATGGCCTACGGCGGCAACACGATCTACATCGACATTCGAGTCTTCGAGAACGAATGCGTGATTGATGTACAAGACACAGGGGATGGAATTCCCGAGCTTGACCGACCCAAAGTGATAAAGCCCTTCGTTCGCCTCTCTGCAAAGAAGACCAAGGGAACTGGCTTGGGGTTGGCAATCGTTTCTCGCATCATGCGACTTCATGGGGGCAAGTTGCACATCGTTGACTCTCCCAAAGGAGGCGCTTCCGTACAGCTCACATGGAAAAATGTTGAGCCGAACAAGCGCTCTGCTCGAGGGTTGGCGCCAAAACGCGATTCCTAGGGAGTGGCGAGCGCCGAAGTGTCGATAGGCCTTGCTACCGCCATGGCGCGCGCATAGCGTTCTTGGCGCGATGGCGAGCTTGAGCTTCACGGCAAATCTACAGCGACACCTTCGCTGCGAAACCCAAGAGCTGGCGGGTGCGACCGTGCGAGAAGTCTTGGAGGCCGCTTGCGCAAGCAATCCTAGGCTTCGCGGCTATGTGCTAGAGGATGATGGCTCTCTGCGCAAACACATGAATATCTTTCTCAACGGTCAGCAAATCGAAGATCGCACCAATCTGAGCGATTCTGTCAATGAGGCTGACGAACTCTACGTCATGCAAGCTCTTTCGGGCGGCTAAGGAACGCAATGCAAAAGCTACTTATCTCGACACGCAAAGGGCTTTTTCTCGCACAGGACAAGGGCGGGAGATTCGAAATTTCAAGGACAAGTTTTCTCGGGGATCCGGTGACCCTAACGCTTTGCGACGATCGCGACAATACTTGGTATGCGGCCCTCGAACACGGACACTTTGGTCCCAAGCTACATCGTTCAGAAGATTTCGGAGAGAGTTGGGCTGAGGTTGGTACTCCGAGTTATCCCGAGAAGCCTGAGTCTGCGAAGGACAAGACTCCGTGGTCGTTGAAGAGCATCTGGTCGCTCGCCACAGCTGGGCCCGATCGGCCAGGCGCACTGTGGTGCGGGACGATTCCTGGTGGGCTGTTCTACAGTTCTGACCGCGGTACCACCTGGAGCTTGTGCGAAGGCCTTTGGAATCATCCACAGCGGACAAATTGGTTTGGCGGTGGTGCGGATCACCCCGCACTGCATTCCATTGTTGTTGACCCCCGGGATTCGAACCACGTCTTCATTGCGGTCTCTTGTGGTGGCGTTTGGGAGACATGCGATGCTGGTGAGACTTGGTCGGTCTGCGCCGATGGAATGCGCGCAGATTTCATGCCGCCAGATCGAGCAGGTGATCCGACGATTCAGGATCCACATCTGATTGTGGCCTGTGAGGCCAACCCAGACATGATGTGGGCGCAACACCATTGCGGAATCTGGAGGACCTGTGATGGCGCGAAGTCATGGCAGGAGATTGCGTCTGCTGGGCCCTCGACGTTTGGCTTTGCGGTCGCCGTTCATCCAAGCGATGCGAATACCGCATGGTTCGTTCCCGCAATAAGCGACCAACATCGCATGCCCGTGGATGGCAATGTTGTTGTGACCCGAACACGTGATGGTGGCAAGAGTTTCGAGGTACTCACAGATGGGTTGCCGCAGGGCCACTCATACGATTTGTGTTTTCGGCATGCTCTTGACATCGATGAAAGCGGCGATCGGCTTGCCTTTGGATCAACAACAGGCTCGGTGTGGACAACCGCGAATCAGGGTGACAACTGGCAGCTCTTGAGCGGCAATCTCCCGCCCGTCTATGCAGTTCGCTTCGTGTAGTTGGCAGGGCAAATTTCGGCACGCACCTTGTATAGTGGGAGGGTGTGGTAGGAAGAATTACAGAAGAGCACCTTTCAGAAGCTGAGAAGACCTTTCCAGGAATCAGCGAGATGTACACGGATTTAGAGACTAAACCCGCGACATTCTTACAGTTAGTCTGGATCTACGAGACCAGCTTGGCGGCGTGAGAACTGGTCTGGCCGGGGTCTGCAAGCCGGCTAGCCGGTTCGCCAGTTGCTCACAAGATCCCACAGTAGCCACCTAGAACGTAGCGTACGACTTCGCACACCTTACCGTGAAGTCCCTCGAGTTGAGCCGATGCATCCGGAACCTCAAGGGAGAAGTTGCCCAGCCCAGACGCCACTTGGGAGGGATTCGATTTCTGTGTGAACGGTAGCGCCGTCGGCCGGGGCGACAATTCAGCGAAAAGAAGATGTGAGTATCCGCGCTGCCCCAAGAAAATGTCGTCTTGGGGCCAAGGCACGATTCACATGACGAGTGTCTTGAGGTATGTCATCTCTTCCATGGCGTAGCGAACCCCTTCTCGCCCGAGGCCGCTGTTACCGATTCCGCCAAAGGGAAAGTGTTCCGCTCGAAATCCTGGGCCATCATTGACAGCCAGTGCACCGACCTCTAGCTTGTCAAAGAGTTTGCGAATTGTTCTTAGGTCATTTGTGAAGACGCCCGATTGCAGGCCAAATCCCGTCCCGTTGATGATGTCAATGGCTTCATCGATCTCTTTGAAACGGAAGAGAGGAATGACTGGACCAAATGTCTCGTCCGCTACCAGTTCTGATGCGGGCGAGACCTGTTCCAATATGGTTGGGGCGATTAGGTTGCTGTCACGGGTTCCGCCAGTGAGCAACACCGCCCCGTCAGCGATCGCCGCTGCGATGCGCTTCTCAACGATCGCCGCTGCCTGCGCGCTTACGACTGGACCGACAAACGTCTCCTCAGCCATTGGGTCTCCGACGATCAGCGCCTTTGTTGCGGCGACCAGCTTCTCTCGAAAGTCTTCATAGACCGAGTCGTGCACGAAAACGCGTTTTGCGGCAGTGCACCGCTGACCTGCTGTTCCAAAGCGTTGGTTGATCGCGGCCTGCACCGCGAGCTCCACGTTGCCATCTGGCATGACGATGAGTGGATCGTTACCACCGAGTTCGAAGAGGAGTTTCTTGCCTCCTGCGTTACGCGCAATGGCCTTCGACGCAGGCACACCGCCTGTGAAACTGATGATCTGAACCTGATCTCCAGCGATCACCTTTGTTATCTCCGGAATGTCAGGCATGCAAAACTGAATCGCCTCCTCAGGCATGCCGGCTTCATGACAAAGCTCGGTGAGCATCTTTCCCGAGAGGTAGTTTTGCGGGCTGGGCTTGAAAAAGACCGGGCAGCCAGAAGCAAAGGCGGGCCCGATCTTATGCACGGAGAGGTTGATGGGGAAATTGAATGGTGTGATAGCCAGAATTGTTCCGAGTGGTCTTCGATGCACGATACCCCATTTGCTTCGCTGGGGAGGGTAGGCGTCAGAGTCCAGTACCTCCCCAACGACCGCCCTGGCCTCGTTGGCGGAGCAGCGAATCGTGTTGGATGCCCTCACCATTTCGATGCGGCTATCACGTATCGTCTTACCTATTTCCTTTGTGATGAGTGCGGCAAACTCCTCGCTTTTCTCTTCCATGCGATCGGCGAGTCTTGACAAGACTGTGCTGCGCTCGTGTGCGGAGAACGACGAAAGGATCGCTTTGCCCTTTGTGAGCATCCCAAGCTTGCGTTGGACTTCATCCTCTTCGGCAAAGGGAAAGGTTCCGATGGTAGAGCCATCGTAGGGATTGGATACGCTAAAGGTGCTACTGGTACTCATTGGTGCTGCTCCGAAACTACCCTTGTGTGAAAAGCGAAAAAAGACGAAACGAAATTCGAATGCCAACGAGAACCAAGATTGTCTTGAACGAAATCAAGAACACTCTTCTGTTGATCTTGCTCAGTGCGCGAACGCCAAGGAAAATTCCCAAGAAGCTGCCTGTGATTAACAGGCCGATGAGCAGGGCATACTCTCCGTACGAGAATCCCATTTGCAAAAACACGGGCACCTTTGCAATGTGAATCGCCGACTGCATGAACGACTTATTGGCGACGACTTGCTCCTTGGTGAAGTCGTCGCGAATAAAGAAGGGGGAAAGGAATGGGTCTACGGCGCCGATTAGAATCGCGAGAAAGCCGGCAAAGAGACCCACGATGCCAAAAGACCAAAGCGGTATCCTGATGTCGGGCATTCGCGAAGGCTTGAAGACCGAGTAGATGATGAGGGCGAGAATGATGCTGTAGGGAATGATGTCGTTCTGCACATGCTCGAGCACCTGGAGGACGCACAGCACCCCGACAACGGCACCAACAAGGTATGGCAGGTACATCGCTGCAATCAGATGGTTTCGGAGAGCGAAGGTACGCATGATGTTGGCAAACATCTGCACGCAGCCATGGACCGGAATGGTCACAGCCAATGGGAAGAAATGGAGGATGGAGAGGAAGAACAGCACCCCGCCCCCCATGCCTGTCGCGGTTGAGAGCAGTGCCGTTCCAATCGAGACGAGGAAGAGCACCGAGGCGGCGAGCAAGCTACCTGTCAACATCGTATGTTCCGTCCGCAGGCAAGGCATCCATCCGCCGCTAAGACCGCGGCTCTCTACGGTGATAGTAGTGCGAAAGTGGTCGCTAGGAACGAAGAGCCACGCCTTTTCGCCAGCAATTGTGCCTGTGTGAATTGGTCACCAGCTAGGGGAGCGGAATTCATATGGTGAACGAGCAGGTTGGCACTAAGACAAACCCCCAGGCTAGTGTCTGATGCATTGACATTGACTAAGCAAACTCCACTCTTCGCTCCCTGGCCGCTTTGCTCATCGGTCGCTTGCCCCAGCAAGCTCCCTCTTCCCGCCTTGCCTGCAAACGAACTCTCTTCGTTTCAGATGACCAATGTCAATGAACCTAGACACTAGCTACTAGACGTGTTGGAGCCCGACAACCTCGAGATTTGCACAAGAACCGATTCAGGCCTGCGCAATTGCGAGCTGCTACCCGACTCCGCTCCTGGCCAAAGGACGCTACTTCGCGGAGACGATCTCGTTGCTCGCGCCTGGTGTGATGACCGCGCGACCGGGGCGAGCCGGCGTATCGCCGCATCCATCACATTCAGCACCGCCTGCGCCCAGAAGATCTTCAAGGCCGACACCTTCGCTATTGGCGCGAACCCAATCCGTCACCGCACCGGTGTTCATGCCATCGGGAAAGCGAGAGGCTCCGACGAACTCCTCATCTTCGCCGCCAAGGTCATCGGTGAGAAGATTTGGTGAGTAGCCAGGGTTGAGAGGATCGTCGATAAGGGCCACGGAATCGACGAGCTCTTGCCATGGAGTTGTATCGAGCTGGCCATCATCGTCGGTATCCAGGTCGGCCCCTTCCACGGTTTCCGGGTCGAGGCCACGGACCAGAAGAATCGTCAGGCTGCCGTTTTCGATTTCGTCTCCGAAAAACTCGGTGACGTAAAAGCCATCGCCATTGGTCGTCCCCAGGTCGATGAGCATATCGACCACACCGACGGTGCTACCCGAATCGATATCACCCTCCAGTACGACAAGAGAGAAGTCACTCAGGTTCAGGTTGGCACCACCGAATACCTCGATGAACTCGTGGGTATCGTCTGGTCCCGGAGAGTTCTTGAGCACCTCGTTGATGCGAAGAGACACGGGCACCTCACCGGCATCGTCGTCCCTCTCTGGCTCGGCATCGATCTTGGGAGTGGCATCGGTGGGAGACGGCTCGGCGTCCGCAAAGAACGGGCTGGCATCCGGATCGGTATCGGACGCATTGGAGCAAGCCGGAATCGCCGCCATAAGAATAAGTAGCAAAGAAGGTTTCACGGAACGTCTGCCTCGTTGGGAAAGCCTGGGGTGGGTGAGGTGGTGACAAGGGGGGCTCCGACGATGTCGGGGTAGCGAGAAAGAGAGCCATCCTCAATTCCATCGGACTCGAGCCAGGCCATCTCGTCGATGAGAGTGGTGCGGTGGTAGAGCAAGATGGCTTCTTCCGAGCCGAGGCCAAAGCCGGGGTGATTGTCGGTGAGAAACTCGACGTAGTATTCGCCTGGGGCCAGGGTGACATTCCGCCCAAAGCCCACCGGAGGCCGATCGGCACTATCGCTATATCCATAGGGCTGGAGCGAAATGGCCTCAGAGGTTCCGTTGTAGACCTCGAACCAATCGTCGGGTCGACCGCTGGGGGCAACTTCGTTGATGATAAGCTCTGCCCGCGACGGCGCATCAGGAGCCGCGTCGAGAGGCGTGTCGAAGCCCTTTGGATCATCGTCTACCGACAGGCTGCAGGACGACAGCAGCACGAGAGTGAGTGGGGCAAGTGAGGCCCTGAGCAACGTAGAGCTGAAAGCGCCCAGAGGATGGAGAACCGAGGGAGGCCGAGCAAGCATTAGGGCCACCTTCCGAAGCGAGCGGAGAACATGAGGAGAACCGACTTGATGGTGCCGGCACTGGCGAGCCCTGGAAGCGGGCTGGCGTTGGTATCGGCCTTCTCGTAGCGCCCCGCCAGGCCCAGTCGCACTAGCGACGAATCGATCTCCCGCTCTCCAAAGAGGCCCCCTAGGAGAAGATGCGAGCTTGTCTCTTCGCGCTGCAGATCCTCGCGATGATTGTCGTAGCGAAAGAGGACGTTGAGTGCCTTCCAGCGAGCGCGCATCCACAGGCCGAGCCCTCGGCTATCGCGGCTGGAGACATCGCCGACGCCGTAGGCATGATGCAACTCCGAGCCTGCGGAGAGATTGTGATGCAAGGCGCTGATGCCCACGGAGAGTCGATGGGCAGCTGCGGCGCTGGGGCCAAACGAGCCCTCCTGTCCACCGGCGTAGAGGCGCAGGCGAAGGGGCTCTCCAGCAATATCGTGTTCGACAGCGGTTCCGCTGATGAGCAGCTGGGTGTTCTTGCCGTTGTTCTGCTCGGTCTGGTTGCGTCCCTCGCCATTGAACACGCCAGCCTGAACTTGCAAACGACCCCCAAGGGCGGTCACCGATGCAACGGCTCCAAGGTCGGTGGTGAAATACATCCCCAGACGCTCGGCGGTGAGCTGTTCGAGGTAGCGAAGGCGAGAGTCATCCTCTGTCGCCTCGACCCAGGGCGTGGGCAACAAACCAAAGCGTCCTTCGACGACGACAGGGCCCACGTCCTGTCGGGCATAGCCCCAGGCGCGCTTGAGACGCATGAGCAAGGAATCTCCATCGATACCCGAAAAACTCTGAGTACCGGCAGAGCGAATGGCTTCGAGAATGATCTCTCCCCCAAGAAGGTGCGGGCCACGACGCATCAGCCCAAACTCGGCTCGGCGGATTTCGAAGGCGTTGTTCTTCTGGCCACCGACGGATGCATTGGCGAACTCTGCGGAAACTTCGCCAAGAGGCTGCAGCGCAGCAGGTTCAGGCTCAGCCGGTGCGAGTTCGTCTGCAATCGCCAGGGACGGCCACAGGAGAAGGGCAATGACTGCGAGATGCTTCATCGCAGATCCAGAGCAGGACCGTGTTGCTCGCGCAAGATGCTAAAGAGTCGGAAATCATCTACCAGCTGTGGCCCCATGAGATTGATGCGTTCGCGAGCCTCGGCAACGAATTCATCTGTGCGTCCTTCGAGGACGTCTGCTATGGCATCGAGAGCGGAGGTTTCATCCATCGTTTGTGGCCGGGCGTGGGTCCGGGCGAGGAGCTGCCCGGTTGCGTAGCCTGCGGCCTCGAGCTCTTCGCGGCCCCAAAGGCCATTCCGCAGCCGCCGCTGGATGCGATTGCGGCCGATGCCTTGATGAAAGCCGCTATTGCGCCGCGACCGAAACGACCAGGGCTCTTCCCCAAGCCACCCGGAGTAGGGGTCGGTCATCGGGTCGGCATGAGCGCGACGTTGCAGCACCGTGACGCGCTGGGCGTTGCTGGTGAAGAGGCGAGCAGCCTCGACGATTCCAGTGCCGATGAGGCAGGGGTCACGGGTCTCTTTCCACTCGATGAGAAGGTCGTCATCGGGGGATTCGCTGGCTCCTTCGAAGAGCAGGTAGTAGCGCTGGAGGAAGAGACTCGCAACGCCGGAGCCAAGTCGGCGAGAGACGTCCTTGAGAGCACCGAGCTCACGGCCCTCGTCGGGAAGAATGGACAGCCAAGTGGGGATCGACTCGTTGATCCAGGCCGTAATGGGAGCATTGAGAGAGAGAATCTCAGGGTTTTCCCGATCGAATCGACGAAGATCATCATCGTCGACGACGGTAAATTCCTTGAGGTCCGCCAGCTCATTTCCATTCTCCTGCGCCTCTTCAACCAGGTCTTCGAAGACAGCGCTATCGGTGAGAGGCGGCGTCTCGCTTCCGGCGGCCATCGCCAGAATTTCGTCGGCATAGCCGCGAGCCACCTGCTCACCCGCCGCGAGCCAATCTTGCGGTTCGGTCTTGCTGAAGGTGGTGGAAGCACCAAAGGCGTACCAACTCAAGGCCAGTCGCCAGACATCGGCGTGATACGGACCGTAGATCGCAGAGTCGAAGTCGTTGAACTCGACCACGATTTCACCAGAACGATTCTGATACGTGCCGATGTTCTCGATGTGCGGATCGCCGACGAGCTGAATACGGCTGCTCGCCTCGGTGAGAAAGTGGGTCTCCGAGTTTATGGAGAAAGGTTCCGTCACGTCCCGGCGGTACTGCGGAAGCGTGCCCCGCAGGAACGAGTAAGGATCCTCTTGCATGCGATCGAATTGGGCTGCGACGAGCTCTGGGTTGCGCTGCAAGTCGCCAAAGCGATCCGCCACCAAGGTAGCGTGAAGCCAGGCTGCGCGATTCGCGTTCTCCTCGACCTGGCAGGCAGATGCTGCCATTGTTGCCAGGAGTAGGGCCAGGTGCTTCATGGCGGGTACTCTCGCCGAGCCTCCCGACAAAGCCGCAACGATTGTGTGAACTTTGAGTGTCAATTTCTCTTCATTTACAGACGTTACCGGTCTGACACGAGAGCGCCCGAGGTCTGTCGCAGGCGATGGTCAAACTGGCCACACATGAAGAACGAAACGACAAAGAAGAGCTACATCATCGATATGGATGGTGTGCTCGTAAGCGGCCGGACTGTCATCCCGGGAGCCCCTGAATTCATCACAGCCCTGCGCCGAGAGGGGCATTCCTTCCTGGTGCTCACCAACAACCCGGTCTACACACCAGGGGATCTCAGTCATCGCCTTCAAAAGCTCGGCCTGGAAGTCCCCAAAGACCGAATCTTTACCTCGGCCATGGCCACCGCCATGTTCCTACACAGCCAGCGCGGCAAAGGGGGCACGGCTTTCGTCATCGGAGAAAGCGGACTCACCGAGGCCCTTCACGGCATCGACTGGGTCCTCACGGATCAGGATCCCGAGTACGTGGTCCTCGGAGAAACTCACGCGTACAACATCGATCAAATCTCCTGCGCGGTACGCCTGCTCACTGGCGGTGCCCACTTCATCGCCACCAACCCGGATGCCTCTGGCCCCTCGGAGAAGGGCATCGAACCCGCATGTGGAGCCATGGCCGCGCTCCTCGAGAAAGCCTCTGGCGTCACCCCTTTCTTCGTGGGCAAACCCAATCCACTCATGATGCGCACCGCCCTCAACTACCTTGGCGTGCACTCCGAGAATGCGGTCATGGTCGGCGACCGAATGGACACCGACATCATTGGTGGCATCGAAGCAGGCATGGAGACCATCTTGGTGCTCAGCGGTGTCACTCGGCGAGAAGACGTGCAGCGCTTCTCCTACCAGCCCTCCCACATCATCGAGTCGGTGGCCTCGCTAGGAACGCTTGAAGAAGCGACCGTGGGCAGTGACTGCGAGGACAGCGCGAGCGGCCTCCTGGTTCCCTTCCTGGCGTCTGCGCTCCTGGACGAAACCGGTGGCATGAAAACGTTCTCCTCGGTCAAACCACGCGCCATCCACCGGGCAGATGTAGACCGCGACGCCCGAACCCACGACTAACGTGTATCTCACCTCTTCGGTCGTCTGAGTCCCGATCTGCGGCACATCTCGGCGTCCCGAAAACCTTGCCGTAGAGTGCTGGGGCAAGCGAGCGATGAACATCAGGCACTCGTGTCTGGATCATAGGCATAGAAAATCAGGCAGCATATCCACAGTACCGAAACCAGCCTCTGATGTCGGAAGGGCGAATCTTCGCGCAAGCCCGATAGATAGCTTGGCGGAGACTGCCGAGGCACGTCGCAGAGTATTTACGAATGAGATGCTTCATCTTCGCCCATGCGGCTTCGATTGGGTTGAAGTCGGGACTGTAGGGCGGGAGGAACAGAAATGGTGGCGCCTGCGCCCTCGATCAGCTGACGGACCTGCTTGTTCTTGTGGGCGTTGAGATTGTCCATGCAAACCACATGTCCTGGTCGCAGCACCCGGATGAGCTGCCGCTCAACAAAGCGACGAAATTCCCGTGAGCCCACTCCGCCCCGGACAGTTGACTTGGCGATTAGTCCCGCCTCGCCAGCAAACGAGCTGACTTCGCGATCACGAATCAATGTCCATGGATCGCGCACTAGCTTGCCGCGAGGACGGTACGCTCGTTTTCAGACAACACTCGCTGGCTCAAGGCGCAGTATTGCGAGTTCTGAGCTGACCACAGCCTTCTTGCCGCACACCGTGTTGCTCACAGCTTGCATCTCCATCAAACGTCGGAGACAGGCCGTGGCTGCACGAAAAGGAGCGATATACGAACGTATGATGCCTCTAGTCGATACATGGAGAAACTCACCAATCCCCTAGCGCATCTTAACGTACCCAAATGGTCTCCCAGGTCTATCCATGCCTTTCTGTTCTCGCCACTGATGGCAGCATGCTTTGGACTGACTAGCATTGGCACTCATACGCTCGTCGATGGCAAATCGATGTCCAAGGTGGAGCAGATTGGTGACGCGACTCTGACCGCTGATGCCCGCAAGCTTGAGGGCAAGAGCTTCCGTGCTGGAAACGGCGACTACTATGCCGGTCTCTGCCTGCAAGGCTACATCAATGGCCGCTACGCCGACCTGGTCCTGGCCAACACCCAGGATGAGACACAGAAGCAAACACTCGAGGGGGAGCGAATCGGTGGCTATGGCACCTGCGCCAGTCATTGCATGAATGCCACAAAACTGGGCACGAGCTATGGCGAGATCGCCAGCAGATACGAGCCTCTCTGCAACCAGGGCGTTGCCAGTCAGAAAGCGAGTTGGACTACCCAGGGCCTGGCCAAGGCGGTTAAGAGTTTTTCTGAGGCCAGTGAGCCCCTTGCTCTCTTCTTTGGCAACCGTGACAGCAGGTCCCTGCTGGCCCAGGCCAAGACTGAGATTCCTGACGAACCGAGCCTGGTGGACTACGAAAACGAGATCGAGGCCTTGAGCAAAGAGCATGCAGCCAGCATCGCCAAGGGACGGCGCTTCTTTGAGGGACGAGCAGCACAAACAAACTTCCAGAAGCGCGAAGTCATCAACGCAGAGCGAAGTGCGCTGCAAGAGGAGCTTGCCGCCCTCGAACGGAACCAAGAAGATCTGCGCGCGAATGGTTCGCTAGATTCCCACATGCGCAGTCGAGAACTCGACGATCAGATCGGTGCCAAGCGCCGCTTGTTGGAGGCAAAGACCAACGAGCTCTCACGTCTCAAGGAAGCCTACAGGCGGTTGGCACTGAAGGCAGGTGTGGTCAACGAGGGGTAGCTTCTCGGCTCTTCCTGCGAATGGCCACCGAGACGCATGCAGCACCGCACGTTGTCAGCTCGTAGATACCTTGGCGCACCGCGTACGCTGATTCGTTTTGCGAGCACTTAAGTCATCTCTTGACGATTTTGATCACCAAAACGTTCGACTCCAATTCTCCTGGCTTCCATTGAATTGTATGCTCTCCCGCCTCACCGAAGGTATAGGAGCTGATTTCATAGTTGTAGTCCACGTTGGGGCTCGGGAGGACTGCTCCATCATAGACGCCCACCCATGGATACTCCGCCATAGGCGGTTTCATAGTCCTTAGTACCCCGTCCACAAACTCCTCATAGGCTATTTTGGGCCCCATGATGTGGATGTCGATACCAGGTTCGGTAGCCTCGAACACGTGGATCACTCGAACTGGCTCGTTGACATGGTAGACCAGCTTCTCGCTTAGAAGAGTAACGCGCATGCCGTCGGCGACAGGTCCTTTGTTCTCGTAGCTCGGATACCTGCGAGCCACAGCGTGATCTGCGTCTGGGGCTTCCTCAATGCGATCACCCTGTTGGATGAAGAGCTGAGGCGTACGCCGCTTGAGATATTCGGGGCTGGCAGAGCCGCTCGTTGCAGCACCTGCATCGATCACATCAAGCTTTAGCTTCTCTTGAACCTTCGCATCTCGCAGAATGGCCCGGGCACGTTCCGCGTCCTTCTCCTCGACACTCGTCGTATAACCTAGCGACCCGGCCTGGGCAGACTTGATGTCCGCCGTTTGCAGGATCTCAGCAATGCGTGCTCCAGTTTCGTCGTCGCTACCAAGGTGAGACGCCACAGGTGTCAGCGGCCCCGACGGCCATTTCTCTGCTTGAGTTTCGCGCGCGGACATGTGGCTCCGATCCTTTGAGCTGCTGGTCGAAGAACATCCAAGCATGGTGCTCATGGCCCCAGAAAAGAACAGGCAGAAGATTGTGGTGAAGCTTGGCATGGGCACTTCATACGCCTGAGCTCGATTCTCGGTCTAGCAATGCGAGCCCTGAGCTCTTGATGGTTAGGGGGGGGAATTCAAGCGTCGGGCAGGGGCCCTCGCCTCGCTAGTGTTGGGGCCAGAATGGTCGATCGACGATCGGGCCGATCGATCATCGCCGAGGCTGACGGGAGTTCGTTCACTGGCAAGGAATCAATGTCCATGGGTCGCGCGCTAGTCTCGTAGGTTCTGGATGCTCGACCAGGGAAAGCGATAGAAGCCTTCGGCCTGCACCGGTGTAGGCATCTCCGGAACATCAAGGTAAGGAGGTATGGGACCGACGCTCAGTACCAGTTCAGCAGCAGCCTCGGGGGTGCTGATGCCAAAGCTCGCATCGATGAGCGCGTCCAGGGGTCTCCAGACGGCAGCCTGGTCGAGACCATCGAGTACGGCGTCGTCGGTAATTGCCGATGCCGGGACCGCGTGATTCGTCGGGTAGTCGTCATTGGCGAGCACGTTGTGATAGGCGATCTGAGCGTCTGGTAGCGTGAGGTTCTCGTAGAGGTCGATGGCCATACGGTGATCGTTGACATCATCTTCTTCGTACACCTGAATGATTGTGCGAACAAGATCCGGAAGCTCAGCGAGAGTTTTGTTGGAAAGCGCCACGTTGGTGTTAGCGATTTCAAACGAATACCAGGGAGCAGTGATGAAGAGGAAGGCGGCGCTCGTGCCCCAGCCCTCTGTGACCAGGCCACGATGCGCCATCGCAGGCGTTGCGCCACCGCCAAAGGAATGCCCCAGAAACCCTACGCGCGTCAGATCTAGCCGCGAAGCATAGAGTCTGCTCGCTTCTGCGAAGCCGCCCCACAGGGTCTTGTAGCGAGTTGCCTGACCTGTTGTCACGGTTGGTCCGGAGAGGAGCGTTGGGTAGGGTGAGAAAACGACGGCAAAGCCGTGGGAAACGAGATGTTCGATGAGGTCTTGGTAGATTCCAGGGTCGCTCGCTCCATAAGCGTGACTGAAGAAGAGCGCGGGGGCAGGCGTCTGGCGCCCATCCGGGAGGAAGATGTGCACATCGAGAGCGTCTCCACCGGCGGCAGGCCACTGTGGGTTGGCAAAGGTCTCCTCAACAGCGGTGTAGCTGCCGTTATCGCCGTATTGCCAGGGTGCAGCGGCATCCTCCGAAGGGGAGACAGCCGCATCTGCTGGATCCGGCGAGCTCGCATCCGAACCGGCCGTTCCGTTCGACTGCCCTCCACACGAGGGAGAGACGAGGGCGAGGGCGAGGGCCGCTGTGGCGCCGTGCAAGAATCCAGAGTTTGTCATGCCCGGTCGGTACCTCTAGAAAGTTCGGAACGACATGCGGCGGTCAACGTCGTCTGCCGAGTTCCTCGAGCTGCGGGAGGTGCTGCGCTGGTTAGCCAAGTCGGCGCATCATACAGAGTTAGAACCATACCTATAGCATTGCGCCGTGCTGCGGAATGATCGAGTTTCGAACGTGTCATTTCTTGAATGAGTCCAGTTTTGTAAGAATTGTTCTTATGTTGGGGGTACATGCGAAATTGCTTTGCTCTTAGGGGGAGAGGCCTCTGATATCAAGCTCTGGAAGAAAATCACACGGATGAAATCAGCGCTGCTCACTTGAGGCGAAGTCTTGTCCTCGGCTTCGATGTCCAAGCAAGTGAGAAGCCTAGGGCTGGCCTCCCTCTACGTCCAACTCCAAGATGCAAGCATCCGAAACCTCCGTGAGCGCATCGTACCAGCTGTATGAAACTAGGATGCTGCCTTCTACCCACCCCTCGTGTCGATTGTAGAGTTCTAATTCCCATTCTCCCTCAAGGTGGATGTCTGAAAGGGAGGAGTCGTCACGTCTGAGACGTTGCTCCGAATAGCCCCGTCCGATGGCGCCCTCATCCACGAAATAGCCTTCCAGTTTGGCCTGTGAGTTGAGCTCCTCCCCAGACCATTGTTCGTCATTCTCGAGGAACACGTCGATCACAACTTCCTCCGTCCAAGATGACAGAATGACCGCTGGGCAGGTCGACGCAGGATCGACAGAGAGCGAAAAGAAGTAGCGACCCTCACTTAGTGGGGCCTCTGAGCAGGCAGCGAGAGGGAGGAGTAGAGGCAAGATTGCAGACCATATTGCTTTCATGGTCCGCCCTCAAAAAGCAAAGAACGTGCCGACCAGGGAAGAAGGGTTGGCAGGGAATTAATCCAAGTTCTGTCGGATTCCGCCACATCCAACATCGAGGATCGTAGGGAATTCCCCCAGTCACCCTAGGTTTGTAGAACGCCTGGCTTTGGCCAGGGGAGGCCTAGTGCACGGCTCACGCCGCGCGCCTTGCACAGTCTCGCAACCGGAGAGTTCGTTCTCTCGGAGTGAAACCCTATCGGTACTCGCCGCTTGAGCCATACGTTCCATCTGGTTTAGGGCGACCATCTGTCGGGAGAAACGCGATCCTTTGGACTCGCTTCTACGAGCATTGTTGGAATGGATAGACCGATCCTAGCCCCAAAATATCGGTAAGGGCATCGAGAGCGGTCCGCGACTCGTGCAAGAGCTTTGGGTCGCACAGATCTGCTTCATGCAAGCGGTCGCGATAGTGCTGACCAACCCACTCGACGAGCGTTGCATAGAGAGTGTCGCTCATGAGTGTGTTCTGATTACAAGCTGCGAGTTCTTCTTGGCTAAGAACAACTCTTAGTCTAAGGCAGGCAGGGCCGCCGCCGTTGCTCATGCTTTGCGTGAGATTGAAGACTTGAATCTCATCGATGGGTGAATCGCCATCGCGCAACGCTTCGAGGTAGGCCCAAACGTCCATGTTTGATCGACACTCCTTGGGAACAACAAGGTGGGTCTCGCTGCCAACGCTCAGAAGCTGGCTGTTAAAGAGATAGCTGCTAACTGCGTCCGGAACGGAGACCCGAGTGGTGGGCACTTCGATCACGCGGAGCTCGGTCTCCATACGTGACCGAAGCTCGGCCAAGACGCTTGCCTGGTCTAGGAACGCCTCCTGGTGGCAAAGCAAGACGTCGCGATTTCCTACCGCGATAACGTCATTGTGAAAGACACCCTCATCAATTACATCGGGGTTTTGCTGAGCAAAAACGACGCGCTTCTCGCTGAGTTGATGCAGGCGGGCAATGGCCTGAGACGCCTCGACCGTGTGCCGAGCGGGGTAGCGCTTCGGCGCGGGCTTGGAGTCATCGAAGGCGTGGCGTCCATAGACAAAGAACTCAACGCCCGCATCTCCATAGTCTCGACAGAAGCGGGTGTGGTTTGCGGCTCCTTCATCTCCAAACTGCTCAACCGAGGGTAGGGCATGGTGATGAGAAAAGTACCTAGTGTCTGCAAACGTGGACCTAAGAATGCGGCCGGTGACGATGTGCTCAATCGACCTGTGAAACTTATTGACTAGGTTTGCCGGCGTAAAATGCACCTTTCCATCTGCGGTATCTGCACTTGGCGAGACCGTCGCCGCATTTGCCGTCCACATGCTCGAGGCAGATGAGCATGTGGCAAGCAGTCTCGCATCATGCACATGCGCTGCGGAGAGCACATCTGCGTCGGTTCCGGAGAACCCCAGGCGCCGCAAGGTGTGTACGTCAGGCCGCTCTTGTGGCGCCAAGACACCTTGAGAAAGCCCAAGATCATGCAACGCCTTCATCTTGGCAAGCCCTTGCAAAGCCGCTTCTTTTGGGTTCGAAACCGCGGTGGCGTTCTTCTTTGAGGCTACGTTGCCAAAAGAGAGGCCCGCGTAGTTGTGAGTTGGCCCGACGAGCCCATCGAAATTGACTTCCACTGCATTGGTATCGCCGGCCATACGCGCCACCGTACCTTGAAGCGACTCATCGGAACAAGATGAGGCAGCCTCTGCATGAAACTGGTGGCAAAACTGGTTTGGCGGTAGGCTCTTGCCATGTCATCGCAGCGCCAGATTCGTGCAGACTATGATCGCGATAGCATTGTTCTGTATCAGGCCTATAACGACCGAATTGCTGATGCTGCTGTTGAGGCCCAGACCTTCGTCTCGCCGTTTCGATGCAGCGAATGACTTGGATCAAGCCATCGTTCCTATGGCTCATGCAGCGAAGTGACTGGTGCAAGAAAACGGGGCAGAGGAGCGAAGACAAGCTTGGGATCGTGCCCTGACGCCATGACGGCGAAGCGTCTTTGCATGGATCGCTAGTTGCTTTAGTGCGCTTCTGACCAGTTTGCTCCAACACCCACGTCAGCGACAAGAGGCACCTTCAGAGGGTGCACACCTTCCATCTTATCCTTCACGAGCGCGCTGAGTTCCTCAACTTCAGAGTTAGGACACTCAAAGACGAGTTCGTCATGGATCTGCAAGAGCATTGTGGCCCCCATTTCGCGTGCTTTCATCTCGCGTGCAATGTCTAGCATTGCGACTTTGCAAATGTCGGCCGCAGAGGCTTGTATGGGGGTGTTGGCGGCGATCCGTTCCCCGGCTTGACGAATCATGAAGCTGTTGCTTGAGAGTTCTGGGATGTAGCGGCGACGTCCCAGAAGCGTTGTGACGAAGCCACATTCAAGCGCTGCCTCCATAGTCTCGTCGAGCCAAGTGCGCACTCCGCTATACGCTTCGAAGTAGCCCGCGATGTAGCTCTGCGCTTCCTTCTTGGGAACGCCCAGAATTTGTCCTAGTGCTGTAGAGCCTTGCCCGTAGATGGTGGCGAAGTTAACGAGCTTTCCGATGCGACGTTGGTCTCGAGTGATCTCGTCCAGTTCGCATTTGAAGAGCTGGCTCGCGGTTCTCGCATGCACATCGAGGTTGTTGGCAAAGGACTCCACCAGAAGCGCGTCATCTGTGAAGTGCGCCAACAGGCGCAACTCGATTTGACTCCAATCCGCAGAGATGAGGCGGTGACCTTGCTTCGCAATAAATGTCTCTCGGATGCGACGCCCTTCTGGTGTCTTGACGGGCGTCCGTTGCAGGTCTGGATCCGTTGTGATCAGTCGGCCTGTTGCGCCAACCGTTTGCTGAAACGTAGCGTGAACTCGGCCTGTGTTGGGATTGACTTCGCGCTGCAAGACGTCGGTGTATGTGTTGATTAACTTCGCGAGCTTGCGATGCTTGAGTAGCACCTTCGCGATGTCGTGCTTGTCTGTGAGTCGCTCCAGCACTTCAGCCTTGGTGGAGTAGCCACTCTTTGTACGTTTGATGACGGGCAGCTTCATCTCTTCAAAGAGCACCGTGCTCAATTGCTTGGTCGAGGCAATGTTGAACGAGCGACCTGCATGCGCGAAAATCTCTGCCTCATAGGCGGCCAGACGCTTTGCGAATTCTTCGCCCATGGTTGCGAGACTCTGCGGATCAACGAGGATGCCAGCGAGCTCCATGGATCCAAGTAGCCAAGAGAGGGGCAGGTCGATGTCTTCGAGGTACCGTTGCTGATCTTCAAGAATCAGACGTTCTCGTATCTTTGGCCAGCACTGGAAAACCGCATCGACTTGTTGCCCGCTCCATTCTTGGATCTCCTCTGTGGGCAGTTCGGTGTAACGGCGTTCCTTCTTGCCAGAACCTAGGATGTGCTTTGCTGGTGGAACGGTTGTGTGCAGGAGGTCCTTCACAATCTGGTCGATGCGATGCGGAATGAGCCGAGTTGGATCGACTAAGAAGGACTCGAGGATTGTGTCTCCAACAACGCCTTGAAGGTCGATGTTAAGGCGTTGCAGGCACACCCAGAGTTCCTTGGCATTGTGGCAGATCTTTGGGCATGCCGCGTCTTCAAGCCAGCCTTTCAAGAAGCGTAGTGCATTCACGCCCAAGCCGTCGGGCCCGGCAATGGGAATGTAGGTTGCCTCCTTCGCACGATAGCAAACGGCCAAGCCAGCCAGAGTTCCTGTGACGGGGGAAGGAAGGTCGAAGAGTGGAAGAATTGCTACTTTGTCCTGCCCTGTGAGACGTTTTACGAGTTTTTCTAGTTCCGGCTCGCTCCGAATGGCGCCATAGTCACAGTCCTCGTCGGGACCTTGCTCATGAGCGGCAGCATCCGCGGACAGGAGCGAGTAGAACTCAAGCTCCATATACAGAGCATTCAGGGCGCTGGGCTCAGGAAGCTTGAGGCGCAAGTCATCGAGAGATTGCTCAAGCGGAGTCTTCCGATCGAGAGTCGCAAGCTCGCGGCTTAGTCGGGCTTGTTCGGCATACTCGACAAGGTTGTTCTTCTGTCGCCCTTTCAGTTCGTCAGTGCTAGCCAAAATCGTATCGAGGTCACCAAAACGCTCTAAGAGCTGTGCCGCGCCTTTGGCACCAACGCCCGGGACGCCTGGAATATTGTCCGCTTTGTCGCCAACCATGGCTTGCCAATCGACAAACTGTCGTGGAGGCACTCCCCACTTCTTGTGCACAAGATCTGGTGTATAGACAACATCCCTTAGTGTGTCGACCATGCGAACCTGCTCTGAGATGAGCTGGGCAAAGTCTTTGTCACCAGAGATGATATGCACCTCGATGTTGGCTGTATTGGCTTGTTCAACCAAGGTTGCAATAATGTCATCAGCCTCGTAGCCAGGCACTCGCAGGAGTGGAAACTGGTGTGCCAGCACTAGCTTGTCAATCCACGGAAGCTGCTGCTTAAGTTCTGTGTCCATTCGCGGACGATGCGATTTGTACTCGGGATATTTCTCAGAACGAAACGTCTTGCCAGGCGCGTCGAAGACGACTGCTCCAAACTCTGGCGTCTTGCCTGACAGCACCTTCTTGAACATATTCGCGAACCCATAGATCGCATTGGTGGGCAGTCCCTTCGATGTTGAGAAGTTGGCAGGAATCGCGTAGTAGGCGCGATAGATCAGAGACGAGCCATCGACGAGAATCAGTCGTTCCGTTGGAGCCATTCGCCTAGCGTAACGCGAGCTGGGCCGAATCCCAATTTGCCGCCACCTGCAAGCAGCAGATTGGGCGAGGTGCCACTCGACATCGCTAACAAGAGATTATCTCAGATAGCGTCACCTTCGAGTTGCTCGTAGAGCCGAATGCCAGCTCCGACCGTGCCACCAACGCTCGGATAGCCAGCCGACGCATTGACCATCCACAGATTCGCCAGAGGAGACTGATTGGAAACTCGAGGGAACATATTCGCGGGTGTGAGATTTGAGCCGTACGCGTTGCCTCTTGGCGCTCGCACATAGAACTCGTTGGTTGTTGGAGTCCCTGCAACTTTCATCGCCAAGTGGTTTCGAAGGTTGGGAACGTAGTTTTTCTCGATGATTGAGAGAATTCGATCTCTCGTTTGCACCTTGGCCCGTGTGTAGGCCTTTCGATCCTTGCGCTTCAACTCTGAGAAGTATTCGTAGCTACAGCTTGTGGCCACCTCCAAGATCTGATGCCCTTCGGGAGCCAATCCAGGTCGTCCAGAATGCAGAGTAGGAGTCGACAAGAAGAGCCAAGGGTTTGACAGGTCGTTGGCTTTTCCTTGGACTTGGTACATGGCATTGATGTCCTCGTGTGGGTAGTGCCAAACGTTGTGGTTGCCAAAGCCATACTCCCGGAGGTCGAGATCACGAACTCCGAGATAGAGCGTAAAGTTGCTTGATGAGTATTCGTAGGTGAAACGCCGCTTCTCGCGATGGGGCACGTCTATGCCCGTTGCTAGCGCTAGGGTTTGTGTTGGATCGGCGTTTGATATGTAGCGCCGAGCCGTGAAGCGTTTTCCATCGGACGTGCGCACCCCTTGTACGCGGGTTCCATTTGTTTCGATTTCCGTCACTGTCGTATTGAGGAATACCGCCGAGCCTGGTGCCTGCTTGACAGCGTTGGCGAGGGCTTCAACAAGGCTCGAGAAGTGGTTTGTCGGATAGTATGCACCGCGATCGTAGTTGCTCACGAGTGCGACATGAAGCAGAAGCGAAACTTCGTTTGGCGGCAGGAGGTAGTCGCCAGATTGGCCAGCCAAGATGGCTTGCACACGTGGTGGCATGTCAAGAGACTCGTAGAGTCGCTGAAGCGTCCAGGTACGATAGCGCAGGATGTTAGGGAAACGGAA
>JANTGM010000040.1:0-7500 GCA_024762925.1 Kofleriaceae bacterium | reverse complement strand
TTCGACCTCCTCTTCCTCAAACGGTTCCGAAGCTGTCGTCTTCTTTGAGTTTGACGAAGAACCACATGCAGCGAAGCTGAGCATCGCGAATACGACGAGCAGAAGTGGAAAGCGAAGGGGCAACACGCGCAACTATAGTAGCAAGTTCGATGGGCGTCACGCACCCCTTTGGCCAATGGCGGCGAGCGTTGCGTTTGGTGGAACACAAGCTCTTCTTTGGCTGGAGTTGGATTGTACAAACGTGTAGGAATCTCCCACCACCGGAACACCATATTGTGATTTGGCGAGAGGTTGAACACTTACCGTTGCAGCGCTGGGTGCCCAATCGAAGAAACGTGGGTGTTGCCACAAACGGATGACGCATGTTCTATCACAGAAGCGGGCGTATACGGCCATACGCCATACGATTGCGCAAATGGCTCCTTTTCCTGCGAGCAAGTGAGGCCACGGCGATTTGCCTTGTCCACTGGTCCTTGCTCTACGAAGTTCTCTCACCGACGGATGGCTCGTGGACGATACTTGAAGTGGTACGCTGCGCCGCATGTCGGATACTCCCGATCGCACGTTTACGGTAAGTGCAGATGAAGCCGCACCGGTAGCAAAGCGATTTGAGGAGGGAACGACCCTTGGCGACTTTGTTGTGGGACGCCTCTTGGGCGAGGGAGGCATGGGCACGGTCTACGAGGCCTACGATCCAACTCTTGAGCGCACTGTAGCGATCAAGGTTTTGCGCAACCAAGGCGGAGATGCCAATGCCTCGCGGCGTCTGCTAAGAGAAGCCCAGGCAATGGCGCGCTTGGCACATCCAAACGTCGCTACAATTCACGAAGTTGGCAGCGCTGATGAACTCGTTTTTCTCGTTATGGAGCACGTCGATGGGGAGACCCTGGGAGAATGGCTAAGGCGCGGTCATCCATGGAAAGAAATTGTCGAAGTCATTTCGCAAGCTGGGCGAGGATTGCAGGCCGCCCATGAAGTGGGGCTCGTGCATCGGGACTTCAAGCCTGGGAATGTTCTGATCGGCGGAGATGGTCGAGTGCTTGTGACTGACTTTGGAATCGCGCAAGGAAGTTGCAATCCAAAGCCGACTCGCTCAGGACGGGCAATCTCTGGCGCACAACCTTCTGCAGGAGTCAGTGGGACACCAGGCTACATGGCTCCAGAGCAAGCACGCGGGGAATCGGTTGACGCTCGCGCAGACCAATTTGCCTTTGGCGTAACCCTCCGCGATGCGCTCTTTGGAAGGGATGCAAGAGACTCGAGTGGGGAGCGCACACAGGCCGCCACCAACAGCTCGACCCTACCAAAGGCATTGCGACCCGTAATAGAGCGGATGACTGATGAAACACCGAACGCGCGCTATGCTGACATGGAGGCTGCGCTTGCTGCGCTTCGACAGCTCACCAGGCCAAGGCACCGCGTTCTCTTGCTTGCGATCGCACTTCTGGCGATTGGTGTGGGGGGTGGAGTTGCGGCGATTCTATCGCGTGGTCCAGCGCCGAAATCTGCATGCGAGCAAAGCGCGGATCTTGTCGACCAAACGTGGAACGCATCGACTGCAAAGAACATTCGCGTGGCTTTCGAAAGCACGTCTCGCGGTCACGCAGGCAAGACAGCCGAAAGGGTTTCGCGGTTGGTCGATGACTTTGCAGCGAGTTGGCGGCTAGGGCGCAAGAGTGCTTGCTCCGCCGATCCTGCTAGCCGGACACAGCGGCTCCGTTGTTTGGATTTGCAGCTCGATGAGGTTCGGGCGCAGTTGGCTGTCTGGGGCAGGGCCGATGACACAGTTGTCGATGCGGCAGTTCGCACAGCAAGCGCCTTGCCCAAGACCGGCCAGTGCACCGCTCCACCACCAGCTCCTTCGAAGTCGGCCCGTCCATTGCTTGAGAAAGTCAATCGCGCCAAGGCATTGCAAGCGAGTGGCAAACTGCAGGATGCGCAAGCGATCGTCGATACACTCTTGGATGACTCTGCGAATTTTTCTGACCCTAGCGTAGCAGCGGCCATTTATCATGTGGCTGCGGATGTTGCGGTTCTTGCTGGTGATGCGCCAACAGCGCGAGAGCGTTTCGCACAGGCTGCCCGCTACGCCGCGACGGCGGGCGACGACCATCAGATGGCAGACGCCCTCTTGGGGCAGGCCATGGCAACGGTTGACAATGGACGCGGGAGAGATGCCCTGGGCATCATCGATGCGGCGGAAACACTCGTGCTTCGCGCTAAGCTCCCAGATTTGGATGCGAGCATCTCTGGTGCTCGGGGCGCAGCCTTTGCTGCCATTGGTGATGGCGAGGCGGCTCTGCCACATCTCATGCGTGCCTTGGAGCTTTCGCGTGGTGCTGCCGAAGGAGACGTTGGGGGCGGGCTCGACGTCGCAGCAAACCTAGGGCGACTATCGACTGCCTACATCGGCCTTGGACGCTATCAAGACTCCATCGATGCTCTTGTTGAATGCGTAGACATTGAGACGCGCTTGCTTGGACCTGCACATCCAGACGTGGCAAGTAGCTACCACGATCTTGCTGTTTCTGAGTCGCGACTCGACCAACACGAGCAAGCACTGGCTCACTATCAACTCGCTCGTGATATCTTTATCGAGACCTATGGCCCACGGCACGTCAATGTTGGCCTAGTACAGCTGAGCATGGGAACGCTCGCAAGGCTCATGGGAGACGCTGCTTTGGCTCGGGCCTCCTACGATGGAGCTGAGCCCATCTTGCGAGAGCGACTTGGGGAAAACCACCCACACTTCGCTGCGCTGTATGGCGGCCGTGCAGCGATTGCTGATGAAGAAGATCGCTGCGGTGATGCGATTGATGACTACACACACGCGCTAGACGTGCTCGTTGCATCGGAGGTTCATGGTCAACGATTGGCCCGCGCACAAACCTCACTGAGCATTTGCCTTATGGATGTGGGTCGGATTGACGAGGGATACCAACTCTTGGTCAAGGCACTCGACGAACTCAACAGCCCAGAGATTCCCGCGCATGTCAAAGCGACGACAAACGCCGCCATGGCACAGGCGCAGTGGGAGCGGGGAAACGTTCAGAAGGGGCGAGAACATGCCCAAAGAGCGCTCGATTCTCTTGACGCTCCTGGTGTTGTTGACGAATCTCAATGGGAGCCGCTTCGCCAACATCTGCGCGAGGAGCTGAAGAGCCACGCAAGCGCGAAGAATCGATGATCACTAGGACTCTGCCACGCGACGAAGATGAGGGAGCATCACCACGGTGTGATCACTTCTACATGGTTTTGGATGCCGCCAAGGCTGGCCATGGTGCTCGCTTTCGTCTCGATGCGGTTCGCGAGATTCGCGTTGGACGCGGTGGTAGTTCGGGGCGGTGTGAGGTTGAGGCGGAAGGCAGTGTTCTGAGCCTTTGTTGCCCAGACAGCTGGATGTCGAGTCAGCACGCAGTGTTCACCCGCCCTGGCGCACATTGGATTGTGATCGATAGCGGGTCGCGAAATGGTGTCTCCGTCAACGGCAAGCGTCAGGAACGCGCGATTGTTCTCGATGGCGACGTCGTTGAACTTGGAGGGACGTTCTTTGTGATTCGAGAGAACGAGCTTGCCGGCAACGACCAAGTCTGGATCGAACACGATCGGGTTCGGAGTTTTTCTGATACGCTCGACCCATCGCTTGCAGCAGACTTCGATGAACTCCAACGGGTGGCAGCTTCTGTTTCTCCGGTGTTGATTTCAGGCGCTACGGGAACAGGAAAGGAGCGCGCTGCCCGCTATGTCCACGAGCAGTCGGGTCGAGGTGGTCGCTTTATCGCCGTCAACTGTGGAGCATTGCCGGCAGGTCTAGTTGAAAGCGAGCTCTTTGGACATCGTCGTGGTGCCTTTACGGGCGCCGTTGAGCAGCAGCAGGGCCTAGTGCTGGCCTCCGACGGGGGCACGCTCTTCCTAGACGAAATCGCTGATTTGCCGCTGTCAGCACAGGCTGCGCTGCTTCGCGTCCTTGAAGAACATGAAGTGCGGGCCGTCGGCTCCGACACTTGCCAGTCCGTCGATTTGCGAGTCGTTGCGGCAACGCATCGCGATCTATCCGTACGCGTCGAGTCTGGAGACTTTCGAGAAGATTTGCATGCACGGCTATCCGGCTTCGAATTTGGTCTTCCGAATTTGTCTGAGCGCGCTGTTGACCTCGGAATCATGCTTGGTGAGCTGCTCCCCAAGGGCGCGACTCTAAGTAGTGGCGCAGCACGCGCCATGATGCGTTATTCCTGGCCGAGAAACGTTCGTGAATTGGCACGAGTTGCCGAGAGAGCCTATGCATTATCAGAAGGCGAGACCATCAAGCTCGCGCACTTGCCTGAGGCGTTGAAGCCAAAACTCGGCAGTGCGGAGACCGTAGCGCGAGATACGAGCGAAGACACGGCGCGAAAGGCCGAGTTGGTTGCGTTGCTTGAAAGGCACCGTGGCAACATCAGTCGCATCGCAGCGGAAATGGGCAAAGCGCGAACCCAAATACAACGATGGTTGAAGCGCTATGAATTGGACGCGAGTCGGTACCGCAAGTAGCGCGCTTCAACGCCCACAGGTGCTACAGGTGCCACAGAGTGCAACGGCTGGTGCCACAGGGCAGTGTGGCGCCTAGTGCGGAATGCTGTGCAAGGTTTCGCGCACTTGCTTCAATGAAGTTTCGGCATGCTGGTTGCTTTGGGAGCCGTTATCACTTGAACAAGGAAATCGCATGCGCCGTACAGCTCTCCCCCTCTCCCTCCTCCTCTCCGTTAGCACCCTGGGTGCGTGTCATCTCATCAAAGTCAATGGCAAGCCCCTTGGTGGTGCATCCACCAGTTCTCCCAAGCCTGCGACGACGAGCGCTCCTCAGGGGGCGGCGCAACAAGCGCCTGCCGCCGCACCTGCTGCAACTGCCAGTGCACCAGCCGCGCCTGTCTATGCTTCCACTAGCGGGATTCGGGTGAACTCTACTTTGGCGCCCCATCCTCTCGTCACCGAGATGGTGAAGGTGCGAATGGATGATGTGCGCGCTGATGAGCGTGGTTGGCGCAAGTGCAGTAGCGGCTTCACGACCGAGCAGCCGGCAATCACCTGGGAACTCACCGAGGATATGACTGACCTGAAGATTACACTTGAGAACCAGGACGGTGGTCTTGCGCACGCAAATGCGGCACTCGTGCTTCCAGGAGGCGGTTTTGTTTGCGCAGACAAGAGCATGTTCTACTTCAATGATTGGAAGAAGGGCTCGTACGCGCTGTTCTTCACAAGCATAAGCATTGGAGCCTCTGCGCGTCTTCGATTTGAATCCCCGCAGCGGTCGCAGCGAGAGGTGTTTGCGGAACTAAGTAAAACTCGTACGATCAACGTAACGCCCACCGATGTCACACCTCGATTCGAGAAGGTCACGATTGATCCATCCATTCACGCGTTTGGCGAGAATGTAAACGTGAGTTGCAAGAGCCGAGGCCTGAGTTCTGTCGGCGAGCGTATTGCCCCTCTTGCACGCCTAAAGGTGAGCAAAGAATCCAACTACCATATTGGGGTGCGAGGAGCCTCCACGTTTGTGCTCACAGAGGACAACCTGTGTTCCATGGGGCGTGAGAAGCATCTGTCCCCAGGAACGCATACCCTTTGGGCGATTCTTCCACGCGATCGAGCCGCTGCAAGCAGCTATGAGATTGAGATTGACGATCTGAACCGCACGTTCAAGCCGGGCGAAGCCAAGACGCACGAAGTTGTGAGTCTAGATAAGCCGATGGTTATTACCGGAAAGGTTCGACCTAGCGAACGATGGGGGTCTCGCGATGGTCTTTGTCGCGGTGCAGCACGCGCTCCCGATGCATACATTCATGCGGGCGATCTCTTTGAGAGTGTTCGCCTCTCGCTTCTATGGTCAACTCATCGGCAGCAGCTACATGTCTTTGGTCCGATAGAAACGGCAAAGACGTACTCGAGAGCTGAGTGCGGTGGCCCGAGACACGAAAGTCATACCTTTAAGCTCTTTGAAGGAACCTATGCCGTCTGGGTCGGGAGCCCGGAGAACACCAAACCAGGATCCGACTATCACCTCCTGGTTCGCAACACCTCTAAACCAGTTCCACCAATGACAACCTTCGCCAAGATTGGAGACGGTCTTAGTATCGAGCATCGTCGAGTCTTCAATCATTACCCATTCTTTGAGGGCAAGAACATCAACGCTTGGGAGACGATGTTTACCCAAGCACCAGAACGGCTCTTCGTCTTTCTTCGCAAGAGTGTCAAGTCCAACAAGAGCGAGGTGAAGGTTGGGGAACCTCTCTTAGTGAGTTCTGGATACGGAGACACCATCCGCATGATTCGATTTGATGGAAGCTCTGTCTCAGCCAATAAGCAGCTTGTAACAACAAAGTGGCCGAGCAAGATCGTCATGCCAACAAAGCCTCATACACCCGAAGAACGGAGCCTGAGCGGGGCTTTGGGAGCGGCTGGGCCCGAAGACAAGAAGCAAATTGATGCCTACATCAAGGCTGATAAGAAGTATGAGGACTGCTCCTACAAGTATATGAAGAAGAACGATCCAACGTGGGGGAAAGGACACGAGGTGTACAGAATTTCTCGCAACGGCAAGGTTCGCAATGTTGGCGACCAAGTCGCAGACCGCGCCTACAACAAGTGCGGAGGTAAGCGCATCGAGAAGATGGCGGACGCGCTGATCAAGAAGCTGGCAAAAACGAGAGCCCAACGATACCAACGGCAACTCACTGCGGTTCGCAAGCGCTTTGGGATCTAGGTCCTCTCGATGCTTGCGCTCGCGCAACTCTCTCTTGAGCGTGGTCAAAACGCGATTCGCGGTTGTGCCCCAAAGGGATATGAACGCTGACAACAATCGCAATCATCTTGGGGATCGTAGGAGTCGAAAACCCAGGACGGTCCGCCGTGGCAATGGTACCTCCAGAAAGAATCGAACTTTCTCTGCCAGCTTCGTAGACTAGCGTCCTGTCCATAGGTGGAGGTATGGGTTTCTCGCGTAGTTTTGCACGGCGCGTCCCCTGAGAATCGAACTCAGCTCACTCCGATTAACAACCGTACGCAATCACCAGATTGCTAGAGACGCATGCTAAGAATAGTTCGGGCGCGAGGACTCGAACCTCGATCGACGGAGTCAAATTCCGCCATCCTGCCATTGGACGACACCCGATAGAATGCTTGCGTTGCAAGCGCGGCGCTCCCCGGGGGAATCGAACTCCCATCATCGGGCTACAAAGCCGAAGTTCTGCCACGAGTTTCGGATTCAAAAACGTCTTGCTCGCGCTCACTCGGCTTTTCGCCCTCTGGACGCCTTCGGCTCTGCGTTGCTCAGCGCCTCACTTGCCCCACCATCAAGCTCGTTGTTCGCGCCTTGCCAGTGAACGAACTCCCGTCGCGATCGTCGATCCACCATTCTGGACCCGACACTAGGGGGTGTCCCTATTAAGAGTTGGATCATTTCGATCAGTTGGCTCCTGGTGTCGCGTTGGTGCTTGCGGTGTGTGCATAGATTTGATCTAC
>JANTGM010000039.1 GCA_024762925.1 Kofleriaceae bacterium | reverse complement strand
CTGATGCCGCTGACGTTGCAGAGGACGCGGAAGACGCAGAGGCTTCTGATGCCGCTGACGTTGCAGAGGACGCGGAAGACGCAGAGGCTTCTGATGCGTCCAGCGACGAGGAATCGGAAGACTCAGCCGAGGCTTCTGAGGCGTCCAGCGACGAAGACTCGGCCGAAACCCCCGACCCAGATGGAGCGGCAGCGAAGTCTGCCGATTCGAACGTTAAGGAGTCCGCGTGATATCTCGTGTTGCTCGCGCTTCACTAGCGCTCTTCGCCACCGTTGTCGTTGGAACGGCTCTGCTGCCATCGGCTATCGCCCAGCCGGGGCAGGGCATGCGAGGCGCTCCCTCTGGCCCTACCCCCGCGCCCGCCAGCTTGGATGCCAGTCTCGAGGCTGGCACGGTCGTCGTGAGTATGATCGCAGGGACGCCGGACAAACCGCTCGCAGATATCAACGTGGTGCTCCAGAGCGATAGCCGGAAAGTGGCTCGCAGCGATGCCAGCGGCAAGGCGACATTCGCTGGCTTGGCTTCGGGCAAGTACACGGTTTCGGCAATGGCAGGAGGCGTGCTGGTTTCGTCTGAGCCATTTGTATTGCCAGAGACTGGCGGCGTTACCGTCGTTCTCAGCAGCGTTCCCGTTGACAATGGTCGAGGTGGGCGTCCGAGCTCGCGCATGATGAGCGGTCGGGCGCGGCCAGAGCAAAATGACCCATCTGGTCAGCTCACGGTCCGCGCAATTGCCGGCGAACTCAAGCAGAGCCAGTTTGGCGGGCTCACAGCGGACATTCCCACGGGCGCCATTATCCACCTCGTCGAGATGCATGCCGACGGCAAGATGACCGTTCGCAGTGAAGAAGTGAAAGAGGAAAACGAAGGCCGAGTCGTCTTCGGCAACATGGCTCGCGACAACAGCATCGCCTACTACGCGATGACGACGTATGAGAGGGCTGGTGGAACCGACAGGCTAATGACCGAGCCATTGGACTTGCCGCCACAAATTGGCTCAAGAATGATGTTTGCCGGGGCTCCCACAAACTCGGCAAATCCTGGCATCGACGATTTGGGACGGTTGTCGGGTACGGGAAACGCCATGCCTGGTCCAGGTGTTGTCGAAGTTCTCATCTACGCCGAGGCGAGCCAAGCAGGCTACATCAGATCCACCTCAGAGGTTGAACTCATTCAAATCGGAAGTAGTGCAGAGAGCCTGCGCTCACCAGCGCTGCAAGCACAGCCCAGTTCGGCATCGGTGATGGGGCAGGCGGGTCCCATGCGAATCCTGCCCGATACCGAACCCGGACAGGTCTCGTTTTATGCAGCTAGGCCGTCGACAAAATCCGACATACCCGGTGTGACCATTCGCATTGAGCTTGCAGATCCGGCGGCCGACGCAGTTGAGGAGCCGCTTGTTTTGGAGACCTCGGCAAAAGGCCTGGCCTATGCGAAGGGGCTTGTTGCAGGCACGCAATATGTGGCGGTCGCAACCCTGCATGGTGTTGAGACTCGCAGTGAGGTGTTCACGCCCTTGGCAGACAAGCCGCTCTCTTTTGCGTTTGCCTACGAATGGAAAGATCAAGATGCACGCCAAGCTCGATTCACTGGGGTGGCTCACGGGGCAAACAATATCTACATCGCGAAGGTCCTCTCGAACGGTCGGTCGTTCTACTCGCTGCCATTTCAGCTGACAAAAGAACGCGGTGCCTCTGTCGGTATCTACATGTATCCCGAGCTGCTCTTTAGCCTGCGTGGGGCTGGGCAGTTGGACGATCAGAAGCTGTGGTTCAACCAGCGGTTCACAATTGCCAACCCGGGCATCATGCCGTTTCGAGCCAGTGCTCGAGGCTTGATCATTCCTCTCCCCAAGGGCTTTGTGGGAGCATCCGTCGCAGACGAGATGACCTCTCGTGTCGGCGTCGAATCCGGCGAGGGCTTCCTGTGGCGGGGGGCTGTTCCGCCAGGGCAACGTGACTTCATTGCCAGCTACGCGCTGCCGGTTCGCGAAGGCGCCATGAGCTTCGACATGGACTTGCCATACGGCATTCGCAGCGGCCGATTGGTCGTTGAAGATCACAAGGACATGGAGCTGCGCACCCCACCAGGAGCCAAGGTTGAGCCGCTTGTGCAGCCCAATGGCAGCAAGTTTCTGGTGATGCCCGATATCAACATCGAGCCAAAGCAGCGCTTGGTCTTTGGGCTCACAGGGTTGCCTCAAGAGTCTGCGTGGCAATCGTATTTCCGCTACATCGCGGGAGCGGTAGCTCTACTGCTCATCTTTTGGGCAATCTTTGCCATCTTCTTTGGCCCCAAGGGCACCGAGAAGCAGGACCCTGTGCTCGACAAGCTCGAGGCAAATCGCGAGCAACTCATGAACCAACTCGTCAAGCTCGAGACTGAGCATCGTCACAAACGCGGCAGGGAAAACTCTGATGCCGAGCGGTCCTACAAGCAGCGACGAGACAAACTCAATACCAAGCTCACGGCCATCTATCGTGAGATCGATGAGCACAAAGCTCAAACTCGCGTGCAGAACTAGGGATTCTCCCTAATGTCGATCGACTCGGTTGAAGTACGAGGCCTTGGGAAACGCTACGGTTTGCACCGTGCGCTTCACGCTGTTGACCTGGATCTTCAGGCTGGTGGCGTTTGCGCGCTGCTCGGGCCCAATGGCGCCGGCAAGTCAACACTTTTGGGAATTCTCTCATCAATCGTGAGACCCAGCGCTGGCGGAGTTCGGTACCTGGCCGATGGGCAACCCGTGGAAGCTGGGGAGTCTTTGCGACGAGAAATCGGTGTGGTTGCCCATGACTCGTTTCTCTACTCAGGCCTCACTGCTCTGGAGAACCTAGACTTCTGGGGCCAGCTCTATCAGGTCGAAAACCTAGCGGACCGCAGCAAAGAGCTGCTTCGCACCGTTGGTCTCGACGAGAAGGCTTGGGAGCGCACCGCAGGCACATATTCGAGAGGCATGGTGCAAAGGCTCTCGGTGGCCCGGACCATGTTGCACGATCCATCGGTGCTGCTGCTCGATGAGCCCTTCACGGGACTCGACCGTGGTGGTGCTCAGGCCCTCGCAGAGGCGCTCTCTGGCGCCGTCAAGCGCGGAGCAGTCGTCTTGGTCATCACCCATGATCTCGAGTCCATCGCGGGTATCACGACCCATGTAGCGGTGCTGCGCCGCGGAAAGCTCGAGTTCGAGGAACGGCGGGCTGCGGGCTACAGTTTCGACGAGCTGAAAGACACCTATCACACGCACTCTGAGTAGCTTGCCCAAGGCTCCCCGCCAGCGTACAACCTTGCGTGTGGAGTTTCTGCGGTATGTAAAGGTCCTCGCCTGGAAGGACGTGCGTGTGGAGTTCCGCAGCCGGGAAATCATCTACACCATGAGTTTCTTCGCCGCGATGGTCGTGCTGCTTTTCTCCTTCGCCTTCCTCAAGCAGAGCGCGACCTCCAATGACATGACCGGGTCCTCCGAACACAGTCCTGGCTTTATCTGGGTGGCAGTCCTGTTTGCAGGAACGCTCGGCCTCTCTCGCGCCTTCGATCGTGAGCGTGAGACGGGCACAATGCGCGCATTGCTGCTTGCTCCAATACCACGAGCTGCGATTTTCTTGGGCAAGTCGGTCGCGATCGCGATCATGGTTCTGGTCGTACAAGCGGTGGTTGTGCCCCTTGTAGCGCTGTTCTTTGACGCGCCGCTCTTCACCCATCCGCTGGCCCTGGTGTGCACACTCGTTCTTGGAACGATCGGCTTTTCGGTTGTGGGAGCGGTGTTTGCGGCCATGCTCATAAAGACCGGATCTCGCGATGTCTTGTTGCCGGTTGTGCTCTATCCCATCCTGGTACCGCTCTTCATTGCTGCCATCAAGGCGACAGCCGCCATGCTTGACGGGGCTCTGGGAGATTCTTGGTTCTGGATTCGCTTTTTGGCCGTATACGATACAATCTTCTTGATTGCGGCCCTTTGGACGTTTGAGTCGCTGGTGATCGAATGACGAATTCTTCCCGTTCTGCTCCTCTCTTTATTGGCGCCGCTGTGGCTTGCATCTTCGGATTTGGCTACACCCTGTCACTGATTTTCTATCAGACGCCGCTCTCTGCGGGGCCGCTCTATTTCAACCAGAAAATCTTCTACTACCACGTGCCTTGCGCATTCATGCTGTTCCTCGCCGTCATCGTGTGTGGTATCGCGAGCATCAAGTACCTGCGCGGAAGAGACCAACGCTGGGACGACGTGAGCGTCGCCGCAGCAGAAGTCTCCGTCGTCTTTGGCACCATTGTCATGGTCACAGGAGTCCTTTGGGCAAAGCCGGCTTGGGGCAAGTGGTGGGTTTGGGATGCACGACTCACCTCAGCACTTCTCTTATGGATGACGATGATTGCGTATCAGCTTGTGCGCAAGTACGGCGGTGCCGGATCCGAGCGCTTGGCGAGTGGGCTCGGCATCTTTGCCATGGTCAACATCCCGCTGGTCTACTCTTCCACGCGGCTTTGGAAGACAAATCATCCATCCGCCAATACTGTTCCGAGCCTTGACCCAAGCATGCGCGCCGCCCTCTGGTTTAGTGTCTTGCTCTTCACGGTCTTCTTCATCCTGCTTCTGAGACTGCGAATTAACGCCAGGCGCAATGAGAGACGTTTGTACGAGTGCCGGGAAATGGCCCTCGATGCGGGAATTTTCTAATGAGAATACTAATGACGTTACGAGTTTTTCCGATCTTCGCTCTGCTGCTCTTGGTACTTACTGCCAGTGTCAATACGGCTTCGGCACAGGTCAAGGGGCCCGCTCCATATGCCAGTGAGATGCGCGAACAGTGCATCGCTGAGATGCAAAAGGATGCGCGGATACTCGCAGCTTGTGAGGAAAGCCACTCTTCGAAGTATCAAGTGCAAGACGCAAAACGTGCTGTAAAAGATAAGCAGTTCGTGGTTGCTGCCTATGCAGCCATTTGGGCGATTCTCGCGATCTTTGTCGTCATCATGTGGCTTCGGCAGCGCAAGCTCAGCATCGAAATCACTCGACTTGAGGCGGAACTCAAGAAGGCGGCGGCAGAGTAATGCCCACAAGTGGTCACTTCATCTTCATCCCCGCCGTCTTTATGCTGGGCGCGCTCTTTGGCTATGTAATGGCCAATCGGGCTTCTGCCGATCGCGCTGCCATGGAAGAACGCCGAGAAGAGCAGCGCAAGATCGCTCGCGAGGAGCGGGCGGCTCGCAAAGCCAAACGCGCTGCGGATTAGGAAGATTTCTTACACAGCGTTTTCTTACACAGCGTTGGCGAATGCCTGGCAGAACTCTTCCAGCGCCAACGTGCGGGTCTCTGGGGCCTTCGATAGCACGCCGCGAAGCACAGTCTCCATCGCATCGAATCCCGGAGGCATTGCCGGAGGCTCTGCTTCAACGACGGCCATGAAGCAAAGATGCTGTGCTTCACGCCAGAAGATCTTTTGCCCGCTGACGCATTCCCAAAGTAGGACCGCAAGCGAGAAGATGTCGGCTCGTTCGTCCATTTGCTCACCGCGAACTTGCTCGGGGCTCATGTAGGCGAACGTTCCTTGGGGCTGCCTTTGCGAGGTGCCGATGGTGGTAGAGGCACTGAAGTCGCCAAGAAGAACATGGCCCTGTTCGTCGAAGAGAACGTTTCCAGGGCTTAGGTCTCCATGCACATAGCCGCGGCTGTGAACCGCTGAGAGCGCTCGCCCCAATTCCATGGCAAGCGCAGGCAGGAGTGCTCGCGCAAGTCCACCGCCCAAACCAAGTCGGAGGTCAAGCGAGCCACCTGCAGCGAGTGGCATGACGAGAAATGGCCAGCCTTCTACATGGCCGCTGTCGATGGCGCCCAACAGGCTGGCATGCTGCATCTCGGACGCTACGCGAGCCTCATTCGCGAACACCTCCGTGAGCCCGGATGTGCCTAGATGGGCCCGTGAGAGCCGTTTGAGCGCATACACGCTGCCATCGCCGCCACGCGCCCGGTAGACCTCCGCGAGGCCACCTTCGCCGATTTTCGCCTCCAGTCGATACCTTCCAAATTCATCGCTCATCAGTTTGTGTCAGATGCTAGCATCCGCGGCCATGGCCTTAGATTTATCACTCACCGAAGAGCAAAAGGGACTCATCCAAACCGCACGGGACTTCACCAAGAAGGAGATTATCCCTGTCGCCGGCAAGTACGACGAGAGCGGCGAATTCCCGCGCGAAATCTTTAAGAACGCCTGGGAGACAGGCCTCATGAATTGCGAAATTCCAGAAGCGTATGGTGGGCTCGGTTTGGGCTGCCACGACCACTGCCTCATTCAAGAGGAAGTGGCCTTTGGCTGTGCTGGCTTTAACACCTCGCTTGCGGCGAACGCGCTGGGTTCAATGCCTGTCCTCATCGCGGGTACCGAAGCGCAGAAGCAAAAGTATCTTGGTCGTCTCACTGAGGAATACATCTTCGCCGCGTACTGCTGCTCCGAACCCGACGCCGGATCAGACGTGGCCGGGATTTCTACGAAGGTCGAGAAGAAGGGCGACAAGTATGTGCTCAACGGCCAGAAGCGTTGGATCACCAATGGTGGTGTCGCCTCTTGGTACACGGTACTCGCAACCTTTGACCGCGGTATGAAGCACAAGGGCATCGCGATGTTCATTGTTGACGCCGATCTGCCAGGCGTAAAAGTGGGTCGCAAGGAAGACAAGATGGGGCACCGCGCTTCCAAC
Source organism: Kofleriaceae bacterium (assembly GCA_024762925.1). Taxonomy (GTDB): domain Bacteria; phylum Myxococcota_A; class Polyangia; order Haliangiales; family Haliangiaceae; genus NORP324. Next base: position 41,239 of record JANTGM010000039.1, on the reverse strand, counting down.
ACCTGCGATGTCCTCTTTGAAGATGTAGAGCTTCCGCTCGATGCCCTCTTGGGCACCGAGAACAGCGGCTTCAAGATCGCGATGCAGACCTTTGACCGCTCGCGGCCATGGATTGCAGCAAGTGCCTGTGGTGTGATTCGTCGCTCTCTCGAAGAGAGTCGTGCCTACGCGCTTGAGCGCAAGACCTTTGGTGTACCAATCGCCAACCACCAGGCAATTCAGTTCATGATTGCTGAGATGGCAATTGCCTACGAAGCGTCGTCGCTGCTCTGTCACAAGGCGGCATGGTCTGTGGACCAAGGGGACCTAAACGCGATTGTCTCGTCGTTCGCCAAAGCGTACAGCTCAGACAAGGCGATGGAGTGTTCCACCAATGCGGTGCAGATCTTTGGTGGCTATGGGTACACGAAGGAGTACCCGGTCGAGAAGCTCATGCGAGATGCAAAACTCCTGCAAATCTATGAGGGCACCTCACAAATTCAGCGCATGGTGATCGCAAAACACGTCCTTAGCTAACACCCAATTGGCACCAAGCGGCGGCCTTTGGGTTGCCGCTGTGCTACTGGCCAAAGAGCGTCAAGTTGTCATCGTCGCTTGCACCAACCAAGTCTCGCTCGGTAGCGAGCTTGTCGAAATCGATGACGCGGCTGGGGCGGGGGCCCTCAAGAATCACAAAGATGTCTTCGGGGATTTGCTGGCCACTTTGGCGGCGCAAATCCGCAAACTGCTCTGTGGCTTGCTTGAGCTCTTCCGCGATGCCTTCACCGGCCACCTGGCGAAAACTCCGCAGCATGCTGGCCTGCGCCTTTGGGTCGTCGGTCGTCATGATCATTTGCATGAGATTGGCCTGCGCCCGCTGATGTTGACCGAGTCGCGAGCGAAAGGCTGCGGCTTTGTTGGCTAGGTCCTTTGGAGCATTGGGCTTGTTCATGGCTCGCTCCATCAGATCCGCGCCATGCTCTTTGTACTCGCGTTGAACCTCTGGATCATCACTCTTCAAATCGAGGAAGTAGCGAACCCCGGCTAGCCAGAAAAACTCGTACTCATCGGGAAACGCCACCATCGCCTTCTCCAGAATACTGATGGACTGGCGAATGTCCTCTTCCGCGGTGCTTACTCGGTGCTCTTCGTTGACGGTGACAGAGTACGAAGCCCACTGGTAGACCTTCTTGAAGTGCGGGTCGAGGGCAATTACGTTGTCGACAAAGCTGCCCAGATAGCGAAAGTCTCCTTCGCCCAAGAAGCCAGAGCCGTAGTAGACGAGCAGCCTTGACCACGTGACGTCAGCGGCAAGTTCGTTGTAGCCCAGGTAGCTAAAACGGGCAGCCTCAGGCGGTGGAAGCGTTACGTAGGATTCTTCAACAGGCCAATCCTCGCGCGCGTCCTGAGCCGCGGAACCTACGCCTTGGGCCGCGATGCTGGCGACCACCAGCCCGGCAACACCAGCTGCGGTTCGTAGGGAGCCTTGCATGCGAGCTATTCTAAGGCATTCTGCTTGATGATGTCTCCAGCAGTCTTCACCTCGTCCTCGCCACCTTCTCCAAAGAGCGTGTGCGTTGACAGAACTCCGTCACAGTCAAGATCGCCTTCGGCAATCGCGGTAAAGGTGCTCGTTGGATCGCCATTCACGGATGTGAATGAGTAGCGGTAGTAGTGTGGATCCTTGACTTCGAAGAGCAGGGCTTCCCACGTTGGATCGGTCCAGGCAATGGCGCCACCTGGGCACTTGTGGCCAAAGGTGCAGCAGCTTGCTGCGGGTGTCCGTGCAACCGTCTCGGGAAAGGTGAGCGTTACGGAGGTTCCACTAAGATCGCTGCCGACACGGTGAACATCCATGTAGTAAGAGCGAGCGCCTTCCATCATTTTCCGAAGGAGGTCCGAGGTCTCAGCCGCTTTTGACTTCTTTGTGTATTTCACAAACGCGGGAATCGCGACAGCAGCGAGAATGCCGATGATTGCGACAACAATCATGAGTTCGATTAGGGTGAATCCCCTCGTTTTCTTGGTCGTTCTAGTACTCATCGTGTTTTTGGCTCTCAGGTCGACACGTAAATGTAAAAACACCCGCCGTGTTCACGACGGGTGTTCAAGGGCTAGCGGTGGGGAGCGTTACGGCATTCGCCGATCCTCTCCCAGGCCGTTCGCCTTCGCAGCAACATCGTTATTCGAGAGCGTTCTGCTTGATGATGTCTGCTGCAGACTCGACTTCACCAGCAACAACCTCTCCGTAGAGTGTGTAGGTGGAGTTCTGAGCATCACAGTCAAGGTTACCCTCAGCTTGTGCGGTGTAGGAACCTGTGGTGCCGCCACCTGCAAAGCCGTATGCGTAGTAGTGAGGATCCTTCATGGCGAAGTCAAGTGCGGCCCAAGTTGCATCGCGGTTTGCTGGGTCAGGATCGTTCCAGTCTACCTCAGCAACAGGGTTGCACTTCTCGGTGCCACCTGCGCCTGCGATTGCACAACATCCTGGGTCACCATAAACAGCGGCAGACGCTGGGAATTGCTTGGCGACGATTGCTGGCGTCAGACTCGCGACATCCGCAGCATCAGTAAAGTTCGGAGTTGAGTAGTAGGTACGAGCCGAGTCCGACATTTTCTTAAGGAACTGGCTAGCCTCTGCGGTCTTCGACTTCTTCATGTACTTCATGAAGGCTGGGATAGCGACAGCGGCAAGGATGCCGATAATCGCAACCACGATCATAAGTTCGATGAGTGTGAAACCTCGTTGTGCTTTGTTTTTTAGTCTGTTGAGCATGTTTGTGTATTCCCCCTGGATGTGTTTTGTCGTTCTCTAAGTGTTCTCGACCGGCGCAGAATGCCTCCGGTTGATGTAGGTTTGGGTGAGGTAAATCGGTTGGCCGCTACTGTCCTTGACGGATGAAAAACAGGTCGGATGATTCCGAGTGTTGGAAGTAGAATGAATCGTTTCCGGCGCCTGGGTTTTGATCCATGTCGCACTGCGCAAGCATGTAGTACCAGTCAGTTGCAGGTGGTACGTAGCTGAACTCGGTGTCAGCAATGGTGCCAACATTGGTGTCATCACCACCGTCACCTACGATCATGACGTAGCTGCAGTACACTGCAGATGCATCTGGAACCATGCGAAGGTTCGTCCACTCGGCAGGCATCGGAGTTAGTGCTACCTTTCCTCCATTGGCACCCGGCGCTGGAGGCCAAAAATCTGCTTCATCGTTGGTCGCGCTCGAGCTTTGGTAGCTGCCGTTTTCAAGCTGGAAGCTCTCTTGGCGAAGTTTGAATTCGCCGAACATGCTTGTCACTTCGGCCTTGGCCTTGACCTTCTTCTGTGAGCCTCCGAAGTACATGACAGCAAGTGATGCGATGATTCCCACAATGGCGACGACAATCATCAACTCGATGAGGGTGAAGCCACGACCCTTGCGGCCTTGCCGAAATTTGCGCACGCTCGCCTTTTTGCAACGCCTATGCCGCAAGGTCTGTCCACGCGGGCAGCTTCTAAGTGATTGTATAGATTGACTCAAGATAGAGAGGTGCCCACTTCACGCTAGATGCGCCGCCTCATGGGTGCCGTAAATTGTCACCCGAGAGCCAAACGATGGACAAATTTTGTTCCCGATTTGCTTGCACGTTTTGCGGAAAGCCAGGACTTCAATACCTGAAGAGCGAATTGCTTATTTATCGGAGGTCTCATCGGTAGCGGGATCGTGTGAGTCCAACCCAAGCTTTGCGAGTCTGTATCGAAGTGAGCGAAAGCTAATGCCAAGAAGACCAGCAGCTCGTTTGCGAACGCCACCTGCACGCTCCATCGCTTGCTCGACAATGCCGCGCTCAAAGTCTGCGATCATGCGGTCAAGGTCGATGCCCTCTTCTGGAAACACTGTAGCTGCCGCAACTCCAAGCGGGGGTGTTGTCGTCTTGCGCTCTGGCAGATCCGCCACTTCAATGAGCGGACCATCGGCCAAGGTGACTGCACGCTCGATCATGTTTTCTAGCTCGCGGACATTGCCAGGGTAGTCGTATTGCTCTAGGTGTTTGCGCGCCTCCGGGCTAAAGCCACGAATCTCTCGCGGCAACCCAGCCTTGTGGCGTGTGAGGAAGTGCTCGGCGAGTAGGGCAATGTCGGTTTGACGTTGGCGCAACGGCGGGAGACGCAGCTCGATGACGTTGAGTCGATAGTAGAGGTCGCTTCGAAACGCTCCTCTGGCAACTTCTTCTTCGAGTTCTCGATTGGTGGCGGCCACGACACGAACATCAACTTCAACTTCTGTCTCCCCACCCACGGGGCGAACCGTGCGTTCTTGCAGCACCCGAAGGAGTTTTACTTGCAAGCCCAAGCTCAGCTCGCCAATTTCATCGAGAAAGAGCGTGCCCTTATCGGCTCGGCGAATGAGCCCCACTTTGTCGCTCATGGCACCGGTGAACGATCCTTTGACGTGTCCGAAGAGTTCTGATTCCATCAGGTTGTCGGGAATCGCTCCGCAGTTCACTGCCACAAACTCTGCTTCGCTTCGAGTGCCCTCCGTGTGGAGTGCCCGTGCGACGAGTTCCTTGCCAGTTCCGCTCTCACCGGTGATGAGGACGCTGGTCTTTGCAGATTGAATCTTGGCGATCAGGTCAAAAATCCGCTGCATGCGCGGGCTCTTGCCAATAATCGATGCCATGCGGTAGCGGCCTGCAACCTGCTCGCGTAAGGCGACGTTCGCTTCCACCAGCGAGCGCTTCTCGAGGGCTCGATCGATCACCGTGTTGATGACATCAACCTTGAAGGGCTTGGTGAGGTAGTCGTACGCGCCCTTCTTCATGGCGGAAAGCGCTGTTTCTGTTGTCGCGAACGCGGTCACGACGACCACTTCGGTGTCGAGCCCAAGCTGTTTGACAGCTTCAAGCACTCCAATGCCGTCCGTCTCGCCAGGCATGCGCAAGTCTGTGATGACGATGTCGAACGCCTGGGTGCCGAGGACGGAAATCGCTTGATCGCCTGAGTCCGCTACCGTGACTTCATGACCACCACGCTTAAGACAGATTGCGAGAAACTCTCGCATCGATCGTTCGTCATCGACGACTAGGATTCGTCCCACGCCGTCAACAGTAGCAGACCAAGGACGAGTCTACGCTTTGCGAAGCACAGCGATGAGGAAGCCGCCAAAGTTGCGGGCCCATGGAGCATCGGCCAGCGCGGTCTCGGCAGCTCGAAAGGCCGCTCCTAGCACGGGCACTTTGTGGACATACGAAACAGGGGTCACGATTCGCACGCCTCGGCTTCCTTCCCAAGAAAGCTCTGGCGGCAGGTAGCGGCGAATCTGTGCGACGTCGTCATAACGCGTGTAGACCGCTTCATCGTTGGTAGCAGAAGAGATTGCTGTCGGGCTCTTGAGCGATTTGATGAGGTAGCGCAGCGAGCGTGGGTTGTAGAACTCAGCCAGAACATAGCCACCAGGCCGCGTGACCCTGGCCATCTCTGACATCGCCTGTTCGATGTCTTCGATGTGGGCAAGTACCTTCACCGAGTACACCAAGTCAAAGCTCTCGTCGCCGTATGGCAGTTGTGTGATGGACCCTTGAGCTACCTCAAGGCCGCGTTCGCGAGCCTTGGAGAGCATGCCTCCACTTAGGTCAACGCCTGTCGCGGATTTGGCAAATCGCTGGGCTCGCTCGAGCAGAAGGCCGGTGCCACAGCCAGCCTCAAGGATGTCCTTGCCGCGCCCATAGCGTTCCACCGCGGCGAGTTCGAGGTCGTCGAGCATTTGGTGATAGCCAACGCCACGCTCTCGCTCATACCAATTCGAAAAGTCGTCGTAGTAGCTGCGATTGTCCATAGCTTCTGAGCCCGTTCATAGCACGGCACAGGCTATGCTGCGCCCGATGGTTGCAAGGCTCGGCAATGCACTGAACCGGTTTAGCGCCCGCTGGGTTCCGGATCCGTTCGTCTTGGCACTTCTGCTCACCGCTTTGGTGTTGTGCGCTGGGGCGGGGCGGATGCTCGGGCTTGGTGAGGGTGAGATCGCAGAGTCCCTTGCCCTTGGTTGGATGGACGGCTTTGGGCTCGGCGGCGGGCTCGCCTTTGCGCTGCAAATGTGTTTCGTGTTGGTAACTGGCCACGCGATGGCACTGAGCCCACCGGTTCAGCGAGCCATTGTACACATCGCGCGAATCCCCCAATCGGCGGCTGCCGCTGCGGCCATGGTGGCATTGGTGGCGTGCCTCAGCGCTCTCGTGCATTGGGGGCTTGGTGCCATTGCTGGAGCACTCTTGGCTCGGGAAATCGGTCGTCATGCTCCGGCTCGCGGTTTAGCGATTCACTATCCGCTTCTCGGGGCGGCCGCCTATTCCGGAATGGCGGTTTGGCACGGTGGTCTTTCGGGCTCCGCGCCTTTGAAGGTCGCTGGCGGGGATGGTGCAAAGTGGGTGGGGGATGTAAGTCTCTCAGAACTTCTCTTGTCGCCGACGAACCTGTTGGTGACCGGAAGTCTTCTGATCACGATTCCACTGCTGTTCTGGGCACTGACGCCCAAGTCCCCAGAAGACATGATCCCCGCAGACCCCACGCGCCTATCGCCACTGCCCGAGTACCAGCCTGTCGTCGTCGATTCTCCCGTTGCCTGGCTTCAGGAGAGCCTTTGGCCCGGACGGGCCATCGGAGTGCTGGGCCTTATCACTGTCGGGCTTACGATGTATTCTGGTGCGCGCAAACTTGAGATCAATAGCGTGAACTTAGTGTTTTTCTTTGTGGGGCTGATGCTGCAGGGAAGCCTTCGTCGCTACACCGAATGCGTGACCGACGGGGCGCGCGCCGCTGGCGCAATCATTCTCCAGTTTCCGCTGTACTTCGGAATTCTCGGAGTCATGAAAGTGAGCGGCATGATTGGCTGGCTTAGTGAGAGCATGGCGAGTTGGTCAACGCAAACCAGCTTTCCGCTCTTGAGTTTCATCTCCGCCGGAATCACGAACCTCTTCGTGCCCTCTGGCGGTGGGCAGTGGGGGGTACAGCGAGACATTCTGCTCAGCTCGGGGCAGAGCCTTGGCGTCGATCCAGCCAGCACAATCATGGCGTTTGCGTATGGAGACGCCTGGACCAATATGCTGCAGCCGTTCTGGGCCCTGCCATTGCTTGGAATCATGGGGCTAAAGGCCAAGGACATCATTGGTTACACGGCGATGGTCTTCTTATTGATGCTCTTCGTGGTGCCAATCGGGCTGTTGCTCACCTAACGACAACGCTCCTGTCTAGGCTTCGCGCTCAGCCGCGAGGCCAAGCACCCATGACGCAAGTCCCATCGCAATCGCAGAATTGGGGTGGACGTCCTGCGGGACCCCGTGGGCGAGGTTGAGGCTGACAATGGCCGTAATGCCCGCTCCAATTGCAAAGACCATGGATGCTGTTTTTAGAAACTTGTGCATACTTCCAAGCTAGCACGCCACTCTTGCTCGAAAAGGACTTCTCGACAACAACAGTGCCGCCAAACGCTTGGCGGCGGTGTTAGGTGTAGGGCAGCGACTTGTGGCCGAGGATGCGCAGGCGCTTGAGGTATGTGTCCACAACCAGACCAATGGCAATGAAGAGCAGCACCCAAGGCCACAGGTCTTGCGTGTAGTCGATTGTTTGGTCGCCCGGGTCGAAGAGTTTTGAGGGCTCGACCTGTTTGTGACCTGCGCTTATCGTGGCCGCTTGTAAGAGAACTTCTGTGTTGATGCTGGTCTTGAGGTACTCGGCGGGATAGGGCAGGGCTACCGAACCCATTGATTCGGCGACTATCTTGCCATCACGTTTGTGCACCGCTTTTAGCAAGTAGCTTCCATAGCTGCGGACCGCGAAGTCCGCCAAGTACCGCCCAGCCGCGTTCTGATGCATCGTTATGCTCTCAACCGCTTTGGACGTCTTTGGGTCGATTACCTCTAGCGTTGTTTCGAGCTCGTTGACGAACTTGTCGTCGTCGTCGATCGCATCCACAACAATTTGCGCACGACCATCTTGGACTGAGGCGCTCAGATCGTAGCTGTCATAAACCTTGCGTCGCATGCTCGTTCGCACGACCTGCGCCCAGAACTTTGGAAAGCCCGACCAGCGAAGCCAGTCGACACTCCACCGGTTCTTAATGTCACTGGTCCACGCAACGCTGGTTCCAGTGCCCACACGCCATCGAGCAAGGAGAGGCTCGCCCAAGTTCGAAATGAGAATGACTTCTGACGTTGGTTTGGGCTTTGTGGATACGTAGCCACGCAAGGTCGGAGCGTTTGCAACCCCAGTGCCTTCGATCATTGCCGCCTTCTTGTTGATGAGCGCTTTGACTTTGTCCTCGACCAAGGCCGACTTCTGCGCCTCGGTAGTCTCCTTCATGAAGATGCGGGGCAATGCCGCCAAGTCATCGGTCATGTAGAGGCGACCGTCGCCATGGTCGGTGACGAGTTGCAAGAGGCTCTTATCGGCTCCGCCAATACCAACAGCCGAGACGGTGATGCGAGATGCGCGCATGTCCTGCACCAGATCGCTGAGGCCTTCATCAGGAGCCTTGCCGTCTGAGAGGAGGATCACGTGTTTGATTTTTGCGTTTGCGGTTTGCAGTAGCTCATGAGCCTCGCGAAGGGCAGGCCTCACATCGGTGCCGCCACCGGCGCTGAGCCGACTGATATCAGAGGAAATCCGCATTCGGTTTGATGCCCGCTGCAGGCGCACAACTTTCATCGGTTGTTGATCAAAGGCAATGACGGTAATCAGGTCTGATGGGGACAGGACTTCGGCCGTGGCTCGTGCAGCTTCCTTGGCAGCTTCGAGGTTCCGTCCACTCATGGAGCCCGAGCGATCAATGACAAGGGCAATTGCCACATGGGGTTGCTCCCGTTGCTTCTCGCCATCGAAGGATACGGGCATGATTTTCTCCATGCGGGTGTTCTGGTAGCCGCCGGAGCCAAAGGAATCTTCACCGCCAGCCATCACAAGCCCGCCGCCGATTCGTCGCACATAGGTTTCGAGCGCCTTCATTTGTGCCATTCCGACAAACTGTGCGGGTACATCTGAGACAAATACCAAGTCATAGCGCTCGAGCTCTTTGGGGCTGCTGGGCATTCCTCTAGGGCTGCGAACTTCGACATCAATGTTCTCGTGCTCCAAAGCCTTTTCGAAGTAGCGAGCACTGCTTGGATTGCTGAGTGCACTTCCCTCGACATACAAGACTCGAGGTCGGCCGCGCACAGGCGCCGTCATCACCGAGGTGTTGTTGGCAAGCTCAGTATCTTTTGCCGCGCCAGTCATGCGAAGTGTGTAGGTTGTGTGTCCTGCGGCCTTTGCTTGACTCTTAAACGTCACCCAGTTTGCGCCTTCGCGAAGCTTGACCTTCTTGCGAGGCTCCAACGCATTGGGAAAGTCATCCTGTTGTAGTCGCAGGTTCACCTCGTCTGGGTGGGTCGACCAGATCTCTGCCTTGACCTCAAATGGTGCGCCAACCTTGATTTCATCGGGCAGGCGAAGCGATGCGATATGCACTTCTTGGGTTTGCCCTGCATCAAATGTCTTGAACGAGATGGGGACGCCCATTTCCTGTGCGCGGTAACTCTCAGAGAGCAGGTCTCCATGGGTTTGGTTCCCGTCGCTAACCACCACCATTCGAGGCAAATAGCCATCGGGGTAGATGCCGTACGCAAGCTGGACCGCTGCCTGAATGTTGCTGCCAGCACCAGCGCCCTTGTGTCGAGCAATGGATTGGGGTTTGCCGTCGCGAATGAGAATTGGCCGCTCGGCGAAGGTGATCAGGTAGACCCGATCTTGCTCGCCTTTTGCCTCTTTTACCTGGGCGGCGTAGGCGCGAGCTTGTTCAAGTTGGGCATCGCTTACCGAATCGGACACGTCCACAATGAGCACGGTCGCTACCTTGTTGTCGCTGCTGGTCCACGTTGGGCGAGCGAGCGCGATGGCAATTCCGGCGACGAGAACGCAGCGGAAGGTCGTGCTGATGTATTGCTGGGCGTCACTGACATCGGTTAACGAGAGGGTACGAACTACGAAAAAGTAGGGCGCAATGGCTGCCAAGTAGAACCACTTGGGCGCGAGGAATGTGATGGGCCTATCAAACCAATCGATTCGCAGAAGCCCCGCCTCGGGCTCTATGAAATGGTGAATCAAGAAGACCATGAGTCCTGCAAGGGCAATCGCGATGGTGCTCTTGATGAGTAGGCTCTTGGTGCGGGCGTTCAAACCGTAATCCTTCGGTTGAAGGTGTACCACTCCACGAGCAGCAGGAGCAGCACCATGAGGCAGAGATAGATCCACAGCGATTGTCGTGGAGTTGCGCTTCCCGGAACCGGCCTTTCAAGCGTCTTGCCACCGAGCGAGAGCTCTGCAGATGGCTCGATATCGCTCTCGGATGCATTGCTCAGGTTTGCAGCGAGTTGGATTTCGGCGACGTCTTCGCCGCCTTGTCTTGCCACAAGCTTGTGTACACCAACCTCAGTTGCGAAGAAGGTCGCGTACCCTTCCCGCAGGGGCGCTTTTTGAGTGGCGCCGCTCGGCATGGTCACCAGCACTTCGGAAATGCCATAGGTCCCATCAAGCGGCACTCGTGCAGGGCGCCCTGTGGTGTAGGTTGTGATGAGGTCAGAGTCTGCGCCGGCAAACCAGTCAAGTGTGTTGACCATCATTAGCGGAAAGGCAACGCGCAACATGACGTCGGTGCCTTCGAGGTCAAAGCCAAAGGCTGCGATCTTGCGACGTCCTTCTTTTTTGGCGGCTGCGACGGAAGAGCGAATGGACTCGAAGAGCGAGACCTCTGCTGCGCTTGGGTCCACAGAGAAGGTGTCGAGCGTATCGAAGTTGACATCGCTCATTTCCAGCCAGCGGGTGATTGGATGAGTCTGGCTCACATGCGTGATGCGTCCTCGCTCAAGCGAACCGGTGATCGGAAATGGGCTGTGCGGACCAGAGGGCTTGAAGTAGAGCAAATGGGTGGGCGACGGCAGCACGTTCTGCGGTGTGTAGGCGTGATAGATGACAGCATCGTATTCTGGCAGTTCGTTTGCCGCAAAAGCGGTCTCGTATTCTTCGGGTGTCAGCTTGTCCACGTCCAGGTGTTCAAAGATTAGTAGTGCACCTTCCATGTAGAGATTGTCGATGGAAACGAGAAGCACCTTCTGACGCTTGTTCTCTGGCATTAGGGCCCACGCTTCGTCATCGAGGGCAAAGGCATCAGAGGCTTCGTCCTTGACGCTCTCAATGCGCGCTCGCAAGACGCTTTCGGCGCCACCCCCGAGATCTGGGTAGATCTTGGTAATGCGTTGGCCAGGGGCGAGCTGAACTTCCTTGACATCAATCTCCGAGTCACCATTGAACAGCACGAGTCGGCGGGTTGCTGGCTCTTCCGAGAAATTCTGAATCTCGATGAAGACCTCGTAGTTGAGTTTATTGCTGATGTAGCGACGAACGTTGAAGCTAATAATGCCAACGTTGTTGGCTGCCGAGCCAACTGGCTGGTAGCGCACTTCGATGCCCTCAAGGTCAACCGAGGCCAGCTGCTTGTTCTTGAAGGTGGCAGCGTCTGGCTCTGTTGCGGGGACTTCGACCTTCTCCCAGGTTGCGCTCGCCAACGCGTCTTCGGGATAGGCACCATCGCCGACCAAGATGATCTGTGGACGTTTGCGCCAGCGAAGCGCATCAGCGGCTGCGCTCAGACTCGCAGTGAGGTTTGCTGGGGTGTCGCTAGCCTCGATTGTGCTAAGAGTTTTTCTGTGCTTGGCAAGGTCTCCGTGGAATCGACTCAGTGGCGTGGCCCGTCCGTCCATTCGCATGAGCATGATGGAATCATCGGCACTCATACCGTCGAGCAGCAATCGCACTTGCTCGCGGGCTGCCTCCATGCGACTTTGCTCGCCGGTGTTGCCCTCATCGAGGGTCTTCATCGAAGCCGAAGCATCCACAATAACCACAATTGATCGGGCATCCTCTCGTGCACCACCTAGCTCTGGTTCGAGAGCCGCGAAAAGCAAAAGCCCAACCATGGTGGCAAGCAACAGCAGTGAGAGCAGGCGCTTGAGATGTCGCCAAAGAGAAGTCGCCTCTTTCTCCTTTAGGACTCGTTGCCAGAGAGTGGAGAAGGGGACCTCAAAGCGCCGCCTTCGCATCTTGAGGATGTAGGCGAGCACCAAGAGCCCTGCGAGGACCGCAGCAACGGTGGCAATGGTGCCACTTGCAATCGGAGTGAGAAGGTTCACTTCAAAAAGCCCCCGAGTCGGAAAATCTTGAGCACCAATTCGTCAAAGGCAATCTTGGTGTGCGTTCGAAAGTAGGGAATGTTCTTCTGCGAGCAGAAGTCGCTCAACTCCGCGCAGTACTTCTCGTGCTCTCGTTTGTAGGCGTCAATCAACGACTTTGATACCGTGATTTCTTTGGCGAATCCGGTCTCACAGTCGACCAGAGTGAGGTCGCCATGGAAGTTCGGATTCACTTCCTTCTCATCATAGATTTGTAAGACAAACGGTTCGAAGCCATTGTAGCGCAGGCTGTTGATACCCTCTTCAAAGCCACTGGGGTCGTAGAAGTCGGAGATGACTACCACGAGGCCCTTTCGCTTATAGCGATGGATGAAGCTCTTGGTGGCCTCCTCAAGATTGGTGGGACCACCCGCTTCAATGCCGCGAAGAAAATCGAAAACCTTGAAGATTCGCCCTTTGCCACGCGCCACAGGCAGATGTGCGTGCAGGTTCTCGGCAAAGGGCACGATGCCAACTCGGTCGAGATTGGCTAGCCCCACGTAGGTGAGCGCCGCTGCCATCTGCATTGCGTAGTGGAGTTTGAGAGGCTCACCAATAAGCATCGATTTGGAAGCGTCGAGCAGGATGTAGATGTGTAAGTCCTCTTCTTCCTCAAAGAGTCGCAGGAGGAGTTTGTCGATGCGCCCATAGACGTTCCAATCGATGTAGCGAAAGTCATCGCCCGTGGAGTACTTGCGGTGATCCGCAAACTCGATACCAGAGCCAATCTTGCGCATGCGTCGGTCGGCACGGTTTTGTCCCACGAAGGTCTTGCGGGACACCATATGGAGATACTCAAGCTTTTTGAGAAACTCCTCATTAAAGAGAGAGGACCTGTCATCCTCAATCTTTGTAGCCTTCTTCTTCGCTCTTGCTGCCACGGCTTAAAGGGACTCAGGAAGTCGCTCGATGATGTCACCGAGAATCGCATCAGTATCGATCCCTTCGGCTTCACCTTCAAAATTGAGCATGATGCGGTGGCGCAGAGCCGGCCTTGAGACGTGTCGGATGTCGTCAATCGAGACGGCGAAACGCCCTTCGAGGAGCGCCCGAATCTTGGCAGCCAAGATCAGTGTTTGCACACCACGGGGCGAACCACCGTAGCGAACGTACTTTTTCGTCATCTCAGTGCTTTGGTCTGTATCGGGATGCGTTGCCTGAAGCATTCGAATCGCGTAGTCCTGAATCTCGCGCGAGATCGGAACTCTTCGTACGACCTTTCGCATCTCTACCAACTGGTCACCCGTTAGCACGGCTTGCGGAGTGGGCTTCTCGTCGCTCGTGGTGCGCTCAAGAATCGTATGCAGATCGTCGCGCGATGGGAACTCCACTCGCAGCTTGAAGAAGAATCGATCGAGCTGAGCCTCGGGCAGAGGATAGGTACCTTCCATCTCCAACGGGTTTTGGGTAGCGAGTACAAAGAACGGTTGCTCCAGCTTGTAGGTCGATTTACCGACGGTTACCGATCCATCTTGCATTGCCTCCAGGAGCGCACTCTGGGTCTTTGGAGTTGCTCGGTTGATCTCGTCAGCCAAGAGAATATTGGAGAAGACCGGACCCTTCTGAAACTCGAAGGCTTTGCCGCCGCTCGGCGTCTCAACGATCATGTTAGTGCCAACGATATCGGCGGGCATCAAGTCGGGGGTGAATTGAATGCGCGAGAAATCCACATGCAGACACTCACTCAAGGTCTTGACGAGCATGGTCTTGCCGAGCCCAGGAACACCCTCGAGGAGAGCATGACCACCTCCGAGGATCGTCATGATGACGCCCTCGATGATCTCTTCTTGGCCAACGATCATGGTGCCGATTTCGTCTCGAAGGCGGCGAAGATCGGTAACAAAGCTTGCCACGGTAGCTTCTACCTTGGCCGTGTCAGACGTAGTTTCGTTCATGTCAGAATAGCTCTTCTTTGGTGCAAACGCCGAACCGAAGGCCGGTCGGCTGAGTGTTCGAGTGGGATTGTGGTGCCAACAGCGAGGTTGGTGTTTTACCTAACGGGTTTGATCTTGTGAAAGTAGCGATTGACGTAGTGCTTGTACCCTGGGGGCACCTTCTCCGCCTTGATGACTTCTTCAACGATGGTCTTGTATTTCACGTAGACATTTTCGTACGAGCGCGATGCGAAGCCTTTCTGGGCGGACGTGAGAATCGTCTCGCGTGTGGAGGGGCCTTTGCCGCGCACACCCTGTAACGACTCATCCTTGGTGTTCCCTGCCATTTTGGTGGGGTCGCCCATCAGGCTATCAGGATCGTGGCCATCGCCGTATTCCTTGCCTCCAGGCTGGTTGCCCTGTCCTTTGCCCTGTCCTTTGCCCTGTCCTTGCCCTTTGCCCTTGCCCTGTCCTGGTTTCCATGCGCCTTTTTGGCCTTTGCCGCCGCGAGCTCTGGAACCGAAATCCTGTTTGCGCTTTCCGTTGCGGCCAAAGCGATTCTTCGGGCCCTTATTGCCCTTGCGCTTGGCGCGGCGCATCGCTTCCTTGAGGTCTGACATCTGCGTGACAACTTTGCCCTTGTTGGCCATCTTGCGCTTGTCCTGCGATACCTTGCCTGTGCGCTTGGCCATATCGCGCATCGACTTGGAGACTTGGCGCCGACTCTTCTGACGCTGTTGTTGCTGTTGTTGCTTTTTCTGCAGCTCCTTCGCAGCATCACTCATCTTTCGTCGAAGCTGTTTCAGTTCGCGCTTGCTGGCGTCTTTCTGCTTCTCTTCCTTTTTTCGCTCCAAGCGCCGTAGCTCACGCTTCTCTTTCTCGAGACGGCGCACCATCTCTTCGCGCTCTTTTTCGGTCTTGGCCTCGTCACGCTTCTTCTCGAGCTTGCGGATGTTGTCCTGTTGTTTGGACATGCGCTTTTGGCTCTTCTCTTCGCGCGATTCCTCCGCCTTCGCCATTTTCTCGGCGGCTCGTTCCATCGCCTTGCCGAGCTTCTCGGCTTGTTTGTCGCTGATTTGGTTCTCGTCGAGCTTCTTGGCAAGCTTCTCCATCTCGGCCTTGGCCTTGTCGAGATCGCCAGTTTCGAGAGCCTTCCCCAGGTCTTTTGTAAGCTTGTCCTTCTTGAGTTCTCGCCCGGCCTTCTTCAAGTCGGAGAGAGACTCTTCGACGGCCTCCTCGGAGCCTTCCATGTATTTCTCTTCTGCCTTGTTTAGGGCTTCGAGCATCTGCTTCTTGTTGACCTGGCCCTTTTCAGCTTGATCTAAGAGTTTATCTAATTCGTTTGCGAGCTCTTCGAGTGCCAGATCTTCGTTGGCCTCGGCCGTGGTTCGCAACTCAACAACTAGGTCGCGGACGAAATCCAAATCTTCATCCTCAAGGACGACGTTCTCCTCGGGAATGGCTCTCGGATCAACTGGATCCAGAACCTCAAATGGCAGTGGAAGTGTCTTGTGAGCGCCCGCGCGAATGGTCACGGTGGTGACTCCGATGGGTGCATCGGCGGGGACTTCAAAGTCGACGAGCTTGCCTGTGACGCGTATGACCTTGGCGGGAATCGCCAGTTTGCCTTCTCCGAGAAAGATCACAGTGTCAGCGGGACCTGCTGGCGTGAGAAGCCGATTCCCGGTTGCTGTGACTGTTGCTCCCGGAACCGCAACCGCAGGTATAAGTTGCACAAGTTGGGGGCGTTTTATCGTCTTCTCTACGTGGATGCCTGCGATTAGGGCGGTGATGGCGGCAAAGACCAGGACCAGGCGAATCTCTTTGGGTTTTTGAAACGGTGTGGCAGCTTTGGGATCTGCCTTCCCAACCTGGCGGACCGCATCGAGCATGGCAAGATGCATCATCGCGCTTGTGTCAGTGTCGAGGTTCTTGGCGTCTTTGGAGAGTTTCGCTTCAAACGCACAAGCACTTGCCAGTCTGTCGGAGAGGTTTGCTTGGCGATCGAGTTTGGTTGCTACGAGGTTTTGCGAGAAGGGCCGAAGCGCGCCGGCAAGAGTGGCTCCTGCTAGCAGGGCGGCACAGGCGATGAGGACAACAACCGCCGTCGATTCAGGGATCCAGTGCTGCCGAGACGCAACAACGGTGACAATTGTGACGATTGAGGCTGGAACCGAAGCAATGCCGCCCCATTCCAGTGCTGCTTGCAACTTCAGACGCCTGCGAGCGGCGCCGATAACTTGGTGAATTGAGGAGGTATCGACCATACGGATGTGGTGGGCTGGTCTTGTGAGGGGCCGACGAAGCGGGCACCCTGGCAAGATATTGTAGCAAAGAAGTGAACAGACGGCGGTGCGCTGATGTTCCTTGAACGGAACATCAGCATGGATGGTCTATGAGAAATCCTAGTCGGCCTACACTTGCCTACCTGGGGTTTGGGCCCTGGTGAAAGTGTGAGCGGGATTGCTAGGGGACGCCACAAACTTGAGGCAAGCAAGACCACTTGCGGCGAGACCACTTGCGGCGAGACCACTTGCGGCAAGACACTGTGAGCGCCTTTGCCGTGTTCCGCAGCAGCACCTGCCGCAGCTGCTACAGCGAGAAGCGCACCAAGCTGAACTTGTTGCACGAGGTGTTGATGATTTCGTGGGTTTCTTTTGCCCTTGGGGTAGGGAGGATGCCCTTGAGACCTTGTGCCCGACCAGACTCCGTAACGATGAAGTAGGTACGACCGGCTCTCTCGGGATCTTTGAGCCACTTTAAGAATTTGTCGTTGTTTGTGCTCTTGAAGATCGTCTTTGCATCGTCGCGTGCTCCGTACATCTCCCCCGCGGTCCAAAAGTCCTCACCGTGCCAGTTGAGTTGCCAAGCGACCATGCGGTCTGCATTCACTTGTTTCCACGGACGTCGCCTTGCTGGCTTCATGTTCGAGCCTCGGGCGATGAGGTCGTTGAGCTTTGCCCGTTCGACTTCGGGAACTGAAATCCAAAACTTGTTCTCGCCGATCTTTGAAACCTCGCCGCTAAGAACAACTCTGTCTTTCGGTATGCCAGCGCCAGGCACGAAGATCTGAATCGTTTGTGGCTGACCAACCGAGAATCCTTTGGGAAGCACGCTCTCGACCTCCACCGTAGAGCGACCCTTCCAGTCGTTGGCAAGGTCGCGCAGACTGTAGTATTGGTAGTCCACGCCGTGAATGGAGCGCTCTTCGTAGTACTGCTTGTGTAGTGCTCGTTGGCCCCAGTGTGCTGCGGCTTTCGGTGTGTAGCTGTGCATCGCCCATAGGGCAAACGCCATGCCTGAGGCGAGAAGGGCGGGCACCGTCAGACGCCGCAGTCGATTCAGGCTGAGGAAGAGCATGAGGAGGCAGAAGAGCGCACCAAAGCCCATGAAGGCAGTCGTTGTGTCGACGAACCAGGGCTCACCGGATGGCCAAGGTCGGTCATATCGGTAGATGGATAGTTCGATGAGTTGCTTTTGCTCCCCAACGAAATCGCGAGCGAGTAGGCCAACAATTGGAATGGCAACCAAGATGGTGAGGGCCTGCTGTCTGTGGCGCCCACGCAAGAAATCGTCGAGCCAGAAACCAACGAGAACCGCCAGGGCTGGCACAACGGGAAGTATGTAGTGGTGAAACTTCGTTTCTGATGCACAAAATGTTGCGAACCCAGCGATGGCCCAGATGCCAAAGAGAAGGCGAACACGACCTTCCTGAGTGTCGCGCCGGGCGCTGTAGAGGATGCCGAGCAAGGCCGCGGGCACCAGGGCAATCCATGGCCACATGCCGATTCCAAGCTGTGATGCAAAGTAGTCAAACGTTCCCGTATCACCATGCACGCCTTTGCCAAAGCGCTTGAACATGTGGTGGTTGATGTACTCGTTGGACCAAGCGGGCCCATCCTTAAGGAACATCGCGAAGTGCCAAGGCAAGGCGATGAGCGCGGTGAGAATGGGGCCGCGAATGAGTTCGAGTTTTAGGAGCAGTTTCCAGTCAGCGGTGAGCAGGATGTAGAGAAGACAAATGAGCCCTGCGAGCGCTATGCCAGGCGGGCCCTTTGCAAGCACCGTGATTCCAATAAAGAGAAAGAACCACAGCATGTTGAGTTGGCGCTTGTTGCGAATCGAAAATCGGAACCGCTTGGGCATTTGCGGCATCATGGACGCCAGCCAACCCACGAAGAGA
Source organism: Kofleriaceae bacterium (assembly GCA_024762925.1). GTDB lineage: Bacteria > Myxococcota_A > Polyangia > Haliangiales > Haliangiaceae > NORP324. The sequence continues at coordinate 22,969 of JANTGM010000039.1, read as the reverse complement.
ACCGTCATGGGGATGAGAACTGCCAGCGGATGCAGTTTGACGCCTTTTGCCACTCCTGGGTGCGCGGCTCCGAAATAGTAGAAGAGGTAGATGAGCTGAAATCCCACCACGACCACGGCGGCTGCCAAAAAGACATGGAATGCCGTTACGCGTTTCCAGAACGGGCGAATCTCCTCGTTCTCCCCATGAATCGCCATCGCGAAGCAGGCCACAGCGCCCATGAGGCTTGCGACCATCGGCATATCAGTGATCGCTTGACGGGCGACCATGAAGTAAAACGGCGTACTAAGAAGAACTAGGAAGGTGATCCAGGCAACTCGGCGATTGACGAGCTTGGCCAACATCGACCAGATCATTGTGAGACCCATAACGCCGAAGAGCGCAAAGGGCAGACGCACAGCGAAAATGACCCAGTCCGATTGGGTTAGTTCGCCCGAGAACCCGCCATCCGTGGCAATGCCGAAGACTCGCATCGAGCCGGCAATGAGCCAAAATGTCAGGACCGGTTTTGAGCGAAAGCCCTGGTTCTCTGCATGAAGATGAACCCAATCGTTACTCTCAAGGATGCGGCGGGCGACCTCGGCGTAGTGGGTCTCCCATGGATCGATGAGCGTGTAACTCGCCATCCCGGTAAGTAGGACGATCAGCGCGAGGCCGATAACGATCGCCAGCTCGTAGGAGGCAATCGCTCGGTAGAGCGCCGAAGCTCCTGATTCTGCTGAATCCGACTTCAAAGTCGAAACGGGCAATGCCGTGTCATCTTGTTGGCTGTTGGCGGAATCTGGCATCAGCGGGTGCAAGCTACCGCGGCAACATCACTTCGGTAAAGAGGGGGTGATACAGTTCGGTCCTTGCCCAAGCACCCCATACTCTCCGGATCCATCGAGACGATGCCAGCCTCGGTCTTTGAGGGGCTCAAGCAGCGCGCCCAGAAGCTCGGTCGCCGGATTGTGCCATTCCATGTCGGAGATACCCACCTCGATCCGCCAGCGTCAGCTCGATTGGGGGCGCTGGGCTTTGGGCTCGACTCCGACCCCGATTTATATGCCTATTCGCCTCCTCATGGCGACCAAGAGTTCGTGAGCGGTCTTTTGGCAAAGCTTCGAACCCGCAATCGCTTGAAGGGAATTGGCCCGCAGAATATCCAGATTACGATGGGGGCGACCCACGCGCTCTCGTGCGCAGTGCGCACAGCAATGGATCCAGGGGAACACATTCTTCTCTTGGCTCCTCACTGGCCGCTAATGCGGGGCATTGCCCACAGCTGTGGATTGCGGTCAGTTGAGGTTCCGTTCTCGCATGTCCTGATGCGCGATCCCGAGGCAAACGTGGAGGCACTTATTGAGAGCTACGTCACGCCAATGACGACAGCGATCTACTTTGCCAATCCCAACAACCCGGATGGCAAGGTCTTCAGCCGGAGCGAACTAGCGGGCATTGCCCGGGTCGCTCAGCGCTATGGGCTCTGGGTGATCTCCGATGAGGTCTACGAAAACTTCGTATACGACGGCTCGTTCATGAGCATTGCGAGTTTTCCTGGCATGCTGGAGCAGACTCTCACGGTCTTCTCGTTCTCCAAGAGCTACGGCCTTGCAGGGCTTCGAGTTGGCTATCTCGTAGGGCCACAGCGCGCCATTCAAGGAGCTCGGAAGATGACCAATCACACGGTCTACAATGTGCCGCGAGCCATGCAAACCGCCGCCATGGCTGCGCTTGTGACGGGCGATGAGTGGGTTGATTGCGCACGCGATACCTACAAAGAGCACCGTGACATTGCCCATTCGCTGGTGCAGGCGCCGTGCACAAAGCCCGATGGAGCAACCTATCTCTTTTTGGATCTGAACGAGTTTTGCCGTGAAGACGCGCGCGACTGCGTTTGCGTTCTTGAGAAGTTGGTGGATGCAGGCATGTTGCTAACGCCGGGTGGGGCCTTTGGCAGCCAGTACCAAAAGTGGGCGCGCATGTGTTTCACCTCTGTAGAGATTCCCGAGCTGAAAGATGCCATTGGCCGCCTAAACGGCGTCCTCGAGCGCTGTGCTGCAGAGCGCTAGCCGTGGCAGTCTCGCTGCCCAGAGTTTTTGCCAGGATCGTGTCCTCGTACGATCCTGGGCGACTTGTGCAAGAGCATCTGCACGACCATCCCATCGCAGGCGATTCGCTAACGGTGTTGGCGCTTGGCAAGGCTGCGATTGCGATGCGAAACGGCGCAAGCGCGGCTTTGGGCACGCGGGTCGCTGCGGAGGTTGTGGTCGCCCCGACGATTCCCCGTGGCTCTCCGAGTGGCTGGTTCGCAAGCACACACCCAACGCCCAGTGTGCGATCGGAGCGAGCGGCAAAGGCGCTTCTTGCCGCGGCGCGACAGTCGGATGGACCTGTGCTTGTGCTCATCAGCGGCGGAGGTTCGGCGTTGGCAGCGCTCCCCGCGGCAGGACTCGACTTGTGTGCCAAGGCTGCACTCCTGAGTGATGTGTACGCAGCCGGGGCTGACATTGAGGAACTCAACACTGTGCGCAAGCACCTGAGTGCCTTCAAAGGTGGGCGCCTAGCAGAGGCGTCATCCCATCCCGTGCGGACCTTGGTGCTTAGCGATGTTCTAGGAGATTGTCTTAGTACCGTGGCCTCGGGCCCCACCGTCCCCGATGCCTCTAGCTACGCCGATGCACTACAGATCGTGAACAGACGCTGCGGAATGGAGGCTGCGGGTGCAGCGGTGGAGCACCTGCGGTTGGGAGCCGCGGGGCTTCGCGAAGAGACGCCAAAACAAGCTCGGCTGGGCGATGAAGCGATCTTGCTGGCGGGGATTCGCAGTTTTTTGCGCTTTGCTGAGCAACAAGCGTGTGAGATGGGCGCGACGGCAGTGGCGATGCCTGATCTGCTTGCAAACTCCGTGGAGCAGGTAGCCGGCCAGCTCGCGGCAAAGATTCGAACTGCGAACGCAAGGCCTGCAGTCTGGATTTTTGGGGGCGAGGCCACCATCGTCTTGCCGCCCGCTCCTGGCACTGGTGGTCGGGCTCAGCATCTGGCGCTGCTTTTGGCAGAGAAAATCGCCGGCGAAGAAGGCTTGCAGATTCTTGTTGTTGGCAGTGATGGCGTCGATGGCAATTCACTGGCGGCCGGCGCGCTCGTCGATGGAAGCACCTGGTCAAGCATCCGAGAGGCTGGCATCGCTCCTGATGCGGCGTTACTCGCTTGTGACTCAGGTCGGGCTCTTGGTGCGATTGGGGCGCAGATTGTGACGGGGCCAACTGGTGTGAACCACGCGGATCTTGTCTTTGTGCAGTTTTCGTAGCACGCGCAAGGGATGTGGTAGATAGCGGCGTGAGTGAGGCATGGACCACGCTGAAGGTGCTCGATTGGACCGCCGGGCGTTTTGAGAGGGCAGGGCAAGACAGCGCCAGGCTGGATGCACAAATCCTCTTGGCTCATGTGCTCAAGTGTCCACGCATGGCACTCTATACGAGCTTCGATAAGCCGCTGGCTCAGGCGGAGTTGGCGGCCTACCGTCAACTCATTCAGCGCCGCCTGGACGGGGAGCCGGTCGCCTATCTCACAGGTCAGCAGGAGTTCTGGTCGTTGCCATTCGCGGTCGATGCTCGTGTCTTGATTCCAAGGCCGGATACCGAGACGTTGGTGCAAGTCGCTCTAGAACTCGGAGATGCCCTGCTTGCAAAAGACGACGATGGCATTCGGGCGCTTGGCGTCGTTGAAGTCGCAACAGGCTCTGGGGCCGTGACCGTGGCGCTCGCCCATGAGCGCCCAGAATGGACCTTCGTTGCTACGGACCTGAGTGCAGAGGCGCTGACTGTAGCTAAGAGAAATTCTGAGTCCAATGGCGTTGCCGAGCGCGTTACTTTTCGCGAAGGGCACCTTCTGGATCCTCTCTCCGGCGCTTCAGGGGTTCGCCTGCTTGTCTCCAATCTGCCCTATATCAGCGAGGCAGACATGAAGGACTTGTCTGCGGATGTCTTGCACGAACCCCATGGGGCTCTTTGCGGTGGCCCCAGCGGAACCGAACTCATTGCCGAGATGGTCGAAGGGCTGGACGCAGTGCTTGCGCCCGGAGGGTGGGTCGCTCTCGAGCACGGCTTTGACCAGGGCGAGGCTGTGCGAGCCATCGCAAGTGAGGCGGGATTTGCCGAAGTACAAACGCGTTCCGATCTGGCGGGTCGCGCCCGAGTGACCTTCTTTCGCAAGGCCAACGACGTCCCATGAGCGAAACGGAAGAGACTCCTGTGACCGACTCGTCAAAGAAGAGCGAAGCTCGATCCGCAGGGCGCGGTGTTGTCTTTATCGCCGCAGCAAAACTGTACTTCATGGTGATTGGCGCTGTAATCGAGTTTCGCTTGCCAGCAATCGTGAGCAACGTGACTTTCGGCGCCTATGGGGTTGTTTCGTCGTTGGTCTCGCCCATCAACAATGTGCTCATCGTCGGCACGATTCAAGCGGTTTCCCGCTTCACGTCCCATGATCCAGACAAGGCTCGAGTCGTGCAACGAGCCGGCTTGCGCATGCACCTGATGGTTGGCTTGCCAATTGCGATTGCCTTTGCAGCCACAGCCCCACTCTTTGCGAGCTTCTTTCACGACGATCGCAAGACCGGCCCGCTCATGCTGGCCTCTGGCATTCTCGCCGGATACTCGTTCTACGCAGTCTTTGTTGGGCGCGCCAACGGAACGCGAGCGTTTCACAAACAAGCCGGGCTCGACATGGCCTTTGCGACGATGCGTGCAGCGGGCATTCTCGGCCTCGCCGGAGCAGGCTTGGGACTCTACGGAATCATCTCGGGTTGGATTCTCGCTGTCGTAGGAATTATTCTGGTGGCAAGCTTTGCCGTTGGTCTCCCGGGACGCGCTTCTCAGGACGCTGCCCCCGAACAACCCATGCGGCCATTGCTCGCGTTCTTCGGCAGTGTCGCGCTGTACCTGGTGCTCATGAACTTCATCATGGTGATTGACCAACTGCTCTTAAAGCGCATGGCTACGGAGTGGTTCCAGGCAAACGCCACACAGACGAAGGACTTTGTGTCCCAGGCAATTCCTCTATGGCTGGGCGAAGCCGCCGGTACGTTGGATCCGTCCGATGCTGCCGACGCCCAAGTTGGCTACTACCGCGCTGTGCAAAACCTTGCCCGTCTCTCGTACCAAGCGATCATTGCTGCCACCTTCGTAATTTTCCCTTTGGTCTCTCGCAGTACCTTCGTGAGCGACAAGGAGGCAACGCGGCGCTACGTGCGAACCACCCTGCGGTATTCGGCGATTTTTGCCGCGGCCATTGGGGTGGTCTTTGCAGCCAATCCCCAAGCTTTGCTCGACATCCCGTACGCGGATGACTACGCGTTTGCCGGCGCACCCGCGTTGGCCTTGCTCGCCCTTGGCAATGTCGCCTTTGCCATCTTCGTCATCGCCGGCACCATTCTCAACGGCTCTGGCGACACCCGCCGAGCGCTCATTTCTGTCGCTGCCACTCTCATCGTGGCAGCCCTTGCCAATGCGCTGGTGATTCCCCAATTTGAACCGGGGCGCGAGCTATTGACGGCCTGCGCCGCAGCTACCTCGGGGGCCATGCTCTTTGGTGCTGCGCTCAGTATGTGGCTCTTGCAGAGCAGCACGGGGGCGAGTTTGCCGCTTGTCACCGCCGCTAGGGTAGCGATTTCAGGGATTGGTGCCGTCGCATTGGGACGTTTCTGGCCCACAAGCGGCGCGCTTGGCACAATGCTCGAGTCATGCGCTATTGGATTGGTCTTCTTGGTTCTATTGGTTCTCACGCGCGAGTTTGGTCGCAAAGACTTGGTTGCCGTGTTGGCCGTCGCCAAGCGTGGGTCGTAGCACTTCCAGCGGCTCTCGCAATCGGCTGTGGTGCAAGTCCAAAGCGGACGCAGGACATGATGTATGACATTCGCGCATACAACGAAGGTCTTCGCTGGGACAAGCTGCCACAAAGTGCGATCCGAATTCCGCCTGCCGAGCGCGATGCGTTTTTGGATGAGCGCGAACAGCTTCAAGACGAGCTGCGCATTGACGACTTTGACATCACCCGCCTCAATACCGAGGGCGAAACCAAGGATCGAGCCAACGTCCAGATTCGATGGGTTTGGCACATGGACCGAGAGGGGATTGTCAAGGAAACAACCAGCAAACAGAGCTGGAAGCGGTATGGCAGCCGTTGGTTGATGCTGCACGAGGTTTTTGTGCGGGGCGATGAAATGCCTGGACTCGCTGAGGCCAAAGGGGAGGACACGTCTACGGACTCTGATTCCGCGGCCCCCAGAAAGCCTGTGGAGGAAGCCCACCGCCAGGCACCAGCCGAGGTGCGCACCACGGCACATCATGAGGTGATCGGAGCGTTGCAGACGGCAGAAAAGCCCCATAGAATCGCCGAGTAGGCGTTTTGGCAGCGGAATTTGTTCAACGTGGTCGACTCTGTGTAGAGCAAGGCCAGCTTCAAGAAGCCGTTCGGGTGTGCCGACTTGGCCTTCTCGCCAATCCGGCCGAAGTGGAGGGGCGCGTGGTGCTTGGATCTGCGCTCATGGCTCTGGCGCGCTTTGACGAAGTGTTGGGCGAGATGAAGTCGGCCTTGGACATGGCGCCTGGCAATCCAAGTGCCCTAGCGCTGCAGGGCGAGGCGCTCTTGCGAAAGGGCGATGGCCTTCGAGCGGTTGCTGTACTTGAGCAGGCGGCTCTCGTGGCCCCGGGCGATCCGTATGTTGAGCAGCTTCAAGTTGAGGCCGCCGCTGCCGCCGCTGCTGGTCCCTCCCCCCTAACCACCGTCGATATCAATCCCGAGCTTGAAGGTGTTGAGATTCGCGAAGAGGACATCGCTCCAATGGAGGTCTCGGCTGATGACCTCATCGAGATGAGCTCGGACATCCTTGAGCCAGATAGCGTTGAGTCCGATATCGAGGAACTGGATCCCGACCTGCTCATGGAAGCGACGCCAACACCAGTTCCGGTGAGCGGGGCACTACCGGAGCCGAGCGGGGCACTACCGGAGCCGAGCGGGGCACTACCGGAGCCGAGCCACATCGACGATGGCCCCTTCCAAGACATGCGTGGAACTCGTGTTGGCGGAGAACCGATGGAAGCTCCCGAAACGCTTCCGCCAGATGAGCCTTGGGGCGGGCCCGAACTCGATGACCTTCCGATGATGGATGCACCCACGCCAGATCCATCGACACCTGGCCTCGCCAGCATGGATCCTGTAACGCCACAGCTTGCCAGCGACCGTGCACAGTCCAGTGTTTTTGAATTTGATGACGAACCGGCACCGCCTGCGCGACTGGCAACCATTGGCACGCTTTTCCCTGACGAAGAGCCGGCAGAGTCTGGCCGGCCCGCAACCATCGGCACGCTCTTTCCTGATGAAGAACCGTCAAGCGTTTCCGACTACGACTACACACCGCCAACGCCTGCTCGCGCACCTGTGTCAGCAGCGCGGACCGCGGATATGGACGTGATTCGTCATGGGCTTTCTGAGCCACGAGCCTCAAGAACCTCGGGATCAGCACTCTCCGCCCCGCCGCCGATGCACGAGCCTGAGCCAGCAGATCGCTCCGAACGCCGACGAGAAACCGCTACGGCGACACGCGGTAAGAAACCACGCAAGCCGAGGAGCGTACGAAAAATTCCTAAGGCAGCCTGGGGAGCAATGACACTGCTGGCAATCGCAGGTGGTGCGGCCGGTGGACTGAAACTTCGAGAAGCCCGGCTTGCAAGGCAGGTGCGCACTGCCAACGCCGCGATCACGACACTTCTGGGGGATGATAGCTATCTGGGGCACCGGAAGGCTCGCGATTGGGTGGCTCGCATACACAAGGTCCAGAACAACAAGAAGAGTCTGGCTCGTCTTGCGGCGGCGGAAGCGCGGCTGGCAGGGGAGTTTGGTGAGGACTCCACACGGGCCAAGGCGCTGCTCACCGAGCTCGGCTCAAGCGATGGGGCAAGTGCACTTGAGGCGAGCGCATACCTCGCACTCGCCGATGGGGATGTACAGGCAGCGTTGGAGTATTCCAAGCGCCTTGTCGAGATGAAACCGGATTCGTGGGCCGGCCACTACTTGAGGGCGCGCGCCTTGGTTCTCGCGCAGGACGGAGATGCGGCGCAGATCTCAATCAGCAAGGCAATTGCGATTTCGCCAACCCTGCTGAGCTATGTGGTGCTGGCCCGCGCCGAGGCACTTCGAGCCCGCTACCCAGAAGCCATTGCTGCCATCGGCCGCGCAACCTCGATATCAGAAGACCACCCAACGGCGCTAATCTGGCAAGCCCGGATTCTCGTTGAAGCAGGCGAGCTTCCTAAGAATCCTTCTGATCCTGATGACGCGCTTGCGGAAGTGATGGTGCGTTCGCGAAGTGGCGATGAAGTGTCATCTGCACAAGGCGCGTGGGCGGGATTGGTACTTGCAGAAATCAAACTGCAACGTGGCGATGTTGCAGCGGCCAAGAAAGCGCTCGCCGAGGCCAAGATGGGACGACCTTCAGGCTGGATGTTCTCCGAAATGCTCGCCGACGTTCTCATACGGCTCGGTGAGCTTGACCAGGCCCTTGTGGAGGCAGAACGTGCCAGCGAGCAGTGGCCGGGACGGGCAAAACCGCGAATCAGTCGCGCACAGATTCGGCTGTTGCAAGGGGACCCGAATGCGGCCCTTGAAGTGCTCGATGAGATTCAGGGCATCGATACCCTTCCTGAGGCACTCACGGCTCGCGGACGTGCGCAGTTGCGCCTTGGCAAACTCACCGAAGCCGCTGCCGATTTGGATCGAGCGTTGACCTTGAGACCGCGGTTTTCCGATGCAGTAATCGCGCGTGCACAGGTCGACATTCTAAAAGGGCAGGCAAAGTCCGCGATCGGTCGTCTTGAGCCGATGTACGACAAGACGGCCGGACCGGAACTCGCAGTGGCCTACGCGGCAGCTCTGCGGACCAGTGGCAAGGCACGCCAAGCAAGAGAAGTTCTTGCGCCCATCTCGGGAAGCGATGGGACACTCATCGCGGTCATCGAGCTAGCAAGATTGGAGCGCTCCGAGGGGCGCTATGAAGAGGCTCGCAAAGTGTTTGCACGGGCCAGGGAGCTTGCTCCGGAATCCCTTGAAGCACTGCTTGGTGCCGCCGAGCTCGACATTGACGACGGTCGCATCCAAGCGGGACGTGAGGCGCTAGATTTGCTCATTGACAAGGGCACTCGAAATGGGCGTGTCTTGCTGGCTGGAGCTCGCGCCCGCACATTGACTGGGGACACGCCCGGAGCGAGCGAGCTGCTCGACGAAGTCGATGCCCCCTGGCTCGGCTGGATGATCGCGAGAGAGCGTGGCAGAATTCTTCTTAGACGCCTCACTCCAATCGAAGCCATCTCTGAGTTGCAGCGGGCTCAAAGTCTTCGACCTGATGATGTGGAAACTCGGCTGCTCTTGATGGAAGCCCACTTCGAAGCTCGCAACAAACGCGGCTCAGCTCGCGCGCTGGAAGAGATTACCAAGAACTTCCGTAACGCTCCCATCCGAGCCACTGCTGCCGGCTTGCATGCCCTGCTGACCGATCGCGCACCCGACGCGATTGCCTCGTTCACCGAGGCGCGTAGCTTACTTATCGATTCGAAGGGCAGCCGCTTGCAACTCTCGCACGTGGCGTACTGGCTGGGGCGTAGCTATGAGGTTTCTGGCGATCTGCGTCAGGCGACTCAATGGCTCGAGAAGGCTACGAAACTCAATGACTCACACGCCTTGGCGTACTTCTGGCTTGGACAGATCCAACACATGGAAGGAAAGCTCGACCGAATGGTGGCGAGCTACGAGAAAGCGGTCAGGCTTGATCCGGGCATTGCTCCGATGGCGTGGTTCTTCCTCGGGAGCCACTACAGTGACAAGGGTGAGAAGGACGAGGCAATCCGAGCATTGGAAATGTTCTTACAGTACTACCCCGAAAACTCAGGTGATATGGTTGTGGAGGCCAAGGTACTCCTGGCTCGGTTGCGCTAGGGCAGCAATCTCGAGCACGAAGGAGCACTCTCGTCGCTTGCACGGCTCGCAAAGCGCTATCGCCTTGCACGGCGTTCGCGCTAGCCAAAGACGCTAGCCAAAGACGCTAGCCAAAGACGCTAGCCAAAGACGCTAGCCAAAGACGCTAGCCAAAGACGCTAGCCAAAGAGCTTGTCTTTAAACAGGAAGAGCGAAGCTCCAAGCCCTGCGGCCAAGACGACGAGGACAAAGAGCGCTACTTTCACGCTGCCTGACGTCGATGTGGTCCGGTGCACGGCTGTTCGGTCGGGCTCGAGCATTTGCTGGAGCGACTCAATCTCGGCCGTACTGCGCTGCGAGGCAACCGGAGGTGGGGAGCCGGCTGGAACCACGGCTGGTGGTGCCATGGGCGGTGGAGCGCTAACGGGGCCCGATTCGAGGCCAAAGTCGGATGCCCAATCGCTGGTGTTTACGAACGAGTTTGGATCGAGACTGTGAGAGCCTGCTCGCTCGTTGCCACTTGGCGCTGCATCGCCTTCGACAAGGGAGGTGACTTTTGCCATCTCATCTCGAATCAGAACATTGATGAGTTCGTTCTGGGGCCCCATGCTTCGCTTGCGGGCACGCTCGAGTTGAGTTTCCTTAACGACCGCTGCAATATCGCGGGCCGTCACTTTCATCTTGTTGCTGAAGAGGAACTGGGCGAGTGCATCGCCAAGATCGGCAGCTTCCTGGTAGCGGTCGTTTGGATCTTGCGCGAGTGCCTTGCGGACGATCGCTTCAAGCTCGGGTGCTATGTCGGGGTTTAGCGCGGCAATCGATGGAATCCGTGCTTGGCGAACAAGCTCGACGGTTTGGTAGTCGGTCTCTCCGTAGAAGAGACGCCGACCAGTAAACATCTCCCAGAGCAAAATGCCGACGGCAAAAATGTCGGCTCGCTTGTCAACAGCCAATCCGCTCGCTGCTTCTGGCGATAGGTATGAGAATTTTCCCTTGACCACCCCCTGGTCGGTAGAGGCAATTTGACTATTTGCCTTGGCGAGACCAAAGTCTACCAACTTCACTTCGCCATTCTTGGAAACCAGAATATTGGGCGGAGAGACGTCTCGGTGGACAATTTCGAGCCCCTTGCCGGTTTCGGGGTTCTCCGCATGGTGGGCATAGTTGAGCGCTTTACAGCACTCGAGCATCACGTAGATTGCGTGGGCAACATCGATGCGCTTGCCCTTTTCCTTGAGGTGGTCAAGCAGCGCCTTCATGTTGCAGCCGTCGACAAACTCCATCACCAGGAAGTAACTGGCGTCGGTTTTCCCGATGTCGAAGACCTGCACGATGTTTGCGTGCTGCAAGAAGAGCGAGACCTTGGCCTCGTCCAGGAACATGTTTACGAACTTTTCGTTCTTTACAAGACTAGGGAGAATTCGCTTGATTGCGACCGACTTCTTGAAGCCTTGAATCGATTCGGCGACGCCGCGAAACACTTCGGCCATGCCGCCCGCGTCAACGCGGTCTGTAATCGTGTAGCGCTCGCGCATGTAGAGTGGTCCAAAAGCTCCGTGGGTTTGCCAATGTGTCCGTGATCGCAGACACACCCTAGGGGAGTTCCTAGAAGACTATAGCAATCTGTAAAATGAGTAGCAAAAATCGTGTCTTAAAAGATGACCCAAAGCCGTCTCTAGCTTCGGTCTTCCTGATCTTCTTGGCACTCGATGCAGAGGCGACTCATTGGCCTCGCGCGAAGTCGTGCAAAGGCGATGGGTTCCTCACATTCCTCACACTCACCCAGATTGCCCGACGCTAGGCGCACGAGTGCCATCTCAATGGCGTTGAGGGTTTGGCTATCTCGATCTGCAAGCCGCAGCTTGGTACCGTATAAGGCCTCCTCCGCCGATTCATCTACGGAATCCCGCCCAATTCGGGTCCGGTCTCGGTCTCTGGAGAAACTCGATGCATCCTGGGCGGCAGATAGGATTCGATCCCGATCGGCTTGGAGGAGCATGCGGAGTTCGGCAACCTGAGAGTCCGTGAGCATCAGATGGGAAGTCTAGCTGGCAACCGCTACTCTTTTGGCAATTGCATGCGAAATAGATCCACCGGGCCTCTTGTTCGTAGATTCGTGCGCAACATCGCGCTTGTTGGTGCCTCATAGCTAGGAAAGCCCACTCTTGCGGCTAGAAAGTCCCAATTATGACCAGTGTCGGAAAATGGAAGATAGCGACCTACATTCTCGCGGCTACAACCATCGGTTCTCTTTGGTACGGGCGGGGTGCGGTCCCCGGCGAGCCAAGCACAAAACCGGCGACGCGAGATGCGGCCTACGAGAGGCGGCTGTCCTCCCTGAGCCGCTTGCGAATTCCGGCGAGCTTGGCGGGCTTTGATGAGGCTCAGCTTCTTCGCGATCTGAAGGGGGCTCGGTCAGTACAAGAGATCCGACTGTTGTGCGAGCGCCTCGGCATCTTTGGCAGCGATCGCTCGCTCGAAGCCCTCGAAGAACTCAGTCGCACACGCTCCGAGGTGACTGGAGTTGCAATCCTTGCCATGGGCGGAATCGGAAGCGACAACGCAACCGAGCGTCTTATTCGAATGGCGACCTCTGGCCGATCCTCCACGATGTACTGGGCTGTACGAGGCTTGGCCAAGACAGGCAATCGGCGGGCACACGAGCAACTCTACGAATGGGCTGAAGGTGAACGCCGAAGCTTGAAGCTCGCAGCCATCGATGGCCTGGGAGAAGTTCGTAGTGATGAGGCTCTGGAAGCCCTGGTCAAGGCTGCGAAGGGGGCTGACCAGGAGACCGTTCGACGAGTGCTTGCTGCGGCCGGCATGATGGCGACACCGGAATCGATTTCCCTGGTGCTGGACATTGCAGACCGGGGAAATCGCGAGCTTCGCATGGCAGCCCTGCGAAGCATGCCGCGCAGTGTGAATGACGAGCAGCAAGAGTGGCTGATGAACGTCCTCACCGCGAGCGACGTGCAGTGTGCGTCGCTCGCCGCTGAAGCTCTGGGCCGAGCAAGAGCGGGCGACTCGTTACCACTGCTCATCGATGCTGCCAAGCAAGGTTCCTCTGAGCTTCGCCGTGGAGCGATTCGCGGACTCGCAAGCCTGGGTGGCGAAAAAGCACGCAAGGCTTTGGCGGACCTCTTTGCGAGCACTCGAAATGCCGATGCATATGAGCTTGGGCGCGCTCTTCTGGATACTGGCGGTGAGGAAGGTCGCAAGAGCTTCCTAGCAGTCATGAAAGAAGGGCATCCCGCTCGTGCCGAACTGGTCGGCCTCCTACACGACTTTTCGGGGGATGACGTGGACGCGCTTCGATTGGAGATCATGAAGAATGGTACGAGTCGCGAGCGTCAAAGTGTCACGAACCAATTGCTTGGCAGCGATGACCCCGAAGTGGCTACGATGATGATGGAGATGGCAAAACACGGCCCCCATATGGAACGGTACTCTGCTCTCAATTTTCTTTCTCAGAGTTCTTCTGAGGCTGCGCGAAAGGCCGTTGTCGAAATTGCCATGGGACGAGGGCAGGCCTCAGTTGAGGCGCTTCGAATCCTAGGGGACCAGCGAGGGTCTGACCCCGAAGTTCAGACCGTGCTTCTTGACGCACTGTATTCTGGCGTACCGAGTAAGGTGCAGACCGCTGGTTGGGCCCTCGCCAATAGTGGTAGCGAAGATGCTCGTGCTGCGCTGCTTGGAGCTCTGAGTTCGGACAATCCCATGTTGGCCAATGCCGCAATGAGTGCCGTTGGCCAGTTGGGCCACGGACCTGAGGTTCTTGAAGCCTTGCACAACATCGCAAGTGAATCAGACAATCCTCAGCTGAAATCCTCGGCCCTCTACCAACTCGCCAGCAGCCGTGATCCAGGTTCTACAGACATGGTCATCGAAGCGATCGCAAAGGGCGACAACATGGCTGGCAGCATGGTCTCTGTTCTCTTGCAACATGGTGGCCCCGAGGCGAAGAAGGTGATGGATGTGGCGCTTAGCAGTGAGTCGCCGCAGACACGTGCCGCTTTGGCAAACGCGTTGGGAAGCCAGGGAGGCACGGACGCTGGCGCCATGCTCGACACGCTCTTGACAGATAGCGACACCAATGTGAAGAACGCGGCGGTGTACGCGCTGGGTAATCTGGGAAGCCAGGAGGCTAGCGAGCGGCTCATTGAACTGGCAAGCGGCGGCGACAAAGCCGTAAGGCAAACGGCGATTTCGGCTCTCGGCAATTCAGGTGATCCCAGAGCCAGTGGCGTGATTGCAGACGCGATTTCCTCGGGCGATGCCGCGCTGGTTCAGACCGCAATCTACAGTGCTCATAACGCGGGCCCCGAGGTCGATGAGGCACTACTCGCTCTCGCAGAAAACCCAGACACGGAGATGTACTTGCGACAACAAGCCACCGACACCCTCATCAATCGAGGTGGAGCGGACCCAGACCGCCTTGAGGAACTCAAGAAGCTGTCGCCAAACAGGAACAGTAGTCTAGGTGGAGTGATGGAAGATGCTCCAGCCATCGATCTCTAGCCGCGTAGTGGAGTGTACGACGCAGCTTGAGCGCGTTGCTTGAGCGCGTTGCTTCCTACGACGCAGCTTGCTCTTCAAACACAAGCTCGGGCTTGGCTTCGCCTGTCACCGTCTCACGTGTGAAAATGCACTCTTTGACGTTGTCCATGGAGGGCAGCTCGTACATCACATCGAGCATCATTTCCTCGAGGATTGCCCGCAGGCCGCGAGCTCCAGACTTTCGACCATGAGCAATTTCGGCGACAGCTGTCAGTGCATCCTCGGTGAATGTGAGCTTCACATTCTCCATTTCGAAGAGGCGCTGATACTGTCGTGTGAGGGCGTTTCGCGGCCGCCAAAGCACCTCACTGAGCGATTCAACGTCGAGCTCCTTACAGGAGACAATGATTGGCAGTCGTCCCATGAATTCGGGAATCATGCCGAACTTGATGAGGTCCTCGTGGCGAGCCAGCGCACGCAGAGCGTCCCGATCATCATCCTGCGTTCCAATGACAGCGCCAAAGCCCATGTCCTTCTGGCTTGTGCGGCTGCGGACGATGTCTTCGAGTCCATTAAAGGCGCCCGTGCAAATGAAGAGAATGTCGATCGTGTTGATCTGGATGAGTTCCTGCTGTGGACGGTTGCGAGCGCCATCAGGCGTAATCGTCGCATTCTTGCCTTCGAGCAACTTGAGAAGGGCTTGCTGCACGCCTTCGCCCGATACATCGCGTGTCGGGGAAGGGCCACCGCCTTTTCTGGCGATCTTGTCAATCTCGTCAATGCAAAGGATGCCGCGACCTGTCTTCTCGATGTCGCCGCCAGCGGCCCGGAAGAGTGCTTTCAATACGCTCTCGACATCTTCACCAACGTAGCCGGCCTCGGTGAGTGTTGTGGCATCGGCAATTGCGAATGGCACGTTGAGCTTGCGAGCGAGCGTTTGTGCAAGCAGAGTCTTGCCGCAACCCGTTGGCCCGAGCAGCAGGATGTTGCCCTTTTGGAGCTCGACATCGCTCGACTTGCCACGCGAACCAATTCGCTTGTAGTGGTTGTAAACCGCAACGGAGAGTGCGCGCTTGGCGTCTGCTTGGCCGACAACGTAGCGATCAAGGTCTTCGACAATCTCCGTTGGCGGCGGGTAGCTAGGCCGTTCAGAGGCTTCCTCTTTTTCAAGGATGTCGTTGCATAGTTTTACGCATTCATCACAGATGAACACCCGGGGTCCGCTGATCAGCTTGCGAACTTCTCTGCGTTGCTTGCCGCAGAAGGAGCAGTGAAACTCTTCCATCTCGTCTAATTGTGGCATGAGGCTTGGCGGAACGACAGGTGCAAAGTCTGCTTGCTGCCAATCGATCACTCTTGTGTACTGAATCTGATTTTTCTGCTCAAGTCCTCTTGACGCAGCATGTCAATCCGGCATCCTGCATGATGTGAGGGCAGTCGTTCTGTGCGCTGACCCGGAAAGCTCCGGGAGTGACCCCGATAGTGCCTCATGCATTCTAGAAGACTTGGGTTGTCGGGTGACTCGTGCTCGCTTCGATCTAGGTGATCTCGATGCACAGAGTGTGATTCAGGCACCCCCGACCATTGTCGTGGTCGACGCTCGGGACAACATTGGACTGGGCAAGCGGGCCCACCGGATCTTGAGCGACTTCGAACCTCTGGCCGAGACACCGACGCTGCTTGTAGCAACAGTGGCTCGGCTAACCGCCATCGACTTCTCGCAGGGGTTTGATGACTTTGTGCTCGCCCCCATTGTGCCGGCCGAACTCTATGCGCGACTGAGGCAATTGGACTGGAAGGCTGCCGCCTTTGGTTCCGAAGAGGTTATCAAGGTTGGGGCTTTGGTGATTGATGTTGCGGGGTACGAAGTGCACTTGGGCGGACGGCGCATCGAGTTTACCCACCAAGAGTTCGAACTGCTCCGCTTTCTTGCGCAACACCGGGGGCGTGTCTTTAGTAGAGAACAACTCTTACAAAGAGTCTGGGGATACGAGTATGGTGGTGGTACTCGCACTGTGGATATTCACGTGCGGCGCGTCCGTGCAAAGCTCGGAAGCTCCTCTTCGGCCAGCGGCACGGGGGGACTCATCGCGACTGTTCGCAACGTTGGCTACAAGATGCGCTAGTTCGTTCTACAAGAGAAAAGGGTTCACAAGCGGCGTCACACCAAAAAGATGTTCGCAATCTCGAAGTAGATCACGAGCCCTGTGACGTCGACGATCGATGCGATGAACGGAGTGGAGGAAACCGCGGGGTCAATGCCAAGGCGCTGTAGCAGCAGCGGTACCCCACTTCCAAGCAGGGCGCCAACAGTGACCACGGCGACGAGCGCACAGGCAATGGTTAGCGCGAGCCCACCTATGCGAGTGGCTTCTCGGGCCATGACAGCAGCAACGCCCACACACGCGAGCGCAATGCCAAGGGCGAGCCCAACGCGCATTTCACGCCAAAGCACCTTTTGGGTGTGAGCTGGGGAAATCTTTCCTAGTGCAAGCGCGCGAATAATCAGTGAGGCACTCTGTGTGCCCGAGTTGCCGCCCGACGAAATAATTAGCGGAACAAACCAGCTGAGCATGATCGCCGCCGGGTGCATCTGGGTGTAGCGCTCAAGAACAAAGGGCGTGGCGAGCACCGCCAAGAAAAGCACAACGAGCCAGGGCAGACGAGCTCGGATCAAGTCGAGGATTGGTGTTGCCAAGTAGGACGCATCCAGCGGATCAATCGCGCCAAGCTTCTGCACATCCTCGGTTGCTTCTTCTTCGACTACATCAATTGCGTCATCGACGGTGATAATGCCAACGATGCGATGATTGCTGTCGACAACCGGCAGGGCGAGCAGGTCGTACTTGGCAATGAGGCGAACGACCTCTTCCTGATCGTCGGTGGCAGTTGTGGTGATGATGTTGGGATTCATGATCTCGGCGAGAGTGGCGCTCTTTGGAGATGTCACGAGGTCGCGAAGCGAAATGACGCCCAGCAGCGTTGAATTTGGGTCGACAGCATAGGCTTGATAGATGGTCTCCATTTCCTGCGCGATGACCCGAATTTCCTCAATCGCACCTTCGCAGGTTGTGTCAGCGGAGAGCGCCACAAAGTCGGTGGTCATTAACGCACCAGCAGAACTTTCCTTATAGGCGAGAAGCTGGCGGATGTCCTTCGCTTCGTCATCGTCTAGACCAGCCAACACCTTGCGTCGCATCTCTTGGCTTAGCTCGGCAAGCATGTCGACGCGATCATCGGCCGCCATTGTGTCGATGATGGCCAGCGCAGTACTCGGAGCGCTTGAAACCAGGGGCACAAAAATCTCGGTGCGCTTCTCTTCGTCGCAATGTTCCAAGATATCCGCACAGAGGTCGGCTGGCAGGATTGTGAAGAGACGCAAACGCAGTTCAGTATCCAGTGCCTGCGCCATGTCGGCCAAGTCTGCGGGGTGCAGCTCGCCGGTGAGGCTCAACAATTGCGAAGGGTCGGTTTCAAGCGCTTCAACTACTTCTGGTAGCAGCAGCCGTGTGGTGGTCTCCATTTGGATTCCTTGGGAGCTAAAGGTACGATCGTCGCCGCTAAGACTGAAGCGATTGGCTTCGGCCTGAGGATAGCGTTTTCCTATGCCCACAACAAAGAGATGGCGGCTTTGAGTACAGTTCTTGCCTCGGGGTTGAGCCACGTAGGAAGGGTGCGCGACCACAACGAAGACTCATATGTTGTGGACATCGACACGATGGTCTTCCTAGTCGCCGATGGAATGGGCGGTCACGCGGCCGGCGAAGTTGCCAGCAAGATGGCTGTCGATGGAGTCGCTACGAGTTGGCGCAGTGCCTCGATTCAGGCGCAAGCCCGCGAGTACATCGGCAAGGGGGATATTGATCGTCGCAAGGAACTTTTGGCGAGCCTGCGCAAAGGAGTTCTCTCGGCACATGAAGCGATTGTGGCTCTTGGAGCTGAGGACGAGGCGAAAAAGGGCATGGGCACGACGCTCACAGGGTTTCTAATCGCTGGTGGCGAGGCGCTCTTTGCCCATGCCGGCGATTCGCGCGCCTATCTCGTTCGCGATCGCATCCCCGTGTTGCTATCCGAAGACCACACGATTTCCTCTCGCTTGCGGGCAGCGGGCATTGACCGCGGAATTCCCGGTCCGGAGCCGGAGCGTTGGAAAGGCGTTCTAACCAATGCTCTAGGCATGGCTGAAGACACTCGCGTGACGACCTTTGTGGTGCCGCTCTTTTCCGGGGACCGGTTGGTGTTGTGCTCCGATGGCGTTCACGACTACTTGAGTGAGGTCGAGGTGGGGCAGGTCGTTGTGAATGCGCCCAGCCCTTCGCGAGCGGCACAGAGTCTGGTTGATATGGCGCTCGAGCGGGGAGGCGCCGACAACGCAACCTGCATCGTTGTCAAAGTCATGGAGGCGGGCACGACGGAAATGCCCAAGGCGCAACGCGACAGCCACAAGGAAGCTCTTGCCTCGTGTCCGCTCTTTGCGGGGCTCAGTCCGCAGCAAGTGCTTCGCGCTCTGCGCATCACCACTCCACGCACATACCGTGAAGGCAAGGTCGTGCCACGAGTAGCACTCGAGGATCGAGTCGCGTATATCGTTCTCGAAGGGGAAGTCTCGGGCTCTGGTGTGCAAGCAAAGCCTGGTGATGTCATCTTGCCCGAAGCGCTCTTGCAGCAGACCGTGGTCTCTGAGGCGGAACTGATTGCACGACAAGACTCGTATCTCTTGATGCTTCGGCGAAACGACTTTGTCGAGTTATGTGATGACGCACCGGACTTGGGTGTTGTGCTCTACGACTCGATGGCGCGCTTGGTCTCTCGCTGATCCACAAGTCGAAAGGCAAGATCAATTGCCGCTTGCATGCTTGTGGCGCGAGCAATGCCTTGCCCCGCAATGTCGTAGGCAACGCCGTGGTCAGGTGAGGTGCGCACAATGGGCAAGCCAAGCGTGGTGTTGACCGCCTCATCGAAGTCGGTGAGTTTCACGGGAATGAGCCCCTGATCGTGATACATGGCGACGAAGCAGTCGTAGGACATGCGGAAGGCTGCATCGGGAACCAGGGGGCCTTCGAGAATTACCGACTCTGAGAGTTGTTCTAATGCCACCCTCATCGCGGGACGAATCACGCGCTCTTCTTCATTACCGAAATTCCCGTCTTCTCCGGCGTGCGGGTTCAAACCAAGGACGCCGATGCGCGGACAAGGCACGCCAAAGTCTGCTTGCATGGCTCTAGCCGCGAGCACGATCGCACTCGCCACCCGGTCAGTCGTAAGAGCGGTTGGCAAGTCAGCTAAAGCCTCGTGAACCGTTGCGAGTACAACGTTGAGCGTGGGGCCGGCAAACATCATCGCCACAGCCTCGGCTCCAAGGCCGTCACAGAGAAATTCTGTGTGGCCAGGAAAATCGAAACCGGCCATCATCGCCTGGGTCTTGCTGATCGGTGCCGTTGCAAGGCCCGCAATCTGACCAGCTTGGGCCGCTGCCAGTGCTGCCTGTAAATATGCGACTTGGGCTCTCGCTGTTTTGGCATTTGGGCGTCCCAACTGCAGATCCTCCGCGCTCAAGATGTGGGGAGAAATGGTCGAAGGTCGTTGTATGGGATGAGCGTTCTGTGCGTCCCATTGCTGAGCCAGGATGAATTCTTCACCAAAAACCACGATTCGGGACAGCTCTTCTGCTGACCGCGAGCAAAGTGCCTTAGCAACGATCTCGGGGCCAATTCCCGATGGATCACCAAGGGTTATCCCGATTCTGGAGCGTTTGGAGAAGGCGGCCGCTTTGGAGGAGGAGTGGGAAGTCATGAACTTAGGTCTAGAGGGGGGCCAGCCGATGCTGCAGTGCGTGATCACAAACACTTGCAAGGACACCCTGGCTCGGTCACCCTTATACCAGGAGCATTGTGAGTAGGGTTCATTTCAGGCGGATGGCTGTCATGGGAGCATTGCTCTTGGGGCTCGGCGCTTGCGGAGCCAACTCCCAATCTGCGCTCGCTGTGGAGTCGATTGAGCTGCCAAAAGAGCTGCCGGAGCAGACGATGCAGGCCTCATCGAGCTTCTTCATTCCCGGCGAAACCATGTCATTTGACATATCGCTTCGGGGGGTGCTCGGTGGAACTGCCGTTCTTGGCGTTGGAGAACCTGGCATCATTGATGGCCGATCTGCGGTTGTCATCCAGTCCTTGGTGCAGAGTGCTGGCCTATTGGTTGCCATCAAAGAAGTTCGCGATCAGATTTTTACCTGGGTTGACCTAGATGATGGCGTGGTTCTCAAGCACGAAGCGGAGTCGAAGTTCGGCAAGAAGGAAGCCTCCATCAGGACCAATCTCGGCGGCGGTGAGGCCGGACCATTTTCCATCGACTACAAGCCCCGGAACGGCAAGATGCAGCGTGCAGTACAGCGATTGCCAGCCGATGCCTACGCCTTTGACGCACATGCCGTGCTTGGGCGCTTGCGAGCTTGGGATCCTGAGGATGGGGATGAGCAGTCCTTCTTCTTGCTCAGTGGACGACGACTCTGGAGAAGTTCCATGCGGGTTGGAGCGCACGAAACCATCACCACCGCCATGGGACGCCGTCCGGCAATCCGCATCGACGGCGTGGCACAGCGCATGACTCGTGGCCTTGGTGACCTCAAGAAAAAGAAGCCGCGCAACTACAGTGTTTGGATTAGTGACGACGCTTCGCGACTGCCGTTGCTCGTCATGGCCAAGACCGAATATGGTGACCTAAGGCTTGAGCTTGTTGAGTACCGCCGTCCTGATAGACGAGTCAGCGTTCGGTAGAGGCAGATTCAAACGTCTTGCTCGCGCTGGTTCTTCGCGCTCTGGACGCCTTCGGCTCAGCGTTGCTCAGCGCCTCCCTTGCCCCAGCAAGGTCGTTGTTCGCGCCTTGCCAGTGAACGAACTCCCGTCGCGATCATCGATCAACCATTCTGGCCCCGACACGAGTTCTTGATCCAGCTTCGTGAGCGCGATGGTCAGCTTGCGTGCTCAATACCCGTAAACCGCATGAATCGCGCCCTAGCTCTGGCGCTGTGGCGATGCTGGGCATATAGACGGCGCCTATGCCTTGTCTGCGATTGATCGGCGCACTTGGGTCGCTCGAGTTTGAGATACCGCTGGAGTCGCTTGTCGTAATCACGAGTCCAGGCGGCGATGAAGCATCGCGGCTTGTCTTTGGGCTGATTGCCGCCGAAGCGCAGAGGCAGATGGCACCGTTGCTCTCGCCAACATGGTTGCCTGCTGTTGGCAGGCTCGCGACGAGGGAATCGGGCAGCGTAGAGGGGCTAAGGCCCACGTTTGTCTTTCGGCATGAAGACGCCACGTGGCCGGACGGAAGCCGAGTCGGAGATGTCTTGGGGATACTGCCGCTATTCGAACGCGCACTGGGCTGCCTGCAGCCGGGGAGTTGCGAGGCCTGCAACGGAGCTGGAGAGCGGGCGGAAGTTGCATTGGAAGCCCTGATTACAGATCCCAAACGCAGCCTTGCTGCAGGTGCGATTGGCCCATGGGCTAAGAGAAACTCTAAGTTTCATCTGGGGGTACTTGAGTCGTTGGCTGCCCGGATTGGGTTGGATATGCAACGTCCCTGGGCATCACTTGGCCAAGCCATGCAAGAAGTAGTGCTGCACGGTTGCCCAGAGAGCAACTACAAGGGCGTTGTGCATGATGTTGAGTGGAGGATCCGCAAGGCAGGGGAAGGGCGGGGACAGGAGAGTCTGGCGGATTTGTCAAAGTACATTGCATGGCGAGACTGCATTGAATGCGGCCGGACCGGGCTCGATGGGCCGACACGGTCAAGCGCTAAGGGTGGTGTGAACCTTGCTCGGCTTCACCAAACCCCGCTAGCTGAGTTGCCAAGGCACATCGCGGCTATCAGTGAGACGCAGGGCGCTGCTGAAGCGAAGCGATTCCGTTCCCAATGCGCCAAGCGACTTCGCATAGCGCATTCCCTTGGGCTCGCTTCAGAGTTGCTTGGTGGCCGTGCGGCTCGGCTCAAACCTGACGCTGCTCGCCAACTGCGACTCGGAGAAGTTCTGGGAAGCGATCTACAGAGTGCGATCTACACACTGCAAGCACCGCTCTTTGGGTTGTCTGGTGAGGTGCGCAAGGGCACTTTGCGTTTGATTCGAGAGCGCGTCGCGCAGGGAGATTCCATCTTGATGGTGGATGAACATCCAGATGCAAGTGCTGCGGCTGATGTGGAGTTCGTGCTCCAAACCGCAAGCGAGACTGGGTGCATTGAGCTTCGCACACATGAGTCGTCGGAGGACTCCGAGTAAGAACAACTCGCAAGCGCTGGGCGAACGCGGAACGAGCGTCTGAGTCCCGATCTGCGGCGCAGATTGGCGTCGCGAAACCTTGCCGTAGAGCCACTATGCCTGCCCTCTCGCTCCTGGTTGCAGCTCGGGCCCTCGGCCAGTGGTTATGAGATACGCGAACTAGCTAATTTCTGGTGTGGAACACCAGACCACAGCGCCGAAGGCGCGAAACACCACGCTTGCTCGCAAGCGTTAGCTAGTTTTTGTCCC
>JANTGM010000038.1 GCA_024762925.1 Kofleriaceae bacterium | reverse complement strand
TCAAAGAACGAGCTCCCGTCGCCAGCACATTTCTATTCCTCTGAGCCGCACACTAGTTCATTGACATTGGTCATCTGAAACGAAGAGAGTTCGTTTGCTGGCAAGACGGGAAGAGGGAGTTTGCTGGGGCAAGCGACCAAGGAAAAACGAAGAAGACTAGCTGAGCCAGCCTCTCCAGCGGGCGAGAAGACGAGTGAGCGCGTTCTATCTTCATGAATCGCGCACACGTGCTTGAGACTGCTCGCATCGAGGGCTCGTCTTCGGTAGCGTAGCGGCATGCGTAATTTTCTTAGTGTCTCACTCATGGCAACGTGTCTTCTGACTGCCTGCTTCACCACCCAAGTACAAACGGGCCAGCAGCGCTCATTCGCTCCGATTCACAGTGATCGCCAGTGGTTCACGGTTGGAGGTTTGGTGCAGTTGTCTGGTGCCGCTGGGCAAGAGTGCAAAAACGGGGTCTCGTGGGCTGAGAGTGGCCAAAAGGCCACCGACGTTCTTATCTCTATCGGGCTCACAGTTGCCGGTGCAGTGGCTGCTGGTGCTGCTTGTGATCTGCCCGAGAACCCCACGGATGAAGAGAGAGCGACTCATAGCCTCTGCCAGGGAGCGATTGGCGGCGTTTTGCCTCTTCTCATCGCTTCTCGCTCTGTTGAGTACCAGTGCGTGAATCCAGCGAATCCCCCAGGAGTGCAAGTTCCCACCCTCGCTCCGGTGCCCGGTGGCACTCCGGTCTCCCAGCACTAGGAGATTGAGCCAACTTACCGTTACGCTCTGGCCATGAGCAAATTCCACGACTGCGAGATGCTTTCGATCGCGGGCACACCTTTGTCCTTCTCCGAGTACAAGGACAAAGTCTGCCTTGTGGTCAATGTCGCCAGTTTCTGAGGGGCCACGCCACAGTACGCAGGTCTGCGTACACTCTTTGAGAACAACAAGGATAGGGGGTTCTTGGTGCTGGGATTTCCCTGCAACCAGTTCGGCGCACAAGAGCCAAAGTCAAACGTCGAAATCCTCGAGTTCGCAACGAGCAAATATGACGTTACCTTTCCGATGTTCTCGAAGATCGATGTGAACGGCGAGCAAACAGCTCCCCTCTACGCATTGCTTAAAGATGCTAAGGCTCACGACGATGGTTCATCCGACATCAAATGGAATTTCGAAAAATTCTTAGTTTATGGCGATGGCGTGGTGCAGAAACGCTATGGCACCCAAGTGACACCAGAGCAAATCGCAAAAGACTTGCCCGAGTTTCTTACCTAGGGCGTGCCAGCGTCTGTCGCGGCGCCTTCCCCAGCGTCTGTCGCGGCGCCTTCCCCAGCGCCTTCCGCGGCGCCTGTCGCGGCGCCTTCCCCAGCGTCTGTCGCGGCGCCTGTCGCAGCGCCTTCCCCAGCGTCTGTCGCAGCGCCTTCCTCGGCGCCTTCCTCGGCGCCTTCCTCGGCGCCTTCCTCGGCGCCTTTCACGGGCGCCGTTGTCACCAGCTTGAACTCCACGCGCCTATTCGTCTCGCGCCCCGCTGCGGTCTCGTTGTCAGCGACCGGAGCATCTTGGCCGTACCCTTTGCTCGTAATCCGATCAGCCGAGACTCCTTTCGAAACCAGGTAGTCCCTCACGCTATCGGCGCGTTGCTGACTCAGCTCGGCATTGCGTTCTGGTGTGCCCGTATTGTCAGTGTGACCTTGGACTTCAAAGCGCAAGTCGCCAAACTCGAGAAACACCGCAGCGGCTGCATCGAGAACGGAATTTGAGGACCTGCGAATTTTGGCGGAGCCACGAAGGAATCTGATGCCCTTAATCTCTCCAGAAAATTTCTTAACAACTTCTGGGAGATCATCGGGACAACCGTCAGCATCTTCAAACCCATTTGGCGTCTCAGGCTCATTGGGACAGTTGTCCTCAGCATCGGCAATACCATCCTCATCATTATCTAGCTCCGGACAACCGTCGGTGTCCTCGAATCCGTCGACATCTTCCGCGGCAAGAGGGCAAGTGTCTGCACCGTCCTTAATTCCGTCACCATCGTTGTCGGCCTCCGGGCAACCATCATCGTCCTCAAACTCATCGACATCTTCCTTCTCGTCCTTGCATTGATCCTCGGAGTCAAGAATGCCATCGCCATCGCTGTCTTGGTCCTCGGGACATCCATCGTCGTCCTCAAAGCCGTCCATGTCTTCTGCCTCAGCCAGACAAACGTCATCCCGATTGCGGATTCCATCGCCATCGTCATCGCGGATGATTACTTCACTGAAGTCGAACTCCCTGTAGAACCCAATCAACACTTCCGCTTCCGAGGTTAGCCCCGCGGTATCGGATGCTGGAGGCATGACGACTCGCGCATCAAAGCGGGCACCCCAGCTATCTTTCACAGGGTACTTAAGACCAATGCCTCCATGGAAAACGAAATCGGTGTCATTGGGAAAGGCGACAGAGTTGCTAGAAATTGCACTGCTTCCGCCCGCACCAAGAACGACGAAAGGGCGAATGATAGGATCGTCACCCAAGTGGAAGAGGGCATGGATGCGATACCCAAGCGCTGTGACAGTCACGTCTCTGTCTCCTGGGCTCGTTGGAGCGACCGCAAGTTCTGCTTCGAGATCGAAGTTGCCGTAGAGGGCAATCGCCGCTCTGGCCCCAAGGGTAAACGCCGAGTCGAGGCCCTCATCTCCGCTATTGTCTCCAACACCGAGTTCATTGAAGTCAGAGAAGTGGTGCCCCCCAACAAAGCCACTGGCTTCAAG
The DNA here is from genome assembly GCA_024762925.1 of Kofleriaceae bacterium. GTDB lineage: Bacteria > Myxococcota_A > Polyangia > Haliangiales > Haliangiaceae > NORP324. Next base: position 46,679 of record JANTGM010000038.1, on the reverse strand, counting down.
CTCTCGATCTGCGTGAGCGAGCCCAGAAAACGACACAACAAATACTAGAGCGCAAGAGCCACCAAGTAGCAGACGTGATGATTGATGATTGATAGGCATATACTCGAATCCTCCGAGCATCATAGCCGACTACTGGACGACGATGGTGTGGGTTAGCGACTTTCCTCGGCGGGGTAGCGAGCTTCCATTGCGAAGCTTTCTTTCGCTAGCGGCGACTCGCGGCTCAACTGCTATCATGCTCGGATGCGACTGCTGCCTCTCTTCTTTGTCTTACTCCTCAGTTGCAAACCTTCGGGCCAAGAGCCACCCAGCGCTTCTCTCCTCCGAGTGGATACAGAGGCCGTGGGCCCGAATTGCGCAGCAGGAGGTGTATCGATTCGAGCTGGTCTAGATACTGACCACAACGGCTCCCTCAGCCTTCGCGAAGTCCAGTCGATCCACTACGTCTGCAACGGCGCCTCAGGAGAGTCCATTGCGCTGATCAAGGAGGTGGCCGAAGATGCCGTCGTTCGCGCACTGCACGATGTTGCCATTCGCAGAGACAATCACGGCTCTCTCGATTGGGACGAGCCTGACGCCGCGACTGCGGTTGTCGAAAAGGACGACGCAACCCATGAGGAGTTGATGCACCGTGCACAAGAAGCACTGGTTAGAGCGGACATTGATGAGGTCAGCAGCCTGGCCCTCAGGGCACAAGCCATAAAGAAGGATCCAGAATCCGCTCTTCTCTTGGCGATCGCGGCCTGCCACAAGAGAGACTTGGCCAACGTGCTCGCCCTCAAGCCTCTGCTCAACTCGCAGGGCTTCCGCAAAGTAAAAAAGACCTGCGAGTCGCTGGGCTTTCCTCTTCCAAAACGTGGCAGCAATCCGTGCGCACGAAATCCCAACCTGCCCGAATGCATGCTCAAGTAAGCCCTTCTCAAGACGGGTGAGCCCCACGCGAAGCAGCACTCACGAATTCACGCCGACGCAAACTCTGGCTTGAAAGTCACAACGATCAGATGGACTTCTCAGATGCACTTGGGCGCAAGTAACTCGCTTTGCGCTCAGCTCAAATAGCTACTTGCTCGCTTTGCGCTCAAACGAGAACGTCGCCTTCGAGCGAACGTACTTGCCACCAACTTCGAGCGTTGGATGGGCGAGAAAGTTGATGGGCCCAGTGGCTGGACCTGGACTGACGACAAGATCGCGCCCTCGGCTTAGCTCGATGCGATTGGCGGGGTGATGGCCGAAGTAATAGCTCGAAAGGTTCGAATACTTGTCCCCTTCGCTCACGTCGATCGGCCACCACTTTCCATCGGCATAAAACTCTGCCCAGCAATGATATCCGCTGATTCCACCATCATCTCGCGCAGAAGGAATCGCGGCACCAACAGCAAACCGTGCGGGAATGCCCACGGCGCGTGAGATCGCAATGAAGTACGAATGGTAGTCGCTGCAGTTTCCCGTCTTGCTATCGCAAGCATAGGTGGCATCGCCTTTGCCCCATTCGTCACCGACTTTCTTGTAGCTCATGCGGTCCATTACGTGATCGTACAGAGCTCGTGCGCGAATCAAATCGGTCTTCTTACCTTTGATGGCCTCAGCTCCCAAGGCGCGTATCTCTTTGGTGACAGGTACGAGTGCGTCGTCCCCAAGAAATTGCTCTGGAGACTTCAACTCTTCGGCATAGGAAGACTTCTCAGTTCGTGAGACTGCATAGCGCATCTCAATGGATCCACCGCTGTCTTCCGGAGTGAGGTCCAGCATTAAGATCTTGTTGCCGTGCTCTGCATCGTCCAGCATCGTCTGTTTCCCCGGCGTCTTGATGGAGAGAACTTCCACGGTCTGGTACTTGTCAGAAATCGGAACCGGCAACCACATGCGTGCCGCTTGCTCCATCTTGGGAAGTGTGAGGGCGTAAACAAATTCGAACTCGTCCTTGTTTTCGATCACGCCTTGCAGTTTCGCGGAGGCCTCGTCCATAGGAACACGAACCCATGTCTTGTCCTCTTTCTGATCCCACGCATAGATCGGCTTTCCGTTGATCTTGTGCACCGTTGTATCGCTCACGACCATGTTGTCTGGTGGGCCGTCCATAAAGAAATCGACGTCGTAGACTTCGCCATCCGTGTCGACCAAGTCGACGCAGGCAAAGTTTCGCTCTGGTCCCAAGCTTGCGAGATACTCAATGTGCACTCGCACAAGCTTTAGGCGCAGTGTTCGATCCTCGTACGCCAGCGAAAAATACCCATCGTGTGCACTCGCCTTCTCAGCAATGTGCTTCTCGATGCCTTGCTGAATCTCCGCAGTAACCGCTCGTGCCTTGGGCAACTCGGCTGCTTGTTCAGCCTTGATGGGCACATCAGGAGTCGAAGTTTTTGCGGCTTCAGGAGCGGTTTGTGAGAGGCTCGGTTGAATCTCCTCATCAGAACTCTCCTTGGAAGAGCTGCAACTGACAATTTGGGCGAGCCCGATCATGAGGACCACACCCATTGGGCACGAAGCCAATGTTTGGTGAACAATCGACTTCATACCTGCCTCTTCTTTCAACATGCTTCGGTTCGCGTGCGTATCGGTTCGCGGATCGCCTTCGGTCACTTAGGGTGATCAGATTTTGGATGCTCGCTAGCGGGCTTCTTCTTGTCAGCCTTTGCATCGCCATCAGCTTTTGGCGCGTCGGCCTGTGGCTTCTCGGTTGGGTGCTCCCCTCCAGGGTGTTCCGTCTTCGCTGCTGGGTCTGCCGCTGATGGGTCTGCCGCTGATGGGTCTGCTGCTGATGGGTCTGCTGCTGATGGGTCTGCCGCTGATGGGTCTGCCGCCTTTGGATCCTCAGTCTTTGGATCACCGGCCGTGGGCTCTTCGGTCTTGGGATCACCGGCCGTGGGCTCTTCGGTCTTGGGATCACCGGCCGTGGGCTCTTCGGTCTTGGGCTTCGTTGGTGCATCGTCCTTCTTCTTCTCGCAGCCAACAGCAGTGAGTACGAAGAGTGCGGAAGCTGTCGACATCAGGACAAGGTTTTTGAATTTTTCCATTGGGGGTTTCCTCTGTTTGGGAGCTTGGCGATCAACCAGCTTGGCGATCTTTGCTGCGTTGCTCGGTTCGGATTTCTTAGAAGAAATCGCTCTGAATCATCGATTCGCTGCAACGGTATCAATCAATGCAAGGCGCATACGCTTGTTGGTACGCAAATTTGGCAAAATGCGATTTCTTTGCTTGAGATTCGGGGTTAACGGCCAAAAATCACGTGGCCAGACTCGCTTTGGCACATCGATATTCCAATACGGACCAACCCCTCACGCAAGCCGTCGCTCCAAGATATCCCAAGGAACTCGGCGAGAAGCCCTCTAGCACGTCTGCGACCACATCGCGACGTCTTGTGAAGCAAGCAAGAGTCTTCCAGCAAGAGTCTGTGGAGGAATCTGTGTGCATGAATCTGGCCAGTGTTGTGTTCGATATATGATTCGAAATCTAAGAACTACACCTAGCTACTACACCTAGTGTCTAGTTGATTGAACTTGGTCATCTGAAACGAAGAGAGTTCGTTTGATGGCAAGACGGGAAGAGGGAGTTTGCCGGGGCAAGTGGCCGATGAACAACGATGAGCAAAACGCCCAGCGAGCGAAGAATCGAGTTTGCTTGGGCAATGTCGGCCACTCGTCGTTGTTTTCTTGAGTGCGTCGTCGACAGTCTCGAAGTGGGACGTCATGAGCTTGTCAATACCGAGGTGTGTGTTTGCGCGGCACACGTCGGAGACAGTCCTTCTTGAGCGTCCCACTCAGGGTTTCGTGTATAGTTGCAGTTGTGCGTAGTTCGATCTGCATCCCGTTAGCGCTGAGCGCCTGTGGAAGGATCGGCTTTGGCTTGTCGGGAGACGCCGATAGCGGGACGGTTGACGCGACCGTAGACACTTCGCCAGACGCAACGGTGCTCCCTGCGGGTATCCTCGCCCTCTACCCGCTATCCGACGATCCAAGCGAGGGAGGGACGAGGGACCTCGCCAACGATCGCACTGCCACATGTATTGGGGAAGCATGTCCAACACTCGAAAGTGATGGCCCCTTTGGCGCCGGCCCGTGCCACCTCTTTGACGGTGTCGACGACCATTTTGACATCCCCAGTGCGGCAGTATTCGATTCCAGCACGGCCGTCACGGTGACCTCATGGGCTCGCATCGATGACGTGAGCCGAGGCTACTCAGCGATCATCGCAAAGCCCGTTGGCACAGCCACTGGCAACTCATGGGAGCTGGAATTTCTCTCGGGGGTGCCTACCTTCACGGGAGGCATCACCATCCACGGCGGGGGGGCTGTTGCGAATGGAGAGTGGCATCACCTTGCCGGGACCCACGATGGCACGACAAAGATCCTTTACGTGGACGGGGTTGAAGTGGCTCGAATCGATAGCCCTCTTGTGCTCGATGACAACACCATTGTCATTGGTGCCGACTACAACAGTGGATTTCTTGGCGCGGAGTTTATTGGATGCCTTAGTGATGTTCGAATCTACGATCGAGCGCTCTCAGCCCCTGAGTTAGCACAAATTGCGGCCGGCAACGAGTAGCCACAAGACTACTAGGATCTCCTCATAGGCCCTACGTTTTCTTACATCTGAATTCGAGACCATTGGGGAACAACTCAAGGCTGTGAGGGCCATCGTGCTGTTCGCATAAATTGAGAACCTCTACCCACTCGATCAGATCATCGAGGCGCACGACCACGTCCGCACGGGACGCAAGCCAGGAAGCATCATTGTGTCGATGGCACACTCAAGTTGAACGCCAAGGCCTTTGGTCATCTCGGGACTATGTCCCTTTTCGGGTGCAGTAGTCACTCTTCGTTATCGTGCTTGAGTCCTTGGGGTCGAATTGATACGCGACACAGGTGCCTCCTTCACAACGTGGCGGTGCCGAGATCTGATTGCTGCAGCCGTCTTCGCACTCAACAAATCCTGGGAGTTTTTCTGATTCTCGATACCAATTGGCATTGACTGCGCCATGCTCACAGGAGTTTAGGCAATCGGCATCTGCAGCGCAGTCGAATCGGGTAGTGTCGCTGAGAGCTGCCGCAACGGCCGCTTTCTCAGAATTCATCACAGGCGCCTTTGGCTCTGGTGCGGGAGTTGGCGTTTGTGTCGTGCTGTTGGAGGAAACCTTCGAATCGCCACAGCCCGCTATGAGTAGTGCTAAGAGTGCAAGTCGAGATATCATGCCCAAAATGGTAGCAGTACCGCACGAGTGCGCAGCTGCGTTTTTCGGAGTCTTGATGCGCTCCGCCAATGACAACAACGACTCAGGCCTCTTGCCTCAGCGTTGGCAGTTCTCGAGTCGATTTCCGGATGCAGCCGAAAGACAGCCCAAAAGCAAGAGGTATCTGCACCCGTTACCGCGGCGGTACAAATCGAACGACCATGTTCGAGTCGATGAGATTCTGTGTGTTGCAGCCAAAGGTATCGCGATCATCCCCAACGCTGTTGCGCAAGCCGATTGTCGCTGCACAGCCGCGCTGCTGAGCCCCGCAGTTGCGAACCGCGGTAGGTGTCGTGCGCGGGCCATAGTGCACCTACCCACAATCAATAGGAATGCTGCAGCCAAGCTACCGAGAAAACGAGACTCGGTTCGTCGAGAGTCGATCGAGCGTGTCCTCTAGATCGTCGATACGAAAATCCGTTAGGTCAATCTCATCGTCGAGTCCGCTCACCGAAAAGTCGAAGTCACCAGTTCCAATGGGGTCTTGACGCAGAGTAGGCAAGACAAACGTCGTGCGGTCGTCGAGAAAGACCATCGACCAGACTCTCTCATTGTCGGAGTTGAGGATGTCGGCCGTGCTTAGTGCAGCCCCTGCAGCAGCAGTAAAGGAGAACTCATCACCGGAGACGGTGAGGTTGCTCGGTAGGCTCATCCACTCACCAAAGTCGATGGCTGCACCGATCTCAGTAATTCCCCTAAGCAAGATCGCGGAGGCTGGACGCCCATCCTCTTCCTCGTCGGCCTCGTTGCTGGCGAATGCAATGGCGCGCAGGGTCGCGTCAGCAAAGTCGCCTGTGCGTATTGGAGCGAGCAGCGTATCTGTCATCGAGGCATCTGCGAGCCCAAGCATCAAGATGCCCTCGTCGCCGAGTTCGATCCCCAGCAAGACGCCAGCGGTGTCGACCCCAGTTGGCGTTGGTGGCAGGTCGAAGGCCACATCTTCGTGTTCCGAGCGATCCAACATTGTGAGAACAATGCCCGACTGATCAACCGCATCCTCTACTTCCAATCCCAGTTTGTAAGCAAAGCCAATGACCTCGCTGGTGTCATCTGCGTCGGTCTCCGTGCCTTTGGTGTCGATGTCTAAGATCGTAGCGACCAGCGCCACGTCACCATCTCTGGCTACTAGCGACCAGTCGCACTCGGTCACGGTCGCCGCTCGAATGCATGCATTGGGTGGAAGCCCAACTCCAGACGGCTGCTCGATTTCGTTTGCCGGATCGCCAAGATCGGTGGTCTGTGAGTAGCCCAAAAGACCAACAACGAAGTGGTTCTCTCCAGGTTCCGGAAGGTCTGCCCAACCTGCGATGCTTCCCTCAAGTGTTGCTTGGCCAAAGTCCTCGGTATCGTTTGGTCGGTTCAGAGGTATTGTGATGTTCGCGCCGTTGGCGCCATACCACGTTGAAGTAACAAACCCATCCGCAACGATCGTTATGGTTGTGGGCCCGGAAAGTGCACTGTCCTTTACTGTGAGAAGTCCAGTCTCGTCCGTCACTCCTTCGATGGCTTCTTCATCCGCCTCACCAATAAAGATCTGCGCACCCGCGATGGCTTCATCGCTTTCACCGTCTCCGTCCACGACAAAGATGTTTACTTTGCCGTCAATCTCTCCATCGCCAATACCGCCACCTTCGATCAGCCTGGGCGGTGCATCATTTGATTGGCCCCCCTCACAGGCGATGTTGACAAGTAGAGAACAAAGACAGAGGGATTGGATTGCGATTCGCGCAGCATGCATAGATTGATTGCTCCTGGGTTAAGGCTACGAGCTGTGACTTTGCAACGGCCATACCACTAGAGTTTAGGGGAAATCCCAACAAGAACGCATTGGCGATGTGGAGAAGCCCAACAGTGTCGGTGACACAGATGTTGATTCCTGAGATCTCGGTTCCTTTCATGGGCGAATCTGCCTTCATGTATACATCTGCAGTTACACACCTTCACCTACCAACCACTGTGATAATTTGGTGTCTACATGGCCCCTCGAATCCCCTTCTGCATTGCTGTACTACTGGGGTGCGTTCCGACAGGAGGGTGCATTGTCGACGTCAATCATGGCAATACAGTGTACAGCTGCGCCGAAAGCCAAGCCTGCCCAAGCGGCCTCGAATGTGTCAACGACATCTGTGTTTCGAACGCCGCTCCGATCGATGCAGGTCCAGCCGAAAGCGACTCGGGCCCCACCGCAGCGCCTTTGGTGGGCGGCGATGTCATCTTCTATAGCTTTGACGATGAGGGATCCCCGTCACTCATTCAAGACCGTTCGGGCAATGGTTTTGACGCTCATCGCAGTCGTGCGCTTCTCGTTGATGGCAAGTACGGGCAAGCCAGAGAGTTTGACGACGTCGAAGACAACAACGAGCTTCTTCTCATCGACAATTCTTCTCTTTTCTTAGGGAATATTCTTACTATCGAAGCCTACGTAAACCACGCAATTGGTCAGCAGCGGGCGGTCATCTTCGGCGACGAAGACCCTGTGGGCATGCAAGACAACGTCGAGTATGCCCTGCTCATCGACGCTCAGGATCGGGTCGAGTTTCGGACAAATTCGGGTTGCGGCACAGCACCCGTGTCGTTTGTCAGCGAGGGCACAGTCGAAGTGGGAGCCTTTCACCACGTGGCCATGTCGTGGGATGGTGCCACAATTCGCTTCTTCATCGATGGAGTCTTGAGCGGTGAACATGCCCAATCGGCTGAGCCGTGCCAATCGCCATCACCTCGGCGCTATCGGGTAGGACGACGCAGCGATGACCTGGAAGAGTGGAATGGCATCATCGACGAGCTGAAAGTATCCAGCGTGGCCAAGACAGCCAGCGATATTCAAGGCTCCATGAACTACGACTCTGCGGTCCTTGCGGTTGGTGTCTGTGGTGACAGGCTCTTGGAGGTCGAGGCTTGCATGGCTGGGCAGCAGTGCTGCACAACGATGTGTACGTTTGAGAACGAAGGCACAGCATGTGATGAAGGCGCGCTTTGCAATGCGGCAGGCGCATGTCTGGTTGGAGGCGGCCGCATTGTAGATGGTTTGCTTGCACTCTATGAGTTTGACGAGGGCGCTGGAATTGCTGTTGGCGATACCTCGGGCGTTGCCCCTGCCCTCGATCTCGCAATCGACACTGAGGCCGCTGTTACCTGGGGTGAAGGCACTCTTCAGATTACTGCTGAGGTCATCATCGCCAGCCCGGGCAATGCACTGAAGATTGAAGACGCGGTAGAAGCCAGCAATGAGCTCACCGTGGAGGCTTGGGTTGCAGCAGCGAACACCACCCAAGCTGGACCAGCCCGCATTGTTTCAATGTCACCCAATACCAGCGAGCGCAACTTCACGTTGGGCCAAGAGAGAACGGCGTTTTCCACGCGACTGCGGGGTTCCGCAAACACGGATGGACGCCCTGTTGCGTCAACTCCACCAAACCAAGTCACCTCTGACGCTCTTGTGCACCTTGTTGTCACCCGCACTCAAGCAGGAGAGCGACGAATGTATGTTGATGGTGTGTTGCGCAGTAGCAGCGTGGTCGAAGGCTCTTTGGCCAACTGGACGGCATATCCGCTTGGCATCGCCAACGAGGCCATCGGTGGCCGCCTGTGGCTTGGAACCTACCACCTGGTTGCGGTGTATGGACGTGCACTAACCGACGACGAGGTCTCCGCGAACTTTGCCGCTGGCGCCGACTAACACGCCAACGCGTTGGCTGCCTATTTCGCGTGTCGTGCTTTGAACTGCTTTAGCGCGTTGGCCACGTTTTTTCTTTCGGAGGCGGCCTTGACGCGTCGCTTCTTTGCAGCCTCGATTGCAGCAGCGCCTTTGGCATCTCTTACCTCCTCGTCCGCCTCGGCTAGCGATTCGTTCGCAGTCTTGAGTTTGGATTCGAGCATGTCGCGCTCCACACCTAGCTTGCCCAAATCGTCAGCTTCGCGCTCCAGTTCTGGAGCTGGATCATCGGCTTGCAGAGTTGGAGCAACGCACGTTCCCTCCACACACTCCTCTTTTGGTGCACAATCCGTACTGGCAACACAGTCCGGAACATCATCATTGAGTTCTGCAATCTGGTTGCATGCCAAGAGCTGCAACGCCACCAGCAACAAGAAAGCCCTCATGGACCGAATGTAGTGGGCCAAGCCCATAGGTGGCAACCAATTGACAATTCCAGCGCGCTGCCGTGCTCAATTGCCTAGTGCGTATCTCACAATCTCTTCGGTCGTCTGAGTCCCGATCTGCGGCGCATCTCGGCATCGCGAAACCTTGCCGTAGAGCCACGCTTGCTTGGGCAAGCCACCGATCCACACAGAGCCTAGCGTTCCATCTCACAGCTGAGGCCTTTGAGCCGATACTCCTCGTCACTGCACGGTGATGTGTAGCTACCAACAAGGATTGCGGCGATAACAACGAGAGCAGCGCACGCGCCCATTGCGACTCGGCCACTTGGAGTGGCGAGCGAATAGCGTCTTACAAGAAACGCCATGGCCAGTACATAGGGCATGAGAAAAAGCCCAACATACGCAGCGAGAGGGAGCCCGTTCACCCAAACGTGATTGAAAATCATCTCGCGTAGGAATGCCGGGCTCAGAGGACCAAGCAAAGGCAGCATCGCCAACACCAGCGCAACCAACGCTCCGAACAGTTTCTTGGAGCCTCCAACGGCGCCAAGCGTGGCACTTGGCAACAGCACAATCCACGCCAGCTCAAAGAGACCAAATGCGAGCATGAAGAATCCCACAAAACTTGTGTAGGCTATTGCTGGCATCAGGTAACGAGCATCACCTACCCAGGTGCCAAATCGTCTGGCTTGGGTGGCAATCATGTATCCAATCCCACTGGCCATCAGAATGCTCGCCACAATCACGCGACCGGGGGCGTGAGCCCAAGGGAGTTCATGTCCACCACCAAGTAGGAGCTTGATCGTGAGGCCGGTAACAACCCACGTTAGGATGTAGGCAAGGATGGCGCTGCCCAAGCCAAGTCTTCGCCCCTCCACCTTCGTCCTTGGTGCTCCCTTCGAAGCACGTGAGAGATTGATCATGCTAACGAGGGCAACGAGTAAGAAAACCACCAATACGATTTGAATCGCCATGGAAGAGACGATCTTCGCACCACCGGGTAAGGGCAGCCAAAGCCCGGGGCTCTCCCCCGATGTAGGCATGGCAAAGCGCGTGTAGCACATCATGGCGATGACTCTTGCCGCGTCCTCGATCGATGCGCGATCGGCTTGTTCCATCGTGTCATACCGCGTGTGATACGGCAGGTAGATGGCCTCGTCACTGCGATGGTACAGGTGCATCGCCGGCACACCTACCGCCGCAAAAGGCCCGTGATCTGAGCGCTCCAGTTCTGGGAGAAGGCGGCTGATGGCACGGTATGTCCACGGCGCTTCCACATCCACGTTTGCCTGCTGGCTCACCTCGGCAAGCCACAGGAGCCAGTGTTGATGGATGAGTGAGCTTAGACCGCTCAGCGTTAGGGCACCGGCCGAGCCGACGAGATCGAGGGATACCGCGAACCCCACCTCATCAGAATACTTCTTAGCCAGGGCCCGCGCACCAATGAGTCCATTCTCCTCTGCAGCGGGCCAAGCGAGAATCGTCGGTCTCGACGGCGGGGTGCGCTGCAAGACGCGAGCGAGTTCCAACAAGAGTCCGACTGCGATCGCATTGTCAACAACACCTGGGCTTCCAGGCACGGAGTCGTAGTGCGCCATCATGAGGATCGGCTTGTCCTTCGCCCTGCCCTTTGGAGTAAAACGAACAACAAGATTTCGATCCGAGCTTGTGAAGGAACGCTCAGGAGATTGGTAGAGCGCGCCCAAATCGATCGCCGGCACAACTTGCGTACCAACGTCTTGGTTCTCGACCTCAAGCCCCATTGCCACAAGCTCAGCCTCGATGTACTGCGACGCCTCCTTCGCGGCGCTGCTATTGGCAGGTCGCGGTCCAATCGCAACAGCGAGCTTTGCGGTATGTGTTAGTACGCGCTCGACTTCGATCTCGCCGGATCCACCGGAGCCGCTCAACCTGTCATCGGAAACGGGATCCTCAGATGCTGGAGGCTCTGGCGCTGTTTTCTTTCCCGGCTTCTTTCCCGGCTTCTTTCGTCGCTTCTTTTGCTTGCCAGCCCTCTGCCTTGGCTGTGCCTCTGCCAGGGAGGAGCCCGCAAAAATCCCGAGTAACGATAGAACCAGCAGGATCCGAAGTTTGCGAGTAGCCCCCGGTCGACTCATGGTGCAAGCATACTCATGGAACCTTGCCTGTGACCGCATGCCCATGAATTCGGATGCCTAGGCGGCCTCCGCCCGTCTCTGACGGGTTTCGTCTACACTTCGACCATGCATCGACACCAGCTAAAGCTACTTGGACTATCGGGCCTATTTGCTATCGCCTGCACTGTGCAGTCAACGCCTGCTCCTCAGCAGCCAGCACCGGCACCGGCGCCGGCTCCCCAAGCCGCCACGCCAGCACCAACACCGGCACCGGCGCCGGTTGTGCAGCCGACTCCAGCACCAGCACCAGCACCGGCACCAGCACCAGCACCGGCACCAGCACCAGCACCGGCACCCGTTGCACAGCCAGCCCCTCCACCACCAGCGCCGCCAGCAGTTGGTCCGACACCTGCCGAGCGCCGCGCTGCTGCCAAGGCCGAACGAGACGCTGCGAGAGCAGAGCGTGCTGCAGCCCGAGCAGCCGCCATGGAAGCCACTCGGGCACAGCGTGCAGCCGCCAAGGCAGAACGCGACAGGCTTCGCGCAGAAGCTGCGGCTAAGCGCCAAGCTGACCTGGCCGCGGCAAAGGCACAACGACAAGCGGCAAAGGCCGAGCGTGCTGCGGCCATGGCCGCGGCAAAGGCTGAGCGCGATCGCCTCAAGGCGGAACGCAAGGCACAACGCGATGCAGAGTTGGCTGCCGCGAAAAAACAACGCCAAGCTGACCGAGCTGCGGCCAAAGCACAGCGCCAAGCAGCCAAGGCCGAGCGTGCTGCGGCCATCGCAGCGGCAAAAGCCGAGCGCGATCGGCTCAAGGCAGAACGCAAGGCAGCCAAGGCTGCAGCCAAAGCAGCCAAAGCTGAGCGAAAGGCGAACAAAGCCGACAGGGCCGACGCCAAGGCAGATCGAGCGCGTGCCAATGCGGATGCAAAGGGCACAGTGAAAGCCGAGCGACGAGCAAACAAGGCGGAGCGAAGAGCTGACAAAGCGGAGCGACAAGCTGACCGAGCAGGTCGCAAGGCTGGTAAGGCGGAGCGCAAAGCAAACCAAGCCGAGCGCAAGGCAGACAACTCTGAGGCCAAAGCCGAGCGCAAAGAAAAGAAAGCTGAGCGCAAAGAGAAGAAAGCCGAGCGCAAGGCCAAGAAGGCTGGTCAGTAAGGCAAGGCTTTCGTGTGCAATGGGGGCGGAGAGATCCGTGCCCACAGCGCTTCTCTAACTCGATTGCGACGAGCCGAACGCAGGCTTCACCGCAAGACAGGAAGGCTATCGCGTGACGGCAAGAGTCAAGGCCAACAATGCTACCTCAGCCAAAGACGGCCTTGCATTTAGGCCGAAGGCGACTCCGCCCAAGCGGACACGTTATCGCTAAGCTCGATGCGAGCCTGCTCATTGGAACTGAGGGTGCCGTGCTTGTGGTCTTGATTGGAGTGTTCTTCATTTCACGCTGCCCAACCAAGAAGCCCGTCTAAGACAGGTCTTATCTAAGACGGACGATCTCAGTATTATTCTGAATCGTGGTGTTCTGGCTGGTGCTACTCACCCTGCTGCAGCACACGCCGACGAAGCGCATAGGTGCGTCAAAGCGCAACACTTGGTAGCGCTACCGCTAAGAGAACTCCCAGTGGCAGCGGGCCTCCCGACGCCTCGCTACTGTATCCAATGCAGATCATCTGAAAGAGCAGGTGGCCGGCAATAACCACCCAGAACGCCATGCGGTGGCTTCTTTGTGCAAAACGCCCCGTTGCAAAGTGCGCGAAGATCGGCAACGTCATTGCGGTCGCAGCAAGCCACCTCAAGCTCCCCCAGTGGATCAGAGTTTCTCCGTAGCAATACGCGCAATCATACGATTGAATCTGGGTTCGCAGGAACATGGCCACCGTGACCACGACAACCATCGCAATGGCAACGCCCCACGGGCCGCGTGCTGCCTGCTTGTTCAAGAATGCCCACGGCATCGGCTAGGCCGGCGAGATCGGGAAGGATGTGTGAGGAAATGATTGTCGTCTACCCGGCCTGCTTGCGGCGCAGGAGTGACTGGCGGAGCTTTGCGCGGGCCCCTGGGTCGAGAGCGGAGGCCGGTTCGTCGAGCAGAAGCAACTTGGGTTTGTGCAAGAGTGTCTTTGCCAAGCCAAGTCGCTGTTTCATGCCTCGGGAAAACTCGCCGATGGGTCTCTCGTTGTTCGAAAAGATCGAACTCTTCTAGGAGCTCATCGATTCTGCTGTTCGCCTCGTCCTCGGGAATTCCATATAGACGAGAAAAGAACCGCAATTGTTCGACAGCCGTAACTTGATCGTAGAGCGCGAAGTCGTCGGGCAGATAGCCAACCATTTGGCGTACCTTCTGTGGTTCGTCGGCGACGCATGTCCCATCGATCTCAGCACTGCCAGAAGTTGGATCGACAAGGGCAGCCAGCATGCGCAACGTGGATGTCTTGCCCGCACCGTTGGGACCGATGAGAGCGAAGATCGTGCCGAGCTTCGCGGTGAAGGAAATGCGGTCCACACTTTGTCGCAGCTCATCGTAGGTCAGGCAGAGTTTGTCGCAAGTGACCATGGGAGCGACACTCTCGGACTCGTTTGCGCCTGATTAACTCGAGTGGTAAGGCCCGCCCTGGGAGCTTGAGTCTGGCTCGTTGCCTTCGCTCGCTCGTAGCGCATACTCACTCATGGCGTTCGGCATGAGCTTGGTGTACATCGATTGTCGAGGCCTGGCCACAGCTTTCCCACCTCAGCTCCCCAAAGCTCCGCCCGGGAGTGCCCAAAAAGCGGGAGTATGAAGCACGACCGAGCCTCGCAGGACGCCACGAACGGCAACTACCAAGCGGCGCGCAATCATCTTGCGGTCAGCAGTTTCGATCGGCAGTGAACAAGCCCAGTCCACAAGATTGGCGAGGACGAGATTCGCGTGCCATCGAGTACAAGCAGAGCACAACAAGCCATTGTCGATTTGGCAAATTCCCTAGGAATTTCACCTACATCCCAGCGGTTCCGTTGCGCCACTCTGCATAGAGGCACGGTGCCGGTTCAGCGATCTTGGCAGATCTAGCCAGGCCTTGGCTTTTGAAGCGAAGAGAACACGGGCGGCTTGCCTTCTTGGGCACAAAACACAAGCACATCCCCTAGGTTGAAACGCGCTATTCTCACTGTCCATGAGCCAGTTGCGCCTCACTCAAGAACTCGCTGAACGATTCGCAGCTGCTCTGTGTGCGGTGATTCGCGCAAACCAGGAAATCGGCCCAAGCGAGGGTCGTGCGGTACAAGAAGCCATTGATGCACTCCTTCCAGGAATGAAGGTAGACCTAGCCGAGGCACTCCTCATGCCCGCGAGCCCAGAGTCGTTCGCCAACGCCGTACGAGCAGCGAGCTCCACACCGTACCGAGGGCAGAGTATCTCAACCGCGGGAGTTATCGCCAAGGCCTTTGAGCGGGCAGCCATTCAGGTCGCCAGTGCTGACGGCCAACCTACCGCGCATGAAAAGCAAATCATCCAACGCTACCTCGATGCGCTTGCAATGCGGTAAAGCCACACCATTCTCCTTCGCTGGCATCGGCCACAACACCGCTTGCAGGACAAACTACTCCCCGTGCAACCCGTCTACAACCAAGACGCCAATCTCACCACCCTTAAGGCGTGTTTTGCCTCACTTAGGTCCTGACCTTGCGGTTGCAACGACTAAGCCCAACTTGGCCCGATGCAGTCAGATCGATCTAGAAGAAGAGTGCCATTTCTTCGGGAAACTCATGGTCCTCGACGGGTCCATAGAGGAAGAGCGAACGCAACATGTCACAAGGATCGTTGCCCTGTGTGACCTCACACTTCTCGCTCTGGTCGGTGAGAACGTCTAGTTCGACCCGCAGAAGCGGCGGCGGTTTGATCGCGGACGACTCAAAGGCGGGCCCGTCAGCATCCACTGGTTGCTCATCTCCGTGGCAAAGTCCGCAGCTAGTGCGATCGCCGTTCTTCTCATCGAGGACACGCTCGTATGCAAGCGGAAGAGGAAATTCCTCGGTCACAGGGAAGAGAATTTCCGCCTTGACTGAACGGGTGTTGCTCGTCAATTCACTTAGTTCCAGAAGGTCTCGACTTTCGCCATCGGGAACAACCGAGAGATAGAGCGGATCGATAAAGAGAAAGAGCCTTGGGTTCTCTGGGCCTGGTGCGGGCTGAGCACTAAAGGGACTGGTTGTAGCGTGCACAGAAAGCGGACGTTCGAGGGCACGGAGAAAACACGAAATACTGAGGGGGCGCGGCATGGAGTTGATGAGCTGCACAGTTTCTGCGATCGAGCTGGGACGCGCCGAGACTCCCTCGCCTGCCACACAGGCGCCGGGATCAAGCACAGTCCGCTCATCGGAGCCACACGCCGTGCTCGCAAGCGCAGCAATTGCGGCAAGCACCCTTGAGCGATGTGCACCTACTGCTGACATCATGGCCTGTATACCACGAGATCGTGGGTGCCTGCCTGCAACCATCCATCGGTTAGGCGGAACACCGAGTGCAGGGGCAATTCCAAAGCCGCGACAATAAGAATTATTCCGATGACTCGGAATCTGGCGTACGACTTGGATCTAACGCCTCGTCATCCTCTTCCTTGTCCTCGTCGGCTTCTGCTTCGTCGGCGTCTCCTCGAAGTGCCGACTCATCCTCTTCGCTCATCGGCACCGTGACTTCATCGTTAGGACGCGGTTTAGCGTGTGCCCTGCAGCCCACAGAGGTGAGCGGAAGAGCGCCGAGCAGAAGAGACGTGAGCAGTGCTCCAACAGTGCGCGTGGTGTGTTTCATTTCCATGTCTCCTCCGGAGCCGCTTCTAGTTTTATGGAGCGCCCTTTGGTACTTGAAACGTTCCACGGGGCATTGGCGTCGAACGCTGTGATTGCCAGGCCACGGACCGTGCCCACTCCGATCCACTGAATCGGGAGGGCCAGCCGCAGCTTCTCTTGGCCATCGAGAGGACTCAGAACAACTCTAAGAACTCCCGCCCGATCCGGCTTATCTACCCGTTTAACCCCTGGGGCACTTGCCATGGTTGCACGGGCTTGCTTGTCGAGAAGCGCAGCGCTTGGCAGAATGATCTCAACAACCGGGCGAGCCAACTCGGTATCGCTGCTATTGCGCACCACGAGTTCAAGGGCTGCTGTCTCCCTCGTGTATCCGACATCGCCGCGAATGCTTGCTCGCAGCGGCGACGTTTGCATTTGCTCAACAGGCCGCACGTAGCGCGCTTCCACCCGTGCCAGCACGGGCATTGGTGTCTTGAGTACGATCTTGGTGTTGCTCTTCGGAAGCGAGAACCGGGCAACACCATTGCGAAGCCGCAGGCTGTGGGCCTCACCCGCAATGCTCGCCGTCACAGAATCCGGGGCGCCCATTCCGAAGACCCCGTAACCCGAGGCTGCGAGCAACCAAAACGCAGGTTCGACATCGGGTTGCAGGCCTAGGTAGAACCTCGGAGCAACACTCTTCATCAGCTCGCCCAAGAGAGCTTCGTCACCGAGTTGACGGGCCGCAATCGCAAGCGCAAGCGTTCCAATCCAACCGTCCAAGTCACTACCGTTTTCGCCTGGCAGAATCTTGCCTCCAAAATCGCCCTTCTCGAGTTTGCTCACCGCCAGGTCAAACAGCCGTCGAGCGGACATGTCATTGGCATCGGCAAGCAACAAGCCAGCAGCAAGCCGCGCCATCACCGTTGGGCGACTCCTCTCCGTTTTTGGTGCATGCCAGCCATCTTCCCGGAGTCGTGCCACGAGTGCGGCAACCGGATCGCTTGATGTCGCCTCTCCAATCGGTGATGCAACGGAAGCAAGGGCAACAAGCAGAGCACTGCGTTCGCGCAGAGAGCTCGGTGCACTCAGTCCTCGCAAGATCGTGATGGCGCTGCTTCGGCGATGCTGGTTCTCTGGAGTCTCTTCCATTTGGCTCCAAGCGACAGCGGAGCATGCTGACAGGAGCCCTATCATCGAGCGTGCAGACTGCCGCCTTTTGGAAAGTGTCTCAACGAGAGCCCCAGGAATCGCTTCTCCTTGCATCCCGTGCGCCCACGCCAATAGCTCAGGATAGCGGCGCTCGACCCGCTTAAATCCAGGATCGCGCAGAAGGGCTCGTGGCGAAGTCACAACGAGCGTGGAGCGAACCGGCTTGACCCCTGTGGGAATGTTCAAGGCAAGCTTGGCACGCCCCTTGGCAAGCACACCTCGGTGTTGCGCTCGAAACGACCCATCCCACATCACAGACACCGGCGCTTGGAAAACGCGTTGAGTAGCACCAGTGGCATTCGCAATGCGCACGGTTACGGTTCCTCCGCCAACTCCCTTGGCATCGAGCCTCACTCGTAGAGTCTCTGATTGCCCCTGCGCAAGAGTGATTCGACTCTCGCCGACAACCTTCGCCGAAATCGCACCGCGACCTGATGCGGACACAGAGATCTTCTGATTTTTCGCGAGCCCAACAACGAGCACAGGAATCTCAAGCGTCTCATCAGGTCGTAGCCTCTTTGGCATGCTGGCATCGACCAAGATGGGAGCTCCGGCGGAAAGCGTCGCTCGCTCGAAGGAGAACCTGCCATCCGATGTGTAGATGCCTCCGATCACGGTGTAGCGCCTCGGCTCAGAAGACAGATCAATCTGAAGCTGTGCCATGCCATCTTCAAACGCACCAAATGCCGATGGGCTTTGAGGACTCACACCGGTTACCTGTGCCATGAGTTCGCCTTCCTCTCGCTCGAGCTTTCTTGGCCGCTTCCACGATCGTCCACTGGCGCGCATCTCCGACGTTGCCCACTCTGGCGGAAAAACTTCAAAGACCTCACTGAGTGCGGCAATCGTTGCCCGGCCAAGCTCTACACCTTGCAGCCTTGCGAGTAGTGCTTGCTCTCCAACTGCCTCTCCATAAAGACTTTGACGGCTGAGTACTCGGGAGAACGGATCGTAGAAGTCATCGCGTGTTCCAAAGCGGCCATCGGGGCCTGCCGACACCACCTCGTACCCTACGATGGGCTCGAGAAACCTGAAGCGAGCCCTACCGCCCTTTGCCTTGCGAATCTTCAGAGGCGTGCCCCAACCGTCATAGAGCTCTTCTGCTTCGATCATGAACTCCCCATCTGGATCGTCCCAAGTGAGTAGCGCGCTGAGCCAGGCGCTCGGATCGCCACGACGTGCCCACGAATAGTCTAGCTGCTCTGCCTTAACGAACTGCCGCAAACCAACGAGTGCCCGCAAGATTCGTTCACGCGTGAGTCTGCGAGCGACGTTGTCAAAGACAAACTCCGGATCGAGCTTTTGCAAATCTGCAATTCCCAGAGGATTGCCTGCAAGGCCAGCAACCGCCTCGATTCCCAACTCGTTTGCCAGGATGGTAAGAATTTCACTGTTGAACCGCCAGCCCCTTGGTCCGCGAACCGCGACGTTGTGGAGAGCGTCAGGAAGGCTCTCGTGAACGTGGGTTTCGACGGCGAGCATCAGGCGGCCTAGACGCCCGCGAACAAACCGGGAGCGAGTACGCCATGGGTCGCGAAGCAGTCCGAGCTCAACAGGATCTTCCGGCATGGCCAGTGGCACCGCCTTGCCGTTGCGGAGTACGGAAGAGACCGCCCGATCCATTGGCGTCTGAGAGGCCAAGAACCCCAACCATTCCGCTTCGCCAGCGCTTGCGTTGGGGCGACTTCCGCGCCTTCTTCGCAACACATCGAGCAGCTGCTTGCCCTCCTCAGAGGGAAGTGCAAAGGCGAACACGCTACCTCGATCGCGACTCGATAGCTGCATCTTGCCTGTTGCAGAGGGCGTGAGTTGTAGTGTTGCATCGCGGCCAACCTCAGCCCAAATCATAGTCGTCCCACCGCGCACTGGTTGCAAGACGCTTCCCAAGAGCGGCCTCGCTCGAACCCAAACTGCGCCACGCGCTTCGGGAGGCAGCAACAACTTCGTTCGGCGAAGTCCAGCATTCACAACGCTCTGTGCAAGCGCAACCCAGCCATTGTCCTTATCGCGCCCAAAGGCGGTTACTGCGATTGGCATTCGTGCGACGTTTGCGTTTGCGAGCAGCTCCACATCAAACGATGTTCCCGAGCGGACCCGAGTGGGCGCACGCACTCTAAGGGTGGCATCTGGATCAACGGGTAGGCAGAGCGATTGAGAGTGTGAGCCCACCTTGAGGACAGCCGATGCGAGCGTTGGCCCCTGACAACTTGGCGGAGGATTGGGGTCCAAGGAAGCGATTGTGGTTTCGAGAACGGCGGCGCCATCCGCATCGGTCTTTGCTTTCGCGCTGCTAAGACGTCCACCAGCAATGCTTAGCCGCACATTCGTTTTTGGTGACCCATCGGGGTTTAGCGCCCGAACAACCAGACGATTCGACAAGCCCGGCACAAACGCTCCGCCTTCAATGGCCCACGAAATCAGCGCATCATCGGCCGCAACACGCACAGTTACGTCTCCAGCGCCAGTACCGATTCCCTCGCGCACCGCGGCAACCACCCCCAACGCTTCGGAGAGTTTCTTCTGAGGGCCGACCTTCCAGGGAACTTGGGCAACCCCCTTCTCATCGGTAAGCACGGGAGGAGCCTTCTTCCGCTTCCCACTCGCAGTTTTGATCGTCTTCGGAATCGAAAGACCGCTTAGCGCCGCGCGACCAACAGGCCGACCGTCGGGACGTCGCACAGAAACATCGACCATGATGGTGCTTCCGGGCTTGGCCACCAACGGAACAGGCTGGGCGCGCACAACGAGTGCCGGAATCGCCTTCGCCTTTGCGGAAGCGTTCTGGGTGACTTGGCTTGCGTCTTCTGCCTGTGCCACGACAGAAAAGCTGCCAGCATCGCGAGGCGCCTGTAGCGCGGCTTGAAAGAGCCCCTGTTGGTTGGTTGTTAGAGAGCGACGCGAACCAACGAGTTGCCCATTCGCCTGAGCGTGAAGAGCGACCTCATGCCCGGCAACAGGCTTCATCGTCGCAAGCTCAACGACTCGCCCCCAAGCACGCACCTCCCCCCCAGGCGGCACTTCCTGACGTCCTAAGAACAACTCTGTGGCATAGCGCGGCAAGAGCGCTACGCTGACATCGAAGTCGCGCTTTACTCCTTTCGATGACCGCGCTTCCACCACGAGGTGGAAACTCGACGTTACCGTTGGAGGTACAGTAAACTCCACAGCCGCCCGCCCACGTGCATCTGTGCGGGCGACTGCAACAGGAGCCTGCCGGTGAAACGATGTCTGCGCTTTTAGTTCCACTCCTTTCGCAGGTCGAAAGTCTCGCCCGTTTAGGATCTCGTGAACCGTCACAAACCATCGCAGCCGTCCTCCTGGGGCCACGCTCATGCTCCCCTCGATCGACATCTCGAGACCGGTCACAGCGCCCTTGGGCACATTTCGACGAGTAACCTCAGCGTCGGCTTTCTGTGGAGTCAAGGTGAAAGCCAGCACGATGAGCAGCGCACGAAGCGCGAATGGAATCGAATGTTTCATGGCGTTTCCTTGGCGCTTGCGATGTCTAGGACTCGAGGTTTCGTGACGCTGACGTTCTCAGGCTGCCCTGCCGGATAACTTGCCAGCCCCAAACCTTGCAGCTTGCCGCCCACGGACCAACGAAACTCGATAGGTATCTTTCGTACTCCGCCCGGAGGGAGCCCCGCAAGCTGGACAACAAGGGTACCGCGATTCGCCTCAGAATATCCCCTAGAATGGCGACGCAGCGCTTGCCTAGCTTGCTTATCGAGCTCGGCTCCCGCGGGCAAGCTCACTTGCACCACCGGTTTCGCGATGGTCCGTGGCGATCGATTTCGAACGACAAGCTCCAGCTTCGTTCGAGCACCCACCCGTCCCTTGGCCCCATCAATCGAGGCCACAATTGAGCCAGGAACTTCAGGGACGTCATCCCAGGGCAGCCCAAACTCCGACACAGCTTCTAGATAGAAGAGTGTGGGTTCTTCATTCCCAGTATCGATCGAAAGCGCGTGTTCCCCCGGTGTTCCTATTTCGGGTGCCGCCACAATCGCCACGCCGTTTTGAAGTGCCACCCGTCGCTTCTTGCCATCCACATAGAGGTTGATGTGACGTGGGGGTGAAAACGAACTAGCCTGTTGTGCTGCCAGCTTGGCCATGACCCTCGTGCGAGAGCTGAGTTTGTGTTTACTGGTTATGAGCGTGGCGATCGTGCGCAGCAGAGCCAGCGCACGCTTTCGCTCACCGAGCTTCAATTCGGCAAGCGAGAGATATGCACTCGTCTCGTGTACACCGTCCCTGGCGGCAATCCACGTGTGTTGGCCCACCACAAGCTGGTGCCTGCGAACGCGGCGAACGAGCTCACGCACTCGGGCGAGCTTGGCGCTCTCCGACGCAGTTAGTGCCAAAGCGGCAGCGCTCATCGCCCAGAGTTTGGGATCGTCGGATATCTGGGTAGCAGTCGCCTGCACGTCTTTGCGAAGTTTCGTGAGCACGGCTTCCATATCAGCATCAAGCGGTACACGCGCATGCAGATTTCTCACCACAGGAGACAGGGCCAGCATGCAGGTAACCCGTTCGCGGAGTTGCGCCTTCGGATCGGAAATCTTGTCGAGCTTTGCAATCTTGACGCTCAGAGCTCGCAGGCCTTCTGCGAGGAAGGAATCGGGATACTCGGTTCCGTTCCAGACCACTCCAATGGCGGTTGCCTGTAAGAGTAGACTCGATCCCACGAGCCAGCTCTTGGTGTCGTCGTTGGTGAGCACCTCGCCGTCCCATGCCCGAGACCACTGAGCTTCGGGACCGGACGTTGGCTGATCAAAGAGTCCCGCCCCTACTCGAATATGCAACTGCGACCCATCGCGCTCTTGAGAGTTTTTCGGAATGGCATAGCGCAAGGTTTCCGCCTTCTGCCCCTTGCGGTTTGCGCTTGCGAGCATGTTGACGCTCTTGCGAACGCGGCGGGCCGACCGCTGAACCTTGATAGGCCTTTTCACCGCATCCAAAGAAACGCCCTTGGCAGACCGCACACCGACAGTAACGTGTCCTTCTTGCGCCTTTGCGACCTTGAGTTCAACAGACGTGACCGCTGTGTCTTTTGCTGGCACACGAACACCTGCTGCTACGAACTGAGGGCGGGAGTCATCGCCCGGTGTGAACACCGATACGTCCAATGACCGCTCTTGAGAACTTCGATTTCCGACACGGAGAGGCAAGCGCAGCACGTCGCCAACGGTTGCAAACTCAGGAACCGGAGCATCGACGACAATCTCTTTGTCGACGCGAATTTGCGTTTGTGTAGACCATGTCCAACCGTCTGCACTCCACACAACAACTTCCGCCAAGTAGGTTGTGACCGCATCTGAGAGCGCAACGGGAATGCTGGTGCTGCCAGAGGAACTCACTTCGATGACTGGGGCGAACAGTAGCGTGGAGGGAAACCGCTCCCGCACAACGCGAGCGAACCCGCTAACGCCACCCGAAGCTCTCGCACTTCCCACGCGGACCTTGGGAGCACGAGATGCGCGGCGCGCTAGGCGTCCACTGCCGCTGCCGTACCCACTTCCTGTGCCCGACCCGTGCCCAATCGTGCCATAGCTTCCCGTGCCAATGGTGCCCCAGCCCTCGCTCACGCTAGCGCCAACGGCATCGCCAATGGCTTCTTCTGCCACTTCCGCTGTGACTCGCTTGTAGGCCTGGAGGAGCCTACGAAGAACCTCGGCGCCCGGTGCGAGCCTGGCCAGCGCTGCCATCAATCGGTCTTCTCCCGATGCAACCGCATAGACCGTCCCAGCTGGCACCGCTCGCGCAAAGGGGTTGGCTACATCGTCGCGGGTGCCAAGCTTTCCATCAGGTCCGGGAGACACAAGCTCAAGAGATGCGGCCTCAATGGCAATCGCCACAGCGGGTTTGTTGGTTCGGCGCAACGAGAATCGACTGCCCCATGGGTCAGACAATTGATCGGCGGTGATGAGACCCCGCTCAACCATTCGAGAAAGCCAACGATCACTCGGTTCTCGAGCAGCTCCGCGCTGCGCAGGAGTCGCATCATCGCCGGGGTCGAGGTACACCGCAAGGGCGACTAAGAGCTCGATTAAGCGACGTCGCGCCACTCGCCTTGCAACATTATCGTAGCGAAACGAGGAATCCACGGCGTATAGCATCGCTAGGCTGATTTCCTTCTCGCCAAGCGATAGTGGATGCTCTCCGAGTTCTTCTAAGATGCTTGACCGAAACTCCGAACGATTGCCACGACGAATGGTGACATCTGAAAGGCGCCCCTCAATGAGTGCATTCGAAAGCAGCGACTCCATCTCACGCATCACCTTGCCAACACCTCTGCGCTCGAGTTCCTCGGCCAAAGGAAATGGATCGCGAAGCACACCACGTTCACGCGATGCTTCCAAGCCGTAGCCTTCCAACTCCTCTTCTCCCAACGCATCAAGCAAATCAGGCGCCTTGGTGGGCTCTGAGTCCATGTAGATGTGATCCGCGAGGGCCGTGCGCAACAACGTCTGCGACGACTTGCTCGACGAATCGATAAGCGCCTTGTCGAAGGCCCGTGCCAAGAAGAACATGCGAAATGGCCGCTCGCCAGAGTGTGCGGCCAAGTCGCGAACCAGCACTGATGCCCAGCGCTTCTCAGATCCGCGCCCTGTTTGCAACGTGAGATTTGCCGTGCCGCCAACTGGGTAGACCTTCTTGTCGGTCGTCACCGTTGGAAAGAACGGGTTGGCAGGGCGAACGAGAAATGCGTCAATGCTGCCTGTGCCTTCGACGACAGACGTTTGGTGAAGGGGACGAGCGAGCACCGTCATTACCCCAAGTCGATCGCCAGGAGTCTTAAAGCGCAATCGATTGACACCTGGTGGCACAACTCTGGCTTCGACAAGGCCCTTCTCCGACCTGAGCTCTACAACGACAGGGACCTTCTTTGCGCTTGTTCTGCGTGCGAGTTTTACTGAAATCGTCTCAGCAGGAGAGACAACGGCCTTATCCACGCTGGGAACCACCTCTGCAAGCCGCGCCACCGCGATATCGATTGAGGCTGTGCGGGGCGCATCTCCTTCCACATGCACAAGCACCGTGGTCGAGGCACGTTCATGGTCACCAATGGCGGCACCCGTGGGCAGGCGAGTGGGCACTGTGACAAATCCGTGCTTGTCAGTTTTTCCGCTCGCGCGTCCTCCGACAATTGCCGCTCCGCTCACAGAAATTGGCGTTCCAGGCTTGGCCGGCTTGCCCCCGCCTTGACTCAACCGAACATAGAGCAGCCCGGGGAGTTCGGGAACGAGTGCAGCATTGCTTGGCACCGCTTCAACGGTGAGGGTACGCGGAACTTCAATGCCTAGAGTTGTGAGCGCATTGGTCTCCCCATGCGCTGGATGCGTGACATGCGCCGCGACCGACACTGCACCGGTGGCATGCGTCATGTAAGAAGGAGTTCGCATTGTCAATGTTGCCATCCCGCGACTGTCGGTAGTCGCACGTCTTGCCGCACCCGAATCGATTCGAATCTCAACTTCCGCATTGCGAACAAGAGTGCCACTCGCTGTCGAGACCTTGACGACAACCTCAATGGGCTCATGAGGTGCTGCCGTCTCCGGCGAGATGTTCATCGTCGCAAACAACCGCTCATAGGTGCGCGTACCAATTCGATATGAGCGCGTAATCTCCCGGCCGTCAATTTCCGCGACAAACTGATGGGTTCCTTCTTCGGCTTCCTTGGGGATCCGTACCGTCATCGAAGCCACACCGCTATTGCCTGTTGTGTGCACTTGGCTGTTCACTGCAACAGGCGCGGAAGTCATCCGAATGTCAGTATTTGCGAGTGGACGTCGCGATTGGCTATCTCGCAAACGCGCCCAAGCGTGGATGGTCTCGCCTGGCTCATAGAGGGCACGATCGGTGACCAAGTCGAGCGTCCATGGCGACTGGAGCCGAAGAGGAAACTCAAACACGCGCTCATCAGAGCCATCACCAACCGCAATCTCGAGTTGAGCGGACACCTCTTGGTTCTTGGGCATTGGTACATCGATCTGAAAAAACCCTCTCTGGTCTGCCCGCATCTCGCGCCACACCTTTTTTTTCTTCGTGCCTGCGATCACGACGCGCGCGCGAACTTGCGCCCGGCCAAGAGGCTCTAGCTGCGCCACGCCGCGCACTCGGTAGGCAATGCCTCGAAACCGGGTTGTCTTGCCCGCGACGCCCTCCCCATTGCCGTGCAGCGCAAGCTCAAAGCCGCTTGCTGCCAACTGAGCTTCCGCTCGGGTCGGGCCTAAGAAACTGAGAAGAAGAAGAACACTAGCTGTCGCGAGCGCGACAAGGGGGGGACGCGCGCATGGGGGAAGTTTGGGCACACGCATGGGACACCCAGGAGTTCGTTTCGTTCCCGAAAAATGGTGAGATTCAAGGCAAGAGCTGCCCCGTGGGATCACGGGGCTCTGCAAGCCAATACTCGCGGTTCACGCTAGCTCTTCCGCGGCCCGCAGGTGCTTTCGCAACTTGCGGCAGCGGCGTTCCGGAAGCCGATTGAGTAGCATACGAACCCGTTCTGTTGGTGGATTCAGAAACATGGTGGCTTCGATGAGACTCAGACAGCAGTCAGCCATTTCAAACGCCTCATCCTCCGACAATGTTGACACACGACAGAGTTCTTCGTAGCGGCGGTGTTTTTGCTTCAGCGTTTGGTAGCGGTGGCGACACACGACACAGTATTCACATTGTTTGTCGAGCGATAGTCCGAGGTCCTCGTACCAGTGCTTCTGCTCTTCCGCAAAGAAGAGGAAATCCAACTCACAATTGGAGCACACGCAATGAAGATCGAAGTAGTGGCTCACAGCACCGAAGGGACCAACGAGTTTTTGTTTCGCTGCATCCGCTTGGATTGCGGTGTTTGGAATTCTCTGCCCTGAGTGCTCGATGAAGTTGATGATGGGCATACCCGGTGCTATTGGTCGCACTTCCACGGGGTTAAGGCCGGTAATGCGCGGAGCCTGGCCATACCGTGGGTGCTCTCGGAACCCCCGGTAGTTGGCGGCGCCATCGCGAGTGGCGCGTGTCTTCTTCTTCCTGGTCATGTCTTCGCCCATCCTATACCGATTGACCCGCACTCCAAGCATGGTCTGCATCCTGCCAACGATCGCAGAACCGTGCAGGAAGCCTTGGCTCTCTGCAGCCGCGCAGTCAATAATTGCTGACCATGCCGTACTTTCTCACGTATCGCTCGCACATCATCGCGCTGCTTGCATTACCGCTCAGCCTCGCTTGTAGCTCGAGCAAAGGTTCGGAGGCACAGGACACGACAGCAGCAAGCCAAGCTCCGCAGGCTGAGGATGCAGCACATGAGGCGTCGCCAAGGAAACCCGTAACAGCGCCATCGACACCACAGACCCCAGAAGAAGCGCGTGCCTATGCAGACAAACTCTGGCAAGAAGCTGAGAAAAACTCGCAAGACCCAATTGCATGGAATCGCGCTGCGGGTGCTCTGGCAGCTGCGGCCAAGATGGAGAACGACACCACGGAGCAAATGAAACTCCTGCGCGGTGCTCTGGCAGGCTGGGAACGTGCCGATTCCTTGAATCCGAGCCCCAAAGCGAGCAAGTCGGAAAGAACGCACCCTCTGCCGGATCGCGAGGTCTCGCGGGTATCGGTGCTTGGACAGCTTGCCTCCATTCTGAACGCCAACGACGCTGAGCTTGGTCGCATCGAGTACCGAAGGGGTCGCATCCACTACGACTATGGGCACTTCGAACTGGCAATACCCAGCTTTGAAATCGTGATTGAGCGCTTCCCCGCTAGCGCAGAGGCGGAGTACGCGGCACAACTCCTACTCGACTCCCTAAATAAGCGTGGCGACATTCAAGGCATAAACACGCACGTCGCCGCAATGCTCAAGAACGCGGCGCTCATCGGAAATCGCCCAGAGCTGGGCGAACTACTCCTTACTCTGCGTCATCAGGCGGGACGCAAGGCGGCGACGAAGCTCGTCGAGATTAAGAACTATACTGAGTGTGGAAAAGCGTTCATAAGACTCTACAAGCGAGATTCGAAGGTGACAACATTTCAGGGCGACCAGCTTCTGTACAACGCAAGTGTGTGTCAGGAGAGATCCGGCCAATTCGCTGCTGCAATCAAGACGCTGCGCAAACTCGCAAAGACCTACCCACAGAGCGCCTTGGCAGCCCAAGCGAAACAGCGCGCCGACGATCTAAAGGCCAAGCGGTAAGAGTCGCGGACTTGGCACGGAGTCGGCCACAAGATTGGGGCAGACAATGCCTCGACAGTGTCTGCTTTGGCTTCGGCGAATGCAGGCAGCGATAGTCAGAACGTGGATCAACAACACCGTTGTCCGCTGCTGCCGCGGCATTGGGCCTTTTGGGGCAGCCTTTGTGAGGTCCACCCAGATCTCACAACTTTGAGTCAGCGATATTTTCTCCCATGGTGAAAATTCTGTGACACGAATCGGCGCCTTAGACGTTGATACCAACCTCGAGCGAAATGGTCGCCCCTTGGACCATTCTGGTTCGACGCCTTGATTGCGAGTTAGGACAAAAGAGCATGAAATTATCGGTATTTATGGCAGTGGCGATGGCAGGAATGGCAAGCACCTCGGTCGCAGTGTGGTCGGCCACCGGCCCCAGCGGAAGTGCTTCGGAGGCTCGCGTAGATGCCCCAGCCACAAGCGAACTTGTAACGCCCATCGACGAGCCAGCACCTATCGACAAGTCATCTTTCATAACCGGTGACACACTCATGATGGAGGGCCGACTTGGTCACGCCATCATCCCATCAGACCGAAGCAGCGAGTCATTTCTCTTCGTTGACATCAACGCGGATGCAACCAAGGAGGCAGCCAACCCGGCCCAACTCAATCTTGCAATCGTCATCGACAAATCCGGTTCCATGCGAGGCAAGCGCCTCAAAAATGCCATCGAAGGTGCGCGCACCGCGCTTGGCCAACTGCGTGACGGCGATGTTGTCAGTGTCATCACCTACGGCCAAACCGCCGATGTGATTGTCTCGCCTACTGTCATCAGCTCGACCTCTCGAGACAACGTACTCGCAGCACTCAAGAAGGTTCGTGCTCAAGGGGAAACATGCATTTCATGTGGCATCGATCTAGCGCGACGCATGGCGCGCGCCAACGCTGACAAAGTCACACGCATCGTCTTGCTCAGCGATGGTGAGGCAACCGTTGGGGTTCAAGATGTTCGCGGCTTCACCCGCATCGCCGAGGACTGCCGCAAGAACAACATGGCGATCACCACGATTGGTGTAGATGTTGATTACAACGAGCGCGTCATGGCTGCTCTAGCTAGAACCTCCAACGGGCGCCACCACTTCGTTGACCGCCCCGATCAGCTTGCGAGTATCTTTGACAAAGAGATGGATGCCCTAGGAAAAACTCTGGCACTAAACGCAGAAGTCACCGTTGATCTTGAGCCCGGCGTCTTTGTCGATGAAGTCTTCGATCGCGCCTTTGAGCGTGAGGGCAATCGATTGATCGTCCCCATGGGTACCTTCGCGCAGAACGACCGCAAGACGCTCCTAGTGAGACTTCGTGTGCCACAGGGCCCGGAAGGGGAACGCCCAATCGCCAACATCAAGTTTCGCTATGATGATCTTGCAGAAGCCAAGGAGGGCACCTGTGAGGGGGCTCTGATCGCGCTCGCCACTACTGACACTACGAAAACCTCTGATTTGGATGCTTTGGTTTCCGGCCGTCTTACTCTGAGTGAGACGGCCAAGAGCCTAGAAGAAGCAAACCTTGCCTTTGAACGAGGTGACCGAGGTGGAGCCCGCAGAATCCTTCAGGCGCAGCGAGCCAGGGGCGCAAAACGCAAGAAGGCGGCCGCCAAGAACATTCCCAAGGGGCGTGCACCCGACTTCAATAGTGCATTCGGCAAGTCAGCGGGCTCCTTGGGCGGAGCGGCTGCGGGGTTTGACGAGGCCGCACCGGCTCGAGACTCCAGTGCGCAGACCAAGCGCAATCAGCAAGACGCCTTCGAGCTTGCCCAGTAGCGTAAGCTCGATCGTGCTCCGTCTGCTCACAGAGAGACAGATGAGAGAGAGTTGCGTGAATCACACGGAGTATTCGGCGTGAAACTCGAACACCGAGAACGTTTCTGAGTCGCCGCCAAGTGCAAACACCCGGACCGCCCCTGGAGGACCGCAGCCAACCCAAGTTGCATGGCGTGGCGTACTGAGCGACTCCGTAAGTCTTGTCCACGTGGCGCTCGATACGTCCAAGACGTGTGCATCCGTGAGACCTCTCGACGTCTCGCCAAATCCCCGTTCCCCTCCTAGGATAAGCAGTCGGTTCTCATCAAGAGCAATTGCACCGTGATGCATTCGCCCTTCAGGAGTTGCGCCCAACGTCTCTAGCTTGGACCAGTGCATCGTATCAAGATCGAGTGTACACACGTCGTCTGGGTACATGACTTGCCACTTGCCCTGCTCGAATGCTTGGTGTGCGCCGCCAAAGACAATCAGGCGACGTCCAGTAATCGTCATGCTGTACCATGCGCGATAGCTTGGCCCTTCCCCCGTGGTTTCCAACGCCTGAAAGTCCCACTTCGCCGGCTCCCCTTCACTAAAGAAGACGAAGCCGGGAAGACCTTGCTTGGGGTCGAAAGCAGGTATCTCAAACTCTTCACCAAAGGCCATTAACAGCAGGATACGACCGGTTCTGCTGTCGAGAGCGCCTGCGTGTCCAGATAACACGGGAAGACGATGCACGTTCTTTGGCACTGCCCATTCGCTGTGATCATCCGCAATAGGTGGCTGTAGCTCAGTCCATTGATTTGCTTCCGTATCAAATGCGAGCCAATCGGCCATGCCGCCCTGGTCCATGTACGAAACACCACACGCCATATACGAACCTCCCTGCGCCATGAGGAAGTCGGGGTTTGCCGCTGGAATCCACACGTGTTCGGAACGGGGAATTGCGCCGCTGGGAATATTTCTTAGAAATGGTTCGGCAGTGTCAGAGGCAAACGGCCCGCACCACGACATCCGATCCGACTCAATGCTGGTCGCTAGGTAATACAGTGCATTGCGCTGTTCGATGGGCCTATCGCACAGTTTGTACTCAGCGCGCACCTCATCGGCTGGCTTGTCGCCTCCAAAGAGGTACATGCGACCCGTTTTTGCGTGGTATGTGACTTTTGGCTTGAGCGTGGGTCGCGGAGGAGTCCCGCCCACAACAACTGGTGCACATAGGCCCAAACCAGACCTTCGCTTTAGCCCCATAGGATCCTCGCTTCAGGCCAAACCGGCAACTTGCCAACAAAAACTGCGGGAATTGCTGTCACTCCATGAGTGTACGAGATTGCCAACTCGCAAGCATCCGCAACACTTCTAGATTGGGCGGACGTGCAGCAACGAGGACAGCAAGTCACGGCCGCAGATTCCGCCTATCGAGAGATACTTACGGCGATGGTTCTCGCAATCGCTGAGGACTTCACCGACCTTAGCGACATTTCAGCCGAGATATCTGACGGTAGATTTCACCAGACTCAGATAGATCGATCACATTTGCACATGTGGCAGCCTGCCACTGCGCTAAGAGATATTCGCATCCTTGACCCGTGTGGGCGTCGAGGTTCAGCGCTCGCCCAGAGTGTGTTAGCCTCCACATCGTGTTCGTCAGCAGGTTTCGAAACTCGTCCAGCAAGCAAACGTTCCAATGCGGCCGATGGAGGTGGTGCACCATGTCGGGCTTGCTACTCGCGTCCGCAGCCTGCTCTTCTGATGCAAGTTCGCAGCGAGATGCGGAGCCCAACCCAGGCGATGTTGAGGTCTGCAGCAAAATGGATTTGCTCTTTGTCATCGATGACTCTGAGTCGATGCGAGAGGAGCAAGAAAATCTAAGCGCAAACCTCCCTGGTTTCATAGATATTCTCAACAACTTCAATGCTGGCGCTCTCGACTACCGTGTTGGCATCACAACTACGGGCATGAACTTTGCGCTGTTCTCTCCTCCTCTTCAGAGCGATACTCTTATTGGAGATAACGGTGCGCTGCGCCAAGAGTGCGGCATGACGAAACGCTGGATCGATCGCGATGATCCTGATGCCAAGACGCAGTTTGCTTGTGCTGCAAACGTCGGCTTGGACGGTCCTCCTTTGGAGATGCCCCTGTGGGCGATACAGCTTGCCATGCGCGATCGAGTGGATGATGGGACCAACGCGGGCTTTCTGCGAGATGATGCTCTCTTGGGCATTGTCGTGATCTCGGATGAAGACGACTGCTCTCGAACTGACAGGAATTTTTCTCATCTTGAGTTCGACATCATCGCCGAAACGTGTCGCCACTTCGACCCCGAGTATGTCCCACCGGAATCCACGATTGCCTTCTTGGACGGTCTAAAGGGCGATCGAGGACGCTGGGCCACAGCCGTCATCGCTGGCGAAGAGGACTGCTCGTCTACCTTTGGAGACGCCCTGCAAGCGAATAAGCTCCAAGAGTTTGTTACTCGAGCCGGAGACAACGCGGTGTTCTCATCGATCTGCTCAGGCGATCTGGCGAGCCCACTGCAA
The DNA here is from genome assembly GCA_024762925.1 of Kofleriaceae bacterium. GTDB lineage: Bacteria > Myxococcota_A > Polyangia > Haliangiales > Haliangiaceae > NORP324. The sequence continues at coordinate 14,787 of JANTGM010000038.1, read as the reverse complement.
AGTGCTCTCGACACCTTTGACGCCGCTTGCCGAGAGTTCCCGATCATCGAATGACGCAAGCAAGCGTTGCACACAAGCTCCTACCAGAATAAGCCGATACGTCTGGTACGATGCCCGTTTGGAAGGGGACGGGTTGGAGTCCAGAGTCAGACTAGGAGCATTCGAGCTGGGCGAGCTGTTTGCCGGTGGCGGTATGGGCCAGGTCTGGACAGGTACCCATATTGAGCATCAGCTTCCTGTCGCGATCAAATTTGTGAGCCCACACAAGGCCGACAATCCACGCTTTCACGAATCGTTTCGAACCGAAGTGCGAGCCGTGGCCTGCCTCTCACACCCAGCAGTGGTGCGCGTCTACGATCATGGCCTGATTTCCCCCGAAGTTGCGAGTGCGGTGAACATGCATGCGGGCAGCCCGTATCTCGTAATGGAGTACACCGACGGTGGGACGTTGGTAGGGTTGCGCGGCGAGCTGGTCTGGTCTGAACTGGTTGAAGTGCTGCAGTCCATGCTCTCAGCCCTTGGTCACGCGCATGCTCGTGGCGTCATTCATCGTGATCTCAAACCCGCCAACATCTTGGTCCGCGAAACGCATACGCCTGGCAAAGCTCCTGAAGTTGTCATCATCGACTTTGGCCTTGCCCATGCACTCGAAGGAGACCAGAGCATATGGAAAGGGCGCCGAGCTGTTGGCACGCCGGGTTACATGGCACCCGAGCAAATTAGTGGACGCTGGCGAGACTACGGCCCCTGGACCGACCTCTATTCTCTCGGCCGAGTCGTTCGCTACTTGCTCCGCCCAAAGTCCGCTATGGCACCTTTTATGGACGTGCCCCAAGGCTTTCTTGGCTGGCTCCGGCGCATGCTCATGCTCGATTCTTCGCAGCGATTTCGGCGAGCGGCTGATGCCGCACGCGCGTTAGCGGCGCTGGGCGAAGTTGATGTGGGCACCAGTGCGGAACTCGAATACGGCATTGGTCGCAGCGAATCCGACGGAGACTCGAGCACGGCTGCAGCACCTTCCCCGGCCTTTGGTGGCTCCTCCGATGAGCCAACGATGACAACGCAGGTTAGTGGCCTGCCGACGCAGCTCTCGCCCACCGACTCCACCACAATTGAAGAGGATGACACGCGACCTATTCCTGACGATTGGCGTTGCAAGGAGAGTAGCGCGCCCTCTTCACACTTGATTGGCTCAGGCCTGGGACTCTACGGCCTGCGAACGATCTCGGTTGTCGGCCGTCAAGACGAGCGAGACCACATGTGGTCGGCCCTCAAGCGAGTGCACAACAGTGGACAGGCGGAACTTGTCTGCTTGCGAGGAGCGAGCGGCACAGGAAAAACACGACTCACGCAGTGGCTCTGTGAACGTGCGCATGAAGAGGGTGTGGGCACCGTGCTACACGGATTTCACGGATCGATCGAAAGCCCGCACGATGGCATTGCCGCGATGCTCCTACGGTACTTGCACGCGGAGGGTCTCTCCCGCAGCAAGATCGTTCACCACCTTGGGCCAAGACTCCGTCAAATCAACATGGCCGATCCGGATGATTGGTTGGCTCTCACCGAACTCCTTTCCCCCGCAAAGGACGCGGCTGCTCCCACCGGCCCAGTGGTGCGCTTTGGCAGTGCCGCCGAGCGTCACCACTTGGTTGCCCGCTTGTTGGCCGCCATTGGGCGCGTGCGCACAGCGATCGTGTGGATCGATGATGTGCAGTGGGGCCTTGACTCTCTCTACTTCGCCAGGCAACTGCTCGCCAATCGCAAGGTCTCAGGACGCACTCTTGTCGTGCTCACCGTCCGAGAAGAGGCACTCCCAGCCAATCGCCGCGCAGAGACGATTCTAGAAAATCTCATTCGCAGGAAAGGCGTAAGCCAGCTCTCTATTGGCCCCCTAGAGCCCAAAGACAGACAAACTCTGGTCCGCCAACTGCTCGGCCTCGAAGAGAGTCTGGCGAGGCGAGTTGAGTCGGTGAGCGCAGGCAATCCCCTCTTCGCTGTGCAAGTCGTGGGCGAGTGGGTGCAGCGGGGGCTTCTCGAAAGCGGAGATGGAGGCTTTCGCTTGCGGCCAGGTGTCACGGTTGAAGTTCCAGACGACTTGCATCAAGTGTGGGCGGGGCGAATCGGAAGAATTCTGGATGGCCGCTCGTGCAATGACCAACGCGCCCTAGAGCTCGCTGCTGTGCTTGGCGAGGACGTTGACGCGAAGGAGTGGCAACTCGCCTGCCACCGTGCGGGTGCGACACCAAGTTCGGATCTTGTCGAGGCCTTGCTAGAACAAAAACTCGCAGACGCTCATGCTCTGGGTCCAAGTCAGGGTTGGTCCTTTGTTCACGGCATGCTGCGAGAAAGCCTTGAGCGCATGTCGCGAGACGCCGGCTCCTACGAGCGCTACAACCGCATCTGTGCCTGGATTGTGGCCGAGCAGGACGGCTCGGAGATGCGCACAGGCCGATACCTGCTTGCTGCTGGCGAACTTGAGCAGGCAGTTGCGCTGCTAACCACTGCCGCCAAAGCTTCGGAGAACCGAGGCGACACCCGCGAGACTCGCTTCATTCTCGGTGAGCGCGAGGAGGCGCTCGACAAGCTCAAGGTCGGTGATAATGACCATCGACGCCTTGAAGGCTGGCTTCTCTGGGCGCACAGTTGTCGAGCCGAAGGGCGGCTTGAAGAGGCAATGGACTGGGCGCAGAGAGTCATCACTCAGGGCAAAGCGCTGGGGAGTGATGCAATGCTCGCCGAGGCTCTGCTCATCTGTGAGCGTGTTGCTCGATTTCGCGGAGAGTCTGCGAGAGCCTGGCGACGCTCTCGTGAATCGGAGCGACTAGCGGCCACCCTCAGCGATCAAACGCTCTTGGGCCAGGTGATGCGAGAGCAGGGCTGGATTCTGATCGGCCGTGGCAACCTAGCGCGTTCCGAAGAACAGTTCCGACGGGCGATTTCGATTTTCGAAAGGCTCGAAGCCCCAATCCAGCTTGGCGCCTGTTACAGTGCACTCGCCGTCTGCAACATTCAAGCGGGCCAGTTCGACATTGCCCGAAGCCACATAAGAAGATGTCTTAAGCTCGTGCGCGAGGGCGGGTCGCGAACTCAAGCGGCACTCGCCCAGAGCACCCTTGGCGACATCGAGCGCATGCACGGCAACCTCGACAAAGCCGAAGAACTCTACCGACTAGCGGTTCGCATGCTCTCGGCGGCAGGATATGGCCACATTGGCTATGCAGAGATGAACCTTGGCCTAGTGCTTGTCGATCGCGGCAAGTTTGCTGAAGCAGAGAGTCTCTTTGTCAGTGCTCTTGAGTCCTTGATCTCTCAAGACGTGCATGCTGGCGTCGGTGTCGCACACGCCATGCTGTGCCCTTGTGCCGCTGCTCGCTCGGACTGGACGGCCTTTGATGCCCATCTCGATGTCGCGGAAGAGCGACTTGGAAGCATGTTTGACACCGACGTGGCCAACCCGGTGAAGATGGCCGGTGACCTCGCAGCTGCCGTTGGCGAGACTGCGCGCGCCAAGCGTGCCTACCAGTTCTCGCTCTCCCAGTGGGAAGGACTGGGGCGCGAATCCGAAGTCGCAGCCTTGCAAGAGCAATTGCGAAACTGCTCAGAGTAACTCCCATCAGATGCAGGCACTCATGATGCGGAGCGCGCAACTCATCCCACAACGGATAGTCTTTGTCGTTGTTGCAGATCCAGAGCGCCCAACACGGGAGCCGTCCGTTTTTTATCTCCCCAAGCGAGTGCCTCCTGGTAGCATCGCGTTGTGAGCCTCCGCCCAAGCAAAGCTGTACCGATTGTTGGCGCTCTCCTCGGAGGGGCTGCAGGATTGGCCTACTACGTTTTCATTGGCTGCACGTCCGGTTGACCAAATCAAAGTAACCCAATCGTGACTATTGGGTTGGGAGCTGCTGTCGGTTTGATGCTGGCGACCTCGTCCACGTAGGAGGACATTGCGATCGGATTTGCGCTGTCCAATCGCTCGGGTCTTCTCAGCCTTTGCCAACTGTGCCCCTGCAAGTGATCACATCGCGCCGAGCGCAAACGGCGCTTGAAACGCGAGATCTCACAGGGTGGGCGCCGCGTGGAAGGCGTCTGCACTCCTCAAGATGTGGGATCGGCGCCGAGTTCTACTTTGCCGCCTTGTTCCCAGCCTCCGAGGCCGAGGCTCGTTCTAGGTACTCAACAAATGCGGGAACCGAGATCTTCGCAATCATCTTTGCGAATATTTCGGAGAACGGCCCCGACGCGGCGCTTTGCTGTGCAGCTTGGCTCGCCGGCCACTTGCGCCGAATCTCGGCAAACTCCGCACTGCTATCGCCTTGTTCTATGTTCTTTGTAATCGCCGCTTCAAACGCCTTGTACGCGTCATCAGGATCTGAGGCGTAGGTGCCAATGTGGGTGAGGATGTGTAGACCATCGGCCTGCACAGAGACAGCACCAGCGAACTCGCTCACATGTGCCAAGAGCCACAGGGCATACTGCATGCCCTCTTGCATGTCCTGAGGTTGGAGTTTGATTACGGAAGACCAAGGTTCATCGAGACCAGCAATGATGGAAAAGTTCTGAGTCCAGAGGCTGTAACTCCATTCCTTGTAGAGCAGCTCTTTGCCCATCTCGCTCACGCTGCTGCCCTCTACCACTGGAGCCTCTCTTCCGATCGTCAACGCGAGTTGATCCTCTTCCACAGAAACCGCCACTGGTAGCTTTCCTTTGAACATTGACCGAGCGGCCTCGTCGAGTCCTGGCACTTTGTCGTAGTCGACAACAAAGTCACACCGGTTCTCGCCCTTCGTAACTTCGAGAAAGTCCATGGGTGGTATCAAAGCGCACCCCATGTTGAGCAGCGCCCGAAAGCTCTGTGCTTCTGTAATGCCGATAGCAAAGCGCCCCCAGGGCGTGGCACTTGCTGGGGTGTAGGCCACAAACTCTCCAGTTAGCTTGCCGAAGATGTCGTCGCGCAAACTCGCTCCGCCCGGAAGCGTCTGGTCGGGAACCTCGTCCAAAAAGAGCTTCAATGGCACAATCATGCGAGCAAAACTCGAGGGCCGCAGGGCCCCCGCACCTGTGCTCAAACCACCAACAGATGCCCCCGTCTCCACGATTGCTTGCAAATCACCCGTGGGTTTCGCCTGCATCCATGCACGAGCTGTCACACTGCCCCGTTCAAGCTGAATGACCGCTGCTAGCAAGCCAAGCTCGTCAAAGAGTTCATGTAGCTCTTCGTCGGGCTCGTCTTCCATTGCTTCGAATGCGTTCATGTCCATAACAAGTTGGGCGTCACCTCGGTAGCTCGCCGGCAGCCGAAACACGCGTTCCGCGAAGTGGGAGCGCCCGGTCACAGTGTGAGCAGTGAGTTTCTCTGCATCCTCCATACAGAGATACGCGTCATCTGTAGCCATGCAGTAGAAATCATCATCAAAGACATCAATGGTGGTTTCACCAATCGTTTTCTGTGTCGCTTTCGTGAACTTCCGAAACGCCTCGCTGTTGGTTACCGGCAAGATCATTGTACCGCTCTTTTCCGAGTCCACGAAGAAGGCAGCACCTCCCGAGAGATCAATGCCAGCCGAGGAAAAGGACTGACGGTCGAAGACATTGAAAGGAAGCTCAGAAATTTCCTTGCGCGCCTCGGCCATCATTTCTGCACCCACAGAACGTGCCTCTACCACCCGTAAGAACTCTTCTGCCATATCATAGAGCTTCAAGGTCGTGCCTGGAGCAATCACAATGCCCATTACAGTGCCTTCAGGAGCCGCTTTCCACAGAGTATCGACCTCACTTCCAGGACGGGCGCCAGATGCCACCTTCTTGTCAGTCGCGATGCTTGGTGTCGTGGTGCGAGCGCTGCTTCCGCCACACCCAAGAGCCAAGACCATGGCGAATCGCGCTAGCTTGCTTGTCATGCCACTAGTGTGCGCGGCGTGATGGTTGGATTGCTATATGAATGGGCCTAGATCCGCTTGGCGTATCATCCAAAATTCGACAACATTGTTCGCAGCAACACATTGCAAACGACTATTTGACCCATACGAATAAGAACAACTCTGATGCTGGGGATTGCAAACTAGCTCCCTGCCACCGCAGTTCGAGTGCCGGCGACAATTGACTTAGCTTCGCCAACCAATCCTTGTGCACTTGCAGGGGCAACCAAACTTCCTGGAGGGGTTTTGCTGAATAAGACAATGCCTGATCTGCCCTCCAGGACTTACCTCTCTTAATCGCATCGGAATTAGCGACTATTTGCTCTGCAACGTCTTCTGAGACGTTTGTTGCAACACTCTAGTGCTGGAGCCTGCAAACTTTGCCTCTCCTGGCCCACAAGCACCTAAAATCACTAGAATATCGGTACCGCAATTTGGTATACCCAGGGATGTAAAATTTGCACAGAGGAACACTTGCGCTGCTTTGCACTACGCAGGGAAACTACTAACTCATTGCTGGGGGCGGCAATGACCCGTGGGGGGTACGGTCTGTCTCCAATCTACAGCGCAGGAGACGTATGCGTTCAAGCCGGAAAAAAACTAAGAAAAGCACCATTGCGATCCTAGTGGTGGCCATCGCTGCCGTTCAAATCGCGATCTTCTTTGTCGTTCGCAACTCAAAGGATTCCAAAAAGGACGAGTCCACAGCTGACATGGCAGCGGCAACGGCAGGAACCGATGTGGCAGGGACCGATGTGGCAGGGACCGATGTGGCAACGCCTGATACGCCTTCCACGACCGACACTGAGCCGGCGGATGGCGGGGCTACCGAACCGGAGTTGGTCGCGCAGGTTCAGATCGACGCAGGCACAATCGAGGAGGCTTCAGGCGATCCTGTTGACCCCATAGCGCCCGTGGACCCAAAGACAAACGATAGAAACTCGGGGAAAAACTCGGGGAAAAACTCGGGGAGAAACTCGGGGAGAAACTCGGGGAGAAACTCAGGGAAAAGCTCGGGGAAACGTCCAAGAATTGGTCGAGAGACGAAGGTTACTCCACCAAAGCCCGATCCCGCACCAGTTGAAGCACCAACCATGGGTACGGCCTCAATTAGCACATCACCGAGGGGTGCAACCATTGCCCTAGATGGTGTGTTCATCGGAAAGAGCCCAATCAGCAGCGTGGATATGGCTCCAGGGCGCCACTCGGTTGCGCTGAGCCTTTCAGGATATTCGCCCAAGGTCGTAACCATCCGAATCGAAGCTGGAAAAAATCAGAAAATTTCTGAGTCGCTCGTCAAGATGGTTGCCGCCAAGCCGAAGAACACAGATACGACAACCCCCACACCAGAGCTGGTGGTCGCCGACCGACTCCCCCGAACTCCGCGAGTCTCATCCTCCGCAGAAGGCAATGCTTCTCGAGGCCAGGGACTTCTCGCTTCAACGTGCAATAGCTGCCATCGGAAGAACGGGGCATCAACGGTAGGCCCGCGTCGCTTCACAATCTCTCAATGGGATCGCTTCTTCGCCCGAGGAAGCCATGATCGGTATCGACGAATCGGCGGCTCAGTAAGCGCCGCACAACTAACTCACGTAAAAACCTATCTCAAAAGCAAAGCCGCGGATGTAGCGCGCAATCAAGGAGCTGGCATTCGATGATCGTATTACCTAAGGTTTTTGGCTCCACTCGCACAACCCTGGTTGGTTCCGCAGTGGCTTGTGCACTGCTTCTCTTCGGTGCGAAGACAGCTGCCGCCCAGTCGGAGGAGGGTGCCCCTGCCGAAGAGGAGACCAAAGTCGCACCAGCACCATCCTCCATCGAAATCGTGGATCCTCAAGTTGTTGACGAACTTGAGGAGCGGCTGCGAGCGACTGAGGATTTGCTCGACAAGGTTGAGACGCGAAGTCTTCTTCAACGTATCCGATGGAGTGGCGACTACCGAACACTTGTGACCCACAACCGCTTCTCAGGCCCATCGCCAGATGGAGCTCGCGATCCTATGACCGGCGCTCCAGTCCGCATTGATGCCACGAATGACGAGCAGTGGCTTCACCGCCTGCGGCTCAACATGGAGGCGCAGCCATACAAGGATCTACGGTTCACTGGTCGTCTTACGATGTTCAAGCGCTACGGAACGAACACGGCGACGCTCTTTGCTCAGGATTCTTCTGAGACGCGAATTCCACGTGACAACTCGGTCCGCTTGGAGCGTGCGTGGATTGATTGGTTTGTGCACGAGAAGGTGGCACTGTCCATGGGTCGTATCTCCTACAGCAACGGCTCACCTGCGGAGCTTCGCGAGAACCTCACTGAGAGCGACGCGAGTTGGGGACTGCACATGGTGGACGGTGAGTATGAGACGGTAAATCTTACGATCTCTCCCTCCTCGAATGTGCTCATGCGCGGATTCTACATTTCTTGGGCGTTCCCATTGGAGAACGACCTAAACTCGCTCAACTTGCCCCTCACCAATGGCACGAAGAACCTGCGCATCCTCGGAGGTAATATCGACCTAAAAGCTCCAAAGCTGGGCGCCTACACCCAGTTGGGCTTCTACATGGTACCGAAGTTCCGCCCCTTCACGGTACCAATTTCCAATCCGAACCCACCGCCAAACGTGGCCAACGCACCTCCCCCTTTTGACGGTTCACTGGTCTTCCCCTCTCAGAAACCTTCCACTCTTGGAACATACGCAAACCTCAGTGCCCTTGTGCTCTTCAAGGACCTCGGTGGTAGCGGGCTTGATCTTTTCGCATCGGCGGCTGTTGGCTTTCTCAAGCCCGAGCCGGGAGCTGCGATCAGCTACAATGTTGGTCCACCTGACATGAACGGGAATCCCACGCAGTTTCCCCTCTTGGGTCTAGCATCTGCTGAGAAGTGTTGGAGCGAGGACCCCATGGTTGGCCTGGTGCCCGCTGCAGAATGCGACACGACGACAACCTACTTTGGCTACTTTGGAGGCCGTTACACTCTTCCACTCAACTCGGAGCGAGCTCCAAAGATTGGATTCGAGTACAACTTCGCCTCACGGCACTGGATTTCGTTTAACACTCCAACAACCGACCTGAGCAACAAGCTCGCCAACCGCGGTAGCTCCTACGAGGGCTATGTCATTTTCCCATTCAATGACAAGCTCTTCGCTCGCCTCCACACACTCATCATCCAGAGTGACTACAGTGGTGGGTTCTTTGGAGCCATTCCAGGAAGCTTCGGGGGAACCGCTCCAGAGAGCGATAGCAAACTCACAATCTTTGGAGCCACGCTCAATGCAACCTTCTAGGCGGCAAGGCAAATTCGTCACGCAGCATTCCACAGAGTCCGAATTGTCCAAGCCGTCGGAACGAAGTACGCAAACGGGTCGAACGACCACTCCTCGAGCGCGGTCACAGAGGAGTTCTCAACATGCAGCGTGGCGTGCTCATGTCCACCCCGTAAATGATGAGCAGGCTGATCAACACATCACGCTGCCAACCAAGCGACGCCGACGCTCGGATTCGAACGGGGAAATGGTATTGATGGGCATCGGCCTCTTTGCCCTGGCTAGCTTGGCGTTTTGGCTGTTCGTCTTTCCCTTGTTCTAGTCCTACATGCAGTCCCGAAGCAAAGATGTTCCGGTGTTGAATCGTGTTGCTCCCATGGAAACCAGCAGCCCCGCACTAGCGACCACACGCACAGCTTCACAGGGAACACACGACACAGAGATTCGGGTCTCCTGGCCCATCACGTTTTTGCTGGTCCTCCCGGGGTTGGTCGTCCTGATCTCAGGTCTAGCCCTCGGCCTGCAATCCGCCCCCGGAGTTCTTCTTTGCGTGCTGGGCATTGCCTACCTCGCAATCGAGGCACTCTACATCCAACCTGCACTGGCCTTTCGTATTCCCGGCCTCGAGCTTGAACGAGTCGCCTTGGCATTTGCTCATTCTCGTATCAACAGTCGGACCCTCGCTGAGCTCGCAAAAAATCTTCAGGTTGCCCTGCGCGATGGCCTTGGCATCGAGAACGTAATTCTCATTCTACAGGGCACCGAGGGGCAATTGTCGTTTGGTGGCGATGTAGAAGACCTCAAAATTGTGCGAAGTCGGCAGAAGGCCGTCTCGTTCTTCAGACACCAAGGTGGACTACTAACAAGAGAAACGCTGGCGGGGCACACTGGCCCAGGAGCCCAAGACGCTCTTTCACTCCTCAACGACCTTGAAGCCGATGTGATCCTCTCCTTCTGTCAAGACCGTCAGCTCTTGGGCTTTGCGGTGTTCGACTTTCCTTGGAAAAACTCTGATTATGCGGAGGCTTTTCTTGAGGTTGTTGGTCAGAGTATGACGTCTGGTTTGATCAACCAATACTTGCGACACCAAGCGGGTGGCCGTGAGGCACTGGCTCAGGTTTTCGCTCTTGCCCAAGCAATGCAGGCCTCGCTACTTCCCGCGCCCGACCTTGTCGAAATTGACTCGGTGCAGCTCCAAGGATGGTCAGAGCCTGCAGAGCAATGCGGTGGCGACATCTGGGCCTGGCACGATCTCGGGGAAGGTCAGGTACTCTTTTTCGTCGGAGATGCCACGGGCCATGGAGTTTCGCCTGCAACCCTCGCGGCTGCGGTGAGCGGCTCATTGGCTGCACATGCCAGCGTTCAGGGCCGAGCAATCGAGCCAGCCCTGCTCCTGGCCGACCTAAATGAGTTGGTTCGCGAGGTCGGTCGTAGCCATCACATGATGAGTGCGTTTGCCGCGGTCTTTGACCCACGCACCTGCGAGATCCGATTTGCCAACGCGGGGCACAATCCACCGCTCCACTGGCGTGGGATCGATGACACCGGACTCACGCCTCTCAAGGTCGAGGGAAGTATGTTGGGGTCGGCTGATGAGCTGAAGTTCAAGAAAGCGTCAAAGAAGCTCCGCGACGGCGACATGCTCTTTCTCTTTAGTGATGGCATCGTCGAGGCGGGCGAGCCACACATGCCACGCTTGGGGCACCGTGAGTTTCGCAAGGTTCTTATCGAGTGCACCAGTCTCGATGTTCCAAGCTCGTGCCAGCACATGATGGATCGGGTACGGCAACACTTGGGCGACTCCGATGCCGGCGATGACATGACCTTCATTGTCATGCGCTTCTCTCATCACTTTGAGGAGACCAAGCAATGATTGAGTACTTTGTGGTGCCAGAAGTCGCGCTTCTTGGTTGGTACGTTCTCAATCGAAAAGCCGCGAAAGGCGTAGCCGAGACCCATAGCGGAGAAGACGCGATGTTGCAGCATCTGCGAGATTACCTGCATGAAGGCTACGAAGTGGAATCCCGCCTTGCTCTCCTCCAGCTCACTGAGAGTGTTTCTGGGCGCGCATTTCAGTGCGTTCGCCAACAGTTTTTCATCCCAACTCAGGGCGGCTGGAAACACGAAAACCATGCTTGCTCGTATGATGAGGCATCACTCCTGAGTGCGATTGCCGCGCAAGGGCAGCCGATCGACCGACGGTTTAGCGAGAGCATTCTCAGCCCTGAGTTGTTGCAGGCGGCCTATCGATTCATGGATCACCATGGTGTCAACGTGCTGATTCCTGTCTCCGACTCCATGGCACCACAGTGGGTCTGGGCCAGCTACTGTCCTGAGCGCCGATCGGAAACAGCGGTGGATGCACTCCAGGCTTGGAAGATGGCGATGGAAAGCGTTGTTGAGCGATGGGCCCTGCGCCTGGCCTCCGCACACCTGGCAGAACTGGAAAAAGACGCAGCATCTGCCACGCAAGTGCTACGGGTACTTCTGCCAGAAGAGCCGATCGACACCGCTGAGGGCCTCGAGTGGGCGGGGGTTCTGCATCGGGCACCAGGAGAGCCACCAGTGCTCTACGCAACCTACGCCCAGGAGAGCGGCAAAGTTCTCGTCGTCTTTGCAGAGATTGCCGCACCAGGCCTGGCCGCAGTCATCCTCGCATCCGCCCTTCGCGGATTCTGCAATTCTCTTGTTGCGGCGGCAAAGAGCACTACACTCCGCCCAGAAAAAGTCTTAGGGCTGCTAAACCGCTATGTCTGGCGCCCTGACGCACCAAGCGACCTCTCGTGCATAGTCGCGCTATTTGATACAAACTCTCGCCGAATCGACTACGCTGCAGCAGGTTCACCAGATTGGATTCAGCTGAAAGAGAATGGCGACTTGATCTCAGTTGCCGCAACTGGACCAGGGCTTGGAGCGAGCGAGGACATCAACTACCTGCCGCAAAGCCTGCCGCTTGAGCCGGGTGACTCACACTTCTTCATTGGTAGTGAACTTGGCACCACCGTCTTCAGTGACCCGCTAATCGCCAAGCAAGCACTGGGTCATCGCTCGGTTGGCTTTGTTGATTTGGGACGCTACATTGATAGCCTGGCAAACGCCCTCGATCAGCATAGCGACGGCGAGGGCCGCACCCCCGCACTCGTTGTGCTTCGCCCCGCTAGCTACTAGCAATCTGCTCTGGGCATTCCCCAAGGCCTACTGCCCAGCCTATTCGCCGATTGTGAACGCGAGAATGCCAGGCATCGCTGTTGTGAAGACTCCGTCTGCAGGTGAGACCGTCTGAAAATACACCTGGAAGCGCACGTCGCACAGAGGGCCATTATCGGTTTGACGAAGACCACCCATAGGCTGGCAGCTCCCAACAAACGGCATCTGGCTTGTGAGCTCATTGCAGACATCGGCGCCCACGGCCAAAGCGGCATCGCACGACCGCTGGTCAACTGCGGTCAACGCCCGCACCGTTCTATTGATCATGACGTGGCTACGAGGCCCATCCCACTGCTCCTTATCCACGTAGGCGATTTCGGCCTGCTGATAGTACTGCTCGATCACCGCTTCACAGCCCTGGAACTCTTCAATCTCACAAAGCTGTGAACAGCCGTCAAAGTCCTCGCGATTGCCATCATCGCACTGCTCTTCTTCGTCGACGATTCCGTCACCACAGGTATCCACCGGTCCGGTCAACGACTGTCCCGTTAAATCAAACGCATAGATGTTGTCTAGTTCACCGCCAAGATGGAGACGAGAGGCACAGCGGGGCTGCGAGTGTGCCATGAAGAACGTCGATTCGGCATAGCAGTAGGAGTCTCCAGCGATCCCTTCAATGAACTGGCAGCTCTGGTTTAGCAGCCCCTCCAAATCAGAACATGTCTGAGCATTGACTTCACCGACGGCGCTGGCACTGGGAATGCTAAAGAGCCTGTTCGCCAATGTGACCTGGGTTGGTGCGACCTGCGCAATGTCCGTCACCGACTCGGAAATGGATGTGGCAACCTGGCTTGGCTCTGCAATGTCATCATCGCCAGCGCCCCCTGTACATGCAGATGCAAGCAAGAGGGAAAGCGAAGATGCGAGGAGACCTTGGGAGAAGTTCATCCCCCGCCCTACAGCAAGGCTCATGCCGGTTCGATTGCCCAATGATTTCACCTATCAGCCGCTTTGCACGGCTAGTTCGCCCTCAGTTTTTCACCAGTGATCGCCTTCGTATTCACGCGTTTTTTGGTACATCAGGCAGATGCCACCAAGCCCTCGAATGCCTGCGGAGTGGGAGGCGCAAGCATCGATGTGGCTAGCCTTGCCTCACGACCGAGAAGAGTGGGGACGCTACTTCGACGAGGCCTATGCATCTGTCGTGCGTCTCGCGAATACGTTGGCAAGGACGCAAGAGGTAAACCTCTTAGTTCCCGAAGAGGGATCGAACCACCCGCTTCACGAGCGAGTCACCTGCCACGCGATACCGTACGGCGATATTTGGCTGCGGGACACAGGCCCTATACTCGTTCATCGTAGTGGAGCGCTTGAAGCGGTCACGTATGCCTTCAACGGTTGGGGCGGCAAATTCCTCTTTGACCACGATCCGGATGTCGCACGTCGCGTCGCTGGCTTGCTCGGCGTGCCATGCCGCTCAAGCAGCCTGGCCGCGGAAGGCGGAGCTCTCGACTCAAATGGACTTGGAACATTTCTTAGTACGCGCGAGTGTCTCTTGAACGAGAATCGCAATCCTTCCGCAGATGCACTTGATGTCGAGCGAGAACTTGCCGCAACCCTAGGCTGTCGACACGTTATTTGGGTGGAGCGCGGACTCGATGGTGATCATACCGATGGTCACGTTGACAATGTTGCCAGGTTCGTTGGTCCTCACACCGTTGCATGCATGGAACCATGTGGGCACAACGACCCCAACCGCGATGTGCTACTCGAAGTCCACGACGCGCTCCGAAGCGCTCACACAGCTGACGGGAACGCGCTCGAAATCGTGTCACTCCCAAGCCCAGGAGGAATCGAGGGGCCGCAGGGCATCATGGCGGCTTCCTACTGCAATTTTCTCATCGCAAACCGGGTCGTCATCGTTCCAACCTTTGACGTCGACCAAGATGCCAAAGCGCTCTCACTGTTGGCTGCGGTCTTTCCCGAAAGGCAAATTGTCCCGCATCCCGCTTACGCACTTCTCACTGGAGGCGGTACCGTGCACTGCATCTCCCAACAAGAGCCACGTCATGAGTAGCCACGTCACAGTTGCCGCCCTGCAAAGCGCGTTCACCAAATCACGGGAGCACAATGTTGAGCGCATGGAGACTCTGATTCGAGAAGCTGCATCCGCGGGCGCACAGATTGTGCTGATGCCTGAGCTATTCGAAGGTTGGTACTTCCCACAACAGCAGCTTGAAGCGGACTTTGCTCGAGCATTGCCAGCGACTGGCCACCCAACGATTCTCCACTTTCAGAAGCTTGCCAAAGAGCTCTCGGTAGCACTGCCTGTGTCGTTCTATGAGCGCGATGGTCAAGAGCTTTACAACAGTGTGGCAATGCTTGATGCCGACGGTAGCGTTCTAGGTGTGTATCGCAAGAGCCACATTCCCGACGGCCCGGGCTACCAAGAGAAATTCTTCTTTC